>NZ_JAMYLO010000003.1:0-569527 GCF_040318075.1 Mesorhizobium sp. M1328 | reverse complement strand
TAAAGCCGCGTTCCAACGCTGAAGGAGCAACTTTGTTCTTGCTTTGTGCCGGCAGCTATGCTACTAATTTGGTTATGGTGCTAATTGGCTCCAACGACCCGCCTCCCGAGGCGGGTTTTTTGTTTTGGCCCCATTCATGGCAAAATGGCCCAAGCGGAATATGATTCCGTTGCGGCCAATCAGCTTTCGCCGCGTTAGCGGATCTTCTGAATCGACGGTCGCTGAGTTTGACGCACCCCATCGTTCGAGCCTTCAGCCGGTTCAATCAATTCGATCCCGAACTGTCACTTTTTGCTCGGATCGTCCGCCGGGTTGACGTAGGTGATCTTGAATGGCCCCTCGCCATGAACCTGGATAATCGTGTCGCTTGTCGTCCAGGCGAAGTGATTCATTCCGGCCGGCGCGACGCCGAAGCCGCCAGCAGTCAGTTCGACACCTTTCGCCTCGTCGAGCTTATCGCCCATTCCAATATGGAAGTTGCCGGAAAGCACCGTTACGTATTCCGTGGTGGGATGATTATGTGCGGCAATTTTGTAGCCGGCGGGTGTCTTCAACCGCAGCACATAGGCGCCGTCCTTTGAGGGATCTCCAGAGATAACAGCCATTTCAGCGCCAGCGGGAATGACAGCAGGCGCAGGAGCCCATTTGATGTCTTTGGCGTTCATCGGCATGTCATCGGCAAACAGAGGCGCCGTCCCAACAAGCAGCAGTGCCAGGGCAGTGGCAAGCTTGAGCATGACAATCTCCCAGTGGTTCGTAGAGGACGGCGTCGAGTATCGGCGCGCCGATCCCCTTGCCAATTCGAGTCTATCAGGGCGGAGCGCCTCAACGCATCCTGCGAACGGGGGACGCGCATTCGCGGTAGCCGCGGAAGCTGCCGCTAAAAACTTTCCAGGTGAAACGATTTTGTTTGTATCTCTGTAGGTAATAGGCCCTCGCTAGCTTCCGGTGCCAGATTTGTCGACGGCAGAAGACGGCTTGACGGCCTTTGGCTGCCGGCTGAAAAGGGCTGGCCTGCGGACGTGGCGGAATTGGTAGACGCAAGGGACTTAAAATCCCTCGATCTCTGATCGTACGGGTTCGATTCCCGTCGTCCGCACCAGATTGGTCTTCGTTTGATACCCTTCGTAACTGGAGACCAGACCGCTCGACCCGGTTCTGGCCGCCTCACCTCCCGATCGGGTTCAGCTTCAAATGCTGGATCAGGATGATCGTCTTGGCGTCGATAATCCGACCGTCGTGGATGCCGGCCAGCGCCTCGTCGAGCGGCATTTCCAAAACCTCGATGTCCTCGCCTTCGTCATGGGCGCCGCCACCGTCGGAAATGCGATCGGCGGGCGAATAGCGGGCGACGAAGAACCAGAGCCGCTCGGTTACGCTGCCGGGGCTCATATAGGGCGAAAACAGCCGCTGCACGTCCTTCAGGCGGTAGCCGAGTTCCTCCTCGGCCTCCTTGCGGATACAGGTTTCGGGATCGTCTTCGTCGAGCAGACCGGCGCAGGCCTCGATCAGCGGCTCCTTGTGGCCGGTGACGTAGGCAGGGTAGCGGAACTGCCGCACCAGAAGCACCGTCGAGCGGTCGGGATCGAAAGGCAGGATCACCGCGCCGTCACCGCGATCGTAGGTCTGACGGGTGTGCGTTTCCCATTTGCCGTCGCGCCGGCGGTAGTCGAAGACGGTCTTTTTCAAAACCGCCCATTCGTCGGAAAGGACTTCCTCCGAGCGGATGCGAATGCGATCTTCCATGGTGGACTCCCTGCTGCCGCGGCAAGGCGTAGCCGCGAATGGCGGTTCGTGCAATCCGGCCAGCTATTGGTCCAGAGCACCGGTTCACCGTCTCGTGTCTGGCGCTGGCACAATCGGCTGCATAAATAGCGGCAACCCTTCGCGGAGTTTTTTATGACCTCATCGCTTTTCCAGCCGATCACCCTCGATGGCCTCACCTTCCCCAACCGCATCGCGGTCGCGCCGATGTGCCAGTATTCGGCCGAGGACGGCTCGGCCAGCGATTGGCACCTCTATCACTGGATGAACCTGGCGATGTCGGGTGCCGGCATGGTCACCGTCGAGATGACCGAGGTCGAACGGCGCGGCCGCATCTCGCATGGCTGCCTCGGCCTCTATTCCGAAGACAACGAGGCGGCGGCGCGACGCACGCTGGATGCAGCCAAGCGGGTCGCCGCGCCGGGCACGAAATTCGGCACGCAACTTGCGCATGCCGGCCGCAAGGCGTCGAACCGCAAACCCTGGGAAGGCGGCGGACCGCTGACCGCCGATCAGGACCCGTGGCCGATCGTGTCGGCGTCGGCGATCGCCTACGACACCGGCTGGCAGGTGCCGCGGGCGCTGGAGGACGACGAGATCCTGCAAATCATCGAACGCTTCGCCGAAGCGGCAAAGCGGGCCGAGCGCGCCGGCTTCGACTTCATCGAGCTGCATGCCGCGCATGGCTATCTGATCTTCCAGTTCCTGTCGCCGCTCTCCAACCGGCGCACCGACCGCTGGGGCGGCTCGCTGGAAAACCGCATGCGTTTCGCCGTCGAGATCGCCAAGGCGGTGAAGAAGGCGGTGCCCAGGCTGATGCTGGGCGCGCGCCTGTCGATCAAGGAATGGGTCGATGGCGGCTTCGACGTCCAGGATGCGATCGAAGTGGCAAAAGCGCTGAAGGAAGCCGGCGTCGCCTATCTCTGCTGCTCGAGCGGCGGCAATTCGCCGTTGCAGAAGCTGCCGTCCGGGCCCGGCTACCAGGTGCATCTGGCCGAAGCGGTGCGCAAGGCCGTCGGCATCCCGACGCGGGCCGTCGGCCTGATCGACGATCCGAAACAGGCCGAGGCGATCGTTGCCGACGGGCGCGCCGACATGGTGGCGCTGGCGCGCGCCTTCCTTGCCGATCCGCGCTGGGGCTGGCGCGCCGCGGCCACCTTCGGTGAAAAAATCCACCCGGCGCCGCAGCTTGCCCGCTCGGTTACGACGATGCAGCATTGGATGAAGGCGGTGAACTGACGGCGGGTTCGTCTCGCTGGACAGGGCACCATAGCTTCGCTTTGATCCTCTGCCGGTGTAGAGTAGCCGGGGCCGCGGCTGGGCGCGGCGGGTTGGGGGAGCAGGGACATGTCGTTCAGGGGGATTTCCATTGCGGCTGCCGCCGCGGTTGTGGCCGGGCTGTCGTTCGCCTCATCGACGCCGGCCGGGGCGCAATATTGCGAAGGTACGGTGCACGGTCTTTCCAGGCACTACAATCTGGCAACGGGAAGCGGCTTTCTCGCCGTTCGGGCCCGGCCGAACTCGTCGTCGCGTATGATCGGGCAATTGTTCAACGGCGACCAAACCGAGATCTTCGATCGCCGCGGAAACTGGTACAAGGTCGATTTCGGCGGCCGCACCGGCTGGGCGAATGCACGCTGGCTGCGCAACGACTGCGGCTATTGAGCTATTTTCGCCTGAGCTAAAATAGCAGTTGCAACCAAATCGGCCGCTCCGCGTTGGCGGCGATGATGGACAGCAAGCCATTTGAAAAGCCGGTCGTGGTCGAACTCGGCCATGTCGGCAAGTATCGCCATATCCGCAGCGCCCAAGAGGCGGCGGAGTGCCTGATGACGGTCTGGCCACTCAATCGCGGGCCGCGTCATCGTGATGCCCTCGACACTTGCCTAAAAGTGCTGGAAGGTTATCGTTCGACGGCGGATGCGCGCCGGGCACTGATCGAAGCCGCCAGGGAATCGGACGTGCTGGTCCCAGACGACAGGCTGCCAGACGACAGACTGGCCGACGACAGGCTGCATTGAGGCAACGGGCTTTCAACCGGAGGGTTTCATGGCGAAACTGACCTACAAGATCGTCGAGCATGACGGAGGCTGGGCCTACAAGGTCGGCTCGACATTCTCCGAAACGTTCCCTACCCATCAGGACGCGTTGCGCGCCGCCGAGATCGCTTCCGCCGAACAGCAGGTCGCCGGCAACACCGACGGCATCCAGTACGAGGACGCCGACGGCAAATGGCACGACGAGCTCGCAGACGGCCGCGACCGGCCGCAGACCGAGGTTTCGGATTAGGGTGTGTCGATATCCAGGTGATGCCGGCGTGCTTTACAGGTCGGTTTGGTAGCGCTACCGTCTCACATCGCGCGTGACCGGGGAGGAGCCTGGCGCTGTCGCGGGCCAGGCAGGAAAGCGGTTTCCTTCGAAGTCGTTGCAGGAATCAATCGGGAGGAGATCGATGGCGTCTGTCGCAATCGGCGATGTCTACAAATCATTTGGGACCGTCGAGGTCCTGCACGGGGTCAGCGTCGATATAAATGACGGCGAGTTCGTCACGCTGGTCGGTCCTTCGGGTTGCGGAAAGTCGACCCTTCTCAGAATGATCGCCGGCCTGGAAAAGATCTCGCGCGGCCAGATCGCGATCGGCAAACGTGTCGTCAACAACGTTGCGCCAAAGGAGCGCGACGTCGCCATGGTCTTCCAGAACTATGCGCTCTACCCGCATATGACGGTCGCCGAGAACATGGCGTTCTCGCTGATGCTCAAGGGCGTTCCCAAGACGGAGAGCGATGCCGGCGTGCGGCGCGCGGCCGAAATCCTGGGACTGGTGCCGCTGCTCGACCGCTATCCGCGCCAGCTTTCCGGTGGCCAGCGCCAGCGCGTTGCCATGGGCCGGGCGATCGTGCGCGATCCGCAGGTCTTCCTGTTCGACGAGCCGCTCTCCAATCTCGATGCCAAGCTGCGTGTCCAGATGCGCGCCGAGATCAAGGAACTGCACCAGCGCCTGAAGACGACGACGGTCTACGTCACCCACGACCAGATCGAGGCGATGACCATGGCCGACAAGATCGTCGTCATGCATGACGGCATCGTCGAGCAGATCGGGCCGCCGCTCGAGCTGTACGACCGGCCGAACAACCTCTTTGTCGCCAGCTTCATCGGCTCCCCCGCCATGAACATGCTGAGGGGCGAGATCGTAAGCGACCGCTCGCCGTCGTTTCGCGGCGCCGGGGGGATTTCAGTCCCGTTGGCGTCGGCACTTTCCATCGGCAATGGTGAGCCGGTCGTGCTGGGAATACGGCCGGAGCATTTACGGCTGTCCGACCACCAGGGCATTCCGGTCACCGTCGTGGTGGTCGAGCCGACAGGGTCCGAAGTGCAGCTCATCGGCCGCACCGCCGGCGGCGAGGAGATCGTCGCCAATTTCCGGGAACGCCATTCCTTCACGCCGGGCGAAACCATCTGGCTTACGGCCGAACCTGGCCTCATCCATCTCTTTCACGGCAAAACCGGACAGCGGTTCGAAACACCCATCGAGCAGTAGGACGGCAAGGACAATAAGCAGGAGGAAGCAAGCATGAAATTCACCAGACGCGACGTGATCCGCACCACCGCCGGCGTGGCGGCGGGAGCCTTGGGAAGCCGGCTCATCGGCTCTCCCGCCTTTGCCCAGGAGGGATTGAAATACAAGCCCGAGGACGGCGCCAAGCTCAGGCTGCTGCGCTGGTCGCCCTTCGTGCAGGGCGACGAGGATCAATGGCTGGCCAACACCAAGCGCTTCACCGAAGCGACCGGTGTGGAGGTCCGCGTCGACAAGGAAAGCTGGGAGGACATCCGCCCCAAGGCGGCGGTCGCCGCCAATGTCGGCTCCGGCCCGGACCTGATGTTCGTCTGGTTCGACGACCCGCACCAATATCCCGACAAGCTGCACGACGTGACGGAGCTGGGCGAATATCTCGGCTCGAAATATGGCGGCTGGTACGACGGACCGCATCAATATGCGACGCGGCAAGGCAAGTTCCTCGGCCTGCCGCTGGCGACCATCGGCAATGCCATCGTCTATCGCGAAAGCTGGGTGAAGGAGGCCGGCTTCTCCGAATTTCCGAAGGACACGGCAGGCCTGCTCGAGCTTTGCAAGGCATTGCAGGCGAAGGGACACCCGGCCGGCTTCACGCATGGCCACGGCGTCGGCGACGGCAACAACTACGCCCACTGGCTGCTATGGAGCCATGGCGGCCAGATGGTCGACGAGAGCGGCAAGGTGACGATCAACAGCCCCGAGACGCTCAAGGCGATCGAATACGCGCAGGAGCTCTACAAGACCTTCATTCCCGGTACCGAAAGCTGGCTCGACGTCAACAACAACCGCGCCTTCCTGGCCGGCGAATTGAGCGTCATCGCCAACGGCATCTCGGCCTACAACACCGCCAAGATCAACAAGGATAAGGATCCGAAGTTGACCGAGATGGTCAAGGACATCCGCACCACCAACCTGCCGATCGGTCCGGTGGGGAAATCCGTCGAGCTGTTCCAGGTGACCACGGCCGTGATCTTCGACTACACGCCCTACCCCAACGCGGCCAAGGCCTACCTGCAGTTCATGTTCGAGGATCCGCAAATGTCGCAATGGATCACGTCCTCGGCGGGCTATTGCTGCCAGACGCTCAAAGCCTTCGACAACAACCCGGTGTGGACGGCCGATCCGAACAATGCCGCCTACGCCAAGGCCTCGGCGACGCTGCGGCCCAACGGCTATGCCGGCCCGCTCGGCTATGCCTCGGCTGCGACCATGGCCGACTATGTGCTGGTCGACATGTTCGCCAAGGCGGTGACAGGCCAGGCGACGCCGCAAGAAGCGATGGAAGAAGCCGAGAAGCGCGCAAACCGCTACTATCGCGTTTGAGCCGGGTTCAGCCGGGCAGCCATGGCTGCCCGGCTTCGAATCGCGCATGGCCGCCTGGCCGATCAATGGGACCTTAGAGGAGCCGACCCATGGCCGTGACCTCCGCTGCCGCTCAGCCACGCCGGTCGACGCTGTCGCGCATTCTGACGTTCGTGTCTGAAAGTCATAACGCGCTCGGCTTCGGCTTCATGCTGCCGGCGGCGGCCCTGCTGCTGGTCTTCCTGACCTATCCGCTCGGGCTCGGCGTCTGGCTCGGCTTCACCGATGCCCGCATCGGCCGCCCCGGCATCTTCATCGGCATCGAGAACTACGAATATCTGTGGGATGACGCCGTCTTCTGGCTCTCCGTCTTCAACACCTTGCTCTACACGATCAGCGCCTCGATCCTGAAGTTTGCGCTCGGCCTGTGGCTGGCGCTTATCCTCAACCAGAACCTGCCGTTCAAGTCATTCTTCCGCGCGATCGTCCTGCTGCCATGGGTGGTGCCGACGGTGCTGTCGGCGATCGCCTTCTGGTGGATCTACGATTCGCAGTTCTCGATCCTGTCCTGGGCGCTGATGGAAATGGGCCTGATCGACCATCGCATCAACTTCCTCGGCGATCCGGAGAATGCGCGGGCTTCGGTCATCGCCGCCAATGTCTGGCGCGGCATTCCTTTCGTGGCGATCACGCTGCTTGCCGGCCTGCAGACGATTCCGCAGTCGCTCTACGAGGCCGCCACGCTCGACGGCGCCAGCCGCTGGCAATTGTTCCGCTATGTGACGCTGCCGCTGCTGACGCCGATCATCGCCATCACCATGACGTTTTCGGTGCTGTTCACCTTTACCGATTTCCAGCTGATCTATGTGCTGACCCGCGGCGGGCCGGTGAACGCGACGCATCTGATGGCGACGCTGTCGTTCCAGCGCGGCATTTCCGGAGGCCAGCTTGGCGAAGGCGCCGCGATCGCAGTCGCCATGATCCCGTTCCTGCTGGCAGCGATCCTGTTCAGCTACTTTGGCCTGCAACGCCGCAAATGGCAGCAGGGCGGCGGAGATTGACATGACCGCGATCGAAACGAGCAAACGCCCTGAACTCGACGAAGGCGGCATGGGTTACCTGCAGAGTGTGCCGCGCCGCGTGGTGACGGTCTACCTGCCGCTGCTGATATTCGTCATCGTGCTGTTGTTTCCGTTCTACTGGATGACGATCACGGCGGTTAAGCCCAATCTCGAGATGACCGACTACGCCAATTTCAATCCGTTCTGGGTGGTGCATCCGACGCTCGAGCATATCCGCTATCTGCTCTTCGAGACGTCTTATCCGGGCTGGCTGCTCAACACGATCATCATCTCGACCGCCGCCACGTTCCTGTCGCTGCTGGCTGCGGTGTTCGCTGCCTATGCGATCGAACGCTTGCGGTTCTCCGGGGCGCGGCAGGTCGGCCTCGCGGTGTTCCTCGCCTATCTCGTACCGCCCTCGATCCTGTTCATTCCGCTGTCGGTGATGGTGTTCAACCTTGGACTTTACGACACGCCCTTTGCGCTCATCCTCACCTATCCGACCTTCCTGATCCCGTTCTGCACATGGCTGTTGATGGGTTATTTCCGCTCGATCCCGTTCGAGCTGGAAGAATGCGCGCTGATCGACGGGGCGAGCCGATGGCAGATCCTCACCAAGATCGTGCTGCCGCTGTCGGTGCCGGGCCTGATTTCCGCCGGCATCTTCGCATTCACCCTGTCATGGAACGAGTTCATCTACGCCTTGACCTTCATCCAGTCGTCCGAAAACAAGACTGTGCCGGTCGGCGTGCTCACCGAGCTGGTGCGCTCGGACGTCTATGAATGGGGGGCGCTGATGGCGGGAGCGCTGATCGGCTCGCTGCCGGTGGTGGTGCTCTATTCGTTCTTTGTCGAGCACTATGTTTCCTCGATGACCGGAGCCGTGAAGGAATAGCCGACATGGTGAGGAATGCGCGAGGTCCCGGGAGGGTGTCAGCTGCCGGTGTCGGACTTCGGCGCAAATGCGCGGTCGGCAATGCGTTCGATGAAAGCGACGACCCGTTCCGGCTCGACGAATTGCGGCATGTGGCCAAGCCCCTCGACCGGCTCGAAATCGAGCCCGCTGATCTTTTCCATCACCGGCCAGCCATGGATATCGATGCCCAGAACGATGTCGGAAGCACCAAACAGAATGCCGGCCGGCATGGTGATCTCACCATAGCGTTGCTCGATGCGGCCAAGATCCTGCTCGATGGCCACGACATCGGTCGACGTTGCGTAGAAATGGCTTGGCCTTAGCCCGCACCAGCCGCCGCCCTCGACCATATAGTCGGCCGGCGTCGCCTGCGGCGCGAAGATGAAGGCCAGCGTGCGCTCTGCGTATTTGAAAGCCGCCGGGATCGCCATCGTATGAGCCATGATCCGGCGCCGCAGCGGCGACTTGACGTATAGCGGGCCGAACTTCTCGCGCGCGTCCAGCTCCAGATGGGTCAGCGGTGCCAGCAAGGCGATGCCGGAAATCGCCTCTGGATGCTCGACAGCCAGCGTCAGCGCGATGGCGCCACCCAGCGAATGGCCGACGACCAGAGGCTTTTCCAGCCCAAGCGCCTCAATAAAGCGCCGCACGATCTCGGCCTGCTCGGGCAGCCGTCCGCTGGCGCCCCCGGCCCGCACCGAATAGCCGGAACCCGGACGATCGAGCGCGATCAGCCGATAGTTCGGGCCGAAGCGTCCGAACAGCCTGTGGCGGAAATGATGAAGCTGCGCGCCAAGGCCGTGCAGGAAGACGATCGGCCGCCCCTCGCCCGTCTCGACATAATGGATGCGGTTGCCGTCGATCTCGATGAATTTACCGCTGGCCGGCACCAGCTTTTCGGCTTTCGCCGCAATCCGCCGCGTCGCCAGAAACGGATAGGCTGCCATGACGAGCGCCAGCAAAAACAGCACGCCAAGCAGCCATAGAAGAATCGATAACGGCATGTTCTTGCTCAAGGCCCCAAACCGGCACGCAGCATCACCCGCCGAAGGGTCCACTGCAAGGGAGGTGGTACAGGTGGATCCGTGGTTTGGCGGCATTGCCGCCGGCCGTTCCCCGCGCTATCTCAGGCGACCCGTTGCCGGAGCCTGCCATGACCGAAATCGTCACCGCCGCCATGCTCGTCATCGGCGACGAGATTCTGTCCGGCCGCACCAAGGACAAGAACATCGGCCACCTCGCCGACATCATGACGGCGATCGGCATCGACCTGAAGGAAGTGCGTATCGTTGCGGACGAGGAAGACGAGATCGTCGCTGCGGTGAATGCGCTGCGCGCCCGCTACACCTATGTCTTCACCACCGGCGGCATCGGCCCGACGCATGACGACATCACCGCCGATTCCATCGCCAAGGCCTTTGGCGTGCCATGCGAATACGACGCCAAGGCCTACGCCCTGCTGGAAGCAAGCTATGCTGCCCGCGGCATCGAATACACCGAGGCGCGCAAGCGCATGGCCCGGATGCCGCGCGGGGCAGACCACATCGACAATCCGGTGTCGGTTGCGCCGGGCTTTCGCATTGGCAACGTCCATGTCATGGCCGGCGTGCCGGCGATTTTCCAGGCGATGCTCGACAATGTCGTGCCGACGTTGCGGGCCGGCACCAAAATGCTGTCGGCAACCGTGGAATGTCCGCTCGGCGAAGGCCTGATCGGCGGCCCGCTGGGCGACATCCAGAAGGAGCATCCGGACACGATCATCGGCTCCTACCCGAAATATGGCGACGGCAAATTCTGGACCGAACTGGTGGTGCGCGCCCGCAGCCAGCAGGCGCTGGACTCGGCACGCGCCGACGTAGAGGCTATGGTGGCGAGCTTGACCAGGGCAAGCAGAGTGGGCTGATCGGCCGGCCTGACGGAACCAGCATCGCGCAGTGACGTTTGTCACGAGTGGGATCGCCGTAAAACTGAGGGATTGCCATGCGCTTCAAGACCATCGTCGCCATATTGCAGAATGAACAGGACGCCGAACGCGTCCTCGACTGCGCGATCCCGCTGGCCAGCCGATTCCAGAGCCATCTGATCGGCATCCATGCCGAGGCGCTGCCCGTGCCCTACACCTCGGCCACCGGCTTTCCGGACACCGAGTTCCTGCAGGTTTCCGCCGACATGAACCGGGAGCGCGCCGAGAAGTTGCAGGCCGCCTTTCACAAGCGCATCGAGAATTCCGGCCTGTCGTTCGAGTGGCGCAGTCTCGAGAGTTTTTCCGGCGACAGTGCGCTGACCGGCATCTCGACCGTTCGCACCGCGGACCTGATCATCGCCGCCCAGCGCGAATCGGGCAGCGACCCGAGCGCCGACGTCGACACGCTGGTCTACGATGCCGGCCGGCCGGTGCTGGTGGTACCGCATTTGGGCCCCCTCGTCACCAGCTTCAAGCATGTGCTGCTCGCCTGGAACGGCAGCAAGGAGGCCGCGCGCGCGGCCTTCGATGCCCTGCCCTTCATCATCGAGGCCGAGAAGACGGACATCATCGTCATCGACCCGCCGGACACGCTCGACGAGGCGCCGGAAACGGCCGGCGCCGAGATCGCCGCCTCGCTGTCCAGGCACGGCGCGACCGTGAGCGTCTCGGTGCTGAGGTCCGGCGGCGCCTCGGTCGACGACATCATCCAGACCAGGGTCGCCGAATCGGGTGCGGACCTGCTCGTGCTCGGCGCCTACAGCCATTCCTGGCTGCGCCAGCTGCTGTTCGGCGGAGTGACGCGAACGGTGCTGCGCACCGCACCGGTGGCGGCTTTCCTGTCGCGGTAAGTTCGTAGGGACCGCTGGCAGGACAATCGCTTTGCCACTCCCCTTGCCAAGGCCAAGCCTTTCCAGTTAATTCCGCGCGCATTCCATAGTGTCTGCGCGCGATGCGCGCTTTGCGGAGTGCGCGAAAGATGTCCCTGCCCGAAAAAGCCTTCCCGGTCTCCTGGGACCAGTTCCACCGCGATGCGCGCGCGCTCGCCTGGCGGCTTGCCGGCGCCAACAAGGGGCAATGGAAAGCGATCGTCTGCATCACGCGCGGCGGCCTGGTTCCGGCCGCCATCATATCGCGCGAGCTCGGCATCCGCATCATCGAGACGGTCTGCGTCGCCTCCTACCACGATTATACCAGCCAGGGGCAGTTGCAGGTGCTGAAGGAGGTCACGCCGGCGCTGCTCGCCGATGATGGCGCCGGCGTGCTGATCATCGACGACCTCACCGACACCGGCAAGACGGCGGGCATCGTGCGCGCGATGATGCCCAAGGCGCATTTCGCCACCGTCTATGCCAAGCCGAAAGGCAGGCCGATGGTCGACACCTTCGTCACCGAGGTCAGCCAGGACACCTGGATCTATTTTCCCTGGGACATGGGCTTCACCTACCAGAAGCCAATCGCCGACGACCACGCCGGCTGATTCGCGCAAGGTGTTCCCTTCGGAACGCACTGGCGCACACTCCTTGAAAAAGTGCCGTCGCGCACGATATTTCCTGAATCTACGCCTCTTGGCGTAGTTAACAAGTCGATATGAAGTTTTTTACTTTCATTGCTTATGATTAGCCGTAAGATTCACGAGACGGCAAATGATTCTGGGAGCTGGGGCAAGCTTCTCCGATGTTGACGAGGCCAACGACGCATAACCATCTGGCCGAAAGGGTCCGGCGACTCTTCGGTACGGCGCCGTGTCGCCTGCAGGTTGCAGCGCTGCCCTGGCGCGATAGCGGGCACGGCGTCGAGATCATGCTGATCACCAGCCGCGACACCGGCCGCTGGGTGCTTCCCAAGGGCTGGCCGGAAGCAAAGGAGCCGCTTTGCGAGGCGGCGGCGCGCGAAGCCGGCGAGGAAGCCGGGCTGCGCGGCACGATCTCGCATCACGAGGCCGGCCGCTATTTCTATGCCAAGGTGCTGGCGTCCGGCGAGGAAGTGCCGTGCGAGGTGCTGGTATTCCCGCTGCACGTCGACAAGGTCGCCGACCGGTGGAAGGAAAAGCGGGCGCGCATCCGCAAATGGGTCAGCGCCGCCGAGGCGGTACGCATGGTCAACGAGCCCGACCTTTGCCAGATCATCGCTCATTTCGGTGCTGACCCGCATCGCTTCAACTGAGTCGGCACATGGCTTCCGAGTCGGCATGGTCTTCGCTGCGGCGAAGGGCCTTCGAGCGTCGGCACCAGGCTTGTGGCTACAAGCCATAAAAAACTGAATCAGCGCGCGCTTCTATCCCCGTTATCCACATATGTGACACACAAGATGTTGGGGTCATAAAAGCTACGCAAACGAATCCTTGACGCCGCAAAACGAGTCGCCTTTTATAGGCCATGCGCTCCTGTTGAGAGTGCGACCGGAAAAGTTTCGAGGCCGGTCTTTTTCCCGGAATATGTGCGTTTTGATCCGCATTCCCGCCTGTTTACGAGGCCGGCGAAGGCGTGGGATTTTGAAGCCTTGGGTGGCGAAAGGGGAGGATTGTCGGACTTGAATAAATTGTCTGTTAACACTATATTTAGTGTTTGCAGGTAGGTTCGACGCTAGATAATGTGAATTTCCCTCGATCGAGGGCGTTACAAAAAGTTTTCAGTTTTGAGGGACCCACAGGGTCCGTGAGCGCGTTGGACAGCGGCCTCGCAAGAGGTTCGACCGGCAGGGCGGCGGAGACTGTGACGATGAGAGCCGGGGTTTTCGAACGCCGGCAGACGGCGGCCATGCGCGTTTCGTCAAGAGGGCAGAAATCCTCTGGGAAAAGCGCTATATGTAGACAAAAGGGACCGGACCAATGCGCATCGAGCGTCGTTTCACCAAGCCAGGGCAATCAGCTTACGCGGAGATCGAATTCCGCAAGGCGCTTTCGGAGATCAAGAATCCGGATGGCTCGGTGGTGTTCCGCTTGGACAATATCGACGTGCCGGCGCAGTTCTCCCAGGTTGCCGCCGATATCCTGGCGCAGAAATATTTCCGCAAGGCGGGCGTCCCGGCACGGCTGAAGAAGGTCGAAGAGACGCAAGTCCCCTCATTCCTGTGGCGCTCCGTCGCCGACGAAGCTGAACTGGCAAAGCTGCCGGAAGCCGAGCGCTACGGTTCCGAGACCGATGCCCGCCAGGTCTTCGACCGGCTTGCCGGTACTTGGACCTATTGGGGCTGGAAGGGCGGCTACTTCAAGTCGGAGGAAGACGCGCGCGCCTTCCGCGACGAGCTCGCCTATATGCTGGCCACCCAGCGCGTCGCGCCGAATTCGCCGCAATGGTTCAACACCGGCCTGCATTGGGCCTATGGCATCGACGGTCCCAGCCAGGGCCATTTCTATGTCGACCCGTTCACCGGCAAGCTGACCAAGTCGAAGTCTTCCTACGAGCATCCGCAGCCGCATGCCTGCTTCATCCAGGGCGTGCAGGACGACCTCGTCAATGAAGGCGGCATCATGGACCTGTGGGTGCGTGAGGCGCGCCTGTTCAAATACGGCTCCGGCACCGGCTCCAATTTCTCATTCCTGCGCGGCGAAGGCGAAAAGCTGTCGGGCGGCGGCCGCTCGTCGGGGCTGATGAGCTTCCTCAAGATCGGCGACCGTGCTGCGGGCGCCATCAAATCGGGCGGCACGACGCGTCGCGCCGCGAAAATGGTCATCGTCGACGCCGACCATCCCGATATCGAGGAATTCATCGACTGGAAGGTCAATGAGGAGCAGAAGGTCGCCTCGCTGGTCACCGGCTCGAAGATCGTCAAGAAGCACCTCGAAGCGATCATGAAAGCCTGCATCAACTGCGAAGGCAACGGCGACGATTGCTTCGACCCGGCGGTCAACACAGCGCTGAAGCGCGAGATCAAGGCGGCCAAGAAGGACGCGGTGCCGGAGAACTACATCTACCGCGTCATCCAGTTCGCCAAGCAGGGCTATACCTCGATGTCGTTCAAGACCTACGACACCGACTGGGATTCCGACGCCTATCTCACCGTTTCCGGCCAGAACTCCAACAATTCGGTGTCGCTGAAGGACGATTTCCTGCGCGCCGTCGAGCAGGACGGCGACTGGCATCTCACCGCCCGCAAGGACGGCAAGGTGCTGAAGACGCTGAAGGCGCGCGATCTCTGGGAAAAGATCGGCTATGCCGCCTGGGCGTCGGCCGATCCGGGCCTGCATTTCAACACGACGATGAACGACTGGCACACCTGCGCCTCGGCCGGTGCGATCCGGGCATCCAATCCGTGCTCGGAATACATGTTCCTCGACGACACCGCCTGCAATCTGGCCTCGATCAACCTTCTGCCCTACCGCAACGCCGACGGCACTATCGACATCGCCGCCTACGAGCACACGGTGCGGCTGTGGACCATGGTGCTGGAAATCTCCGTCATGATGGCGCAATTCCCGTCGAAGGAGATCGCCAAGCTCTCGTACGAATACCGCACGCTCGGCCTCGGCTACGCCAATATCGGCGGCCTGCTGATGACCTCGGGCATTCCCTATGATTCCGACGAGGGCCGCGCCATCTGCGCCGCCCTCACCGCGATCATGACCGGCACGGCCTATGCGACTTCGGCCGAAATGGCCGCCGAGCTCGGCGCCTTCCCCGACTATGACCGCAACGCGCAGAACATGCTGCGTGTCATGCGCAACCACCGCCGCGCGGCCTATGGCGAAAGGGACGGCTACGAGAAGCTTGCCGTCAACCCAGTGCCGCTGGTCGCCTCAGACCTCAAGCAGCAGGAGCTTGCCGACCATGCCAAGGCCGCCTGGGACCGCGCCATCGAGCTCGGCGAGGAGCATGGCTACCGCAATGCGCAGGCAACGGTGATCGCCCCGACCGGCACGATCGGCCTGGTGATGGATTGCGATACCACCGGCATCGAGCCCGACTTCGCGCTGGTAAAATTCAAGAAGCTCGCCGGCGGCGGCTATTTCAAGATCATCAACCGCGCGGTGCCCGAAGCGCTGCGCACGCTCGGCTATTCCGAGGCCCAGATCGCCGAGATCGAGGCCTATGCCGTCGGCCACGGCAATCTCAACCAGGCGCCGGGCATCAATCCCGGCTCGCTCAAGGCCAAAGGCTTTACCGACGACAAGATCGCTGCGCTCAATGCCGCGTTGAAGTCGGCTTTCGACATCAAGTTCGTCTTCAACCAGTGGACGTTGGGCGCCGACTGGGTGAAAGAGACGTTCGGCTTCACCGATGAGCAGCTCAACGATTTCTCGTTCGAGATGCTGCCGGCGCTGGGCTTTTCCAAGAAAGACATCGAGGCCGCCAACATCCATGTCTGCGGAGCGATGACGCTGGAAGGCGCGCCGTTCCTGAAGGCCGAACACCTGCCGGTGTTCGACTGCGCCAGCCCGTGCGGCAAGATCGGCAAGCGTTCGCTGTCGATCAACAGCCACATCATGATGATGGCGGCGGCACAGCCCTTTATCTCCGGCGCCATTTCCAAGACCATCAACATGCCGAACGACGCGACGGTGGAAGATGCCAAGGGCGCCTACATGCTGTCGTGGAAGCTGGCGCTGAAGGCCAACGCGCTCTATCGCGACGGCTCGAAGCTGTCGCAGCCGCTCAACGCCTCGCTGCTCGCCGATGGTGAAGAGGACGAGGACGAAGCCGTCGAGCAGCTGATCGCGGCACCGGCCGCACAGCGCGCCGTTCAGGTGACCGAGAAGATCGTCGAGCGCGTCGTCGAGCGTCTCTACCGCGACCGCGAGAAACTGCCGAACCGCCGCAAGGGCTACACCCAGAAGGCGGTCGTCGGCGGCCACAAAGTCTATCTCAGGACCGGCGAGTTCGACGACGGCCGTATCGGCGAGATCTTCATCGACATGCACAAGGAAGGTGCCGCCTTCCGCGCGATGATGAACAACTTCGCCATCGCCATTTCGCTCGGCCTGCAATATGGCGTGCCGCTCGAGGAATTCGTCGAGGCCTTCACTTTCACTAAATTCGAGCCGGCGGGCATGGTGCAGGGCAACGACGCCATCAAGAACGCCACGTCGATCCTCGACTATGTCTTCCGCGAACTTGCCGTCTCCTATCTCGGCCGCAACGACCTCGCCCATGTCGATCAGTCGGACTTCGACAAGACCGCACTCGGGCGCGGCATCAACGAAGGCAAGGCGACGCCCTTCTCCAAGGGTCTCACCCGCGGTGCCTCGCCGGTCAAGCTGGTGTCGGGCATGGGTGCCGAGCCCAAGGGCTTTGCCGGTTCGGGCTCCGGAACTCCGGCCCGTACCGCCCCGACCGCCTTCTCCGGCTCCAACGTGCTGACGCTGAAGCCGGCAAGCGACGAAGCCATCGCCTACAAGCGCGACTACGAGGAGCGCGCCAGGGAACTGGTCGAGGACATCGTCTACGCGGAAGCGTCCGACCCGACGGAGCTGTTCACCGACGAGGCGGCGAAAGAAGCAGCCGAAGCCAAAGCGCTCGCCGCCAACCGGCGCCAGCAATCGCTGATGCAGGGCTACACCGGCAACGAATGCTCGGAGTGCCACAATTTCACGATGGTGCGGAACGGGACGTGTGAAAAGTGCGATACTTGTGGGGCTACGAGCGGGTGCAGCTGAGATAGCTGATAGGCAAGTTGATCGCTTAGAGGTGGGTTGACGGCAACCCACCTCTAACGGTCAAAACAAGCCAATTGCCACTACCCGATCAGGCACGCCCGATGCCTAGCTACTCAAAGCTCGCGACGTTGCTCGTGCGGTCGTTCAAACGCTGTGCTCGGCCCTAACCCAATAAGCGGGTCAGTAGTCCCAGACAGCCGGCACGCAACGAAAGACATCGCCGTCCACCGCCACATGGCAGATAGACGGGAACGGCAGGTGAGTGGCCACCAGCGGCTCGCGGGTCGCCGCCAGCTCCCGCAAAAGATTGATGCGGACGCGGGCCGCCTCCTCGGGGTCGTGTTCGAAGCCGTTGTGCCAGTCGGGTTGGTCGAACCCGACCTGGAACACGGCGTCGCCGGCGAAGGTCAGTCGATCGCCGCCGGACGCTAGGCGGACCACGCTGTGCCCGGGGGTGTGGCCACCGGTGAGCGTGACGGCCACCCCCGGCGCCACCTCGTGCTCCGTCTCAAACGGCCGCAACTGGCTGTGGTAGTCGTTCACGAACCGCTTGGCCGCCCGCCGCAGCGCATCCGGGAACCCCGTTGGCATGGAGACGCGGGAGAAATCGGGCGACTCCCAGAACTTGAGCTCGGCGGCCGCCACGTGAATCCGCAGATCCGGACGCAGCCGGTCCTTCACCCCGTCGATGAGCAGCCCGCCGATATGGTCCATGTGCATATGGGTAAGCACCACGTCGGTGACTGATGCGAGATCGATGCCGGCGGCCTCCAGTCGCGAGACCAACCGCCCGGCCCTCGGCAAGTGCAAGTCCGGGTCCATCCCCAGCCCGGCGTCCACCAGTATGGTCCGGTCGCCGCTGCGTACGACGACCACGTTCAGCGGCCACTCGAGCACGTCCGGCGGCAGGAACATGTCGTCCAGCCAAGCCTCCCGGAGGGCCGGGTCGACGTTGTATGCCATAACCGGCGCTGGTATCGGCAGCACTCCATCGCTGACCACCAGCACGTCGATGTCGCCGACCTGCAGCGCGTAGCGCGACGGAACCAATTCGGGCTCCGGTCTACCGTTGCTGTGCTTGGCGTTCAGGCTGTCGGCGCAGTGCTGGATCGAGGGGTGTGAAATGTTGTCCAAGCTCATGTTTGTCTCCTGCTGACCAGTCGTGCGGGTTTTTGTTTCTGCCTGCGACATGATGCGCTCCTGTTTTGCGTGATCGAGACGTGTCGGTCACAAGCCACGTCGGGGACCCTATGGGGAAGCGTGTCGGCTATCGAGCTACACCTGAGGATGGGTCAGCCTGTGCTCTCAGTGGACCGCAGCGAGGATTTGGTGGTGAAGAGGCTGGCATGAGGGAGTAGACGCCCTCGCCCACCGAACGGCGCCCTGCGCTCAGCGTTGACTCGAAGCCGTCCTCGATATCCGCGACGATGTGCTCTTTCGAGCAGGAAGGATGTCAGGAGGAGCTGCTATTCAACTACGTCAGTGTAGATGATCGGCCGCTGGCCATAATGACATTTCCAACCGAAGAGGTTGCGCAATGCGTTACGCGGCGGTCATCGAAAAAGCCGGAAACAATTTTTCCGCTTAGCTGCCGGACCTACCCGGCTGCATTGCGATCGGTGCTCGAGGTGGAAACCGAAATTCGCGACGCAATACGCTTTCACATCGGAGGCTTGCGAGCCGATGGACTGGATGTGCCCAAAGGGGTCAGCTTGGCGAATATATAGAGGCGTAGAGCCGCCAGCCGAACCAAGGGCTGGTAGCTATCACCGCGCGTTTCTCTTCGACGGCACGGCATGGATCCTAGGGTCTGCGCTCCGCTTCGCGTTCGCTCCGCCCTAGGATGACGAAGACACGGAGGCCGAAGGCCAATCGCCAAGGCCGGTAACTAGCGGGAACATCCCTTCCTTCGTCATCCTAGGGCGGAGCAGGAGCGAAGCGACGTTGCGGAGACCCTAGGATCCACGCCGTGACCGCGGCGGGATACCGACGGTGGAAGCCAAGCACCCGACCCGCCGCGCTACTCCGCCTCGGCCACCATCTGCCGGCCGCCAGTCCAGTCTCGCCAAGCCTTCTCATCGCCGTGGAAGACGTTGAGGTCGATGCGGCCCCTCACCCCGTGCGACAGGCCAGAGCCGGAATATTGCCAGAACAGCCATTTGCGGTCGGGATAGACCTTTGATGGGTGCGCCGCCACGGCGCGCAGCCAGAATGGGTAATCGGGAAAGGCGCCCCTGAGATTGTCGCGGTAGAAGTCGGGCGCGGTGTAGATGATCGGGCGCTGGCCGTAGTGGCGCTCGAGCTTGTCCATGAACACCTGCATCTTTTCCAGCACCTTTTGCCGCGACGGGCGGCGCTTGCAGCTCGATTCGCCGTTCCACTCGACGTCGATCACCGGCGGCAGCGCGCCCTCGACCCTCGGCACGTTGCGGATGAACCAGTCGGCCTGCTCGCCGGCGGTGCGGCACCAGTAGAAGAAGTGATAGGCGCCGCGCTTGAGGCCGGCGGCGTCGGCATTGCGCCAGTTCCTGGTAAACATCGGGTCGATATGATCGCCGCCGTCGGTGGCCTTGATGTAGGCGAAGTTGGCGCCCTGGGCGCGCAGCTTTTGCCAGTTCACATTGCCCTGCCAGCGCGAAACGTCGACGCCGTGAACGGCAAGGCGCCTTGGCGAGGAGGACTTGCCGAAATTGATCGGCTTGGCGTCGCGAAAGCCATAGCGCGTGACCGGCTCGGCAAGCATCGCCGGTGCTGCGCGTGCCAGCCGCTTCGGCGGCGACATCAGCGCGATCACCTCGGCCGGCGGTTCGACGCCCTGATCGGGTACGTCCATCGCGACCGGCTGTTCGTCCTGCTCCTGTTCGGCAAAAGCGGGCGCGGCATCAGTTTTCGCCACGGATGCCACCGGCGCGGGTGGCCGTACAACCGAGCTGGTGGTCTCGCTGGACGGCATTTGCAGCGCATCGACGCCGGAGGTCGACGTGCAGCCGGCAAGGCACAGCGCTGCGATCGAAAAGATGACGACGCCTGATATCCGCATCTGGACCTGTACGCAAAACACAACAGACCGAAGGCAGGACAACGCCGCCGGACAAACCAAGCTGGATTCCTAACAAGAAACTACCAACAAAGTTTGAATCGACTTGTTAGGGCTTTGTATCGGGAAATCGGCCGGACAGAGGGGCGCTATCCCTCCGACGTTCGGCCACGTCGCTGCCTCGCAATCCCGCTTGACAACTCACTGCATGAGATTAGTCTCCCCTAATCTTACAGTGTAAGGCCATACTTGGGAGGACGTCATGCAGCCTGCCGCCTTGTCAGAATTGCAGCCCGTCGTCCCGCCGGAGCCGCACTCGCCTGCCATCAGGATTGACGAGATATCCCGCGACCTCAGCCGCGTTATCGAACGCGCCGAGGTCAATGCCTGGCTCGATCTCTATCGCGCCGCTCCGGCAGACTTTGCCGCAAGGCAAGGCTTGGCCATCGCCGAAGATGGCGATCTCGTCTGGACCACCTGCACGACGATCCCGTTCATCCATTTCAACTGCGTCAAGAATTTCGGTGTCGATAGCGCGGCCACCGAGAGCCGGCTCGATGCGCTTCTGACGCATTATCGCGAGGCCGGTATTCTGCGGCCCTGGTTCTACACCAATCCGCATACCGAGCCCGCGACGCTCAGCTGCTGGCTCGAGGCACGCGGCCTGCAGCGTCAGGGCGGCTGGGAACGCATCTTTCGCGACGCCACGCCATTGCCAACGGAGCCGCTTTTCCCGACGAAGGATGTCTCGGTCGAGCGGGTGACGCCGGCAACGGCAAGAGAATGGGCTGGGTTCATCGACAGCCAATATCGGTTGCCGACCTCACCGTGGTTGCTGGTGCTGGCCGGCCGGCGCGGCTGGCATCATTACATGCTGCGGCGGGAGGGCACGGTGGCGGCGGTGCGCTCGATGTTCATCGGTGCCGACGGCATGGCCTGGAGCGGCATCGACGCACCGGTGCCCGGCATCATGGCGCCGAGCTTCGACCTCGATGCAATGCTCGGCGAACCGATGGTGCGCGACGGACTTGCGGCCGGTGCAAAACTGTTCGTGGCCGACATCGAGGCGCCGCACGCCGAACGCGACGGGCCGGCGTATCGCAACTATGCGCGCCTCGGCTTCAGGCTCGCTTATTTCCGCAGCCATTACAGCTATTTGCCGGCAAATTCCGGCTGACCGCTTCAAGACCCTAGCCGCACAGCCACAGCTTGTGGCAGGTCGTGGCCATCAAGTGGGCCGGCGGTACAAAACGATCGTTGACCGCCACATCATCGTCCGCCCGGCGGACCTTTTCCTCGAGCAGAGTGCGAAGTTCCGCCGGCTGCACGCGGTCGCGCTCCATCACCAGCTTGATCATCGGATCGCTCAAGAGTTCGTCCAGGGTGTTGATGCTGTCGTTCATCCGTCGCCTCCTCGACTGCCTGCCCGCACACAATAGATAGGCAGCAATGATGGCCCACCAATGACGCTTTGCCGGCTATCTCGTGTCGCTTCGGATTAAATTTTGTCCAGATTTCACCTCAAACCGGCGGTGGCGCGCCTTCATATTGCGGCAGGCCGTCGTCGATCTGAACCCAGGGCTGCTTCGAGGCGGTCCAGATGTGCATCTCAGGCCTGAACACTGAGGGATCGTCGAGCGAGCCAGTGGTGACGCCCACGATGCCGGCGGAATCGCGTCGGGAAAACATCGTCGTGCCGCAGCGCGGACAAAAGCCGCGCTTGAGATCGGGGGAGGAATTCACCATCGCCAGCGGTCCTTCGACCGTCACATCGTCGATGCGGAACAGCACGCGCGCGTTGAAGGCGGCACCCAGCGCCTTCTGGCAGATCCGGCAATGGCAGACGCGCTCATTGATCGGTGCCGCCTCGGCGCGGTAGCGCACCGCCCCGCATAAACATCCACCCTGATATCTTGCCATTGCTCCGATCCGTCATTTGGAGAAGATCGGCGAACCGTAGCGACGGGCATGGCAGCGTCAATTGAAAAGCTTTGATAGGGCGCCATCGGTTCCTGTGATCCGGCCGATACACGATGCCCGACGCGCCGGGCCCAAGGCCTCATGCCGCGAAAACCGGCCATCTCGCGAGAGACGGCCGGCAGACAATTGACCGGGCGTCAGTTAGTTTCGTTGACGACCTCATCCCAGGTCTTGACCTTGGTCTCGCCATTGAGGAACGGCAGCGCGGCAGCTGTCAGTTCCGGCGCGAAGAACACGTCGTAATGGGTGCGGTTCGGCACGATCGCCAGACGGTTCTGCGACAGGTTCTCGCGCATCCAGCCGGCGTCCTTCAGCCCGCCGCCAAGCATCTGATAGAATTTGATCTCGTGCTCGGGCCGGTACATGTCGCTGTCGCCGAACACCAGCATCACCGGCATTTTCAGCTTCGGCACGTCGGCCGAATAGTCGTAGTCCTTGCGCATGTAGGCGCCGAGCTGGTCAAGGAGTTTCGGAAAATCCTCCGGATGCAGCGCGACCGCGACGTAGGATTTGTACATCGGCGTGTCCTTCATCATGTCGGCCATCGCCGCGCCGACTTGTGCCTGCTGGCCACGCATCTCGGCATAGAAGCCGTCCGCGGCGTAGCCGGTCGAGACCAGGACGAGCCGTCGCACCACGTCGGGATGCTGCACGGCCATGCGGAAGGCGACGCCGCCACCCAGCGAATAACCCATGACGTCGACCTTGTCGTAGCCGAGCGCCTTGACGATCGCCGCCATGTCGTCGCCCATCGCCTCCAGGCTGAGCGGCCGATCGCCGAGCGCGGTGCGGCCATGGCCCTGCAGGTCGACCCCGATGACGGTGCGGTTTTCGGTAAGCTTCGGCAGGATCGGCGCGAACATGTCGGTCGTGCCGAGACCGCCATGCAGCAGGAGCAGCGGCTCGCCCTTGCCATAGACGGCGTAATAATAGTTCAGGCCGTTGATCGGCAGCAGGCCGGATTTTTCCGGCGTCGGCAGTGTTGCGGTTGCGGTCGTCATGGCGGGCTTGGCCTCCTCTGCGTTGATGGTGCCCGGCGCCGCAAAGAGCGCGGCGGCCGAGGCGAAAATGGCAAAAAATATAGATCTGGACATATCAGTCTCCCTCTCCCGTTTGCATCAAAGTCGCTTTGCGACCTCCTCGAGCTGTTCGGCGCACTGGCCCCAGCCCTCGTGAAAACCCATTTTCTCGTGCTGTTCGCGGTCGGCGACCGACCAATGCGCAACCCGGGCGATGTAGCGGGTCTTGCCCGTGCCCTCGTCCTCGAGTGTCACAATCCCGGTCATGAACGGTTTGGCGGAAGGCTCCCACGCCTTGGTATAGGCATCGGTGAAGACGAGCTTCCTGCCCGGCACGACTTCGAGGAAGACGCCGGGGTTCGCAAACTCGTTGCCGTCAGGACCGGCCATGACGACGAGGCTGGTACCGCCGGGCCGAACATCCATCTCCGCGCGCGGCGTCGTCCACGGCTTCGGCGCGAACCATTGCGTCAAGAGCTTCGGCTCGGTCCAGCAGCGATAGACGTTCTCGCGCGGCGCATCGATGATGCGGGCGAGAACCAACTCGCGGTCGGAGTTGGGGGCGATGTCGAGCTTGGTGGTCATGGTGTTTCCTCACATGTCGGTTTTGGCTTTCGTGTCTAGGACGAACCGACAAGACGCAAGCCGACACGGTTCGCGAGAAAAAATCCGCGGGACCGGAGATTCGAACGACGGAAATGAGTGGCTTCAGTGACGCTTGGCTTGCACCAGATAGGCGTCGATCTCGGTCTCGCCGAGCCACTTGGCCGCTTCCAGCCGATGCAACCCTTCGACGAGGATGTGGCGCTTGCCGTCATGGCGCACCTGGATCGGCATCTTCATGCCGTTTTCCAGAATGTCCTCGGCCAGATGGCGGACGGTTTCGGGATGCAGCGTCTTCTTGCGCGCGGTCGGCACGTAGATGTCGTCGACCCTGACCTTTTGCACTCTCAGCATATCGGCTCCCATGCGGACAAGGCCGCCCTTGTGAGATAGTCTGTTTGGCCGGCAAGGCCAAGGGAGCGGCCCGGCAATGGCTGGCCCGATCGTTTCCAATTGACGCTTGGCCGGCCGATGGCCGAAATGGCGGCCTTCGACCTTAGCGGTGTCCATGAACCATCTGCCGACAGAGTTTCCCGATTTCGGACTGACGCCGGAGCAGCGACGCCAGGCGGTGCGCAGCCATTACTGGGAATGGCCGGGGATGGATGGCGGGCGTGGCGAAATCTGGTGCTACAGCGACCGTTTTTCCTACCGTCCTGGCGACATGATGGCGCTGCATGTCAGTTCGACAGCCGCCAGTTTCGGCATCGCGATCATCCGCGACGGCGGCGCGGAAGCGACAATGTTCGAGGAGGCCGGTATCGCGGCGCGCTGGCAGGATACGCCGGATCAATGTTCGGTCGAAGGCTGCGGCTGGCAAGTGTCGTTCGAGTTTCGCATCGGCGACGATTGGCCGTCCGGCGCCTATCGCGTCACACTGACGGCAGATGGCCGGGACGGCGAGGTGATCCGCTGCCACCATCTTTTCGTCCTTGCGCCGCAACCCGGCAAGAAACCCGGCCGCGTGCTGCAGGTCGCGGCCACCGGCACCTGGCTCGCCTACAACACATGGGGCGGTTCCAACCATTACGAAGGCATCACCGGGCCAGGCCGCGACCAGTATGCACGAATGGTATCGACGCAGCGGCCGTGGTGCCGCGGCTTCGTCGTGCTGCCCAAGGACGCGCCGCGCGTGCCGCTCGAAGTCGCCGTGCAGCCGAAAACCGTGCCGCGCTATCCGCATATGGAATGGGCCTTTGCTACCGGCCATTCCAAGAAATACGCCTCGTCGGGCTGGGCAAGCTACGACAGCCATTTCTTCCGCTTCGCCGAGCGTGCCGGCTACGCCGTCGATCTCGCCAGCCAGCACGATCTGCATTTTTCGCCCGACATCCTCGACGGCTATGACTGCGTCGTCTTCGTCGGCCACGACGAATATTGGACCTGGGAAATGCGCGATGCGGTCGACACCTATGTCGAGCGCGGCGGCCATGCAGCGCGCTTTGCCGGCAATTTCATGTGGCAGACCAGGCTGGAGGACGAAGGGCGTCGGCAGGTCTGCTACAAATACCGCGCCCGCGCCGAGGACCCGGCCTATCGCGGCGGCGACATAAGGCGCGCCACTAACTCCTGGGAGGCGCCGGAAATCGGCCGGCCGGGTGCGGCGACCTTCGGCCTCAACGCGACAAGAGGCGTCTATGCCGGCTGGGGCGGCTGCGCGCCGCGCGGCGTGCGCGGCTTTCCGGTCTACCGGCCGGAGCATTGGGCCTTTGCCGGTACCGGCATCTACTATGGCGACCTGCTCGGCGCCGACAGCCATGTCTATGGTTACGAGGTCGACGGGCTCGACTTCGAGATCCGCGGCGGCCTGCCCTACCCCGAGCCCGACAGCGGCGCACCGGACGGCCTGCAAGTGCTGGCCGTCGGCATGGCGAGCCAGGTCGAGGAAAGCGCCGACATTCCGCTCAAGGACCAGTTTCTCGGCGACGAGGACGGGCGCTTCACCGCCGAAACGCTGTTCGGCGAGGCAAGCGATGCCAATCTCGACAAGGTCAAACGCGGCAACGGCATGATCGTCAATTTCCGGCGCGGCAAGGGCGAGGTGTTTCACGCCGGAAGCTGCGAATGGGTTGCCGGCCTGCTAAGGCAGGATGCGATGGTCGAGCGTGTCACCAGAAATGTCCTCGACCGCTATCTTGGAAAGTCATGACATGCTGAAGTCCCCTGCCCCGGAAGCCCGCGAAGCCTCGCATCTGTTTTATCTGTTCAGCCTGCGCCGGCCGTTGATCGACCGCGCCGAAGGCATCTACATGTGGACGCAGGACGGCCGCTGCTTCATCGACGGATCGAGCGGGCCGATGGTCGCCAATATCGGCCATTCCAACCGCAACGTGCTCGACGCGATGAAACGGCAGATGGACCGCGCCACCTTCGCTTACCGCCTGCATTTCGAGAACGAACCGGCCGAGGAGCTCGCGCGGCAACTGGCGGCCAAACTCCCCGAGGGCCTGGACCGCATCTTCTTTGTCTCCGGCGGCTCGGAAGCTACGGAATCCTGCATTAAGCTGGCGCGGCAATGGGCGGTCGCCACGGGCCAGCCCAGCCGCTGGAAGGTGATCACGCGCTTTCCCTCCTATCACGGCGGCACACTGGGTGCGCTCGCCGTCACCGGCGACGATGCGCTGGCCGAAAATTTTACGCCGATGATGCAGGTCATGCCGACCGTGCCGGCGCCCATCGCCTGGCGCGACCGCGACAATCTATCGATGGAACAGCGCGGCATCCGCTACGCCGATATGCTGGAAGAAAAGATCCTCGCCGAGGGGCCGGAAAGCGTGCTCGCCTTCATCATGGAGCCGGTCGGCGGCGCTGCCACGGCAGCACTTGTGGCGCCGGACAGCTATTATCCGCGCATCCGCGAGATCTGCGATCGCTACGGCATCCTGCTCATCCATGACGAAGTGATGAGCGGTGCGGGTCGCACCGGAAAATTCCTCGGCGGCGACCACTGGAACTGCAAGCCCGACATCGTTGCGCTATCGAAGGGGCTGGGCTCGGGCTACGCGCCGCTCGGCGCGCTGGCGGCACCGATGCGGCTGGTGCAGCCATTGCTCGCATCGGGCGGCTTCCAGCACGGCCATACTTATGCCGGCAATCCGCTCGCCTGCGCCGCCGGGCTCGCCGTACTCGGCGAAATGGACCGCCTCGGCCTAATCGCCAACGCGGCTGTCATGGGCGACCTTTTGATGGACGAACTGAAGGGATTGGCCAAACGGTTTCCATTCATCGCCGATGTCCGCGGCAAGGGCCTGCTCACCGGTGCCGAAATGGTCGCCGATCCCGACACTCTGAGGCCGATCGAGCCCGCGAAAATGGCCACCCAGCGCCTGCTCGACCTCGCCTATGAGCGCGGCCTGATCATCTACGGACGCAAGGTCAAGGGCGGTGTCGACGGCGACAATTTCATGGTCGCGCCGCCGATGATCGTCACCGCCGCGCAGATCGGCGAGATCGTATCCATCATCGGCGACTCGCTCGAGGTGCTGGCCGGCGAGCTCGACCTGCCGGTCGAAGGTTGAGGCGACCATGGCACCGCGAAAAGTCATTATCACCTGCGCCGTCACCGGGTCGGTGCATACGCCGTCGATGTCGCCGCATCTGCCGGTGACGCCGGACCAGATCGCCGCCGACGCGATCGCCGCCGCCGAAGCCGGTGCCTCGATCCTGCATCTTCACGCCCGCGACCCTAAGGACGGGCGGCCGACCGCCGACCCCGAGGTGTTCATGCAGTTCCTGCCGCGCATCAAGCAGGCGACCGATGCGGTGATCAACATCACCACCGGCGGCTCCTCGCTGATGACGCTCGACCAGCGGTTGGCCGCCCCGCTCAGGGCCGCGCCGGAAATGTGCTCGCTCAATATGGGCTCGATGAATTTCGCGCTGTTCCCCATGCTCGACCGGCCGCGGGAGTGGCAGCACGAATGGGAGCCGAAGCTGCTCGAAGCGACCCGCGACACGATCTTCAAGAACACCTTTGCCGACATGGAGACGGTGCTCGAAAAGCTTGCGCGCGGATGCGGCACGCGCTTCGAATTCGAATGCTACGATGTCGGCCATCTCTACTCGCTGGCGCATTTCCGCGACCGCGGGCTGGTGTCGGGACCGCTGTTCATCCAGTTCGTGTTCGGAATCCTCGGTGGCATCGGCGCCGATCCCGAAAACCTGGTCCACATGAAGCACATCGCCGACAAACTGTTCGGCGACAGCTACCAGTTTTCGGTGCTGGCCGCCGGACGCCACCAGATGCCGATGATCTCGATTGCGGCGGCGATGGGCGGCAACGTCCGCGTCGGGCTGGAGGACAGCCTCTACGACGGGCGCCAGCTCGCCAAGTCCAATGCCGACCAGGTGCGCCGCATCCGCAGCGTGCTCGACGGATTGTCGCTGGACGTTGCAACGCCGGCCGAGGCGCGGCAGATGCTGGCGCTCAAGGGCGGCGACCGTGTGGCGTTCTGATGGTTGTGGCCTGAGATGATTGTGATCCGTCACACCCCCCTCTGTCCTGCCGGACATCTCCCCCTCAAGGGGGGAGATTGGACATCACTGCGGCCTTCGCCAATTGCCGATGTTGCAGGATGGGCGACAAGATCGAAGCTACCAATCTCCCCCCATGAGGGGGAGATGTCCGGCAGGACAGAGGGGGGTGCCTGGGCACTCTGCCTGCCGTGAGTACGCCATCGACAAACGTACTTATCCGCCCCGGCACCAGCGAAGACGTCGAAACCATCCACGCCGCGCTCCTACGGCTGGGCGCGCATGTCGGCGCCCATCAGGAGATCGCCTCGACAGCTCAGGATCTCCGCACCTATGGCTTTGGCGAAAAGCCTGCCTTCTCGACCTTGATCGCCGAAGTCGGCGGCGAATTTGCCGGGCTGTGCCTCTATTTTCCGATCTTCTCGACATGGATGGGCCGGCCCGGCATCTATGTGCAGGACCTCTATATCGAGGACCGGTTTCGCGGCCGCAGGATCGGCGAGCGCCTGCTGCGCCGGGTCGCGGCGCAATGCCGCAAAGACGGCGGCGTTTACCTCAGGCTGTCCGTCGACACCGACAACGAGACCGCCAAGGCTTTTTACGAACGGTTGGGCATTGCCTGGTCGAGCTACGAGCAGGTGCAAAAGATCGTCGGCGAGGCCTTTTTCGCCTTTGCCGACGCACCGGAGGAGCCAACATGAAAGCCTTCTATGCCGAAGAACAGAAGCGCCACGACCCGAAGGCGTTCCTCTCAAGCGGCGCGCCGCAGCCCAATCCGGAAAAGCCGGTACGGGTCGAGCGATTGTTAGCCGGCGCAAAGGCTGCCGGCTGCACGATCGAACGGCCGCGGGATCACGGGCTCGGCCCGATTGCGGCGGTGCATACGCCGGAATATCTCGATTTCCTCCAGCATATCTTCGCGCGCTGGCAGCGCATCGAGGGCGCCTCGGCCGAGGTCATCCCCAACATCCACCCGATCGCGCGGAACGGCTCCTATCCGGCCTCGGCGGTCGGCCAAGCCGGCTACCACATGGCCGACACCGCCTGCCCGATCTCCGGGGAGACGTGGCAGAGCGCGCTTTGGAGCGCCTGGAGCGCGGTTGAAACCGCCGAGGCGGTGATGTCGGGAGCGCCGGCCGCCTATGCGCTGTGCCGGCCGCCCGGCCATCACGCCTTTGCCGATGTCGCCGGCGGCTTCTGCTTCATCAACAATTCGGCGGTCGCCGCACAGGTTCTGCGCAAGCAGGCGGCGCGGGTGGCGATCCTCGATGTCGACCTGCACCACGGCAACGGCACGCAAGGCATCTTCTATGCCCGGCCGGACGTGCTCACCGTGTCGCTGCATGCCGATCCGGTGCGGTTCTATCCGTTTTTCTGGGGCTATGCCGACGAGCGCGGCGAAGGCGCCGGCCTCGGCTACAATCTCAACCTGCCGCTGCCGCGCAAATCCGGCGATGCGGCTTTCCTCGAAGCGCTCGCGGCAGCGTTCCAGCGCATCAACGCCTTCTCGCCCGATGCGCTTGTGGTGGCGCTGGGGCTAGACGCCTTCGAAGGCGATCCGTTCGGCGGACTGTCGGTGAGCACGTCTGGTTTTTCGCGCATTGGCGAGGCGATCGCCGGGCTCGGCCTGCCGACGGTCATCGTCCAGGAAGGCGGTTATCTCTGCGACGAACTCGGCGACAATCTCACCGCCTTCCTCACCGGTTTTGGCGGCGCCCACAAGCGATGATCCGCCCGCGTGGCCCGCTCAGGATCGCTCCTGCCTCAGCATGGCGACAACGCGGTGCACGCTCTCCAGCGTCTCTTCGATCTCGGCTGCAGTGTTGTAATGAGCGATGCCGATGCGCACCACGCCCTGCTCGGCCGGAATGCCGAGCTGGTGCACGATCTCCCAGGCGTAGTTGTGGCCGGACCACAGGAAGATGTTTTCGGCATTCGTCTGCCGCACGATCGTCTCCGGCACGATGCCTTCGACAGTGAACGACACCGTCGGCACACGCTCATTGATCCGCTTCGGATCGGTGATGCCGTGGATGGTCAGGCCGGTAATATCCGACAGACCATCGATCAGCTGTTGCGCCAGCGGGTTCTCGTAAGCGATTGAAACTTCGAAGGCCTTGGCGATTTTCTGCCGACGCGACGCTTGCGCGCCGGCTGCCGCGCCCAGGTCGGCAAAATAATCGACAGCCGCCGACAGGCCGGCCATCAATTCAATTTGCGGCGTGCCGAGCTCGAAGCGCTCCGGCAGGGCATTGGACGAGCAGCGGCATTTGTACGGCTGCAGTGCATCGACGACGTCCAGCCTGGCCCACAAAATTCCCATATGCGGGCCGAAGAACTTGTAGGCCGAGCAGATCAGAAAATCGCAGCCGAGGTTTTGGACGTCGATCAGGCCATGCGGCGCGAACTGGACGGCATCGACGTAGACCAGCGCACCAGCCTGCCTCGCGATGCCGGTCAACGCCTTCACCCGGTTGATCGACCCGGTGAGATTGCTGGCATAGTTGAGCGCGACGAGCCGCGTCCTCTCGGAAAGCAGCGCGGCGAGTGCTGCCTCCTCGACCTGCCAGCTCTGCTGGTCGAAAGGCAGCCAGCGCACGACAAGGCCAAGGTCTTCAGCCAGTTGCAGCCAGGGCGAGATGTTGCCCTCATGGTCCATGCGGGTGAGGATGATCTCGTCGCCGGGTTTCATCGTACGGCCAAGCGTTCGCGACATCTGGTAGGTCAACGTCGTCATGTTGGCGCCGATAATGACTTCCTGCGGACTTGCCGCGCCAAGGAAATCCGCCATCGCCAGATGGGCCTCGTCGACAATGTCCTGTGCCGCAATGGTGGTCTCGAAGAAGCCGCCGAGATTGGCATTGGTGGTCAGTAAGCAACGCGATACTGCGTCCGCCACCGCCTGCGGCACCTGCGTGCCGGCAGGATTGTCGAGATAAATGCGCCTGCGGCCCTTGTCGGTCAACGACAAGGCCGGAAATTTCGCGCGCACCGCGTCGATCCGGAAGTCCATGGCTGTTCCCTCCCCTTATGACTATCGGACAACTACGTCCCGACGCATCAAGGGCACGGATTGCCGACGCGCTGGTGGATCGCGTCGACGGCTTTCTGCATCTCGTCGGTCCAGACCACGTCGGCGGAAGAGAGCGCCATTTCGAGTTGCGAAATGGTCGTGGCGCCGATGATGTTCGAGGTGACCAAGGGCCGGTTCGAGACATAGGCATTGGCAAACAGCGCCGGCTCCATGCCGAAGGTGCGCGCCAACCGGTTATATTCGAGCTGCACCTCGGCAGCATTCGGCGTCTCGTAGCGCTGGCCGCGGTTGAACAATTGCGAGCGCGAGCCCTGCGGCCGCGCGCCATGATCGTATTTGCCGGTCAAATAGCCTTGCGCCAGCGGCGAATAGGCAAGCAGCGACACCTGCTCGCGCTCGCAGACTTCGGCAAGGTTCACCTCGAAGGTGCGATTGACGAAATTATAAGCGTTCTGCAGCGAGGCGACGCGCGGGCCGAGGCCCTTGTCGGCTTCGGCAATGAAACGCATGACGCCCCAGGAATTCTCGTTCGACAGGCCGAAATGGCGGATCTTGCCGGCCTTCACCAGTTCATCGAATACGGCAAGCGTCTCGGCGATCGGCGTCTCGCCTTCCGGCACGCCGGCGGCATCGGATCGTCGCGGTACGGCCCCGATGCGGTTCGGATTGGCGCCCCACGGCACGTCGCGTTCCGGCCAATGGATCTGATAGAGGTCGATGTAATCGGTGTTGAGCCTGGCGAGTGACTTTTCAATAGCGTCGACGATATCGGCGCGCACCAGCTTAGACGGGCGGTCGCCGCGAAACCAGGTGTTGGCGGTGCGACCAACCACCTTCGAGGCGATGATCACCTGGCCGCGATTGCGCTTCTCCTTCATCCAATTGCCGATGATTGTCTCGGTACGGCCTTGTGTCTCCGCCTTGGGCGGGATCGGATAGAGTTCCGCGGTGTCGATGAAATTGACGCCGCGCGCAAACGCCAGATCCAGCTGGGCGTGACCGTCCGCCTCGGTGTTCTGCTGGCCCCAGGTCATCGATCCGAGGCAGATCTTCGACACGAAAAGATCGGTCTGGCCGAGACGGCGTTTGTGCATGGAGTTTCTCCGGCGGGAATTTTGCGCGGCTGCGCGAGGAGGAAGCAATAGCATACAGGAAAGCGCCGCCCGCTTCCAAGCCCACCGACGGCAGGTCAGGCGACTTTCCCAGGACGCCGGCGGACGGGGTTCATCCCAGCGGCCAATAAAAAGCCGGACTGCATGTGAATGCAGTCCGGAAGTTCGCCAGGAATGGCGAGGAAAAACCGGCCAAGGGCCGGCACTGAGGCCTACGGTCGAAGCACCGCAGAAGTTTCGCCGGAACAGCCGAATTATGTCAAAAAAGATCAGGGCAGCATGGCTGCCATGCGAATGCTGCACTGCACAATTGTCATGATCTGCCTATATTGACGGCCGTGGAGGTTCAATAAGGGGCTTGAATCATGGGATTCTTCACTGAAATGTTCGCCCGTCCGCGTCCGCGGGAACAGCTGCGCTATCGTGCGGCACTGGCGCTGCTCCATTCGATGAGCAATGCCGATCGCGCCGATATCGGCGTCAAGCCGGCCGATTTCCCGCGCATCGCCCGAGAAATGTCCCTGCGCTAAACAGCGCACCGTGAGATATCCCGCCGCAGCGGGAAATCTCACGAGCGGACCTCAACGCAATCCGAGGAAGATCGACTTGCCCAATGGCACGCCGTTGTGGCGCAGGATGTCGTAGGCGGTGGTCAGGTGGAAATAGAAATTAGGCATGGCGGCATGCAGCAGATACTGCATTCCCGGCATCGAAACCTCGCGTCCCGCAAGCCGCAGTTCGACCATTCTGTCATCTGAACCATCGAATTCGGCTGCCGAGAACGTGGCGAGTAGATCGAGCGTCTTGGCTATGCGCGCCTGCAGATCGGCGAAGCTCGCCTCATTGTCCTCGTATTTTGGCACCTCACGCCCGGCAAGCCGCGACGGCGCGCCCTTGGCGTGATCGGTGGCAATCTGTACCTGCCTGGTCAGCGCAAACATGTCCGGCGCCAGCCTCGCCGTCAGATACACCTGCGGATCGATCTTGCGATCAGCCGCATTTTGCTCGGCAATGTCCAGCACATTGGCTAGTGCCTTCAGCCTCGCCGAAAATACCGGCACGGATGCTTCATACATTGATATGGTCACAAGAAATCTCCACGCGGCCCGACTGCCGACGGCGAGAGGTAGCGCTTTCGCAGGCGATTGTTCAAGCGTCACCACGTCGCCGCAATCGATATGATAGGATTTTTCATCGAGTGGAGGTTCCCGATGAGACGCGCCCTTTTTGCAGCGACCGCTTTTATCTCGCTTGCCGTTGCTGGCCAATCGGCGCTCGCCGCAGACGCGCCTTATATCGACGACAGGTCGAATGCCGAAGCGGTCATCCGGTCGCTTTATAGTGCCATCAGCCGGCACGAATTCGCGCGCGCCTGGGACTATTTCGGCGACACCAAGCCGGCCAAGGATTTCAATTCCTTCGTCAAAGGCTATGACAGCACCGACACGGTCGAAGTCAAAACCGGTGGCGTATCCGAAGATGGGGCTGCCGGCAGCATCTACTACAGCGTTCCGGTCGCCATCCGGGCGACGGCCAAGGACGGCAGCGAGAATGTCTTTGCCGGCTGCTATACGCTGCGCCAGATCAACGCCTCGATCCAGGAACCGCCATTTCGCGCGATCTTCATCGACAAGGGTGCGCTGAAACCGTCAAAGGCCGATTTCGAGGATGCCGTGCCGGCAAGCTGCGGCGAAGGACCGCCGCCGCCTAAGAAGGACGCAGCGCTTGAGCAGGCCAACAAGGCGTTTGCCGCGACTTATGGCGACCAGTGCGACAAGGATCTTTTGGCGCAGGAGCCGGACATTTTCTCGATCCACTATAAGGACAAGGATGCGGCTGCCAGCGATCCCGAAAGCGAAACGCGGCTTTTCCATTTCGCCTGCTCGGCCGCGGCCTACAACGAAAACTCGATCTATTACATGAGCGACGACGTGCTTGGCGTGAGACAATTGCAGTTCGCCGAACCTGAAATGGACATCCGCTACGAGAACAATGACAGCGACGGCAAATTGCTGGGCATGACCATAGTTGGCTTCCAGACCTCCGACTGGGCAACTAATTCCGACTACGACGAAGAGACCAAGACGATCACCACCTTCAACAAATGGCGTGGCATCGGCGATGCCTCTTCATCAGGAACCTATCTGTTCCGCAACGGCGATTTTTCCCTGGTCCAGTACGATGTCGACGCGTCTTACGACGGCGAGGAAAATCCGCAGACGGTCGTCGACTACAACACCGCGCCCTAAGGGGCCTTCGACAACATCCAGTTGAGTGTGCCGCGCCAGTCGGTCATGCGGATCGGTGTGCCATGCGTGCCGGTCTCGAAGCGGACGAAGCGCGTGGGATAGCTCTTCGATTTGGCCAGGATGGAGCGGAAGAAGCCTTCCTGTTTCTCGACCGGAAACACCGGATCCTTGCTGCCCTGGCCGAAGAAGACCGGAACACGGCGCTTGAAGGCCGGGCTTGAGAAGAAACTCTCATCCCACAGCGAGCCGAGCAGCAGCAGCCCGTCGATGCGCCCGCCGGTATCCTTGCGGGAGGCCAGCTTCCAGCACAACGCGCCTCCCATAGAGCCGCAGGCGACGAAGATTTTTGCGCGCGGCGATTGTTCGGCATAGTGGCCGATCAATGCGGCGATCTGGGCGGCACCGGCGTCGCCGAAGTCGGAAAAATCCGGCGACAGATAGAGGCCGCCATTGCCGGCCATCAAGTTCTTGATGCGGTTGAAATTACCGCCGAAGGTGAAGTCGTCGGTGCCCTGCTTACGGCTGCCACCCTGTCCGTGCAGATAAAGTACGATGATGCTGGCGCCCCCGACCTTGCCGACGGCGATGTGGCGGACATTGCCTGCATCGGTCGGCAGCAACAGATCCTGCTGCACCTTACGCACGCCGGTGTCGGTGTATTGCGCATGCACACGACGTTCAGGCACTTCGTCGCGGGCGTTGATGTCGCGCATCTCACGATAATCGATAACCGAATAGGCGCCGTTGTTTTCGGATGAGAGCGTCGCCGGATAGGCGAAGAGATCATCCTTGAAGGGTTTGAGTTCGAGAGCGTTGGCGTAGGCGGCGCAAGAGAGCGGCAAAAGAATCGCCATCAGCAGGGCTGGGAGGCCAGAGGGAGGCAAGCGGAACCGGAAGCAGGAACGAAAGGCCATCCCGCAGCCATGCGTTTTTCGGCTTTGGTTTGTCAATCCTGCAGCACGCCGCCGGCGCTTTCCAGCGCCTCGGGCGTGTCGACATCGACGGCTGCCCCTTCGCCGATCTCGACATCGATGACGTCGAGCCCTTCGGCCTCGACCAGATGGCGGGCACCGGTATCGCCTCCGAGGTGAGCGATCGCGGCGAACAGCGAGCGCGGCAGCACCACCGGGTTGCCGCGCCGGCCATCATGGGAGGCGCGCACCACCGATCGCCATTCGGACTTGCGGAACGCCTCGATCAGCCTGTCGAGGTCGGCCGAGGCGACGCCGGGCATATCGCCGAGGACGATCATGGCGCCGGTGGCGTCTCCGGAAATCTTTGCGATGCCTGCCTTCAGCGACGAAGACAGGCCCTCGGCGAAATCCGGATTGTCCGCGAAGGTCACATCCATGCCCGACAGTGCATCGCGCACGCGCTCGCGCTGGTGGCCGGTGACGACGATGGTGGCCGCGGCTTTCGAAGCGATCGCGCGTTCGGCAGTGCGACGGACCAGCGGCTTGCCGTCGAAGAGCGCCAAGAGCTTGTTCGGCCCGCCCATGCGGCTGGAGCGACCGGCGGCCAGAAGCACGATCTCGACCTTTGGTTCGGCTTTGGCCGGCAATGGCTCGCGCGGCTGCGGCCGCGTCGGAATTTCCATCAACAGCCCGCCGACACCCATGCCGGCAATATCCCTGGCGGTCACGTCGAGACCGGCGATCAGCCGGTCGAGCACCCAGTCGAAGCCGTTCTCCTTGGGGCTGCGGGCGCAGCCTGGCGCACCGATGATGCGCTTGCCGCCTAGAGTGCCTAGCACCAGCAGATTGCCGGGATCGACCGGCATACCGGCGCGGATGACAGTGCCGCCTGCCTTTTCGATGGCAGCGGGAACGACGTCGCCAAAATCGGCCATCGCCGAGGCGCCGAAGATAACCACCATATCGTTGTCACGGATCAGCGAGGCCGCAGCCTCGGCGACGGGAATAATTTCATGCGGCGTTCGACGCTCCGCCGTCAGCCTGCCGCCCGAACGCGCCAGGCGTGCTTCGGTGACGCGCAGCGTCTTATCGAGTACGCTGGGTTTGATGCCGGGCAGCACCGTCTGGATGACGCCGACGCGCACCGGCTGATAGGCGTTGACGGCAAAGATCTCGCCGCCGGCGCAGATCCTTGCCACCGCATCGACCAAAGCGGAGGCGACCGCAAACGGAATGATCTTCACCGTTGCTACCATCTGACCTTTTTCGACCGGCGCATGCTGCGCGAGCGTGGCGATGGTGATCGTCGGATCAACAGCGTTGATAGCGTCGATCATCGCCGCGTCGACGGTGAACATGCCGGCAGCGTGCGCGTGGAGGTTGACCCTGCCGGTCGCGGCGGGCTTCGCCTCGATGTTGCGGTGGACCATACATGCGGCGATCTTTTCGGCGGCCGCATCCTCGCTAAGATCATCGGGCGCCAACACCGCCGCGACGACCTCGGAAATGCCAGCGGCCTTCAACAGGGACAAATCCTCGGCGCTTAGCCTGTGCGCCTTGCGGAAGCGGCGCTCTCCGGCTGTGGTGGCGTGCGCAAGCACTGCCCCTTCGGCCGCATCGATCGCAACGGGACCAAATTTCACGCGACCGCGCCTTTGGATTCGAGGCCGCGGGAGCGAAAGGCGTGGATCGCTTGCGCCAAGACCGCGACGGCGATCTCGGCCGGGCTGGCGGCGCCGATGTCGAGGCCGATCGGGGCATGAATGCGAGCGATCTGGTCGGCGGTCGCCCCCGAAGCCAGCAGGCGTTCCACACGTTTGGTGTGGGTCTTGCGGCTGCCGAGCGCGCCGACATAGAAGCAGCCGGCGTCGAGCGCCGCCTTCAGCGCGAAATCGTCGATCTTCGGATCGTGGGTGAGAGCAGCCAGCGCCGTATAGCTATCGAGCGGCTGACGCTTCAGCACATCCTCCGGCCATTCGGCATGCAGCGCGATGTCGGGAAAGCGGTCGGACGTGGCAAAGGCCGTGCGCGGATCGATGATCTCGACAGGATAGCCGGCGATCCTGGCCATCGGTGCCAGCGCCTGGCTGATGTGGACGGCGCCGATCACCACCAGGCGCGGCTGCGGCAGATGTGCGTTGAGGAAGAACGTCCGCCCCTCAGCTTCGACCGAACCGGAATTGCCCGTGCGAAATGCCTTGGCGATGGCCGCCCCGAGTTCGCCGGCTACCCGGTCGCCCTCGCGCACGACACGGTCGCGGCCGTCGCCGAGGTCGGTGACCAGGATCGCCGCGCGGCGTGCGCGGCGTTCGGCGTTGAGTGTCTTCAGCGCGTAAGGATCCATCGAGAATCAGCCCAGCCTTTCGACATAGACCTTGATGCGGCCGCCGCAGGACAGGCCGACCTGCCAGGCGGTTTCGTCGGCGACCCCGAACTCCAGCATCTTCGCCTTGCCGCTATCGATAACATCGACCGCCTCGGTCACCACGGCGCCTTCGACGCAGCCGCCCGAGACGGAGCCATGGAAATTGCCTTCGGCGTCGATGACCAGGTGGCTGCCGACGGGACGCGGTGCCGAACCCCAGGTTTCGACCACGGTGGCGATGGCGACATCCTTGCCGTCCTTCATCCAGCTCTCCGCGATGATCAGCGGGTCGCGGGCCTCATCGAGATAGATGCTGTGTTCCATGATTTTCTCCCAGGGAGACATGTGGTTATGCCACGCGCTTCGCACCAGCCTCGATCCATCTGCGCGGGTCGACCGAACGGACCGAATTTTTTATCCAGCGACGCACAGAGATCGGCGAGCGCATCGAGATTGTGCACCGAACGGAATTCGTCGACATGCGGCAGCATCGCCTTGACGCCGCGGGCACGCGCCTCGAAGCCGTCGAAGCGCAGCAGCGGGTTCAACCAGATCGGCCGCCGGCAGGATTTATGCAGCCGTTCCATTTCTCCGACAGGCGTCTCGTCGATCGTCCGCGGCGCCGGACACTGTTTCAACTCGGTCATTCTGTCTCCGTGGGCGCGGCCATCTAAAGCCTCTACAGAGCGTGATAGCCGCGGTTGTGATAGATCAGTGGCCGCAAATTATCGCCGATGCGCAAACCTGTCACGTTGCCAAAAAGCACACGGTGCGTGGCCAGATCCTTGGTGTCGACCAACTCGCAGTCGAAGACGGCAAGGGCGCCCTTCAACGTCGGTGAACCGGTCGAGATCACATCCCATTCGGCCAGCGCGAAACGCTCCTCGACCGGTAGGCCGGTAATGCCGGAAAAGCCGATCGACAGCGGCTCCTGATCCGAAGCCAGCGTGTTCAGGGCAAATTTGCCGTTTTCCACGAACGGCTCGTTCTTGGAATTTTCACGATTGAGGCAAACCAGGATGGTCGGCGGCGTGTCCGACACCGAGCAGGCCGCGATCACCGTCGCGCCGCGCCTGCCGGCGGGGCCATCGGTGGTGACTACATGTACATGGCCGGCAAAATGGGCCATCGCGTCGCGGTAGGCCTGCGGCCCGATGTCATTCTTCTTCAGCACCGATGATTTCCACTAGTCAGAACCAACCGTTATATATGGCGGGATATTGCATGCCACAAGCGAAGTGCTTGAGCTATATCCCGAATTCCCGTGTTGCGCCAAAGCTGGCCAGCCTTTAGGTCTTGACGGCATTGGCGCCGGCAAAACACGCGATCGGCGCGGAGGAATTCTTCGCTCGCATGCGACCTTGGACAACCACGATAGCGGTGCTGGCCTGGCTCTCGGTCGCCTGCAGTGCAAATGCCGAGACGCTGCTGGTCGGCGTCGCGGCACCTTTGTCGGGGCCGTCGGCTATGCTCGGCAAACAGATCGAGGCAGGCGCGAAAATGGCGGCTGAAGCTGACGGTACCGAGATCAGGACGATCGATGACGCCTGCACGGCCGATGGTGGCGCCGCCGCAGCGAGGGAATTCGCCGCGGCGAAAGTCAATGTCGCCGTCGGTTTTCTCTGCACCGACGCAATCGAGGCGGCGCTGCCGATCCTGAAGGACGCTGGCATCCCGGTGATCACCGTCGGCGTCCGCACGGAAAGCCTGACCGACCGGCGCGCCAAGACGGGATGGCCGATCTATCGTCTCGGGCCGCGCGGCGACGACGAGCGCAATGCCGTCGCAGCCATCCTCACCCGCCTATGGCAGAACGAGCTGTTCGCCGTCGTCGACGATGGCACCATCTACGGCCGCGAAATGGCCGAGACGTTTCGGGCAGCCGCCGAGCAGGCGGCTCTGAAGCCGGTGTTCGTCGACACGTTCCGGCCGCAGCTCGACAACCAGATCGGCCTGATCGGCCGGCTGAAGAAAGCCGGCGCAACGCATGTCTTTGCCGGCGGCGACGGCGATGATGTCGCCATTATGGGCCGCGATGCCGGCCAGCTCGACACCGGCATGGTGTTTGCCGGCGGCGAAGCGTTGCGGGCGCCGCTCGGCGACGCGCCTTATGCCGCCGGCACGCTGATGATCGCGCCGCCCGAATGGGCCGATGTCGCCGACCCCAAGGTGCTGCAAAGCTTTGCCGGACAAAACATCGTGCCGGAAGGTTACACGCTGCCCGCCTATGCCGCGGTCGAGATCGCCAAGGCGGCCTCAGCATTGACGCAAAGCTCCGGCGAGAGGCTGGCCAACGTGTTGACCGCGCACGACTTCACCACGGCGATCGGACCGATCCGCTTTGACGAAAAAGGTGACCTGACGCAAAATCCTTATCGCGCCTACCGTTTCGACGGCGGCCGTTTCGTGCCGGTGGAGAGCCAATGATGTCCAGCACAGGGATGTTCCATACGGGTCCGCGCAATCTCATCACCGACGTCGCCGGCCTGCGTGTCGGCAATGCGGCTAATGCCAAGCTGAAATCCGGTGTGACCACCGTTGTCTGCGACGAACCGGCCGTCGCCGGCGTGCAAATCCTGGGCGGTGCGCCGGGCACCCGCGAAACCGACCTGCTCGAGCCGCACAATTCGATCCACGCCATCCATGCCGTGGTGCTTTCGGGCGGCTCGGCTTTTGGCCTTGACGCCGCGTCGGGGGTGCAGGCGTCATTGCGCGAAAGAGGCATCGGCGTCGAGGTCGGCGGCTTTCGGGTGCCGATCGTGCCGGCGGCGATCCTGTTCGACCTGCGCAATGGCGGCGACAAGGATTGGGACCGGTATCCGCCTTACCGTGACCTTGGCTACGAAGCCGGGCAAGCCGCCGCGATCGACTTTGCGCTCGGCACTGCCGGCGCAGGTAGCGGGGCTTTGAGCTCCGGCCTGAAGGGCGGGCTCGGCTCGGCCTCGACAGTGCTGGACAGCGGCGTCACCATCGGCGCGCTCGCCGCCGTCAACCCAACCGGCTCGGTGACGGTCGCCGGGACCCGCCATTTCTGGGCGGCGCCGTTCGAGATCGGCGACGAGTTCGGCGGCTTAGGCTATCCCCACCCGATGCCTGACGATGCCAGAAAGATCCTGCTGAAGTTCCGTGACAGGCATGCCGGAGAGCAGGCGGAAACCGGCGCCAACACGACCATTGCCGTGATCGCCACCGATGCGGTACTCACCAAGGCCGCCGCCAAACGCCTGGCGATATCAGCGCATGACGGCTTTGTCCGTGCCATCTGGCCGACGCACACGCCCGCAGACGGCGATCTGGTCTTCGCGCTGGCAACGGGCAAGAGCGGCATCGAGCTCGCACCCAACGATGCCATCGATCTCTACGCCGCGGCCGGCGCCACGATGGCGCGGGCCATCAGCCGCGGCGTCTTTGCCGCGACGCCGGCCGAGGGCGATCTGTTCCCGGTCTGGTCGTCGCGCTGACCGCGCCACGCTCATTCGGGTGAGCCGTAATCAGACTGGACTTATGATCAGGTGGGTTCGGATTTTTCTTCTTCGAACGTGACCGCAACATCCGAGTTTGCTGAGAGCCGCACCTTCTGGCCCTCGACCTCGGCGACAAGGCTGAGAGGAATGAAGTGGTGATGGCCCCTGTGAGCGCCCTCGCCGCTGTCGCGCTTGGTCAGCTTGATACGATCTCCGTCAACCTTGTCGACGGTACCGACATGGACGCCGTCGGCGCCGATCACTTCCATACGTTCGCGAATCTTGGCTGCATCTGTCATGGGGGTCTCCCTTAGAGCGCCGCGCGTCCTTTTGAACGCGCAAAGGACGCTCTAAACATTTTTAATCAATGCACCGTGCCTTCCGAAAATCGATCCTGATTTTCGGAAGGCACGATGCGGTGAAGCTGCCGACAATAACAAACGACGGCCGGATTGGATGCATCGACTTTGTGTTTCAGTCAGCACGATCTTTTGACGGCATCGTGATAGGAATTTAACGGCGTCGACCGCCTGAATGGAAAGCCCCATGCGAAATCTTGCCCTGTTTGCCGTCTGCCTGCTTGCCCCGCTTGCAACCTTGGCCGCCGCCCACGCAGGCGATGTCGCCGAGCTTGAGATCCTCGGCTTCAGCCGTGATGGCGGGGTCTTTGCCTTCGAGGAATACGGCGTCCAGGACGGATCGGGATTTCCCTATGCGAACCGCTATTATATCGACACGGCCGACGACAGTTTCCTGAAGGGTTCGCCGATCCATGTCCGGCTCGACGACGAGAATGCCGCGGTGGACGCAGCGCGGCTGCAGGCCCGGCAAAAGGGCGAAGCGATCGTCAGTCAGGCGGAACTGACGGCAAATCGCGGCATCACCGCCGGCCTCAACCCGGTGACCGAGCTTTCTGCCGATCCCTTCCGGATGGTGGTCAATCCGCGCCCGATCTTTTCGCCGGTCGACGATCCGCTTGAGTTCCGGCTCGACCAGATCGGCATGAATGACACCGAACGCTGCCAGAGCCAGGGCGAGATCAATGGCTTTCGCCTGCTGCGCATCGAGGCGAAGGACGGCGGCCAGACGAGGATTATCCACGAGGACAAATCGATCCCGCAAAGCAGAGGCTGTCCGAATGGCTACCAGATCGGCGCGGTTCAGACATTTTCGCTGGATAGCCTCAGCGCCTATGCCGTGCTGATCGCGGTGCGCCAATACGGCTTCGAAGGGCCGGACTATCGCTGGATCGCGGTAACCGGTCGCCTTTGACGTTCCCCGCCATGCGCTATAGCGCTCTGCGCCGTCTCCGCCGCGCTCTGCCGTCGCTGCGCGCCGCATTTGCCGGTGCCTTGCTGTGGGCCACAGCGATGGGCGCCAGCGCGCTGCTCAATCTGCTGCAGTACGATTGGGAGACCCCGGCAAAGATCCGCTTCGTCTCGCTGCTTTATGCTGCCGGCGGTGCGCTCGCTTTCCCGATTGGGCTGTTCCTGGCGCGGCTCGTCTCGCTCGGACGCCACTGGGAGATCGCCCTCGCCGCCGCCTTCGTCTGCCTTCTCGCAGCGACGATCGCCTGCACCGGCGGCCTCTTTGGGCTGCAATACCGCTCCTACTATGTCCAATGGCATGCGCCCGTGTTCACCATCACCTGGGTTTTCCAGTTCGTGTTCACGATGTTGACGGCACTCTATCAGTTCGTCGTCCTCGGCATCCGGCTGTATTTTCCGCTCGGTTTCATTGCGCTCGCTGTCGCCAGTGTCTGGTTTGCACGCCAGCAACGTTGAGCATTTTGCCTGCCTCTGTTAGGACGCGGGCAAATGCTCTCGCAAGTCAGGACCGACTGATGATCCCTCGCTACTCCCGGCCGGAAATGGTGGCCATCTGGTCGCCCGAAACCCGGTTCCGCATCTGGTTCGAGATCGAGGCCTACGCGTGCGACGCATTGGCGGAGCTCGGCGTCATCCCGAAGGAGGCCGCCAAGACCATCTGGCAGAAAGGCGGGGCGGCGAAGTTCGATGTCGAGGCGATCGACGAGATCGAGCGCGTCACCAAGCACGATGTCATCGCCTTTCTCACCCATCTTGCCGAATTCGTCGGGCCGGATGCCCGCTTCATCCACCAGGGCATGACATCCTCCGACGTTCTCGACACCTGTTTTGCCGTGCAGCTCACCCGCGCCAGCGACATCCTGCTGGCCGACATTGACGGGCTGCTTGCGGCGCTCAAGCGCCGCGCCTTCGAGCACAAGGACACGATCACAATCGGCCGCAGCCATGGCATCCATGCCGAGCCGACCACCTTCGGCGTCAAGCTGGCGCAGGCCTATGCCGAATTCTCGCGTTGCCGCGAGAGGCTGGTGCACGCACGCGAGGACATCGCCACCTGTGCCATCTCCGGTGCGGTCGGCACCTTCGCCAATATCGACCCCTATGTCGAAGAATATGTGGCCAAGAAACTCGGACTGAAACCGGAGCCGGTGTCGACGCAGGTGATCCCGCGCGACCGCCATGCGATGTTCTTCGCCACTCTCGGCGTCATCGCCTCGTCGATCGAGCGGCTGGCGATCGAGGTGCGCCATCTGCAGCGCACCGAGGTGCTCGAGGCAGAAGAGTACTTTTCACCCGGACAGAAGGGTTCGTCGGCGATGCCGCACAAGCGCAACCCGGTGCTGACCGAGAACCTCACCGGCCTTGCCCGCATGGTGCGCTCCTTCGCATTGCCGGCAATGGAGAATGTGGCGCTCTGGCACGAGCGCGACATCTCGCATTCCTCGGTCGAGCGCATGATCGGGCCCGACGCGACGGTGACGCTCGATTTCGCGCTCTCACGGCTGACCAGCGTTGTCGATAAACTGCTCGTCTACCCCGACAACATGCTGAAGAACATGAACAAATTCCGCGGCCTTGTGCATTCGCAGCGCGTGCTGCTAGCGCTGACGCAAGCCGGCGTTTCGCGCGAGGACGCCTACCGGCTGGTGCAGCGCAATGCGATGAAGGTATGGGAGCAAGGCGCTGATTTTCTTGAGGAACTTCTGGCCGACAAGGACGTTGTCGCAGCCTTGCCCGAGGCCGAGATCCGCGAGAAATTCGACTTGGGCTATCATACCAAGCACGTCGATACGATCTTCAGCCGAGTGTTTGGAGAAGCCTGATGATTTCGGCGGCCGGAGATTTCGATTTCCTTGCCCTGCCCGGGCGCGGCAATTCCGGGCCAGATCATTGGATGTCGCATTGGTGCCGGGTGTTCCCCAATTCGAGCCGCGTGCTGCAGGCTGAGTGGGACCGGCCGAAGCCTGAAGACTGGATCGGCCAGGTAGATGCCGCGGTGGCCGCCGCACCGCGCCGCATCGTGCTGCTTGCGCATTCGCTAGCGGTGGCGACGGCGGTGAAGTGGGCTGCTAGCGCCAGTCAAAGCCAACTCGACAAGGTCGCGGCGGCATTCCTGGTTGCCGCGACCAATGTCGAGGATGCCGATCCCTCATTCGACGCGGTGCGCCCGTTCGCGCCGATGCCGCTGAAGCGCCTGCCCTTCCCGACATTGGTGGTGGCGAGCCGCAGCGACCCACGCGTCACCTTCGACAAGGCGACCGTTTTTGCCGCCGCCTGGGGCGCGGATATCGCCGATGCCGGCGATCTTGGCCATATGGGGAACGAGGCCGGCCTCGGCTTATGGCCAGCGGGCCTGCTCATGCTTGGCCGCTTGCTCGAAAAAGCAAACCTCTAACCTACGCCTTACCGGGAACCGTCCTTATCACCGTGCCCCACGGATCCTCGCGGGTGGTCTCGCTTGCGGCATTGTCCGAACGCATCTCGACCCAGGCCAGGCCGGAGCGGGCGGGATCGCGGCGACCGGCGCCCGCGCTCTGCCACGCATTTGCGCCAATGTGGTGATGATAGCCGCCGGACGACAGGAATACCGCCGCGCCACCGTACTTTGCCACCGTGTCGAAACCGAACTCCTGATGCCACCATGCTTCGGCTTCTTCCGGCCTGCCAACCCGCAAATGGACGTGGCCGATAATGCTGTTTTCCGGCGCGCCCTGCCAGCCGGTGTCGCCGGCCGGCACCTCGGCAACGACCGACGGAATGTTCAGCCGCTCCGTCGCCATCGCTATCTTGTCGCCGTTCCATTTCCAATCCTGCGGGCGGCGGTCGGCATAGATCTCGATGCCGTTGCCTTCCGGGTCGGTAAGATAAAGCGCCTCGCTGACCAGATGATCGGATGCACCCTCGATGCCGATCTTGCCGGCGATGGCGTGGTTGATCCAGCGGCCGAGATCGGCACGGCTGGGTAGCAGGAAGGCGGTGTGGAAAAGACCGGCGCTGCGCGGGTCATCGGGTTTCGCGGCCGGATCCGCCTCGATGTCGAGCAAAGGGCGATTGACTGCGCCGAGCGTAATCGTGCCGCCGGCGCGGCTCAGTTCCTGCAAACCGACGACTTTGCGATAGTAGGCAGCGAGATTTTCTGCATCGCGCGCCCGCAAGCCGACGCGGGCAACGCTGACCGGGGTCGTCGCGGCAAAAGGCAGTTCGCTCATCAAAGTGCTCCGTTCAGGCGGCGCTCGACAAGCTTCCAACAGAGGAACCCGGCGCCATCAATCATTCTACGCCGTGTCCGTGCCAAAATCTCGGAACAGCCATTCTTTCCCGGCGACAGATCGTCGATCGCGATCGTTCACACAAGAGCGCAAGAAGCGAACATGGTGTTCACAATAGCGATCAGAACCGGGTTCGTGAGAGGCCGTTTGCGTGTCGCTGTTGAGTTCATACCCGGTTGCACCCGACAGCGCCTCTCGCTACATGCGCGCCATGAAAGTCAGGGAAGCAGATATTCTCATCGTGCCGGGCTACACCAATTCCGGCCCCGATCATTGGCAGAGCCGCTGGCAGTCGAAACTGTCGACAGCGCGCCGCGTCGAACAGACGGAATGGTCGAAGCCGGTGCGCGAGGATTGGACGGCCGGTGTCGCCAAGGCGGTTAACGAGGCCGAGCGGCCGGTCGTCATCGTCGCTCATTCGCTTGGCGTCGCAGCGGTCATCCAGGCCTTGCCTCGGTTTGAGCGGCCGGTCGCCGGCGCTTTTTTCGTGGCGCCGCCCGATGTCGCCAATCCAAAGATAAAGCCCAGGCACCTGATGACCTTCGGCCCCTATCCGCGCGACCCGCTGCCGTTTCCGTCGGTGGTGATCGCCAGCCGCAACGACCCGTTCTGCGCCTTCGGCGTCGCCGAGGACATTGCCGCGGCTTGGGGGTCGCTGTTCATCGACGCCGGCGATGCCGGCCATCTCAACGCAGATTCCGGCTTTGGCCCTTGGCCCGAAGGCTCGATGACGTTCGCGAAATTCCTGACGGATCTTTAGGAAGCGATCGAATCCCTGACGCTGTTCAGCAGGGTCTTTGCCCCAAGCGAAATCAGCGAATGCTCGGAACCCATCGCCAGCAGCCGGTAACCCATCGACACCACGCGACCGGCGATGGCCGGTTCCATCACATAGATCGCCGCATGCTTGCCGGCTTTGCGGGTGCGCTCGGCGATCGAGGCGACGGTCTCCATCATGCTCTCCAGCGTCGAACTGACGGTGGTGCCCTTCGACCAGGCGATCGAGAAATCCGAAGGGCCCAGGAAGATACCGTCGATGCCCGGCGTGTCGAGGATGCCATCGAGTGCATCAAGCGCGGCGCGCGTTTCGACCATGGCGAACGCCATGGTGCGCTGGTTGCTGTCGCGCAGCCAGTCGGCATAATCGCCCTTGCCATGGCGCGGAAAGGCATAGGTGGGGCCCCAGGAGCGCTCGCCTAGCGGCGGGTATTTCATGGCGGCGGCAAACAGCTTTGCGTCCGCCACCGAATTCACCATCGGGGCGATCACCGCCTCGGCGCCGAAGTCAAGCGCACGGCTGGCCATGTCGAAGCGGCCGACCGGAATGCGCACCAAAGCCGGCTTGTTGGCGGCCAGCACCGGCACAAGCCCGCGCAGCACGCTGTCCTCGTGATGGCCACCATGCTGCATGTCGAGCGTAACCGCGTCGAACCCTTGTCTGGCCAGTATCTCGACCGTCAAGGCATCCGGCACGCCGGACCATGCAGTGAACAGCGTCTCGTCGGCCGCAAGGCGTGACTTCAGGGACATTGGCGATTTCCTCTTTGGTTGCAGCAATTCAGCCGGAAATGACCGCAAAGGCAAAGAAAAACCGCCCGGCTAGGCCGGGCGGTCGATTGGTCCAGAATGCGATCGGAACGAGCGGAAGGATCAGGTGTTCTTGATCTGCTCGATCGCCTGCGCCATCAATTCATCCATGGTGCGGCGGATCTGATGGTCCGACTGGTCGATGCCGGCTGCATCGAAATCCTTGCGTATCTTGCGGAAAACGTCGTGATCGCCTGCTTCCTCGATGTCGCTGACGACCACTTCCCTGGCATAGGCGTCGGCATCGGCGCCTGACTTGCCGAGCTTTTCGGCAGCCCACAGGCCGAGCGCTCTGTTGCGGCGTGCCGCAGCCTTGAACCGAAGTTCCTCGTCGAATGCGAATTTGCGCTCAAAGCCCTCTTCGCGGTCTTTCATGCTGCTCATGGCATCCCTCCGTGAAATCCGATTCGTTGTGCCAATATGTGTTGCCGGAGCACAAACCAAAAGGGCGCCGGCCGGTCAATATGCTACATTGCTTGCTGCGCTGCGGCATTTCGGTCCCCGAAAGCGGTTGATTGAAAGGATTTGCCGATTGAGCAAACAGTGCGATTGGGATAGACACCGGCATTGAACCCCACCGTCGCCATCTTATTTTAGGCAGACGGACAGGAACTGGTCGCTTGCCGCCTGCCCGCAAATCCAGAGAAAAATCAGATGAAAAATCGCCGCCGCATTTATGAAGGCAAGGCCAAGATCCTTTATGAGGGACCGGAGCCTGGCACGCTGATCCAGTTCTTCAAGGACGACGCCACCGCTTTCAACAAGAAGAAGCATGAAATCGTTGATGGTAAAGGCGTGCTCAACAACCGTATTTCCGAGCACATTTTCAACCACCTCAACCGGATGGGCATTCCGACCCACTTCATCCGCCGGCTCAACATGCGCGAGCAGCTGATCAAGGAAGTCGAGATCATCCCACTCGAAGTGGTGGTGCGCAACGTCGCCGCCGGCTCGCTGGCCAAACGTCTCGGCATCGAGGAAGGCACCGTGCTGCCGCGCTCGATCATCGAATTCTATTACAAGGCCGATGCGCTCGACGATCCGATGGTCTCGGAAGAGCACATCACCGCCTTCGGCTGGGCGAGCCCGCAGGAGATCGACGACGTCATGGCGCTGGCCATCCGCGTCAACGACTTCCTTTCCGGTCTGTTCATGGGTGTCGGCATCCAGCTCGTCGACTTCAAGATCGAATGCGGCCGCCTGTTCGAAGGCGACATGATGCGCATCGTCGTCGCCGACGAGATCTCGCCGGATTCCTGCCGGCTGTGGGACGTGGCGACCCAGGACAAGCTCGACAAGGACCGCTTCCGCCGCGACATGGGCGGGCTCGTTGAAGCCTATCAGGAAGTTGCCCGCCGCCTCGGCATCATGAACGAGAACGAGCCGCCGCGCCCTGCCGGACCGGTGCTCGTCGCTTCGACCGACGGTGTCAAAGGCAAGCCGCACTGACGGCTTACCCGCTCAACAGGTGAACAGGAGCATGTCCAGCGTGATCAAGGCCCGCATTACCGTAACCCTCAAGAACGGCGTGCTCGACCCACAAGGCAAGGCAATCGAGCATGCGCTTTCCGGAATGGGTTTCGGCGGCGTCGGCCAGGTGCGGCAAGGCAAGGTTTTCGATATCGAGCTTGCCGAGGGCGACAGGGCCAAGGCCGAGGCGGATCTGAAAGCCATGTGCGACAAGCTTCTGGCGAATACGGTGATTGAGAATTATAGTGTGGCCATTACCTGAGGTTGTGCCCGAGGGTAGATGACCGAGATCAATGGAAGCCTGATTTTTGAAGTCCTCAAATCCATTCAGTTGCGGCTGGACACGATGGATTTGACACTTGGCGAGGTAAAGTCCGAGTTGGGTTCGATCCGTGGTCATCTCGTCGCCACCGAGGGCGATGTGAAGAACATTTACGGCGTGCTGGCGCGGCAGGACGATCGCCTCGAACATATCGAACGCCGCCTAGAATTGCGCGAACTCGCCGAAGCCCAGAGGCCCTACGAACCAAAATGAAATCAGCCGTCGTCCTGCTCCCCGGCCTTAATCGCGACCGTGACATGATCGCGGCGCTGACCAAGATTTCCGGCACGCCGCCGGTCACCGTCTGGCAGACCGACACTGAAATCCCCGATGTCGACCTGATCGCCATTCCCGGCGGCTTTTCCTTTGGCGATTATCTGCGCTGCGGCGCTATTGCCGCGCGCATGCCGGTGATGCGGGCTGTCGCCGAAAAAGCGGCCAAGGGCGTCACGGTCATCGGCGTCTGCAACGGCTTCCAGATCCTGGTCGAGGCCGGCCTGCTGCCGGGCGCACTGATGCGCAACACCTCGCTGAAATTCGTCTGCCGGCAAGTCAAGCTGCAGATCGCCAATGCCAACACGATGTTCACCAGCCGGTATCAGCCGGGCCAGGTCATCCGCGCGCCGGTGGCGCATCATGACGGCAATTATTTTGCCGATGCCAAAACGCTGGCCCGCCTCGAAGGCGAAGGCCAGGTGGTGTTCCGCTACGCGGAAGGCACCAATCCCAACGGCTCGATCAACGACATTGCCGGCATCCTCAACGGCCGTGGCAATGTGCTCGGCCTGATGCCGCATCCCGAGAACCTGATCGAAGCGGCGCATGGCGGCAGCGACGGCCGGGCGCTGTTCGAAAGCGCGCTGGGCATCGCCGCTTGATGCATTCAATTTTCCTCCTGGAGCGACGGCCATGAAACTCTATTCGCGACCGCTGTCGCCCTATTCGTCGATCGTGCGGGCCCTGGCCTACATCAAGAACGTGCCGCTCAAGCTCATTGCACCGCCGCCGGGGTTTCCCATCCCCGAGGCATTTCGCGCCATCTCGCCGCTCAACAGGATTCCGGTGCTGATCACCGGCTCGGGCGAAACGATCGTCGAATCGGTGGTCATTGCCGAATATCTGGAGGAGCGCTTTCCCGAGCCCGCACTGCTGCCCAACGATTCGAAGGACCGGGCGCTGGTGCGCATGTTCGCCCGCATCACCGACCTCGACGTGCTCGCGCCGATGATGAAGCTGTTCGAGCTCTATTTCGTGCCGCAGCGCAACGAGGCGGAGATCAAGGCACAGTTCGCCCGATTGCATCACGGGCTTGCGGCAATCGAGGCCCGCATGGCGCATGGCCCGTTCGCGCTCGGCGACGATATCTCCTTTGCCGATGCCTGGCTGACGCCGACCCGCTTCGTCTTCAACAATTTCAGGGCGACGATCGGCCGCCCCGATTTGCTTGAGGCCTATCCGAAATTCGATGCCTACGAGCAAATCGCCTTGCAGCATCCGGCGCTGTCGCGCGTCTGGGGTGAGATGACAGACGGTCTGAAGATCTTTCTGTCCGAACTCGAGATGGGCGCCGCGTGAACATGAGACCGACGACCACGCGCCTCGCCCTCGCCGCTGCCGCCGGTCTTGTACTCGCCTCCTGCCAGTCTGGCCCGAAGAGTACGCCGGCGCCGGCGGGCAAGAGCGCGTCACTGCTTGCCATGGAACAGGTGGCGATCGCAGCCCACAAATGCTGGATCGCCAGCAAGGACCCTGCCTTCAAATCTTATCAGATGGCCAACGAACTGAATTCGTTCAGCGGCACGCCGCGCTTCCTGCTGGTGCCGGCCAAACATTATGGCGGAAAGCCGCTGCTGGTCGTGCAGGCGCAAGGCAGTTCGAGCCGCGTCGACGTGTTCGGCCCATTGATGGCGGAACCGCTCGGCACGCGCATCGGCTCGGACATTGCCCGCTGGCAGGCGGGCAATCCGGCCTGCGGCGCTGCTGCCTAGCCCAATGGGTCGGTTGCTGCAGATCACTGGTCTGGTCGTCGGCCTGGCCGGGCTCGTCCTGCAGCTCTGCATCACCGTCCCGGCGTCAATGGAAGCCGGCCGCGGTTTTGTCGGCTCGCTGGTCTTCTATTTCAGCTTCTTCACCATCCTGACCAACATCGGCGCGGTGCTCGTCCATGCCTCGTTGCTGTCGTCGACGGGTTATGCCTGGTTTCCGGCCTTTGCCGCGCCACGGATGCGGGCGGGCGTAGCCGTCGCCATAACCCTGGTCCTCATCGTTTATGCAACGGTCCTGGCGCAGCTTTGGCAGCCGCAAGGATTGTTCCTGCTCTGCGACGTTCTCCTGCACTATGTGACGCCGCTGTTGTTCGTGCTGTGGCGGCTTGTGGCGGGCGCCGACGGCTCGACGCGATGGCGCGACATCTCCTGGTGGATGATCTATCCGATCGCCTATCTGGCCTACGCATTGCTGCGGGCGCCGATCGCCGGCGAAGTGCCCTACCCGTTCCTCGACGTCTCCAAACACAGTGCGGCCAGCGTCGCGGTCTCAGCTCTGGCCATCACCGGGCTTTTTCTGATGCTGTGCATTGTGGCGGTGCTTGTGGACCACGGTGTCACGCGGATCAGGGCGGAACGCGTCCGTCCGCGATGACGATCTCCCGCCCTGGTCGCCTTTAGCGTCTTGGCACGGTTCGCGCGGCGCCCTGCACGGATCGCCGCAGCAGCTTCACCGGCGATCCGTGACATGAACTTGCGCGTGAATTGGCCAAGCGGCTTGGCATCCTCGAGCGCCCAGCTCGTCGCGAGATCATCGGTGTTGAATTCATCGACGATAACCCAGGCTGGCGTATAGAGCGTGGCGCGACGGGCCTCCGTCTCAGGAATCTCGACATAGTATGCGTCAGGGCGTGGCGGGCTGACTTGTGATCGGAATGAGCAGGGCCTGCTTGCGGCCATTCTTACCGGCAACGATCAGCATCACGCAAGTCGGCCGCGCCTTGCGTCCGCTCTCCTCGCCGCGGTCATATTTCCTTGCCCAAAGATAGGAGTAGAGAATGATCTGTCCGTGACCAAGCTCAGTCATCCCGGACATCATCTCGCGCGATTGCGTCGAGGCCGGCTAGAAGCTCGTCGCGTTCCTCGGCCGACAGATCCTCAACGCGGTGTGCCCGCTGAGCGCTGCGGCCGGTGATGCGGTCGAACTGCTCCGCCGTCAGGAGCACGAACTTTCGTTTGCCGCGCTTGGTGATGTCGACGGGACCACGGAACGCAGCCTCGACGACCTCGCCGGATTTATTGCCGAGATCTGTGAGCGTGAAACTCGCCATAGTCATCTCCTTCACACCCCGAAAATAGATGAAACAGCTGTTTTCAGCAATATCCCTATTTCATCGGATAGCGTCTAGCGAGACCTGAAGGCGAGAGGACGATCGCATCTCAGCCGTGATGAACCGTAGCTCTCAAGGCCGAATGACGACCTCGTCCAAGGACTTTCAGTCCCAGAACGGCCTGAGGCCTTCACGATGGGCATCGCAACGCGTAATGCCGATGTCCTTGAGCTGGTCGTCGGTCATCTCGAGCAGGACCAGCCGGCTGCGCCGACGATCCATTAGCCTGCCGAGCCACCTCGCGAAGGATCCGAGCGTACGCACCAGCCGACTAACATAGGTTGGCCGGCCTAACGGAGGTGCCACCTGCATCTGCAATTCAGCCGTAACGGAGCGGATTGTCTCAATTGTAGCCATTTTCTTTCTGCCAAAACTTCGGATTGTACCCGTCTCGCCGCCGATCTGATATGTATTGACTCCCATGTCGGTGCAATGTAAAAAATTGTCACCATGACAACTTGGCTTCCAGATCTTACCGTCGGTACTGGCCCGCTCTATCAGCGGCTTGCCGATTCCATCGAGACGGACATCGACCGCGGCCTGATCGGTGCAGGGGCAAAGCTGCCGCCGCAGCGTGATCTGGCATACGACATCGGCACGACCGTCGGCACCGTCGGCAGGGCCTATCAATTGCTGCGCGAGCGGGGATTGGTGAGCGGCGAGGTCGGCCGCGGAACCTATGTTCTCGCTCAACAGTCGGAGAGCGCAAAGCCGGAGTTCCTGGGGCCGGTCGAACAAGGCACGCGCTATATGGATGCGCCCGGCGACAAGCTGCGCTTCGATAGCACGGCCGCACCGGATGTCGGCCAGGGTGCCATCGTCGCCGACGTGTTGACACGCACGGCGCAAGACCATCCGCATGAGATTTCAAGCTATACTCGTGATTTCCCGGACCGCTGGTTCGAAGCCGGCAGGCGCTGGCTGTCGCGCAATTCCTTTCGCCCGGCCGCAGATGCAATCGTTCCCACGCTCGGCACCCACGCCGCGGTGATGGCAACCATTGCGGGGCTCACCGCCCCCGGCGACTATGTCGTCTTCGAGCACCTCACCTATTCACAGATTTCCCGCAGCGCCGGCCTGATCGGTCGCCGGACCGCATTGGTGGCGGCTGACGACGGGGGCATCGATCCCCAGGATTTCGAGCGCGTCTGCGCACAAAAGCATCCGAAGATGATGTTTTTGATGCCGACGGCCAAGAACCCAACGCTGATAACGCTGTCGGCATCGCGCCGCGAGGCAATCGCGCGTGTCGCCCGTCAATATAACGTCGTCCTGATCGAGGACGACCTCTATGGCGGACTGACCGACGACCCAACGCCTTTAATGGCCGAATATGCTCCCGAACGGACCATCGTTGCCGGCGGCCTGTCGAAATCGGTTGCGGCGGGTGTTCGCGGCGGTTGGCTCGCTTGCCCGCCGGCCTATCGTCACCGCATCCGGGTTGCCCACAAGATGATGACGGGCGGCTTGCCCTTTCTGCTGGCGGAGGTGGGCTGCCGGCTGGTGCTGTCCGGTCAGGCCGCCGAGATGCGCAAGCGCAGCATTGCCGAGATCGGTGCGCGCATCGCGATCGTGCGCGAGACACTCGACGGCTTCGACTTCAAGGCGCTGGACAATGTGCCGTTCGTCTGGCTCACTTTGCCCGACCCATGGCTTTCCGGCACTTTCAAACAGGCTTGCCTCGAACATGGCGTGCTCATCGACGACGAGGACGAGTTCAAGGCCGGGCGTTCCGAACAGGCCTTTCACGGCGTGCGGTTTGGCATCTCGCAGCCGCGACAGCGGGACGATATTGCGCACGGCGTCGCGGTGATCCGGCGGCTTCTGGACGAAGGCCGCGCCGGCTACGACAGCTTTTCCTGAACCGGCTTGAAACCGGCGGGTCGAGTGGCGATCTTCCGCTACTTGCGGCAAGCTGTTGCTTTCCGTCGTTTTAGTCATCCGACGGGGTGTATCGGCTGCAAAGCTTGCGATAAGACGGGACTCGATCCCAAGGACACAAATTGCCGATCATGACCATTTCCAATTCCGTGCCGATCACTCCGGAACTCATTGCAGCGCACGGGCTGAAGCCCGACGAGTACCAGCGCATCCTCGACCTGGTCGGGCGCGAGCCGAGCTTTACCGAACTCGGTATTTTTTCCGCCATGTGGAACGAGCATTGTTCCTATAAATCCTCGAAGAAATGGCTGCGCACGCTGCCGACCACCGGGCCGCAAGTCATCCAGGGCCCGGGCGAGAATGCCGGCGTGGTCGACATCGGCGATGGCGACTGCGTCGTCTTCAAGATGGAGAGCCATAACCATCCCTCCTACATCGAGCCTTATCAGGGAGCGGCGACCGGCGTCGGCGGCATCCTGCGCGATGTCTTCACCATGGGCGCGCGGCCGATCGCGGCGATGAACGCGCTGCGCTTCGGTGCGCCGGACCATCCCAAAACCAGGCACCTCGTTGCCGGCGTCGTTTCCGGCGTCGGTGGCTATGGCAATTCCTTCGGCGTGCCGACGGTCGGCGGCGAGGTCAATTTCGACGGCCGCTACAATGGCAATATCCTGGTCAATGCGTTTGCCGCGGGCCTCGCGAAGACGGACGCAATCTTTCTGTCCGAGGCCAAGGGCGTCGGCCTTCCGGTCGTCTATCTCGGCGCCAAGACGGGGCGCGATGGTGTCGGCGGCGCCACCATGGCCTCGGCTGAGTTCGACGACAAAATCGACGAGAAGCGGCCCACCGTGCAGGTTGGCGATCCGTTCACCGAAAAATGCCTGCTCGAAGCCTGCCTCGAACTGATGGCGTCCGGCGCAGTTATCGCCATCCAGGACATGGGTGCCGCCGGCCTCACCTGTTCGGCAGTCGAAATGGGCGCCAAAGGCGACCTCGGCATCGAGCTCGATCTCGACAAGGTGCCGGTGCGTGAAGAGCGCATGAGCGCCTATGAGATGATGCTTTCGGAGAGCCAGGAGCGCATGCTGATGGTGCTGCGCCCCGAAAAGGAAAAGCAGGCCGAGGCGATTTTCCACAAATGGGGCCTCGACTTTGCCATCGTCGGCAAGACCACCGACGATCTGCGCTTCCGCGTGCTGCACCAGGGCGACGAGGTCGCCAACCTGCCGATCAAGGATCTCGGCGACCAGGCGCCGGAATATGACCGTCCCTGGGTCGAGCCGAACAAGCCGGCGCCATTGGCTGGCGATACACCGCAAGCCGATGTGGCCGACGCACTGCTCAAGCTGCTGGGCGGACCGGACCTTTCCTCGCGCCGCTGGGTGTGGGAGCAGTACGATACGCTGATCCAGGGCAATTCGCTGCAGCTTCCCGGCGGCGACGCCGGTGTCGTGCGCGTCGACGGCCACCCGACCAAGGCGCTCGCCTTCTCCTCCGACGTGACGCCGCGCTATTGCGAAGCCGACCCCTACGAGGGCGGCAAGCAGGCGGTTGCGGAATGCTGGCGCAATCTGACAGCCACTGGCGCACTGCCGCTCGCGGCCACCGACAACCTAAATTTCGGCAATCCGGAACGGCCGGAGATCATGGGTCAGTTGGTCGGCGCGGTGAAAGGTATTGGCGATGCCTGCAGGGCGCTCGGCTTCCCGATCGTCTCCGGCAACGTCTCGCTCTACAATGAGACCAACGGACAAGGCATCCTGCCGACGCCAACCATCGGCGGCGTCGGGCTGATTGCCGACTGGTCGAAAATGGTGCGCATCGGCTTTGCCGCCGAAGGCCAGATGATCGTGCTGGTCGGCGCGCCGACGATGTGGGGCACGCATCTTGGCCAATCGGTCTATATGCGCGACATCCATGGCCGCGCCGACGGCCCGCCGCCGCCGGTCGATCTCGACCACGAGAAGCGGGTCGGCGACCATGTGCGGGCGCTGATCGGCTCCGGTGTCGTTACCGCGGCGCATGACGTTTCCGATGGCGGCATCGCGGTGGCGCTGGCCGAGATGGCGATGGCCTCCGGCATCGGCGCGACCATCCCCGGCCTGATCGGTACAGATCCGGTCCCGGTCTGGTTCGGCGAGGATCAGGGCCGCTATCTGCTGACGCTGTCGATCGACCCGCAGAGCGAGGCTTGGGACGCCATTCGCGAACAGCAAAGCAAGCTCGGCATTTTTGCACCGTGGATCGGCTCGACAGGCGGCAGCGAATTGAAGCTGGGCGAGGCACGTGCGATACCGGTCGGCGAATTGACCGCCGCCCACGAATCCTGGTTCCCTCGCTTCATGGCAAATGAGGTCGTGGACCCGTGATGTGATCGAGCGGGGCCCTTTCGCTGTGGTTCATCCGCCATTTCGACCATATCTATGAGATCACGACCTGAACAAGGAATCCTCACATGGCAATGGACGCCCATGATATCGAACGGCTGATCAAGGAAGGCATTCCGGACGCCAAGGTGACGATTCGCGACCTGGCCGGCGACGGCGACCATTATGCGGCCGAGGTGGTGGCCGAAAGCTTTCGCGGCAAAAGCCGCGTCCAGCAGCACCAGATGGTCTATGACGCGCTGAAGGGCAATATGGGCGGCGTGCTGCACGCGCTTGCCCTGCAGACCAGCGTGCCTGAGTGAGCTCTCTTGCAGTTACCGACTCGCGATCTTCTTACCGGTCACGGCAATGATCGGCCCGGCAGGATAGTTTCCACCAACAATCATCCTCTCGCCGTTCGACAGCGCCGAAACGACCCCGTCGAGGAAAAGCGCGTTGGGGCAGTCGAGCCCATCGCGAAACAGCCGTGCGAAGCTGCCGAGGCTGACTTCAGAGCGCGAGATCGCCAGCACGACGGTGTTTTCGTCACGCATACCGACGGCATTGCGGATATAGCGCGATGTGCCGTTCTGCTCGAAGCGAGGATGAAGCCGGTCGTCGATCACCAGCATCGGGCCGGATTGCGTGGCGAACATCACGTCCGGCCTGGCGGCGGCATAGGCGCTTGTCTCCATGACAGCCGCCTTGCCGTCCTTGCGGACCAGGAACACGCCATTCGGTTTCAGGAAGAAATTGCCTTCGCTGCCGGCGACGTTGATCGGCGCCTTCTCCCGGCCGTCTTCGACGAGAAGGCCGACTGGGGTCAGGTCTTGGTGATACATGCCGGCGTTCATGGCGAGCAGCACCGGGCGGCCCTGATCCGCCATCGCCTTGTCGAATTTGTCCAGCGAGCCGAAAGCCTTGCCGTCGAGGCCTGTGTGGAACACACCGACGTCATAGCGGCGCAGATCGATTTCGCAGACGACATAGGCGACCGCCTCGAAGCTCGCGTCGCGGCACGGCGCCGGCAATTCACCGCCGACGACAAGCGGTGGCTGTCTCGGCGACCTGGCCCACCAAATCAAGGCCAGTGCGGCGAGCAGAACGGCGAGGAGGAACCCGGCGAGATATCGTCTTTTCATCACGCCTCGGGAAAGATGGTGGCCAACGGCTTGGCCCAAGATCAGACGTTCCTTTGCGCCATTTGCATGGCAAGGCGGCAAACATCTTGTTTCGCGCAACCCATGGGTTTATTTGAAGGGTAATGTTCGAGCCTGACTCCCACAGGCATGAAAGGGTATTCCATGAGCGGCATCAACGACTACATTGACAATGAAGTGAAGGGCAACGACGTCGTTCTCTTCATGAAGGGCACGCCCGGCTTTCCGCAATGCGGATTTTCCGGCCAGGTCGTGCAGATCCTCGACTACATCGGCGCCGACTATAAGGGGGTCGACGTGCTGACGTCGGCCGAACTGCGGCAAGGTATCAAGGACTATTCCAACTGGCCGACCATCCCGCAGCTCTACGTCAAGGGCGAATTCGTCGGCGGCTGCGACATCATCCGCGAGATGTTCCAGGCGGGCGAATTGCAGACCTTCCTCGTCGAAAAGGGCGTCAGCGTCAAAGGCGCCGCCTGACTTCTGTTTCTGCGTATGAGCTTCCGACTGCGATTTTCGGGGGTCATGCGCTAAGCGCCGGGGCAGCCCCACCTTGGCAAAAAGTTCTGCCCGATGTCGGGGCCTCGGTCAGCCGGCGCATTTTCGTTTGAGGATCGGACTGGCCGTGGATCAGCAAGCACAAGCGCAGCAAAAGGCAAGCACCTTGCCTATTCCGCGCTGGGAATTCATTGCGCTGTGCGCGGCGCTGATGGCGCTCAATTCGCTGGCCATCGATATCATGCTGCCGGCACTGCAGCAGATCGGCGCCTCGCTTGGCGTCGCAAATGAAAACCACCGGCAATATGTGGTCACCGCCTATATCCTTGGCTTTGGCGGCGGACAGCTGTTCTTCGGGCCGATCTCGGACCGCTTCGGGCGCCGCGCGCCTCTTGTCGCAGGGCTGGTGATCTACGTCGTGGCGGCCGGCGGTGCGGCAATCGCCCCGTCATTCGCCACGCTTCTGCTATGCCGGGCGGTGCAAGGCATCGGCGCGGCGGCGACGCGCGTCATTGCCGTCTCGATCGTGCGCGATACGTTCGACGGAAGGCGTATGGCCGAAGTCATGTCCTTGATCTTCATGGTGTTCATGGCCATCCCGGTGGTGGCGCCCGGTATCGGCCAGTTCATCATGCTGTTTGCGACCTGGCACGTGATCTTCGTCACCATGGCAGCCGGCGCACTGATCGTGTCCGCCTGGTCGCTGCTGCGCCTGCCCGAGACGCTACACCCCGAATATCGCCGGCCGCTGACGCTGTCCTCCATCATCGGCGGCTTCCGCATCGTTCTCACCAACCGCATCGCGCTCTGCTACGCCTTCGCCAGCACCTTCATCTTCGGCGCCATGTTCGGCTTCATCGCCTCGGCCCAGCAGATCTATGTCAGCGTGTTCGATGTCGGCGAGATGTTCCCGGTCATCTTCGCGGGGGTTGCCGGCGTGCTTGCTTTTTCGAACTACCTCAACGCGCGTCTCGTCGGCCGCATCGGCATGCGCCGTCTGTCGCAAAGCGCGCTGCTGCTGTTTCTGGCCATCAGCTTTGCCTGGCTGGTCGTTTCCATCGAAATGAAGATGCCGCTCTGGCTCTTCATTACCTTCTTTGCCTGCGCCATGGTCCCGTTCGGCGCGCTCGGCGCGAACTTCAACGCGCTCGCCATGGAGCCGCTGGGTCACCTGGCCGGCACTGCATCGTCGATCCTCGGGTTCATGCAGACATTTCTTGGCGGCATCCTCGGCACGCTGATCGGCCAAGCCTTCAACGGCACGGTGACGCCGCTGGCCGCCGGGTTCTGCAGCGTGTCGGTGGCGGCGCTGCTGATGATCCTCCTGGCCGAGCGCGGCAGACTATTCCAGCCGCATAACCCGCCGGTTTAATGCACATTGCCGGGCGCGCCTAGGATGCACCCTCACTGACCGCGGTGAAGCGAGGGAACAGCGTACGTCCTGCGATTGCTCCACCCATGCTGTCCGAAACGGGCAATGGAAGAGCCTTGTCGAGCGCCTCGAGGACGGAAGCCACGAAGGCCCGGTTGAGCGAGCCATCGTCCCCTAGATGGGAGTAAGTGGCGCGCGGCTTGCCAATAAGCGTGCCGTTTCGGCGAATTGAGAACTGCAGCGTCAGGGTCATGCCCGCGGTTCCGGGCGGCGGCTTCCAACAGGCGACGATCGCGGAGAACATCTCGTCTATGGTGTCGACGGGGTCGGGACTGCGACATGCGCGTTCCCCAGATCTTGCTTCATTGACACCGGCAACCAAGGCAAGGGCAAAGGCCGTTGCAACAATTGCGGACCGAGGTTTCATTCGAGGTCTCCGGTTTCGCACAAGATTGGACAACTTTGGCAGTGAATAGTTATTCCGCCCAGAGCTCGCGGCGCAGCTCTCGCCAGCTTTCCCGGTCCGGCGCGACCAGCAGGCCACCTCCGACATGCGATGGCAGATAGGCGCTGCCATCGAAGCGCGCGGCATGGCCGCCGGCCTCCGCATGGATCAGCACGCCGGCCAGGTGGTCCCAGGGCATCAGCTTGTTGTAGACGACGAAATGGCCGTGGCCGCTGGCCAGCAGGCGGTATTCGTGGGCGGCGCAGCGATAGTTGAACTGCGATAGCGACTTGGTCTGGTTGCGCGCCAAACGTGAGCGGTCCGGCTCGGGCACATAGTGCCAAGAGACTGCACCGGTCATTTCCGACATCGGCGCGGGTTTGGCGACATGAACCTTTTCCAGATTGCCATGGGCATGGCGGATATGGCTGCCGGCGCCGCGAACGCCGATCAGCCAGTCCTTGCCGACCGGATCGTGGATGATGCCGGCGACCGTCTCGCCCTTGACCACGACGCCAAGCATGACGCCGAACAGCGGCACGCCGGAGGCGAAGTTGAAGGTGCCGTCGACCGGGTCGATGACGAAGGCGAGTTCAGCATCGCCAAGACCGTCGAGCAGCGTCGGGTCGTCGGAGCAGGCCTCCTCGCCGACAATCATTGCGTGGGGATAACGCTGGCGCAGCCTGGCGGTGATGAGCCGTTCGGCATTCACGTCGGCCTCGGTCACAAGATCGGCGGCCGAGGTCTTGCGACGGACGTCGCCCTCACTCAACCGGCGAAAGCGCGGCATGATCTCGGCGACGGCGGCGTCCGACAGAAGGTCGGCAAGCCAGTCGATCGCGCTATCGTCAAATGTCATCGGGACGCCTGGTGGTGAGGGTTTCGTTGAGGGCGGCGAAATCGAACAGCGTCCTGTCGAGCAGATGCGAGCGCCGCACATTGCTCATGGCGCGGATCATCGTATCCTTGCGGCCGGGCATGCGTTTCTCGATGTCGTCCAGCATCGCCTTCATGACGTTGCGCTGCAGGCCTTCCTGGCTACCGCACAGATCGCACGGAATGATCGGGAACTTCATGGCGCCGGCGAATTTCTCGAGATCGGCTTCCGCGCAATAGGCGAGCGGCCGCAGCACCATGACATCGCCTTCGTCGTTGAGCAGCTTCGGCGGCATGGCGGCGAGGCGCCCGCCATGGAATAGGTTCATGAAGAAGGTTTCCAGTATGTCCTCGCGGTGGTGGCCGAGCACCAGCGCCGAGCAGCCCTCCTCGCGGGCAATGCGATAGAGATGGCCGCGCCGCAGCCGCGAGCACAGCGAGCAATAGGTGCTGCCTTCGGGCAGCTTGTCGGTGACCACCGAATAGGTGTCCTGATATTCGATGCGATGCGGAATGGCATGGCTGTCGAGATAGTCGGGCAATATGTGCTTGGGAAAGTTCGGCTGGCCCTGGTCGAGATTGCAGGCCAACAGCTCGACCGGCAGCAGCCCGCGCCATTTGAGATCAAGCAGCACGGCAAGCAAGCCGTAGGAATCCTTGCCGCCCGACAGAGCGACCAGCCAACGGTCGCCGGGCCTCACCATGGAGAAATCGTCGATCGCCTGGCGTGCAAGCCGCAACAGCCGTTTGCGCAGCTTGTTGAACTCGACGGAGGACGGCACATCGGCAAACAGCGGATGAAAGCCGCCTTTGGCATCGGCGACCGGTTCAAGCGTTTCGGCGTCTGGCTGCATGTTCACGGCGCGTCGGCCCTAAAGTCCTGTTGCCGCCCGCAGTAGCGCATCGGACCGAAGATCGAAATCGATTTCGGAATCACGCCGCCGAAAAGGAACGAAAAAAGAAAAGGCCGCCTGGACGGGCGGCCTTCGGTTGTATCGCGACGAAACGCGCCGATCAGCGCGAATAGAATTCGACGACCAGGTTAGGTTCCATCTGCACGGCAAACGGAACGTCCGCCAGGCCGGGGATGCGCGTGAAGGCCGCGGTCATCTTGTTGTGGTCGGCCTCGATGTAATCGGGCACATCGCGCTCGGCCAGGCCCACCGATTCCAGCACGATGACCAGCTGCTTCGATTTCTCGCGCACTTCGATGACGTCGCCCGGCTTGCAGCGGTACGAGCCGATGTTGACGCGCTTGCCGTTGACGTTGACGTGGCCGTGATTGACGAACTGGCGCGCCGCAAAGATCGTCGGCACGAACTTGGCGCGATAGACGACCGCGTCGAGACGCGATTCGAGCAGGCCGATCAGGTTCTCCGAGGTGTCGCCCTTGCGGCGGTCCGCCTCTTCATAGACCTTGCGGAACTGCTTCTCCGAAACGTCGCCATAGTGGCCCTTCAGCTTCTGCTTGGCGCGCAGCTGTAGGCCGAAATCGGAAAGCTTGCCCTTGCGGCGCTGGCCATGCTGGCCGGGGCCGTATTCACGCTTGTTGACCGGGGACTTCGGGCGGCCCCAGATGTTTTCGCCAAGACGGCGGTCGATCTTGTACTTCGCGGATTCGCGCTTGCTCATCGCATTCCCTTTCAAAACAACACACCCGGAACCTCATGGTCCGGGTGAAGGAAACGCGCCCTCCTCTGGCCTCCGTTTTCGAGACCTGACAGGGTTTTCCACGCAACGCGACGGAAAACCCACGGGACACGTCATTTCAAACAAGACACAAGGAAAGTAAAACCGGCTTCCCAAACGTCTTGCACACATAAAGAAAACCACCGGGCATTGCGGCCCGGTGTTGGTGGGCTGGTTAAACGGAGATTTAACCGCTGTCAAGCTTCCGGCTGGCGCGAATCGCCGAACCGGATAGTGTTATGGTTGTAGAACGTGCCGGATGTGGCGGCAGGTTGCGCCAGCGGCATCAGGAAGGGACTGAAGTCAGAGGAGCTGGAATTCGCATGAAGAAGTTCTTCCTTACGTTGGTAGGAGCCGCGGTGATGGCCGGCACGATGGCGGTCGCGCCCGAGCCGGCGCAGGCCCGGCATTGGCATGGGCACAGACATCACCAGGTCTGCCGCATCGTTGTCAAGAAGAAGGTGGTGTGGCGCCACGGTTATCGCAAGGTCATCCGTTACAAAGTGCGGCGCTGCGGCTGGGGCTGGAACTGGTAATTTTTCGCCCTCGCCCGTTGAGACTTCATGGCCCGCGGCTCAGCCGCGGGCCTTTTATTGACCGGCATCCGCCGCCAGAATGGTCAGTCGATCAGTGTTTCGACTTCTTTTCCGGCAGGCCCTTGCGCTTGGTCTCGGCGAATTCCTCGAGCTGTTTTTCGCTCATGGATTTATACATTCCCTTCGACGCGCCTTTGAGCGCGCCCTTCTTGGTCTCGCCGCGCTTGGCTGACAATGCCGCGCCGGCCGCTTTCTGCTGGGCTTTTGAGGTGGCTGGCATGATGGTTTCTCCCGTTTCCGATGAGAGGAAAACGCATTGTCTGGTGCGATGTTCCCAAAGCGACAATTGCCTGCGGTCAGGATATGGCCAGGCCAAATCCCTGCATCAGCCGGCGCGTCGGAAAATCGGCGCTGTTCGAGGTGAAGAATGCAAGGTCGGCGCCTTCCGGCAGTGCCTCTCTGCGATAGCCAGCCTCGGTATCGGCAAGCAGCGACAGCGCCCGGCGTGCGATCGCCTCGGCCGGGTCGAGCCAGTCGACCGGCCAAGGTGCTGTCTTGCGCATGCGGTTGGCCAAAAAAGGATAATGAGTGCAGGCAAGCACGACGATGTCGGTGCGTAGCCCGTCATGCTCGACGAAGCACGGCGCGATCTCGGCGCGCACGGCCTCCTCGTCGACAAAACCATCGCGCATATAGGCTTCGGCCAATCCAGCCAGCCTGTCGCTGCCGACCAGGCGGACATGGCATTTCTGCGCCCATTTGCTGATCAGATCGCGCGTGTACTGGCGCTTGACGGTGCCGGGCGTCGCCAGCACCGAAACCAGGCCTGAGCGCGTGCGTTCCGCCGCCGGCTTGATGGCCGGCACGGTGCCGACGAAAGGGTGGCCGGGAAACCTCTCGCGCAAGGCATCGATGACCAGTGTCGAGGCGGTGTTACAGGCGATGACCGAAATGGCCGGCGAAAACCGGTCGAGCAGCCTGGCGAACAACTCCAGGATATGTGTTCTCAGCGCCGGCTCCTCCCAGGCGCCGAAGGGGAACGCCGCGTCGTCGGCGACATAGATGAAGCGGCGGTCAGGCATCAGGACGCGCGCCTCACGCAGCACGGTGAGGCCGCCAATGCCGGAATCGAACATCAGGATCGGACGGGCGCTCGATGGATTGGTCATTGTCATTGAGTCACTAGGGGCTGGGAATCACTAAGGACTGGGAATCACAAACGAGATCACGAGAGAAGGCCGGCCCATGCATTTTGCTTCGGCCAATGATGCATTATCCCGGCCGCTTCTATGTGGAACCATCGTGGCCTTGATGCGGCGAGCCGGTTACACAAGGCCCCGCTTGCCGAAGCCGCCGGCCCGCGGCCGGCCGGTTGCCGGAGATGCAGGTTGAGATGCAGGGCGGTTCGACGGCACCGGTGCGGCGCGCATGGCGTAGGGCGGAGCCAGGGCCGTCACGCCGGCGGCTGACCCTGAATGGGGCGCCGCGGTACCGCGCAGCGGCCCGGGCGGGTCGAAATCGTCGAAACTCAGGGATGACGCCATATCCGAAGAGCCACCGCCCGCCGGCTTGGCCGCCAAGATGACGGCCCACAGCCCGACGAGAGCGAGTCCCAGCAGGTTAAGGCTGGAATGCGAATCTTCGCCGTCGAATTTTACGACAAGAACAGTGCCGGCCTGCAGAATCGCAAACAGGGTCGAGAACACGATATACGACCAAAGGATCCAACCCGACCCTTGCGCGTCGCGGCTTCGACGCCAGGCGAAATTCGCGCGGAACAGAACGATCACCAGCGAGGTAACGAGAACGGCCGCGGCCAGCCCTTCCCTGGAAGGTCCCGGCTTCGAATTGGCCAAACCCTCGATGCCGATGGTCAGCACGACGCACAGCACAAAGGTCACGATTTCCGCAACCAGCAGAGCCACGGAATAGAAGAAAAAGCGAAGACGACCGATATCCGAGCTAAACATCCGAGGATCCATCGTTTTGAAAACCATGGATCAAACCAAATAAAATTCGGTTACTGGTAAGACAGCTGCATTCGCAAGCCTAGTCTTTGTCTTTCGCCTTGCCGGCGCGTGCCGCCGCTGCCGGAAGCCGCCTTGGATCGTCGCCGGGCGATCCGTCGCCGCGCGGCATGGCCGGCGAGAACCTGTCCAGCGATGATATTATTCCGCGCAGCACCTTGAGCTCCGGCTCGGCAAAGCCGGGGCGGGTCAGCACGGCGCGCAAATTGTCGACCATCTTCGGCTTCTTCGCTGCCGGGCGGAAATAGCCGCGCGCCTCCAGTGCACCTTCCAGATACGCAAACAGGCCGTGCAATTCTTCCTTGGCAGCCGGCAGCATTTCGGGGCCGGAGAAGTTGGTCCTGGTCTCGTCTTCCAGGCCGGACTTCATCCATTCATAGGACATCAGCAGGGCCGCCTGGGCGATGTTGAGCGAGGAGAAGGCTGGATCGACTGGGAAGGTGACGATCTCGTCGGCGAGGCCGACCTCGTCATTATAGAGGCCGAAGCGCTCGCGGCCGAACAGGATGCCGGTGCGCTGGCCGGCCCGCTGCCGCGCCCGCAGCGTCCTGCCCGCCTCGACCGGACCGCGCACCGGCTTGAAATTGTCGCGCGCGCGCGCCGTGGTGGCGAAGACGAAGTTCAAATCGCCGACTGCCGAGGCGAGGTCATCGAACACCACGACGGCATCGATGACGTGGTCGGCGCGGCTTGCGGCGGCACGCGCCTTCTCGCTCGGCCAGCCGTCGCGCGGATTGACGAGCCGCAGCTCGGCAAGGCCGAAATTGGCCATGGCGCGTGCAACCATGCCGATATTCTCGCCGAGCTGCGGCTCGACCAGGATGATCGCCGGTCCGGACGCAGGAGTTCCGGAGGCAAGAGGGTTGTCGGGATCCTGGGTGGCGGTCATGATTGTCAACGAACTGCTGTTTGCGGCATTTCGCAGTCCCCTGCCACATTCGGCGGCGAAAATGAAGCTTTCGCAAGGAATGCAGTCCCTGCGGAGCGGTTCGCCGTTTGCGCGGCCAAAAAGCCTTTGATATACGGGCCGCATCCCAGGGCCGGCAGCCGTGCGGGCAAGGCCGTTCCGTTCCCCAAAAGCGAGGCATTCTTTCCATGGCGAAGATCAAGGTGGCGAACCCGGTCGTCGAACTCGACGGCGACGAGATGACCCGCATCATCTGGCAGTTCATCAAGGACAAGCTGATCCACCCTTATCTCGACCTCAAGCTCGAATATTACGACCTCGGCATCGAGCACCGCGACGCCACCAACGACCAGGTGACCATCGATTCGGCCAACGCCATCAAGAAATACGGCGTCGGCGTGAAATGCGCGACGATCACGCCCGACGAGCAGCGCGTCGAGGAATTCAAGCTGAAGAAGATGTGGAAGTCGCCGAACGGCACCATCCGCAACATCCTCGGCGGCACCATCTTTCGCGAGCCGATCATCATGAAGAACGTGCCGCGGCTGGTGCCCGGCTGGACCAAGCCGATCATCGTCGGCCGCCACGCCTTCGGCGACCAGTACCGCGCCACCGACTTCCGCTTTCCCGGCAAGGGCAAGCTGACGATCAAATTCGTCGGCGAGGATGGCCAGGTGATCGAGCACGATGTGTTCGACGCACCCGGCGCCGGCGTCGCCATGGCCATGTACAATCTCGACGAGTCGATCCGCGAATTCGCCCGCGCCTCGCTGAACTACGGCCTGCTGCGTAATTACCCCGTCTACCTCTCGACCAAGAACACGATCCTCAAGGCCTATGACGGCCGCTTCAAGGACATCTTCCAGGAGGTCTACGAGGCGGAGTTCGAAGCAGAATTCAAAGCGAAGAAGCTCTGGTACGAGCACCGGCTGATCGACGACATGGTGGCCTCCAGCCTGAAATGGTCGGGTGGATATGTCTGGGCTTGCAAGAATTATGACGGCGACGTGCAGTCCGACACGGTGGCGCAAGGCTTCGGCTCGCTCGGCCTGATGACCTCGGTGCTTATGACGCCGGACGGCAAGACCGTCGAGGCGGAAGCCGCGCACGGCACCGTCACCCGCCACTATCGCCAGCACCAGAAGGGCGAGGAGACCTCGACCAATTCGATCGCCTCGATCTTCGCCTGGACGCGCGGCCTCGCGCACCGCGCCAAGCTCGACGACAATGCCGAACTGAAGCGCTTTGCCGAGACCCTGGAAAAGGTCTGCATCCAGACGGTCGAGTCCGGCTTCATGACCAAGGACCTGTCGCTGCTGATCGGCCCCGACCAGCCCTGGCTTTCGACCACCGGCTTCCTCGACAAGATCGACGAGAATTTGCAGAAGGCGATGGCCTGAGCCTGCGACATGGGCAAGCCCGTCGTCTACGGTGCGGACTACAGCGTCTATGTGCGCATCGTGCGGCTGGTGCTCGAGGAAAAGGGCGTCGGCTACGAGCTGGTGCCCGTCGACATCTTTGCCGCGGACGGCATTCCCGGCTGGTACTTCGAGCACCAGCCGTTCGGCCGCATCCCGGCCTTCGAGCATGATGGCTTTCGCCTCTACGAGACCGGCGCGATTGCCCGTTATGTCGACGAAGCCTTTGACGGCCCGGCGCTGCAGCCGGTCGAAGCCCGGCCTCGAGCACGCATGAACCAGATCACCGGCATGCTCGACGCCTACGCCTACAAGGCCATGGTCTGGGATGTCGCCGTCGAGCGGCTGGAAAAAACGCCGCCCGACGAAGCCGTGATCGCCAACGGGTTGAGGCAGGCGAGAACGGCATTGCAGGCGCTGTCTTCGCTGAAAGCCGAAGGGCTTTGGCTGTTGGGGACGGACCTGACGCTGGCCGACCTGCACGCCGCGCCAATCATCGGCTATTTCGTCAAGGTGGCCGAGGGGCGAAAACTGCTGGCCGAGTTTGCCGATATTCGGGATTGGTATGCGCGCATCGCCGGACGCGAGAGTTTTGCGAAGACCGAAAAGGCAGAATGAGGAGACAAGCGTTCGGCAACAGGCCCTCTGGTGATTAGCGAAAGCCGAAGTGACATCCAATCTCCCCCCTTGCGGGGAGACGTCCGGCAGGACAGAGGGGGGTGTGAAGGATCGCCAACCTTCGACTGATCCTTTCCAACTGGGAACGGCCTGAGAACATGGCTCCGATTGGGCTGGCAAGTCGGAGGGACAGCACCCCCCTCTGCCCTGCCGGGCATCTCCCCCGCAAGGGGGGAGATCGACAGCTTCGCCGAAGGCGACCCACTGCGAAATACCGCTCATTCGGGAAGGTAAATCTCCGCCTTCATGAAGGTCTTCGCACGGCCTGTGATCAGCACGCGATCTCCGGCCAGTTCGCATTGCAAATGCCCGCCGCGCTGCGAGCATTGGAATGCCGACAGACGCGTCTTGGCGAGTTTTTCAGACCAATAAGGCACCAGCGTCGCATGAATGGAGCCGGTTACCGGATCCTCGGGAATGCCCGCCCAGGGCACGAAATAACGCGAGACGAAATCGTGGGCTCGCCCAGCCGCGGTAATGACCAGGCCGAGAGGATGAAAGGTTCCGATCCTGAGCAGATCGGGAACAAAAGATCGCACGGTTGTCTCGTCGGCAAGCTCGACAAACAGGTTCTCGAAATTGCGGAAGCTCGCAACCGGCCGCTGAGGCAATATCGCTTGCAACGCCGAGTTCAGCTCTTCCTCGATGGGCTGCGGCGGAAAACACGGCAGATCGAGCTGATAGGTCTCTTCCCGCCGGGAAACCCGCAGTTCGCCCACCCGGGTGGCGAAGGCCATTTCGCCCTGACCATTGTATTCCGTAGTCAGCACATGGGCGGCCGCAAGAGTGGCATGGCCGCAAAAGTCGACTTCATGGACCGGCGTGAACCAGCGCAAATCCCAACCTTTGCCATTCGGCCGCACGAACGCCGTTTCAGCAAGATTGTTTTCGTTGGCAATGGCCTGCATTACCTCCTCCGACAGCCACTCCTCCAGAAGGAGAACGGCGGCAGGGTTGCCCTGGAAGGCCCGTTCGGCAAAGGCATCGACCTGATACATCGTCAGCGTCGGCATATCGGCCCTCAAAGATATCCGCTGGGCGGCGCGCCATTTAGGCCGTGCCGCCCCCGGTGCAGGTTCACGCCGCTTCGAGAGCCGCTTTCACCGCAGCGATCGCGTCTTCGGCCTTCGAGCCGTCCGGGCCGCCGGCCTGAGCCATATCGGGTCGCCCGCCGCCGCCCTGCCCGCCCAATGCCGCGGACGCGACGCGCACCAGATCGATGGCGCTGAAGCGGCCGGTCAGATCATCGGTGACGGCGACGACGACGCTCGCCTTGTTGTCCTCGCCGGCGCCGACAAAGACGACGACGCCGGAGCCGAGCGACTTCTTGCCGGCATCGGCCAGCGGCTTCAAATCCTTTGGCGAGATGCCCGATACCGCCTTGCCGAGAAAGCCGACACCGGCAATGGTTTCGTTTTCCGCAGGCACACCGGCAGGCGAGCGATCGCCGAGCGCCAGCTTCTTGCGCGCCTCGGTCAGCTCCTTTTCGAGCTTCTTGCGCTCGTCGAGCAGCGCCTCGACGCGGGCCGGCACATCGGCCGGCGAAATCTTCAGCGCGGCAGCGGCTGCCTTCAGCCGCTTGTCCTGTTCGTCGAGATGCTTTCTGGCGGCTTCGCCGGTCAACGCCTCGATGCGGCGCACGCCGGCAGCGACCGCACTGTCGGACACGATGCGCACCAGACCGATATCGCCGGTCGCCCTGACATGGGTGCCGCCGCATAGTTCGACCGAATAAGGCCGGTTGGCCTTGGCGCCATGCAAGCCCGTGCCCATCGAAACGACGCGCACTTCATCGCCATATTTCTCGCCAAACAGCGCCATGGCGCCTTCGGCGATGGCGTCGTCGACGGACATCAGCCGCGTGGTCACTGGGCCGTTCTGAACGACGATCTCGTTTGCCATGCGCTCGACCTCTTCGAGCTCGTCCGGCGAGATCGGTTTGTTGTGGGAGATGTCGAAGCGCAGACGCTCGGGCGCGACCAGCGAGCCCTTCTGCGCGACATGGGTACCCAGCACCTCGCGCAGCGCCTCATGGATCAGATGCGTGGCGGAATGGTTCGCGCGCAGCCCGGAGCGGCGCGCGTGGTCTACCTTCAGCTCGACGGTCGCGCCCGTCTTGACGGTGCCGTTGGCCACCTTGCCGAGATGGACGAAAAGCCCATCGGCCTTCTTTTGGGTATCGGATATCTCGATCGAGAACCCGTCGCCTGAAATGACGCCGGTATCGCCCATCTGGCCACCGGATTCGCCATAGAACGGCGTCTGGTTGACAACCACGGCAACGGCGTCACCTTTGCCGGCGCTGTCGACGGTCTTGCCGTACCTGACCAGCGCCTGGATGAGGCCTTCCGCCTGCTCGGTCTCATAACCCAGGAATTCGGTGGCGCCGGTCTTGTCGCGCACCGCGAACCACACCGTCTCGGTTGCGGCTTCACCGGAACCAGCCCAGCTTTTGCGCGCCTCCGCCTTCTGCCGCTCCATTGCCTCGGTGAAGCCGGCAAGGTTGACCGAGATGTTGCGCTGGCGCAGCGCGTCCTGCGTCAGATCGAGCGGAAAGCCGTAGGTGTCGTAGAGCTTGAACGCTGTCTCGCCATCCAGCATGTCGCCGGAGGCCAGCCTTTCCGTCGCCTCCGAAAGCAAGCCCAAGCCGCGCACCAGCGTCTTGCGGAAACGGGTTTCCTCAAGCTTCAGCGTCTCGGTGATCATCTGTTCGCCGCGCACCAGTTCCGGGTAGGCTTGGCCCATCTCGCGGACCAGCGCCGGCACCACGCGCCACATCAGCGGATCGCGGGCGCCGAGCAACTGCGCATGGCGCATGGCGCGGCGCATGATGCGACGAAGCACGTAGCCGCGGCCTTCGTTGGATGGCAGCACGCCGTCGGCCACCAGGAAGCAGGACGAACGCAAATGGTCGGCGATGACGCGGAACGATGCGACGGTGTCCGCATCCGGACCTTTGCCAAGCGCCGACGACGCAGCGTCGATCAGGTGGCGGAACAGGTCGGTTTCGAAGACGCTTTCAACCCCTTGCAGGATGGAGGCCATGCGCTCGAGGCCCATGCCTGTGTCGATCGACGGACGCGGCAGGTCGACGCGCTCGTCCTTCGTCACCTGTTCATACTGCATGAACACCAGGTTCCAGAATTCGAGGAAACGGTCGCCATCCTCCTCGGGGCTGCCGGGAGGGCCGCCCCAGATATGCTCGCCACGGTCGATGAATATCTCCGAACACGGCCCGCAAGGTCCGGTGTCGCCCATTGCCCAGAAATTGTCCGAAGTCGCGATGCGGATGATGCGATCGTCGGAAAAGCCGGCGATCTTCTTCCAATACGAGGCCGCCTCGTCGTCGGTGTGGTAGACTGTGACCAGCAGTTTGTCCTTCTTCAGGCCGAACTCCCTGGTGATCAGGTTCCAGGCAAGCTCTATGGCCCGCTCCTTGAAATAGTCGCCGAAGGAGAAGTTGCCGAGCATCTCGAAGAAGGTCAGGTGGCGCGCAGTGTAGCCGACATTGTCGAGGTCGTTGTGCTTGCCGCCGGCGCGAACACTCTTCTGGGCAGTCGTGGCGCGCGAATAGGGCCGCTTCTCCAGACCGGTGAAAACGTTCTTGAACTGCACCATGCCGGCATTGGTGAACATCAGCGTCGGGTCATTGCGCGGCACCAGTGGGCTCGACGCGACGACCTCGTGACCTTCCTTGCGAAAATAGTCGAGAAATGCCGACCGGATCTCGTTGACGCCACTCATGAATACTGCCTTTTCGAGAGAACCGCCGGCTGCCGGCGGAAAATAGACATGGCCTTTTAGCGGTCGCACCGCAGCCTGTCCAGAAACACCAAATGGGCTCAAATCCCGGCTTTCACCAGCGCTTTGAAATGCGTCTGACTCGCCGTCAAACGCGAACCGCCGGCACGGGGCCGGCGGTTCGAAACGCATCGATTACGCAAACTCAAAATCAAAACATCAAATCGAAACCTGGCTGACGCTCCGCGAGGCGTCGCTTGCCCTACATCGCCCCGGCGTCGTCCTCGAAACCGTCGTCGCTGCTTTCGGAGCCGCCGTTTTCAAGGAATTTCTCAGCGATCAGCCCGGCATTCTGCCTCAGCGCCAGCTCGATCTCGCGCGCCGTGTCGGGATTGTCGCGCAGGAACAGTTTTGCGTTTTCGCGGCCCTGGCCGAGACGCTGCGAATTGTAGGAGAACCAGGCGCCCGACTTTTCGACCACGCCCGCCTTGACGCCGAGATCGACCAGCTCGCCGGTCTTGGAGACGCCCTCGCCATACATGATGTCGAACTCGACCACCTTGAAGGGCGGCGCCAGCTTGTTCTTGACGACCTTGACGCGGGTCTGGTTGCCGACGACCTCGTCGCGATCCTTGACCGAGCCGATGCGCCGGATGTCGAGGCGGACCGAAGCATAGAATTTCAGCGCATTGCCGCCGGTCGTCGTCTCGGGCGACCCGAACATGACGCCGATCTTCATGCGGATCTGGTTGATGAAGATGACCATGGTGTTGGAGCGCGAGATCGAGGCGGTGAGCTTGCGCAGCGCCTGGCTCATCAGGCGGGCCTGCAGGCCGGGCAGCGAATCGCCCATCTCGCCTTCGATTTCCGCCCGCGGCGTCAGCGCCGCCACCGAATCGACCACCAGCACGTCGATGGCGCCGGAGCGCACCAGCGTGTCGCAGATCTCCAGCGCCTGCTCGCCGGTATCGGGCTGCGAGATCAGCAGGTTTTCAAGATCGACGCCGAGCTTGCGGGCATAGACCGGGTCGAGCGCATGCTCGGCATCGACGAAGGCGCAGATGCCGCCCTTCTTCTGGGCTTCGGCCACTGTGTGCAGCGCCAGCGTCGTCTTGCCCGAGCTTTCCGGCCCGTAGATCTCGACGATGCGGCCGCGCGGCAGGCCGCCGACGCCAAGCGCGATATCCAGCCCAAGCGAGCCGGTCGGCACCGTTTCGATCTCGACAACCTGCTCGTTCGCGCCGAGCCGCATGATCGAGCCCTTGCCGAAGGCACGCTCGATTTGCGACAGCGCCGCATCCAGAGCCTTTGATTTGTCCACCGCTTTGTCCTCTACAAGCCGCAAAGAATTCTGAGCCATGATACATCACCCCGTGGTCGTCAATGGAGGCCGGACAATCCCGCAATCCCTTAAAAGAATGTACCTCATTTGTTCTCATTTGTCAATGAGCACCAAGGGCTTGAAAAATAATGGATATCCATATTTGTTCTATTTTTGTTTCGCAATTTTGCTTCCGGATATATCCCGCCTCGCATGCTGCGCCGTTGCCGTCACCATCCGAATCGGACCCGCGATTGCAGGGTTCCGCCCGGCGACCTAGTCTCCTCCCGGGCAACAGCTAAGGGCATTTTGCCGGCATGATGAAATCCCCGACGATCCTGGCCGTGGGCGGCGCCTATATCGAGCGGCGCGGCCGGGTTGCCGGCGCCTTCGTGCCAGCCGCCTTGAACCCCGGCACGATGCACGAGCATGTTGGTGGCGCCGTCTTCAACGCCTTGCGCTGGGCGATGCGGCGCGGCGTCTCGGCCTCGTTGCTATCGGTGCGCGGCGGCGATGCCCTTGGCGACACGGTTTTACGCGCCGTCACCGAGGCCGGCATTGTCGACCTGTCGGCGGTGTTCCTCGACCGGGCAACGCCAAGCCATACGATCCTGATCGATAGCGACGGCCGGCTGATCGCCGGCCTTGCCGACTTGGTGCTCTACGAGCTGGCGCTTCCCAAGCAGATCCGCCGCGCCAAGGTGCGGGAAGCGATCGGTTCGGCCGACGCGGTGTTGTGCGATGCCAACCTGCCGTCTTCCGCGCTGGAGCGGCTGGCGGCACTCGCCGCCGGCAAGCCGGTGTTTGCGCTTGCAGTCTCGCCCAGCAAAGCGGCGCGGCTGACGCCGGTGCTTGACCTTCTGGCGATGGCCTTCATGAACCGGCACGAGGCCGGCGTGCTCGCCGGCGCCGACATCGATGCTGGCGATCAAGGTATCGTCGACGGCCTGAGACGCGCCGGCCTGAAGAGCGGCGTGATCACCGCCGGCGACGGACCGGTGCTCGGTTTCGGCGAATTGGGCGCGTTCTCGATCTCGCCACCGCCGCTACAAAAGCGGACCGATGCCACCGGCGCCGGGGACGCGCTGGCCGGCGCCACGGTCGCCGCCCTGCTACGCGGCCTGACACTGCGCGAAGCTTTGCGTGAAGGCGTTGCCGCCGCTATGCTCGCCATCGAGAGCGCCGCCTTCACCAGCGCTGGCTTTGCCGAGGCGCTGGCGCTCGTGCCCGAGGCGCGCGAACTGGCGTGAAATGCGGCCCGGAACTGCCGAAGCATGGCGCAGCCTATTTGCCGGCGCGCCGTCCTGCCTCGTAGGCCCGGCGCGCCCAGATCGCCATCTCGTCGGGATCGTCGAAAGCGCTGTCGGGAACGCTCCAATAGGGCATCGACACGAGCTTGCCGTGGCGCGAGCCGGTATAGGTCCATTGCCGGCAGCCGGCCGCTTCGAAATCCGGTGCGCTTTCGGCGTCTGCCTTCAGCATCAGTTCGCCACGGATGACGATGGCGACGATGACGCCGTCGAAATAGATGCCCTTGCCGCCGAACAGCTTGCGGATGCTGACCGGGCCGAGGCCTTCGAAAAGCTCTTCTATGCGCTCATTGTCCATGGGTCGATCATGTCACCCGGATTTCCCCTTGTCATCGACGCAACCGGAACCATCCTGACAAGTTCAGAATCAATTTCGTCGGAGTTTCTCATGCCGCTTCTGCTCAAAGGGTCCTGCCGGTGTAATGCCGTGCGTTTCGAGGTGGAAAGCCACACGCCGGTGCCGTTCATGCTGTGCTACTGCTCGATCTGCCGCAAGCAGCAGGGCGGTGGCGGTTTTGCCATCAATCTCGGCGCCGATTACGAGACGTTGAAAATCCAGGGCAAGCGCCATCTCGGCGTCTACCGGGCCGAGATCGAGGACGACGAGCACCCGCACCGCGAAACCTCGACGGGCGAGCGGAACTTCTGCACGAAATGCGGGACGGCACTCTGGCTCTACGACCCGACCTGGCCGGAGCTGGTGCATCCCTTCGCCTCGGCGATCGACACGGACCTGCCGAAGCCGCCGGAGAAGGTGCATCTGATGCTGAAATACAAGGCGAATTGGGTCGAGCCGGACATCGGCAAGGGCGATAAGGTTTTCGATGTCTACCCGGAGGAGTCAATCGCAGACTGGCACAAGCGAACGGGGATGTGGGTGGATTAGCGTTTCTTCTCCCCGTTCGCTATCGCGTATGGGCAAGCGCCCCCTCACCCGGATTGCCAACCGAATTGCGAAGGGCAATTCGGGGCAATCCGACCTCTCCCCGAGGGGAGAAGGTGGCCCGAAGGGCCGGATGAGGGGGCTCCCGTATGCGATTGCCGCCGGGGACGGCGAAGGAAAAGCCTCAGGCGGAAGCGCGTGCCTCGGCCAGTGCCTTCAGGTCGGCCGGCTTCAACTCGACCGATTCGCCGCAGCCGCAGGCCGAGCTCTGGTTCGGGTTGCGAAAGGTGAAGCCGGTGCGCAACGTCGTCTGCTCGAAGTCCATCTCGGTGCCGAACAGGAAAAGTGCTGCCTCCGGCGCGACATAGACGTGGGCGCCATCGCGCTCGATATGGTCGTCCTTGGTGTTGGGTTCGGTCACCAGATCGACCGTATATTCCATGCCGGCGCAGCCGCCCTTCTTGATGCCAAGGCGAATGCCATGCGCATTCTCACGGGTCGCGACGATCTCGCGCACCCGGTCGGCGGCCTTTTCGGTCATCGTGATGACGGCGAAGCGTCCCATTTTTTCCTTCTCCATTGCGCGCAGGTTCAAGGCCTGCCGAATGATTCCTCACCTAAAATGGTGAAGTTTTGTACCCGGCGCAAGTGCGCCAGCCTCTGGCTGGTCGTATGTTAATACCACCCCACCGCCACCTGCGCCTCTTCCGACATGCGGTCGGGCGACCAGGGCGGGTCGAAGGTCATGTTGACCTCGACGCCGGAGACGCCCTCGACGGCGCCGACGGCGTTTTCGACCCAGCCCGGCATTTCGCCGGCCACCGGGCAGCCCGGCGCGGTCAGCGTCATGTCGATCTTGACCGAGCGGTCGTCCTCGATGTCGATCTTGTAGACGAGGCCGAGTTCGTAGATGTCGGCCGGGATTTCCGGGTCGTAGACCGTCTTCAGCGCCGAGACGATGTCGTCGGTCAGCCGCGCCAGTTCGTCGGCGGGAATCGTTGATCCGGAAACCGCCGCATTGGTCATCGTTTCCGAAGCGGTCTCGGCGGTGTGGCTGGCATCGTCCATGATCGTCACCCGAAGAACTTTCGCGCCTTTTCCAGCGCATCGGCCAAAGCATCGACTTCGGCCCTGGTATTGTACATGCCGAACGACGCCCTGCATGTGGATGTTACGCCGAAGCGTTTCAACAGCGGCTGGGCGCAATGCGTGCCGGCGCGGACCGCCACGCCCTGCCGGTCGATGACCATCGACACGTCATGGGCGTGGATGCCCTGCAGCTCGAACGAGATGATGGCGCCCTTGCCCGGCGCATCGCCGAAGATGCGCAGTGAATTGATGGCGCGCAGTTTTTGATGCGCATAATCCTTCAGATCGGCCTCATGAGCGGCGATGCGCTCGCGGCCGATCTTTTCCATGTATTCCAGCGCAGCACCAAGCCCGATCGCCTGGACGATCGGCGGCGTGCCGGCCTCGAAACGGTGCGGCGGATCGTTATAGGTGACGATGTCTTGCGTCACCTCCTCGATCATCTCGCCGCCGCCCATGAACGGGCGCATGCGCTCCAGAATACCCTTCTTGCCGTAGAGCACGCCGATGCCCGACGGGCCATAGACCTTGTGGCCGGTGAAGACGAAGAAATCGCAGTCGAGATCCTGCACGTCGATCGGCATATGCACGGCGCTCTGGCTGCCGTCGACCAGCACCGGAATGCCGCGCGCGTGCGCAATGCGCACGATCTCCTTGATCGGCGTCACCGTGCCCAGCGCATTCGACATATGGGTGATGGCGACCAGCTTTGTCCGGTCTGTCAGCCGCTTTTCGAATTCCTCGATGTGGAAGACGCCGAGATCGTCGACCGGCACCCATACCAGCTTGGCGCCCTGCCGCTCGCGGATGAAATGCCACGGCACGATGTTGGAGTGGTGCTCCATGATCGAGAGCACGATCTCGTCGCCTTCGCCGATATTGGGCATGCCGAAGCCGTAGGCGACCGTGTTGATCGCCGCCGTGGTGTTCGAGGTGAAGACGATGTTGTCGGTGCTTGGCGCGTTGAGGAAACGGCGCACCGTCTCGCGAGCCTTCTCATAAGCGTCGGTCGCGGCATTCGACAGGAAATGCAGGCCGCGATGGACGTTGGCATATTCCTGGGAATAGGCGTGCTGGATAGCGTCGAGCACGGCCTGCGGCTTCTGCGCCGAGGCGCCATTGTCGAGATAGACCAGCGGTTTTCCGTAGACTTGCCGCGACAGGATCGGGAAGTCGCGGCGGATCGCCTCGACGTCATAGGGGATGTTTTCGACTTTCTGGTCCATCACAAGCTCTCTCGAGGCACCGCCTCATTCCGTCCAGCACCCCTCAGCCACCTACCCGTGCGCCACGAACCAGTTGTCGAGCCGTGCTTCCAGCGCCTCGACGATGGCCTCGTCATCCAGTTCCTCGATCACCTCGGCGACGAAGGCCTTGACCAGCAGGCCGCGCGCAGTCTTCTCGTCGATGCCGCGCGCCATCAGGTAAAACAGATGGCTGTGGTCGATCTCGGTGACGGTCGCGCCATGGCCGCAGATGACGTCGTCGGCAAAGATTTCGAGCTCCGGCTTGGTCGAGAACTCGCCGTCGTCCGACAAAAGCAGCGTGTTGCAGGCCATCTTGGCGTTGGTCTTCTGCGCATATTGGTGGACGTTGATGCGGCCCTGGAAGACGCCGCGCGCGCTGCCGGTCACCACGTTGCGGATGACTTCGGTCGAGGCGGTATGCGGCACGGCGTGGTCAAGCACCATGGTGACGTCGGTATGGGTGTCGCCGGCGAGCAGATTGATACCACGCAGCGTGAATTCGGCGCCCTCGCCGGTCGTCTTCACAACGACCTCCTGGCGGACCAGCTTGCCGCCGGCATTCATCACGAACAGCGTCAGTTTCGAATTCTTACCGAGATGCGCCTTGAACTGAGCGAGATGCGTTGCCGTATCCGGCTGCTCCTGCACGACCAGCCATGTCACTTCGGCGCCCTCGCCAAGCACAAGCTGGCTGACCGAACTGACCAGCGCCGCCCCCTCGCCTGCCTGGCGTTCGACGACGACAGCCCTGGCGCCGGCACCGACACGGACGGCCAAGCGTACATGCGTCTGTCCACCGGCCTGCAAATTCTGCAGTTCGAGCGGCTTTTTCAGTTGGGTACCGTCAGCGATATCGACGAAATAGCCGTCGGCGACAAAGGCAGTGTTCAGCGCGCCGATGGCATCGTCGCTGCCATAGGAATCCAGCCCGGGGGCGATGCTGCCGTCGGTCAGCTTTTCCGACAGGCGCTGCACGGCAACGCCTTCGATATCGGGCAGTTTCGTACTCGAAACGCCGTTCAGCACCGGCAAAACGCTGGAGCCTTCGACGATCGGCGCAATGGCTTTCGCGACCGCTGCCGGATCGAAGTCCGGCACCGAGGTCAGCAGCCGGCGCAGGTCTGTGTAATGCCAGGATTCGATGCGCCGCGTCGGCAGGCCGCCCTTGATCGCCTCGATGGCGTCGTCGCGCTTCAGCATCACCGCGCCGTCGCCGGGCAGCAGCGACAGCCGCTCGCCGAAGGCGTCGATCAGCGCCGTTTCGGCCAATGTTCGCTGGGGTGTCGTGTGCATATTCATCAGTATCGCCTTGTTTGGCTTGCCTTCCGGGCCTGCTGGCATCTCACGCGGCTTGCCCGATCACACCGGCATAGCCATTGGCCTCGAGGTCGAGCGCCAGCGACTTGTCGCCCGACTTGATCACCTGGCCTCTGTAGAGCACGTGCACCGTATCAGGCACGATGTATTGGAGCAGGCGCTGGTAGTGGGTGATGACGACGATGGCCCGGTCCGGCGAGCGCAGCGTGTTGACGCCGTCCGCGACGATCTTCAGCGCATCGATATCGAGGCCGGAATCGGTCTCGTCGAGGACGCAGAGTTTCGGCTCAAGCAGCTTCATCTGCAGGATCTCGGCGCGCTTCTTCTCGCCGCCGGAAAAGCCGACATTGAGCGGCCGCTTCAGCATCGCCATGTCCATGTTCAGCGAGCCGGCGGCATCCTTCACCCGCTTCAGGAATTCCGGGATCTTCAGCGGTTCTTCGCCGCGCGCCTTGCGCTGCTCGTTCATCGCCACTTTCAGGAATTCCATCGTCGCCACCCCCGGTATCTCCATCGGATACTGGAAGGCGAGGAAGATGCCGGCGGTTGCGCGCTCGGCCGGATCCATTTCGAGGATCGACTGGCCGTTGTAGAGGATGTCGCCCTCGGTGACCTCATAATCCTCGCGCCCGGCAAGGATGTAGGACAGCGTCGACTTTCCCGAGCCGTTCGGCCCCATGATGGCGGCGACCTCGCCGGCCCTGACCGTGAGGTTCAGGCCGCGAATGATCTCGGTGCCGTCATCGACGATGCGGGCATGGAGGTTTCTGATTTCAAGCATTCTTATTCTTTCCTGAAAGTTCTTTATCGGTCAGCCGACCGAGCCCTCGAGGCTAATCCCGATCAGCTTCTGCGCCTCGACCGCGAACTCCATCGGCAGTTGCTGGATGACGTCCTTGACGAAGCCGTTGACGATCAGCGCGATCGCCTCTTCTTCCGGAATGCCGCGCTGCATGACGTAGAATTTTTGGTCCTCGGAAATCTTCGAGGTGGTGGCTTCGTGCTCGAACTGCGCCGTCGAATTCTTGGCTTCCATGTAGGGCACAGTGTGTGCGCCGCATTGGTCGCCGATCAGCAGGGAGTCGCAGTTGGTGAAGTTGCGGGCGTTGGTCGCCTTGCGGTGTGCCGAGACCTGGCCGCGATAGGTGTTCTGCGAGAAGCCGGCGGCAATGCCCTTGGAGATGATGCGGCTCGACGTGTTCTTGCCGAGATGGATCATCTTGGTGCCGCTATCGACCTGCTGGTAGCCGTTCGAGACGGCGATCGAATAGAACTCGCCGCTGGAATCGTCGCCGCGCAGGATGCAGCTCGGATATTTCCAGGTGATAGCCGAGCCGGTCTCGACCTGCGTCCACGAAATCTTCGAACGATGGCCGCGGCAGTCGCCGCGCTTGGTGACGAAATTGTAGATGCCGCCCTTGCCCTCGGCGTCGCCGGGGTACCAGTTCTGCACCGTCGAGTATTTGATCTCGGCATCGTCGAGCGCGATCAGTTCGACCACCGCGGCGTGAAGCTGGTTCTCGTCGCGCTGCGGCGCCGTGCAGCCTTCGAGATAGGAGACATAGGCCCCCTCCTCGGCGATGATCAGCGTGCGCTCGAACTGGCCGGTGTTCTTCTCGTTCATGCGGAAATAAGTCGACAATTCCATCGGGCATCGCACGCCCTTCGGCACGAAGACGAAGGAGCCGTCGGTGAACACCGCCGAATTCAGCGTGGCGTAGAAATTGTCGGAGGTCGGCACGACCGAACCGAGATACTTCTTCACCAGTTCCGGATGCTCGCGGATGGCTTCCGAGATCGAGCAGAAGATGACGCCGGCCTGCGCCAGCTCCTTCTTGAAGGTGGTGACGACGGACACCGAATCGAACACGGCATCGACCGCAACGCGGCCGGATTTATAGACATTGTCGCTGGGTTCCTCGAGTTCCGACGCATCGGTCTTCTGTACGCCAGCGAGGATTTCCTGTTCCCTCAGCGGGATACCGAGCTTTTCGTAGACCCTCAACAGTTCGGGATCGACGTCGCTCAGCGAGGTCGGTCCCGGCGTGCTCTTGGGCGCCGCATAGTAGTAGAGGTCCTGGAAATCGATCTTCGGATAATGGACGCGTGCCCACTTCGGCTCGTCCAGCGTCACCCAGCGCCGATAGGCTTCCAGACGCCATTCCAGCATCCAGGACGGCTCGTCCTTCTTCGCCGAAATGAAGCGGATAATGTCTTCGCTCAGGCCCTTTGGGGCCTTGTCCATCGCGATTTCGGTCTGGAATCCGTATTTATACTGGTCGACGTCGATCTTTCGGACCCGATCGATCGTCTCCTGCACAGCAGGCATCAGCGTTCTCCATCCACGCCGGGGTCAAGGCCCGGCAGTTTTCAAACTATGGCACCGCAAGCGAGCACCCTTGGGCATCCGAGGCGGCGTAAGTTTCATATAGTGCGTTCATGCCGGAAATTCACCCGGCCAAATTCGAACGCACGGCTCTACCAGGCCGCAAGGCCCAAATGTTCCGTTGCCGCGCTCAGGCGGCCTTTTCCCTGTTTGCCCGCCGCGCGACGATCGTCGCCAGCGCCGAACGAAACAGCTCGATATCTTCAGCGCTGGTCGCGTGGCCGATGGACACGCGCAACGCGCCAAAGCCGTCGCCGTAACCCATGGCTTTCAGCACGCGGCTCGGCCCGACTTTGCCCGACGAACAGGCCGATCCGGCCGACAGCGCCACGCCGGCCAGGTCGAAGGCAATCTGCGCCGTCTCGGCCTTGATGCCGGCAATAGCGAAGAATGTCGTATTGGCAAGCCTTGGCGCGCCGGTCCCGAAGATTTCGGCGTCCGGAACAAGCGTTTTCACGATCGCCTCGATTTCGTCGCGACGCTGCCGCACCGCATCGATCGTTTGCAACCCGCCAGACGCCTCGCTAGCGGCCGCGCCAAACCCGGCAATCGCCGCCAGGTTTTCGGTGCCGCCGCGATGGCCTTTTTCCTGGCCACCGCCACTGACCAGCGGTTTTGGCATCATCAGGTCTGACGCCGCGACAATGGCGCCGACGCCCTTGGGACCGCCGATCTTGTGCGACGAGAGAATCAAATAGTCTGCGTAACCCGCTGACATATCGAGCGGAATGCGGCCGGCCGCCTGCACCGCATCGACAACCAGGATGCCACCCGCCGCCTTGACGATTTCGGCAATGCGGCCAATCGGCTGGATCACGCCGGTCTCGTTGTTGGCGGCGTGGATCGCTACCAGCGGCAAACCGTCGGCCTTGTCATGCGCACCGAGCGCTGCCGCCAGGGCGTCGAACCTGACGATGCCGTCGGCGTCGACGCCGATCCGCGTCACCTGCGCCGCAGGGAAGCGCCCGCCATTCAGCAGGCAGGGATGGTCAGCCTCGGACACGTAAAGCCGGCTCATGCGGACGGCGCCGCGCCCCATCTGCCAGTCCGGCGTCAGCAGCGTCGAGGCCGCTTCCGTCGCGCCGGAGGTGAACACGACATGCTCGGCTTTGGCGCTGACCAGTCGCGCCACGTCGCGCCTGGCGTCTTCGATCAGCCGCCGCGCCGCGCGGCCCTCGGCATGGACCGAGGACGGGTTGGCGACGACGTCAAGCGCAGCGATTACGGCCGCGCGCGCCGAGGTAAGCAGCGGCGCGCTGGCGTTGTAGTCGAGATAGGCGCGTGCTCCGGCCATTTCCGTCCAACTGGTCCCTTCAAAAGCCGTTCCGCGAAGATAGCGCGTTATTTCCTTGAAATTGCAAGGCAAGACGTCCTATTTACGCGGCTTGCGGCGCGGGTGGCCGAGCCACAGTTTTTGGCCGCCCAGTTTTGAACAATTCTAAACTAGCTTCTAGAAAGACGCTCGCCCTGCGTCAAGGCCTAGGGAAAGTTGTTCCGGGCGCCGCGCAATTTATGCCAAGTGGAGTATTTCATGCCTGAGGTCATTTTCACCGGTCCGGCCGGCCGCCTGGAGGGTCGCTATCAGCCCTCGAAGGAAAAGAGCGCGCCGATTGCCATCGTCCTGCACCCGCACCCCCAGTTCGGCGGGACGATGAACAACAAGATCGTCTACGACCTCTTCTACATGTTCCAGAAGCGCAATTTCACCACGCTGCGCTTCAATTTCCGCGGCATCGGCCGCAGCCAGGGCGAGTTCGACCACGGCACCGGCGAGTTGTCCGACGCCGCCGCGGCGCTCGACTGGGTGCAGTCGCTGCATCCGGATTCCAAGAGCTGCTGGGTTGCCGGCTATTCGTTCGGCTCGTGGATCGGCATGCAGCTTCTGATGCGCCGGCCCGAGATCGAGGGCTTCATCTCGGTCGCGCCGCAGCCCAATACCTATGATTTCTCGTTCCTGGCGCCATGCCCGTCGTCCGGCCTGATCATCCATGGCGATGCCGACAAGGTCGCGCCGCCCAAGGACGTGCAGGGGCTGGTCGACAAGCTGCACACGCAAAAGGGCATTACCATCACCCAGAAGACCTTGCCCGGCGCCAACCATTTCTTTGCCAACCATGCCGAGCTTCTGATCGAGGAATGCGCGGACTATCTCGATCGCCGGCTGGCCGGAGAACTTTCCGACCCACGGCCGAAGCGGCTGAGATAATCGGCGATGTACCAACCACCTCACTTCCAGGAAACACGGCAGGAGGTCCTGCACGGGCTGATCCGGGCGCATCCGCTTGGCCTGCTGGTGTCGAACGGCGCCGAGGGGCCGGTCGCCAACGCGATTCCCTTCCTGCTTGCCCCCGATGTGCCACCGAACGGCAGGCTGCGCGCCCATTTGGCCAAGGCCAATCCGCAATGGCGGCTTTTGGCCGACAATCCCCTGGCGCCGGTGCTGGTCGTCTTCCAGGGCGCCGATGCCTATGTGACGCCGTCCTGGTACGAGACCAAGCGTGAAACCGGCAAGGTGGTACCGACCTGGAACTACGCCATCGTCCAGGTGCGCGGCATCGTCACGGTGATCGAAGACCAGGATTGGCTGGCCGAGCAGATTTCCGATCTGACGATGTCGCAGGAGGGCAGCCGCTCGGCGCCATGGGCGGTGACCGACGCGCCGGCACCGTTCATCCAGTCGCAGATCAAGGGCATCGTCGGCCTGGAAATCGAAATCACCGAAATCAGCGGCAAATGGAAAGTCAGCCAGAACCGCCCGGCCGCCGACCGCGTCGGTGTCGCCGAGGGGCTCGAGAGCGAGACTGCCAACTCGGCCGACATGGTCCAGCTGGTAAGGTCCTACGGCGGGCTGGACGGCAAGTAATCTGGATTGCTTGCTCGACCGGTTTCAGGCCGGTGGCGGGCTCAATCGACCTTGGTCATCGCCGCCTTGCGCTCGTTGGCGATCAGCCAGAGATTGCGGATATAGATCAACAGGCCCATGGCCTGGCCGGCGATGAACACTGGATCCTGGCGCTGGATGGCGTAGACCAGCAGCAGGCCGCCGCCGAACAGCGAAAAGAACCAGAACGCGATCGGCACGACGCTGCGCTTGGCCTTTTCCGACGCCACCCACTGCACCAGAAAACGCATGGTGAAGAAGAACTGGGCGACGAAGCCGAGCAGAACCCAGGCATCGAATTGCTTGACGAAAACATCGTGAAGCCAGGTCGCCAATTCCTGAAGCACGTTACCCATGCCTGATTTCCTCTACTTTGGGCATTCTGCGGCGCCTGCGGCGCAGCCACCAGACGCCGGCAAGATCGAGCACGCCCTGAAGGCCGCGATCGAAGATGCCGTAATTCGATTTGCCGTAACGGCGGGAACGGTCGACGACGTCGCAATGGACGACGCGGTAGCCCTCCTGGATGACCAGCGCCGGAACAAAGCGGTGGGTGCCGTCGAAGAACGGCAATTTCCGCAAAATGTCGGTGTGGATCGCCTTGAGGCCGCAGCCGGTATCCCGCGTCTCGTCGTGCAGGATGGCTTTTCTCAGCCCGTTGGCGAAACGCGACGCCAGCTGCTTGATCTTGCTGTCGCGGCGCTTCAGACGCTGTCCCTGCGCCGCCCCGACGTCGGGACCAGCCTGCCGCAACGCGTCGATCAATACTGGGATGTAGCCGGGGTCGTTCTGGCCGTCGCCGTCGATGGTGGCGACGATATCGCCGCGCGCCGCCCAGGCACCCGAGCGCACCGAGAGCGACTGGCCGGCGGATTTTTCATGCCTGAGATGGCGCAGCGGAAACCGGCGAAGCGCTGCTTCTGCGGCAAGCACCGAAGGCGTATCGTCTGTCGAGCCGTCGTCGACGACAATGACCTCGAAGTCCCGCCCGGCCAAGGCAGTGCCGATCTCGTCGAGCAGAAGCGGCAGGTTCGCCGCCTCGTTCCGGCAAGGAATGACGATGGATATCTCCGGCATCTCGACTCTGTCACAGGATATGGCATTCGATCGATGCCGCGCGGTCCAGAGGAAGAGCCCCGCTGGCGCGGCGCCTCATTACGCCAGCCGAAACAATGACGCAAGCAGGCCGCACGCTATCCGCGCGGACGCAAAAACCGGATTCCACTTTGCTGATCGCGCAAACCCATCCGAAGCGCGATCGGACGTAAAACCGGATTCCACTTTTGCTGATCGCGCTTGAGTGCTAAACGCCCGCCTTCATGCATAGCCGGGCCGCGTTCGGCCGGAAGCCTTTCGGGAAGAAAAATGTCCGCCTTCAAATCCGATTTCCTGCGCACGATGAGCGAGCGCGGCTTCATCCACCAGACCTCGGACGATGCCGGCCTCGACCAGCTTTTCGCCACGGAGACGGTGAGCGCCTATATCGGCTTCGACGCCACCGCCAGAAGCCTGCATGCCGGGTCGCTGATCCAGATCATGATGCTTTACTGGCTGCAGCAGACCGGCCACCGGCCGATCGCGCTGATGGGCGGCGGCACCTCGATGATCGGCGATCCGTCGTTCAAGGACGAGGCGCGCAAGCTTTTGACGCCGCAGGACATCGAGAACAATCTCGCCGGCATCCGCCGCAACTTCACGCCCTACCTCAAATTTGGCAGCGGCCCCAACGACGCCGTCATGATCAACAATGCCGACTGGCTGATGGACATCAACTACGTCAATTTCCTGCGCGATGTCGGCCGGCATTTTTCGGTCAACCGCATGCTGGCGTTCGATTCGGTCAAGCTCCGGCTGGAGCGCGAGCAGTCGCTGTCGTTCCTCGAATTCAACTACATGATCCTGCAGGCCTACGACTTCGTAGAGCTCTACAAGCGCCTCGGCTGCCGGCTGCAGATGGGCGGCTCCGACCAGTGGGGCAACATCGTCAACGGCATCGATCTCGGCCATCGGATGGAAGGCGCGCAGCTCTATGCGCTGACGACGCCGCTGCTCACCACCTCCTCCGGCGCCAAGATGGGCAAGTCGGCCTCGGGCGCGGTCTGGCTCGATGCGGAAATGTTGAGCCCCTACGAGTTCTGGCAATATTGGCGCAACACCGAGGATGCCGATGTCGGCCGTTTCCTGAAGCTCTACACGACCCTGCCGCTCGCCGAGATGGCACGCCTCGGACGGCTCGGCGGCTCGGAGATCAACGAAGCCAAGAAGATCCTCGCCACCGAAATCACCGCCATGCTGCATGGCCGCGAGGCGGCGGAGGAGGCCAGCGACACGGCGCGTAAGACGTTCGAAGAAGGCGCGCTCGCCGAAACACTGCCAACCGTCGAGGTGGGCAGGGCCGATCTTGAAGCCGGCGTCGGCATATTGTCGCTGTTCGTCACCGCCGGGCTGGCTGGGTCCAACGGCGAGGCACGGCGGCATATCCAGGGCGGCGCCGTGCGCCTCAACGATCAGCCCGTAGCCGACGATCGCCGGATGGTGACGCTGCAGGATCTTGGGCCGGAAAACGTCGCAAAACTGTCGCTCGGCAAGAAGAAGCACGTTCTGGTGCGGCCGGTTTGAGCGTCTGCTGAGATTCAGGTGAAACCGGGCCGGGACGGGCACAAGCAATGGGTCGCGGAGACCCTAGGATCCATGCCGTTACCTCTAGGCGCTGCTACGCTGAACACCACCTCACGCGGCCTCTTCGCCTCACCCGCCCACCTACCCGCCTCAGCGATACTCGAAGATCGACCGGAATATCCCGGGCGCGATTACCGATAGCGGATTGACGTCGAGGATTGGCTTGTTGGCGTTACCCCTGAGTCTGTAGGTGACGCCGATCAGGCCGCGGTCGCGGCCGTTGCCGAGCAGCGCGCCGATCAGCGGCAGTTCGCCGAAAATGCGGTTTACGCCATAGGCCGGCATGAACGTGCCGGTCATGTCCATATTGTTGTTCTGGTCGTACAGCGTGCCCTGGAAGGTGGTGCCGATACGCGAGCCGCGCAGCACGCCGTTGCGCAGCTTGAGATAGCCGCTGCCCTTGTCGATCTCGCTGAAGCCGCGCTCGAACTTCACCCTCGACGTGTCGAGATTGCCTTTGACCGCCTCGTTGAGGCTGTGGCTGTCGCCGGCCGGCGTCGTCGATACGATTGAGGCGAGCTTCGGCTCGTTGACGATAAAGAAGTCCTTGGCGTCGACCTGGCCTTTCATCGGACCGTCGCCGGCCCCAGTGAGCGCCAGCGTGATCGAGCCGCCTTCCATATGCTCGTAGATGTTGAGGAAGCGCAGTATGGCGCCGGCGTCGGCCGACTTCATGTTGAGCGTGCGCAGGCCGCCGCCGGTCGTGTTGCTGACGGTGATCGCGGCTCCCGAACTTGCCGTGGCGCTCACCTTGAGCCCGTTCACCCGGGAGCCGGCGGCGCTATAGTCGAGCTTCAGATTGGACAGCACCTCGTCGTGGAAGCCGGTCAGGGAGCTGACGTCGGCGCTGACCGAGATCGCATCGACGCCGGTGGTCTTGGTGGCGGTGTCGACATCGGACGTGAATTGCTTGATCAGCGAGCGTGCGTCCAGCGCGCTACCGCTGACCTCGACCGCATAGGCCTTGCCCGACCGCTTCACCGAGACGGCGACGTCGTCGCCCCTGTTCAACGTGACCTTGCTGAATCGGGCCGAGGACAAGGCGCCGTTGACCAGCACCGCGCTGCCGTCGATGGAGAAGCTCTTGCCGTCGAGTTCGAAATTGGACAGCGTCGTGGTGTCGCCGGTCTTCGCCATGGCGAAGACGACCTTGGCGGGAATGCCGGGCCCCTTGCTCCAGCCGGCCCAGGGAATGTCCAGCCTGGCATTGGTCAGGTCCGCCGAGACGTTCTGGTTGCCGGTGCCGCTCTTGTCGATTGCCACCTTGATGGTTCCGGAAAGCAGCGTCGACAGGCCAGGCATGGCGGTGGCGCGGGTCTTGTCGTCGAGCACCAGCGCCACTTTGCGACTGCGCGGCGGGCCGCCATCCTTGAGCGGCTCGATCAGGTCGAGTTCGGCCGGAATGCCGTTGAGCAGTGCCTTGGCCGAGATCACCGCCCGGTCGGGCGCGACGGTGATCGAGCCGTCGGCATGGCTGACCGTCTGGCCCTCGAACGGCTTGCCCAGCGACAGGTCCTTGTAGTCGAGCGCCACCAGCCAATCGAGTTTGGACGAGTCGACGCCGGACTGCAGCGGAATATCGGCCTTGACGTGGCCGGTCACCGTGCCGGACAGGTCGTCCGGTAGCAGGCCGACATGGCGCATGGCGTTGATCGGGTCGTAGGATGCCAGCTCGGCGATTGCCGGTGCCTCGCCGGCGACATCGATATCGAGCGCGCCGATCACCGGCGGATGGTTCGCCGCCTTGACGGTGAGCGTGCCGTTGCTTGCCGCCACGGTGCGGCCGCTCGGCATATAGACGCTGCCCGAGGACAGCGCGACGTCGACGTCATTGCCGTGGAAGCCGACGACGCCGACGGCATCGCGGATCGGCGGAATGCGGCCGGCCGTGTCGAAGCGCGATCCTTCGACCTGGAATCGGCCGAACACTTCATCGGCTGAAAGCGGCACGCCGTTGCCGAGCCGTCCGGGTACGACCTGAAATTGCAGGCTGCCATCGACGACGCGGCCGCCGAACAGGTTCTTAAGCACCCACAGCCTGGCATTGCGCGCCGAAAACCATGGCCATAATTGCTTGACGTGCGAGACCGGCATGTCGTGGACGTTGAGCGCCACCGATATGCCCGGCGCCTGGTTGGCCACGAATGCAACCGAAGCCGTGCCCAGCACTTCGCTGCCCGGTCCGGACCGGACGCCGATCTGCTCGGCGACCAGCTTTTGGCTCGTCGGCTGGTAGACGCCTGCAATACGGGCAATGAAGCCGAGTGCCGGCTCCGGCGAATCCGAAGGCGCCAGGGTCGAACCGTCGCTGGTCAGGTCGTAACGATAGGATGGCTCCTCGCCCGCTGTGCCGGTAGCCGGCTTCGGCCCGATCGAACCGGCGAAATCGAAGGTCGAGCGGCCGGTTTTCACCAGCAAACTGTCGACCTGGATCTTGTTCGAGCCGGCGACGAGCGTTGCATCGAGATCGATGTCGGCCGGAAGCAGGCCGCGCGAACCGAGATCGAGCACCGACCCGGTCAGCGACAGGCCAGCGGTCAGCCGCGAGCCGTTTTCGCCGGCTCCTTCCGACCCCGTCAGCTTCAAGGCGATCGCGCCCAATTTGCCACCTGCTGCCGCAGCGTCGGCATCCGCCGTCTGGATGCTGGCGTCCAGCGTGGTGATGCGTCGCGTCGCCGGATCGCGGGTGGCGGAAGCGGCGATGGTAAGCGCCCTGCCGTCGACATCCGCGTCGGATGAAAACTCCATGCTTCCCGGTCCCGACTGCGAGACGGAGGCGTCGGCGATGGTGACCGACTTGACCGATCCGGTCTCGGCCAGTGCCAGCTCGACGTTGCGCAGATCGATCTGGCGCATCGAATCCTCGCGCACCGCATCGAGCGCGCGATTGAGGTTGGCGAAGACGGCGGCGGAAAGTTTTTCCGGATCGATGAGGCCGTCCTGGTTGCGCAGCCCGGCCGTCCAGTCGCCGCCGGACGGCATCGCCGCCATGACGATGTGCGCGTCGGAAATCCGGGCGCTGGTCAGCCGCACCTCGCCCGAAAGCAGCGGGATCAGCCGGATGCCGAAGCGGACCCGGCCCGCATCGGCCATCGGTTTGCCGTCGGCGGTCTTGAGGCTGACGTCGCTGACCTGCAGCGCAATGAAGCTCGACCCGTCAAGCGTCAGCCGTGCCGGCCCGACGGCAACGTCGACATCGAAGCCAGCCAATTTCTCGATTGCCGTTTCGGCTTCCGCGCGAAGCCGCTCCGAGCCGAAGCCGGACACGCCGATCGCATAGACGCCGGCGGCCGCCAGCAGCACAAGGGCGACGAGGCCGGCAAACAGCCGCGCCATCAAACGAACGCCGCGACCGATCGATGCCTGGCCGAGCGGCGGGACGCGGCACGCGGACGGAAAGGTTCCCAGGTCGGTGATCTCGTCACGCCTGAACCTGATCTTCTCGTGCTGCGGCAGCTCCTGATCCACGTAATCTTCCGTTGAAACGAATTCGATCGTGGACGAATCCCCGCTCGACATTATATCGATGCAGCCTGGCGCGTAACCTCAAACAAGGGCATCGGTATGGCTGACCTCGACGTGGGCGATGTTGCCCCGCAATTCGATCTTCCGCGCGACGGCGGCGGTTCACTCAATCTCGCCGCACTGCTGGGAAAGCCCATCGTACTCTATTTCTACCCACAGGACGACACCACAAGCTGCACCAACGAGGCGATCGGTTTTTCGCAGTTGAAGCCGGAGTTCGAAAAGGCCGGCGCCGTCGTCATCGGGCTGTCGCCGGACAGCGTCAAGAAACACGACAAATTCAAGGCGAAATACGATCTGAGCATCGACCTTGTCGCCGACGAAGAGCGCAAGGTGATCGAGGCTTACCATTTGTGGGTGGAAAAGAAGCTCTACGGCCGCACCTATATGGGCGTCGAGCGGGCGACGTTCCTGATTGGCCGGGACGGACGCATCGCCAGGATCTGGCGCAACGTCCGCGTCAAGGGGCACGCCGAAGACGTGCTGGAGGCGGTTCGCGCAATTTGAGAGCTGCGGCAGGCCGCTGCAATTCGATACCCGTTTTGCGCGAAGACAAAACTTTGTTAACCCTAATAATGTGTAATCAGGCTCGTCGTTGGTGTCGTAACGAAAGCTTGGTCCCGTGAACGTAGCCAGTCAGTCAGCGGTCTTCGGCAGACGCAAAGAGCCCCACACGGTCATCATCGCCCGGGGCGACCAGATAAGGCATTTCACCATACGCCCGTGGCTGGCTGCATTTTGCGGCTCGGCGCTGGCGGCGGTCGTCATTGGCTACCTGCTGGCGACCTCTTATCTGGTGCTGCGCGACGATCTGATCGGCGCCACGACGGCGCGGCAGGCGCGTATGCAGCAGGCCTACGAAGACCGCATCTCGGCACTGCGCAGCCAGGTCGACCGTATCACCAGCCGCCAGCTTCTCGATCAGCAACTGATGGAAACCAAGGTCAGCGAGCTGCTGGAACGGCAGAGCCAGCTCAGCCTGCGTCACGGCCGCCTCGGCCCGATCCTCGAACGAGCCGAAAATGAGGTCGCAACGCCGCCCGTGCCGACGGCAAAGCCGGACGAACACGCCGACGCGATCGGCAGCATCCAGCCGATGGCCTATTCCGTCGCCAGCCTTGCTGCCCCCCCTGCCAGCAACGACACGAGGCCGTTCTCGCTGTGGTCGACCCGCGCCGATCCGCTGCCGACCGAAAGTGCGGCCGACCGGGCAGACAAGCTCTTCGTTTCGATCAACAACTCGCTGAAGGCCATCGAGAGCCAGCAGCTCACGCGCATCGCCACACTTGCCGACAATGCCTACAAGAGCGCCGACGCGATCTCGCAGGCGCTCGAGGCCGCCGGCCTGCCCGTCGATAGCGAATTCGAAAAGAGCGACGTCGGCGGCCCGCTGATACCGCTCGACAGCTCGTTGGTCTTCGACAGCAAAGTCAAGGAGTTGGACGAAGCGCTTGACGCGCTGGATCATCTTAAAAAGGAAGCGCGCCGGCTGCCGCTCGCCAACCCCGCCCCCGGCCATAGCGTCACCAGCCCGTTCGGCGTGCGCACCGACCCCATCCTCGGCACGGCCGCCTTGCATTCCGGCATGGATTTCAGGGCGCCGGTCGGTATGCCGGCCAAGGTCACGGCAGCCGGCGTGGTCGTCAAGGCCGGCTGGAACGGCGGCTACGGCCGCATGATCGAGGTCGACCACGGCAACGGTTTTGTAACGCGTTACGGGCATCTCAGCGAAATCGACGTCGCCGTCGGCCAGAAGCTCGATGCCGGAGACATCATCGGCAAGACCGGCAACAGCGGCCGCTCGACCGGCCCGCACCTGCACTACGAGGTCCGCCACAACGGCGAGGCCATAGACCCGCTACGGTTTCTGACCGTCGGCAAGAAGGTCGCGCAGTACCTCTAGGAGCCGGGCTGCACCTCAGACGACCCAGCAATTGAGCGGCATCGGGCCTGCGCAGCCAGACCAAGGCGCCTCGCATAAGTATCCTCGGGCGATCGCCCTTCGCTCCATTCTCCCCAGCAAACATTCGGCTCCAGCCCTTGAGGCTTGTGCCCACAGCGTTGACTCCGGCATAGTTGTAGGATGATATGTATAAGCCTATGCCTTGGCCCAACAGGCTTGTAATGACCGTTCATGGTATCCCGCCTGAAATTCTGAATGCCCTGGAGGGCGCCGTCGGACAAAGCGGCGTGGCTGCCGACGCTGCCGGCATGGCGAAATACCTCTTGGACTGGTCCGGGGATCATCGCGGCGGAGCCCTTGCGGTGCTGAAGCCTGCTTCCGTCAGCGAAGTCCAGGCCGTGGTGCGGCTCTGCGGTACGCTTGGGCTCGGAATCATCCCGCAGGGCGGGAACACAGGGCTGGTGGCGGGCGCGATCGACATCTACAGCCGTGGCGCGGTGGTCGTCAGTCTGGAGCGGTTGAACGGCATCCGTCTCGTCGACGCTGACAATTTCATCCTGCAGGCCGACGCCGGCTGCATCCTGCAGCGCATCAAGGACGCGGCAGAGGCACAGGATTGCCTGTTTCCGCTGGCGCTCGGCGCACAGGGAAGCTGCCAGATTGGCGGCAATGCGGCCAGCAATGCCGGCGGCACCAACGTGCTGCGCTATGGCATGGCGCGCGATCTCATCCTCGGCCTCGAAGTCGTCCTGCCCGATGGCGAGTTGTGGAGCGGCTTTTCCGGCCTGCGCAAGGACAATCGCGGCTACGACCTGAAGCAGCTCTTCATCGGCAGCGAAGGAACGCTCGGCATCATCACCGGCGTCGAGCTCAAGCTGTTTCCGAAACCGAGCCGGGTCGAGACCGCCTATCTCGGTCTCGCCTCGTTCGAAGCGGCCATCACCCTGTTCAGGCAGGCTCGCCGGGCCTCATCCGATCTGATTTCTGCCTTCGAGATCATTGGTTCGGAGTGCATCGACCTCGCGCGCTTGATCGACGCAGACGTCGTTTCGCCGGTCGAAGCTCCCGTCCACGTGGTGATGGAACTCTCCGCAAGTGCTGCGGTCGATCTGCGCTCCATGCTGGTCGATTTCGTGGCCGGCGCCATTGAGAGCGGTCTGGTTGCTGAGGCCGTGCTTGCTGAAAGCATCGCGCAGGCCAGGGCGTTCTGGGCCATCCGGGAGGGCTTGGTCGAGGGCCAGGCAAAGCGCGGCTACCATGTGCGCACCGACCTTGCGGTCAGGATATCGGACATCCCTGCCCTCATCGATCAGGCCCGCCAATTCGTGGCGCTGGAACATCCCGGTTGGCTGCCGCAGGCCTATGGCCATGCCGGCGACGGCAACATCCATTTCAACGTCCTGCCACCACCTGGGCTCGCCGAGGGTGAAGCTCGTGCCCAAGGCGCGGAGATCACCGCCGGACTCTACCAGATCGTCGGCGCGCTTGGCGGCTCGATCAGTGCCGAGCACGGTATCGGCCGCACCCGCCATCGCACTTTCTGGGCCGGCCTGGCGCCTGCCCATCGCCGGCTCATCACGGCCCTCAAAACGACGATCGACCCTCAGGGATCGATGAATCCCGGCTGCCTGCTGCCACCGACGGAGACCTTTCCATGAAGCAAAGACTGGCCGCTATCGGCACGGTGGAGGCGCTGCCGCATCGCGTCGCCGCATTCCTCAGCCGCGAGATCGAATCCGGCGAGCTCAATCCGGGCACGCGGCTGCCAACCGAGCAGCAGCTCTCGGAAAAATTCGGCGTCAGCCGCAACGTGGTGCGCGAGGCGATCGCTCAACTCAGGGCCGATGGCATGATCGAAGCCCGGCAAGGCGTCGGCGCCTTCGTGCTGGCGCCGGAGCAGCGCGCGTCGATCCGCATCGATGGCGAGGCGCTGAAAGCGACCGGGAATATGGAGCGGCTGTTTGAGCTGCGTTGCATACTGGAAGCCGAGTCAGCCGCGCTCGCCGCCGAGCGGCGTGGGCAGGAGCACCTCGATGCGATCAAGGCGGCGCTCGACCGGATGAGCGGCGAGGAGCGCTGGCAAGAGGGTAGCATCGACGCCGATCTTTTGTTCCATCGCGAAATCGCGCGGGCAACCGGCAACAATTACATCCACACCTTTATCTCTTTCGTTTGCGAGCAGATCCGCCGCTCGATCCACTACGCGCGTCTCACCAATCCGCTGCACGACCTGGTCGAAGTCAATGTCGGGGAGCATGTGCGCATCTACGAGGCGCTGGTCGCGGGCGATCCCACGGCCGCCGAGGCGGCGATGCGCGCCCACATCATCGGCGCCGCCGACCGCGTCGGCGTCAAGCTGCCGGCATCGCGCGCCGCGCACAGCACAGGGAGATAGCCATGCCGGTCGGAGGCGCATATGCGATTTCAGACGTCTGCCTGCTCGTCGAAAACATCGAGCGGACGGTTGAATTTTACGTCGAGAAACTCGGCTTTCGCCTGCGGCGTCGCGCCGAGGGCTTTGCCGACTTCCATGGCGAGGGCGTCACACTGGCGGCGTGGGAGATCGACCACATCAACCGGCACACCGGCGTCTCGAAATTGAGGTCGCCGCGCCAGGCGCACAAGGTCTGCGTGGCGGTCAGGCTAGACGCGCCCGGCGAGATCGACCGGCTCCATGGCGAACTGGCAGCCAAGGGCGTGCCCTTCTACGGCCCGCCGGAGGATTATGTCTGGAATGCGCGCTGCGCCTATTTCACCGATCCCGACGACACGCTTTGGGAACTATACGCCTGGCTCGACGGCGGCCCCGGCGACTACCACGACGAACAGCCGTAGACGACGCCGCGCCACGGGAACGGCGCGCAATGAAGAGACGAGAACGTCTTGCAACAGGAGCGAAAAATGAGTGGGAACAGAGACTACGACATGAACCGCCGCAGCTTCGTGAAAGCCGGCTTCGCCGCCGTCGCGGCAGCTTCGGCCGGAATGCAGCTCGTGCTGACGCCCGGCGCCAGGGCTGCCGGAAAGGTCGTCATCCAGTATGATTGGTTGATGTCCAACGGACAGATCGGCGACATCGCCGCCGTCGCCAACGGCTATTTCAAGGACGTGGGCCTCGAGGTGGAATTCAGCCCCGGCGGCCCCAATGCGGCGACGGTGCCGCCGGTGATTTCGGGCGCCGCACAACTCGGCCAGTTTTCCGAAACACCGCAGCTCTACGCGGCGCGTGCCAGCGGCGTGCCGGTGAAGATCATCGCCTGCGGTTTCCGCACCGGTCCCTATGCCTTCACCTCGAAGCCTGCCAAGCCGATCCGCGGCGTGGCCGATCTCAAGGGAAAGAAGATCGGCATCCAGCCGACGGCGCGCTTCGTCATCGATGAGATCCTGGCCAAGAACGGCATTGATCCGTCCGAGGTCACCGTCGTCAATGTCGGCTTCGACAAGGCACCGCTGATGCGCGGCGACGTCGACGCGATTGGCGGATGGATCACCAACACCCAGGCACTGAGCGTCGTCGGCGACGACAGGATCGATCTTCTGGTGCGCGATCTCGGGCTGAACTCCTATGCCGACGTCTATTTCGCTACCGACACGGCGATCGAACAGGATGCGGAAACGCTGGCGAAATTCATCGGCGCCGTCGCCAAGGGCTGGGGCTGGGTGCACGCCAATCCGCAGGAAGCAGTCAAGAAGATGGTCGAGGCCTATCCGGAAATGGACCTCGGCTGGGAGCAGAAGACGATCAATCTGGTGCTGAAACTTTCCTTCGACGGTGCAACCGCCAAGGACGGATGGGGAACCTTCGATCCCGCCTCGATCGAGGAGCAGCTGGCACTGCTGGACAAGGTCGGCCAATACCCGAACGGCCGGCCCGCGGCAGCCGATGTCTACACCACCAAGATACTCGAATTGTCGGCCGCCGACCGACCCAAGCTCGACGCGCCCGCCGCTTGATGGCGAACGCGATCGAAGCCCGCAGGCTGGATGTCGGCTATGGCGGCCGGCAGCCGATGGTGAAAGTGCTCTCCGGTCTCGACCTGTCGGTCGAGGTCGGCTCCTTCCTGTCGATCCTTGGGCCTTCGGGATGCGGCAAGTCGACCCTGCTCCGGGTAGTCGCGGACCTGCTCGATCCGCTCGGCGGCTCGATCAGCGTGCTTGGCGACACACCGCATGCGGTCCGTTCGCGGCGCGACGTCGGTTTCGTCTTCCAGGACTCGACCCTGCTGCCCTGGCGCACCGTGCGCGACAACGTCCGCCTGCCGCTCGATATCGGACAGGGACGCCTGACCCGGACAATCGACGACCGAACCGACGAGCTGCTTGATCTGATGGGGCTAGCCGGGTTCGGTGAGCGTCTGCCGCACCAATTGTCCGGCGGCCAGCGCCAGCGCGTGGCGATCGCCCGGGCGCTGCTCGGGCAACCCAGGCTGCTTTTGATGGACGAGCCTTTCGGCGCGCTGGACGAGATCACCCGCGACCGCCTCAACGACGAGCTTTTGTCGTTGTGGCGGCGCACCGGCACGACCATTCTTTTCGTTACTCATTCGATCGCCGAAGCCGCCTATCTCGGAGAACGGGTCATCGTTCTCGCCGCCAATCCGGGCCGCCTGGCCAGGGACCTGGACATGCTGCCGTTCAAGCAGGCGGGCAACCGCTGTTCGCGCGAGGATCCGGCGATCGTTGCCGCGATGGCCGAACTGCGCGGCGCGCTGGAACAGGCCTCATGAGGCAGGCGCCCTTGCCATCGGCGCTGGCCGTCGCCCTGCCCGTTTTTGGCGCGGCTTCGATCCTGCTCGCCTGGCAGTTCCTGCTGCCATGGCTCGGCGTGCCGGCCTATATCGTACCGACGCCAGCGGCCATATCAGGCGTGTTCCGGAAGAGTCTTGCTTTGCTGCTCAGCAATCTCTGGCCGACGCTGATCGAGGCGCTGGCGGGATTTGTCATCGGCAATCTTGCCGGTGTGCTGCTGGCGGTGCTGTTCGTGCACAACCGCATCCTGCAGGCCGCCTATTTTCCGATCGTGCTGTTCTTCAACACCATTCCCATCCTGGCGCTGTCGCCGATCATCATCCTGATCTTCGGGCTCGGCATGACGCCGAAGATCGTGATCGCTGCGGTGATCTGCTTCTTCCCGACGCTGGTCAACATGATCCGCGGGCTGGACTCGGCCAGCGACAACGAGCACGAACTGTTCCGGGTGCTATCGGCTACGCGCTGGGAGATCTTCTGGAGCCTGCGCCTGCCGAGAGCATTGCCGATGCTGTTCTCCTCGCTGAGAATTGCTTCGGCCACGGCCGTGATCGGCGCCATTGTCGGCGAGTGGATCGGGTCGGATAAGGGCCTCGGCGCGCTCATCATCCAGGCGACCTTCAACTATCAGTCGGACCGGCTCTATGCGGCGATCGTGCTGTCGTCGTCCTTGTCGATCGCGATGTTCTCTATCGTGGTTCTGCTGGAGCGACGTGCCATCCGCTATTGATCATGCCGTCGAGCGGCCATCCGCCAGGTTCGCTGTGCGCGGGCTGTAATTTATTTTTGAATTCCATTTGACTGAATAAATCTTCGGTGCCAGTCTGGCTTCTCTCGAGGGCGCAAGGCATGGCACTGCGGGGAACCAATCAGGAGTTCGGGCGGCCGTATAACCGGCGCATCGTGCTCGAATCGATCCGCCTTCATGGCCCGATCGCCCGTGGCGACATTGCCAGGCGGGTCGGGCTCACGGTGCAGACGGTGTCGACCATCGTTCGCGAGTTGGAAGAACACGGTTACGTGCTGTCGCTGCGCGAAGAGCCCAAGGGCCGCGGCCTGCCGCCGGCAACGCTGCGCATCAATCCGGAAGGCGGCTATGCGGTCGGCATCCATGTCACCCCGCTGGGCATCAATGCCGCCCTGATCAACCTGAGCGGCGATGTCATCGAGAGCACCTACCGCGAAGCCCCAAATGCAACGCCCGACCACGCTTTCGAGCTGATCGGCGCTATGGTGCTCGAATTGACCGCATTGCGGCCCGGTGGTCGCGTTCTTGGCATCGGCATGGCGCTGCCCGGACCATTCGGCGTGGAGTCCATGAGCTTTGTCGGGCCGACCACCATGACCGGCTGGAAAGATGTGGCGCTGCGCGAACGACTGGCCGCCTCGACCGGGCTGCCGGCCTTTTTCGAAACCGACATGGCGGCGGCTGCTATCGGCGAGCGCCTCTACGGCCTCGGCACGGCATATTCCGAATATTACTACCTCTATTTCGGCGTTGGGCTCGGCGGCGTCATGGTGCATGACGGGGCCGCATTGCGCGGCGCCTGGGGAAACGCCGGTGAAATCGGCCACATTCCCGCGGTGCCGGGCGGCGAGCCCTGTCCGTGCGGCAATCGCGGCTGCCTCGAACGGTATCTCTCGCTCGAGGCGCTGCGGCGCCGCAACATCGCCGACGCCGACTGGGTGAGCGAGATCGCGCCGATCTTCCGCAACGCCGTCACCATCATCGAAAACCTGTTCGATCCCGAAACCATCATCCTCGGCGGGCTGGCGTCCACCGACCTGCTCGAAAGGCTTGCCGGCGCGGCTGCGCACCTGCCCAATTCGGTCTCGGCGCGAAGCGACCGCACGACGCCCCGCGTCAGCGTCGCGCGCGGCGGCCAGCATGCGGTCTTGCGCGGCGCCGCCGCGCTTGCCGTCTCAGGAGTGCTGTCGCCACGCTTCGGCCAGATCTTCACCGCCGAACGCGAACGCGGGCGAGATCTCCTGCATAACAAGGGGATCGCAGCATGAGCGAACCGCTGCTGGTGCTCGATAGCGTAGCCAAGAATTACGGCGCCATCGAAGCGCTGAAAGGCATCAGCTTTTCGATCGGCAAGGGCGAAGTGGTGGCGCTTCTGGGTGACAACGGCGCCGGCAAATCGACGCTGGTCAAGATCATTGCCGGCGGCCTGGAGCCGACCTCCGGCCGCATGCTGTTCGAGGGCAAGGAATTCCTCGCCAAATCTCCCGCCGAGGCCAAGGCTGCGGGGATCGAGACGGTCTACCAGGACCTGTCGCTTTGCACCAATGTCGACGTGGTCGCCAATTTCTTCATGGGCCGCGAGATCACCAGGAAGGTTCTCGGCATTCCGGTGCTCGACGAGCGCGCCATGGAGCAGGTGGTGCAAAAGGCGCTGGCCAGCGCCGGCACCCGCATTCCCTCGCTTCGCACCAATGTCGAGCATCTTTCCGGCGGCCAGCGGCAGGCCATCGAGCTTAACCGGTTCGTGCATTTTGGCGGCAAGCTAGTGCTTCTCGACGAGCCGTTCGCGGCGCTCGGTGTCGAGCAAACGCGGCGCGGCCTCGACATGATCCGCCAGGTGGCGAGCCAGGGCATCGGCGTCGTCATCATCACCCATATCATGCAGCAGGCCTTCCAGGTCGCCGACCGGATCGTGGTGATCCGGCAAGGCGTCGTGGCTGGCGATGTCGCACGCAACAAAACAAGTCCCGACGCGGTGATCAACATGATCACCGGAGAGACGCTCGCCGGTGCCGGACCGGCGAGCTGAGGGACAAATGAGGGGTCCGGCGCAAGAGGAGCGAACGACATGAAGAAAATACTTCTTTCCGTCTTCGGTATCCTGGCACTGGCCTTTGCCACGCTCACGCCGGCATTCGCCCAGTCCAAGGGCACCGTCTACTACATGGTGCCGACATTGCTCGATGAGTTCCAGACCGGCTCGGTGAGCGCGCTGGAATTGTTCCTGAAGCAGGTCGGCTACGAGATGAAGACGCTGAACGCCGACAACAAGACCGACGCGCAGCAATCGCAGATGAACGACGTCATCGCGCTGAAGCCGGCGGCCATCATCCTTGCCGCCGTCGATTTCAATGCGCTGAAACCGTCGATCGAGGCGGCCCGTGCCGCCGGCATCCCGGTCGTCGAGTTCGACCGCCAGATCACCTCGACCCCGTCCGACTTCACCTCGGTGGCCGGAACCGTCGAGATCGGCTACGTCGCCGCCGATCAGGCGCAAAAACTCCTGACCGCGAAGAACGGCTCGGTGAAGGGCAAGATCCTGCAGGTGCTCGGCGATCCGGGCGATCCCTATACGCTCGACATCCAGAAGGGTTTCGAGGAGAAAATGAAGGCGTTCCCGGACGTCAAGATCATCTCGCTGCCGGCCATGCAATGGGCAGCGGATGCAGCCGGGACCATCGTGAACGACCAGCTGCTCGCCAACCCCGACATCGATCTGATCTTCAGCCATGCCGCGCATCTTTCGGTCGCCGCCGTCGCCTCGCTCGAGGCCGCCGGCAAGAAACCGGGCGACGTCATGCTGATGAGCTCGAACGGCGCTCCGGTCGGCCTCGACCTGATCCGCAAGGGCTGGCTCAATGTCGAAGTCGAGCAGCCGCTCTACGCCCAGGCCGCGGCGGTCGCCATGTTCATGGACAAGGTGGTCAACAAGCAGGAGATCAAGCCCGGCGAATACGACGTGCTTGGCCTGAAATCGACCCTGACCAAGGAAGCGTGGGGGCCGAACATCAAGATCCCCGGCGCTGCGATCACCAAGGAAAATGTCGATAACCCGGCCTTCTGGGGCAACATGAAGCCGCCGACCGAAACCATAAAGCCGGTCGAATAGCGAACTCGCCGGAAGCTCCGGGCCATGCCGGCCCGGAGCCCAGCCCTGCAGCCCCGGCGCGTTCAAACGGACGCGCACGGGAACGTTGCAGCAATTTTCAACCGCGCCTGATAGTCCGAAGACCGAGTGGTTTTTTCGGGGCCATGCGCCAACCGGATCCGCAGATGAACCCCCGCACGCGCCAAACCCTCGAGTTCATCCTCGACAATCTCGTCTGGTTCATGCTGGTCTTCGTGCTGGTGGTCTTTTCCATCCTCATCCCGAACTATTTTCAGCTCGGCATCTTCGCCAACATCATCGAGGCGTCGAGCGTGCTCGGCGTGATGTCGATCGGCTTGGCGCTGGTCATCATCGCCGGCCATATGGACCTGTCGGTCGAATCGGTGGCGGCGCTCAGCGCCATGGCGGTCGGCATCCTGTTCTGCTCGTCGGGCATCGGCCTTGGCATCCAGTTGCAGCCGCAATGGCTGATGGTTCCGGTTTCGCTGCTCATCGCGCTTGCCGTCGGCGGCCTCATCGGCGCCTTCAACGGCTATCTGGTGGTCAGGGTGAAGATGAGCGCCTTCATCATCACACTGGCCTCCTACATCTGGGTGCGCGGCCTGGTGCTGGTCATCTCCGGCGGCCGCTCGGCGCAGGACCTTGCGCCGGCGATCCGCTGGTTCGGCATCCAGCGCCTGGGCGGCCTGCCGCTGACTGCCTGGATCGCCATTGCGTGTTTCGTGGTGTTCTCGCTGATCATGGCCAAGACGCCCTTCGGCAGGCACCTGGTCATGATCGGCGGCAACGAGACGGCGACCTTTCGCGCCGGCATCCGCGTCAACCGCAACCTTGTCATAGCCTTCGTTCTCGCCGGCGCCATCGCCGGCCTTGCCGGCTGGCTGCTGGCGATCCGCACCTCCGGCGCAACCGCCAATCTCGGCGTCGGCCTGTTGTTCAATGCCTTCGCCGCGGTCGTCATCGGCGGCGTCAGCCTGAAAGGCGGCGTCGGCACCTTACCCGGCGTCTATGCCGGCGTGCTGCTGCTCTCCGCCATCAACACGGCGATCAATCTGATGGGCCTGCCGGCCAACTTCACCCAGGTGATCCACGGCCTGCTGGTGCTCGCCGCCGTGCTGCTCGACGCGTTCAAGCAAACAATCCGCCAGAGGCTCGCATGAGCAGCCTACCGCAAACCGGGAGACTTTTTGGCAAGGTGGCGCTGGTCATCGGCGCCGCCCGCGGCATTGGAAAGGCGATCGCGCAGCGCTTTGCCGAGGAAGACGCAAAGGTGGTGCTGGCCGATACCGAGACCGAAGCCGGACAAGCAACGGCAGATGAGGTCGGCGCCCACTTCATTCGCACCGACATTTCGCAGATGGCCGATGCGGAAGCCGCCGTGGCGCTGGCCCTCGACCGTCACGGCCGGCTCGACATCATGGTGCAGAATGCCGGCATCTATCCCTGGCAATTGCTGGAAAACACCAGTCCCGACGACTGGGACCGGGTCATGGCAGTGAACTTGCGCGGCAGCTTCATCGCCGCGCGCGCCGCACTGGTGCCGATGAAGGCGCAGCACTTTGGCCGCATGCTGTTCACCTCCTCGATCACCGGCCCGCATGTCACCAGCCCCGGCCACGGCCATTATTCTGCGACCAAGGCCGGCATCAACGGGCTGATCCGTTCGGCTGCGCTCGAATTTTCGGGCTACGGCATTACAGTCAACGGCGTCGAGCCCGGCAACATCCTCACCGAAGGCATAGAGCAGCATCGCGGTGCGGCCTTCATCAAGAACATGGAAGACGCCATCCCGCTCGGCCGCCTCGGCAGCCCGCGCGACGTGGCCAACGCCTTCCTGTTCCTGGCCTCGGATGACGCCAGCTACATCACCGGCACGACCATCATCGTCGACGGCGGGCAGCTTTTGCCCGAGGGCAAGGATTTCCGGCTGCTGCCGCCATGATCCTCGATTTCGGCGGCGGTTTCTTCCTGCGCCGGGCGACCGCCGCCGATCATGCAGCGCTTGCGATGATCTGTCTCAAGACCGGCGATGCCGGCAAGGACGCCAGCGGCCGCGAGGACGACCCGGACCTGCTCGGCCTCCTCTACACCATTCCCTATCAGGTCCTCGAACCCGAGCTGGCTTTCATTGTCGATAGTCCCGCAGGTGCGGCCGGCTATCTGCTTGGTGCAGTCGAAACAGCCGCTTTCAATGCCAGCCTGGCATCAGACTGGTATCCCGACCTGCAGCGACGTGTCGCCGACCCGGGATCCGACAGCTCACACTGGCGCGGCAGCGATTGGGCGCGGCACAGGATCCATCATCCCGCTTTCGCTGTCCCGCCTGCACTGGCGGCCTACCCGTCGCACGGCCACATCGACCTGTTGCCGCAAGCGCGCGGGAAAGGCATCGGCAGGCGCGCAATGGCCTTCCTCGAGCAGCGCCTTGCCGCGAGAGGCTCGACCGGCATCCACCTCGAAGTCATGCCGGAGAACGATGATGCGGTAAGGTTCTACAAGGCGATCGGATTTGAGGTGGTGCAGGTGCCGAAGCGTTGTGTTTATGTGGCGAAACGGCTTGCTCATGCTCCGGCGATTGCAGGCTGAGCTGCGGCAAGCAATCGCTCAGGTTACCGGGAGGCTTATAGAACTACGATGCTGCCGTTCTGCAGCAGCCAGCTGCCCCGCGTGAACACCTTTGCCGCGGGAACGAAACCTTCGTCGGGACCACGTGTTCCACCACCAAAAAAGTCCGCAGCATCAACACGGTGCGGGCTAATTCGAGTGTTAGCGGAGCGTCTACTAGTCCAGCGGGAGCGGAAGGGGAACATCCGTAACCGTTCCCCCGGCCACAATCGAGAGCACATAAAGCAGATAAATGGCTAACACCAACAGCGCAAGGAATGAACCGCTGGCAAAGACTCCCGCAACCGTGGCGTCGGGATAAGGTTCAACTTTTTCTTTCTTGAAGATTTCTTCTTCGTTACGGGTTGTCACAACCCGTTCGCCTGGAAGCCGGTTTTTTTCAGCCTCCTTCGATATCTTATCCGCGAGATCTCCTGCGATCACAGGATCATTCGGAAGATGACTCGTAAGCCACCCAGGAATATTTTCGCTTCCGCCCATGCCCATATGCAAGTAAGATTTAGCTTTCTTTTGTGCTCCCTTAAATTACTGTAAGTTTTAACTTTCGGCAATCGTTTGCCGCATAGCGAGGCATCAGACCAGACTTAAGTCCCAACAGAAAGACCGTTTGAATCAGACTAAAGTCCTAGTAGACTCATCCGCGTCACCCGAACCGTGAAGCATTTGCGAGCGGAGATACGGTAACGACAACGAAACCATTGGTTGTGTTGAGGCTGGTGCTTGCCTGCGGACAACTCAGTATCGAGGGTCCATGTGCACTACGGGGGACCTTAGCGTCGACAAACCACGTGCGTGTTAGCCAATCTCGATACCATCACCCTCGACACGCCTGCCTTGGCTCTGCGACCTCTTCAGCAGTGAATGTGACGCCTCGATCAGCCGGCGCGATAGGGCGATCGTGTAGCGAAGTTCCTCAATCAGCGCGGTTCCGTGTTCAGTGGTCTGACGAGCACGTGCTACTGAGATGTTATCGGGTTCGCGAGGGAATTCTTTCACGTTCCGACCTCCAAGCCATGCCGACATTATCGCGAAGGGTCAACGCCCGGAATTGACTCTTATCCGGGCAACGAAAGAAGCCTGCCGCGTCTTTTCGATGCGGCCGGGCGATCAGAGATTGCGCCGGGCGGGTCAGCTTTGGGGCGATGGAGTGTAGCCCGGTGCATGCAGATTGGCGAAATGATAAAGGATACCAGATGGTTGCGTCTACCAATCGCCAGTTGGACGAGTCGCCTGCAGTGCAGGCGTATGAGCCTGACGTGGCACGAACATGCCTGGTTGAAACACGTGGCGGAAAATGGTGGGCGATGACGGGCTCGAACCGCCGACATCTTCGGTGTAAACGAAGCGCTCTACCAACTGAGCTAATCGCCCGCTCCGGGCCGGACCTTTAAGCAGTTAGGACCGGCTTCGCAAGGCCAAATGAGCGGCCAGCGGCTTGGCCGGGAGCCGGTTTCGGCAACAAAGTTCTGCTTGTCAAAAAACCTTCTGCTGTTTGCTGTTATGCTGTTCGGGTCCGCTTGACACCCGGTGGCTTACCCCTTATCCACCGCCCCAACGACGAACACGGCTGACACGTGCTCGTCCATGCGCGGGTGTAGCTCAGTTGGTTAGAGTGCCGGCCTGTCACGCCGGAGGTCGCGGGTTCGAGCCCCGTCACTCGCGCCATTTCTCCTTGGGGTCACGTCCCCTTGATGTCGGAGAAATGTCGACGTTGATTTGTCAAAACCATCTTCTTTCGTGACCCAGTCCAGGTTCATTGCTTCGAATGGCATCGATCGTCATCCATCGACCTGCCAGCCTGTTGTGGTCCAGCCTGAAGACGATAATCTCTCGGACAGGCGCCGAGTCTAACCCATTCGCTCCCGCCACAGTCTCATCCCGCAGCGACGGGCTCACCCCCTCGCCAGCAGCGCCTCGACTTCCGGCAGCGTCGGCATGGACGGGGCGGTGCCTGGACGCGTCACCGAGATGCCGGCGACGGCGCAGGCAAAGCGCACCGCCCGCAAAGGTTCCATCCCCCTCGACAGCGCCGCAGCCAGGCCGCCATTGAAGGCGTCGCCCGCGCCGGTGGTCTCGATGACCGGGCCGGCGGCGACCGCCGCGACATGCTCGGAACGATCGGCCGCATGCAGCAGCGCACCCTTTTCGCCGAGCGTCACGATGACCGCGCCAACGCCTTTCTCCAGCAGACTGTCGGCGGCACGGCGGGCATCGTCGATGGAGGACACCTTGATGCCGGTCAGTTCCTCGGCCTCAGTCTCGTTCGGCGTTACATAGTCGCAAAGCGTGTAGCTACGGTCCGGAAGCTTGGCCGCCGGCGCCGGGTTGAGGATGGTGGTCACCCCTGCCCCGCGCGCGATCTCCAGCGCCCGCAGCGCCGCCTCGATCGGCTGTTCGAGTTGGGTGACGAAGACGCCGGCCGCGCGGATCAGGCCGGCATTTGCCTCGATATCGACGGGCGAGATCAGCATCGCCGCACCGGGGCTGACGATGATGGCGTTGTTGCCGCTCGTCTCCTCGATGAAGATATAGGCGGCACCGGTGTAGCTTTCCGGCGTGTCGATGACGGCGCTCTTTACGCCGGCCTGCGCCCAAGTCTGCCTCGCCATGTCAGCGAAAGGATCGACGCCGAGGCGGGTCAGAAAGGTGACGTCGGCGCCGAGCCGGCCGGCCGCCACTGCCTGGTTCGAGCCCTTGCCGCCCGGGCCGAGCGTAAAGGACGTGCCCAGGATCGTCTCGCCCATGCGCGGCTGGCGGGCGGCGCGGTAGGCGGTGTCGGCGACGAAGACGCCCAATATGACAATAGGCTTCATGACGATCGGTCTTCCCGGCATGCCGCTACTCCGCATCCGGTGGCACGACGCCCTTGCGGAAGGCAAAACAGCCATAGAAGCGGCGCTCGCCGGTCTGGATGACGCAATAGGCCTTCTTGGCGCGTTCGTAGAAGGCGTAGCGCTCGACCGAGATCATCGGCCAGGCCTTGCCCTCGGCGGCATCGATCTCATTTTGCACTTCCTGCTGCACGACAGGGATTTCGCCCGGCTTGCCGACGATCTCCATGCGCGCGGCCGCGTCGTCGACGAAGGTGTCCAGCGGATAGAGCGAAAGCACCGCCTTGACCACGTCGGCCGCCGATGCATCGATGCGCAGCAGCCGCCCAAGCACAGTCTGGCGCGCCACCGAATCGGACGGGAAATTGGTGTCGGCGATAATCAGATCGTCGCCGTGGCCCATCGCCCGCAGCGCCTGCAGCACATCGGCATTGAGCAGGGGATTGATTCCTTTGAGCATGGTATTCCTCGCGAAGTTTGCTGGGGCGAAATCAGAGACGCTTGCCGGTCTCTGCGTCGAAGAGATGCACCTGGTCGAGCCGCGGTTTCAGGTGCAGTGTGTCGCCCGGCTTGAAGTCGTGGCGTTCACGGAACAGCGCCACCATCTCGCCCTCGCCGAAGCGCAGGAACACCAAAGTCTCGGAACCGGTCGGCTCGACCACCGAAATCTTCGCCGGAACACCATCGGGATGGATTTCGAGATGCTCCGGCCGCACGCCGTAGACGACATTGCGGCCATCTTCCACGGCACTGTTCGCCGCAATCGGGAACGGCGTCCCGGCGATCTCGACGACGGGCTTGTCGCCCTTGCGCACGACGCCCTTGAGCAGGTTCATCGAGGGCGAGCCGATGAAGCCGGCGACAAACAGGTTGGCCGGCCGGTCGAACAATTCCAGCGGCGCGCCGACCTGTTCGATGCGACCGTCGCGCATCACCACGATCTTGTCGGCCATGGTCATGGCTTCGATCTGGTCGTGGGTGACGTAGATGGTGGTGGTCTTCAGCCGCTGGTGCAGTTCCTTGATCTCGGTGCGCATCTGGACACGCAGCTTGGCATCGAGATTGGAGAGCGGCTCGTCGAACAGGAACACCTGCGGGTTGCGCACGATGGCGCGGCCCATGGCGACGCGCTGGCGCTGGCCGCCGGAAAGCTGGCGCGGATAGCGCTTGAGGTAGGGGTTGAGGTCGAGGATGTCGGCCGCGCGCTTGACGCGCTCAGTGACCACCGCCGGGTCGGTTTTGCGCAGCTTGAGAGCAAAGGCCATGTTCTGCTCGACCGTCTTGTGCGGATAGAGCGCGTAGTTCTGGAACACCATGGCGATGTCGCGCTTGGCCGGCGGCAGATGGTTGACGACGCGCTCGCCGATGGCAATGGTGCCGCCGGAGACCGTTTCCAGCCCGGCCACCATCCTCAGCAGCGTGGACTTGCCGCAGCCGGAAGGCCCGACCAGCACCACGAACTGCCCGTCGGCGATGTCGACGCTGACATCGTGCAGAACCTTGACGGTTCCGAACGCCTTGGCCACATTGCGGATCGCGACTTGAGCCATCATTCCCCCTTCATTTGCCGTGAAGCTAAACAACGCAAACGGCGAGGGCAAGTCAGTCTCTTATAGATAAAAAACCCATTCACGTTGACACCGCACTTCGTTGTGCGAATAGTGACAACTGCCCGGCTTATGACCCTGTTCCGGGCGCACCGGTACGCTTGTCCGGCACTGAATGCCAAGCGTCGCGGGAGGGAGAATTCGGGCCGCTATTTACGGGAGTCGCTGTCGTTGGGGAACATAATCGGCGCTCCACCATCTGAACCAATTCACAATTGACCTTCTGGGAGGAACGAGATGAAAATCAGCCTTTATAACCAACTTGTCCGCGCCGGGGCCACCCGCCGCGACGTGCTGAAGGGGGCGGCCAGCATGGCCGCGATCGCCGCGGCATCCGGCGCCGGCCTCGGCGCACTGACGCGGCCGGCTTCGGCTGCCAGCGAGCTGCGCACCAAGATCCTGCAGATCCCTGGCGTCGGCAAAGGTCAGCCGACCGATGCCGACTTCCAGAAGGTCGGCGAGCTTTGCCTCGAAGCCACCAAGGCCAACGTTAAGGAAGGCGAATTCGCCGGCGTCGAGCTCTCCTTCATGGGCCTCAACAACCAGAACCTGCACAATGTGCTTTTCCGCGGCTTCCTGAAGCCGTGGGAGGCCTATACCGGCGCCAAGATCAACTGGATCGACCTTGCACAGGCGGACTACAATCCGCGCCTGCAGCAGGCTATCGCCACGAACACAATCGACTTTGATATCGTCGAGATGGGCGCTCCTTTCGAAGGCGATGTCTGCGGCAAGGGCCTCACTTCCGAGATGCCCGACTGGGTAAGGAAGCAGATCGATATGGACGATCTGGTGGCCTATCTGAAGCCGCCGGTCGGCACCTGGAACGGCAAGCAGTATCGCGTGACCGTCGACGGAGACGCGCACAACTTCAACTACCGCACCGACGTGTTCTCCGACTCTGATCTGGCAGCAGCCTGGAAAGCCGATAGCGGCGACAAGGCAGGCCTGACGGAATGGGGCGTGCCGAAGACCTGGCAGCAGGTGCAGGCCGTGACCAAGTTCCTCAAGGGCAAGCAGATGAAGGGCCAGGACGTCTACGGCTACCTCGACGCGCCCAAGGCATGGGGTGGATTCGGCTTCTACTTCCTCGGCAGCCGTGCCAGTGCTTATGCTAAGCACCCTGATGACAAGGCGTGGCTGTTCGACGCCGATACGATGAAGCCGCGCGTCAACAACCCGGCTTGGGTGCGGGCGATCCAGGACGTGATCGACGCGCTGCCCTTCGAACCGCAGGATCAAATCAATGCCGACCCGAACCAGACCTGTTTCTCCCAATTCCTGGGCGGCACTGGTTCGATGCTGGCTTGGTGGGGAGACGCTGGCTCGAATGCGAAGACTAACGACTCCTCGGTCGTCGGCGACGTCACAGGCTTCTCGATCCTGCCGGGCTCGGACGATGTCTATAATTCCAAGACCGGCAAGTGGGACAAGCTCGCCAGCGGCCCGAACTATGCGCCAAACTGCGCCTATCTCGGCTGGGGCGTCTATGTCATGGCCCGCGTCGACAGCGACGAGAAGAAGAAGAAGGCAGCCTGGTCCGCCGCCGCCCATCTCGGCGGCAAGGACCTGTCACTGTGGTGCGCGGCGTATCCGTCGGGCTTCCAGCCTTACCGCAACAGCCATTTCGATATTCCGGAGTGGGTGGCGGCCGGCTACGATGAGGCGTTCATCACCTCGTACCTCAAGTCGGAATCCGACAGCTACAACCATCCGAACGCGGCGATCGAGCCACGCATCCCCGGCATCTTCCAATACTACAGCGCCGCCGAGGATATTTTGGCCAACACCTTCGCCGGCAAGATGAAGGCACAGGAAGGCGCCGATGCCATTGCGGCGGCCTGGGAGAAGCTGACCGACCAGATCGGCCGCGACAACCAGATCAAGCTCTACAAGGCCTCGCTCGGCATGTAGGCTATGTGAAACCGTGGTCCGGCGGCGCCGGACCACACCAGACAGCTCCGGCTCCTCGATGAGCCTTCAAACGGGCGAAATTTGTGGCTGACCAGACTTCGACCGTAAACCCGTGGCCGGCGGATGCCGTCCCTTCCGATCTGATTTCCCCTCGCCGCAAACGGCTCGGCTGGGGGCTGATGGCCGTTGCGACGCTTGGCTTGCTGGCGGTAATCGCGCTGGAGATCCTGTACAAGACCGAAGCCGACACCATCGGCTTCGAGACCTGGCGGCCCGTCGTCTATGCCTATGTTCTGTGGGGCCTGGCGATTGGCGCCGGCCAGGTGCTGACCCGCGGCGAGGACGGCCAGCGTGCCCTGTTCCTGCTGCCGGCGCTGCTGTTCACCATCGCCATGGTGATCTTCCCGACCCTGTTCGGTTTCTACATCGCGCTCACCGACTGGAACCTCAGTTCCTTCAGCGGCCGCACGTTCAACGGGCTCGCCAATTTCTGGCAGATGCTGGGCGATCCCTACTACCGCAACGCGCTGTTCAACATGGCGCTCTATGTGCTGGCGGTGTCGGTCGAATATATCATTGCCTTTGGCCTGGCGTTGTTGCTCAACGCGCAGATCCGGGCGCGAAAATTCTTCCGCGTTGTCTTCCTCTTGCCCTTGATGCTGTCACCCGTCGCGGTGTCGTGGATGATCGGCAAATCGCTGATGGAGTACCGCTTCGGACCGGCCGCGACGCTGGCGCGCCATCTTGGCTGGGAAAATCCCGCCTTCTTCTCCGATCCGATCACCGCGCGCATCGCGATCATGGTGCTGGACGCCTGGACGTTCATTCCGTTCATGATGATCATGCTGCTGGCCGGGCTGCAGGCGATGTCGCGCGAGGTGCTCGAAGCCGCGCGGGTCGACGGCGCCAACGCCTGGCAGACCTTCTGGCAGGTCACTTTCCCGCTGATGCTGCCGGTGTCGGTGACGGCGGTGATCCTGCGCATCATCTTCAAGCTGAAGCTTGCCGACATCATCATCACGGTGACGTCCGGCGGTCCGGGCGGTGCGACAGATTCCGTGTCGAGCTTCATCTATCGCGAGTATCGCGACCGCTCGAATGTCGGCTACGGCACGATGCTGGCGATGGCCTATCTGGTCATCATCGTTGTGTTCGTCACGTGGCTGTTGAAATTTGCCAACCGCTTCGTGCGCAATGTCAATTGAAGCAAGATCGGGTGAATTGAAACAAGATGAGCGTCCAGACCACCGAATATGTCGCCTCGGAGATCCGCTCGCCGGCGAGCTTCGTCGCCAGTCGCGTCTTCATCTACGGCGCGCTCGCCTTCTGGGCGTTCATCTGCCTGTTCCCGATCTATTGGACGATAACCACCTCGTTCAAGACCGCGGTCGACGTCACTCAAGGTCATTTGATCCCGTTCGTCGATTTCCAGCCGGATTGGAAAGGCTGGCGCTCGCTCGGCCTTTCACCGGACTCGATCTTCCAGACCTCGACGGTGCGCGAGGAATTCCTCAAGCGCTTCATGAATTCGGTGATCACCTCGGTCGGCGCATCGAGCCTCGCCATCATCATCGGCAGCCTCGCCGCCTACGGACTTACCCGCTATCGCTACCATTTCGCCTGGTTCAAGAACGAGGACATCTCGTTCTTCTTCCTGTCGCAGCTGATCCTGCCGCCGGTCGTGTTGGCGCTGCCCTTTCTCGTGCTTTACCGGGAAGTCGGCATGCTCGACACGCGCGTCGGGCTGATCCTGCTCTATACGCTGATGGTGCTGCCGATCGTCATCTGGATCATGCGCGACCAGTTCAATTCCATTCCCGTCGAGCTTGAGGAAGCAGCCCTTGTCGACGGCCTGTCGATCTGGGGCGCGTTCTTCCGCATCGTCATGCCGATCGCGCTGCCGGGCATGGTCGCCGCCTTCATCCTGGCAATGGTGCTGTGCTGGAACGAGTATTTCTTCGCCGCGCTCCTGACCTCGACCGACGCCAAGACCATTCCTGTCATGGTGGCGAGCCAAACCGGCTCGCAAGGCATCAACTGGTGGTCGATGGCAGCGCTTGCCACCGCCGCCATCACACCGCTCGCCGTCATCGGCATCGCGCTCGAGCGCTACCTGATCATGGGCATGACAGCGGGCGCAGTGAAATAACTGCGCCAGCCTTCCCTTCTCCACAATAAGGGGAGAAGGGAAAACCGGGCTAACCCGAAAGTGTTGCCCGCAAATGATCGAGAATCATGGCAACCCCTTTTTGCCCCAATTCCGCCGAGGCTTCGGAGGCGCTTGCCGTGTACCAGCCGGTGTTGTCGGCGAAACGGCCGGCGTCCACCGCTTCCGGACACAGCGCCAGCATCAGTGACGTCTCGCCGATGCCGGCATGATCGAACGGGTACTGGCTGTGCATTGAAGCCGGCATCAGCGGATGCACCTGCACCCAGTTGAAGAAATTGCTGCCCTCGGCGTGCTCGGCATAATAGTCGGCCATCGCCGCAGAGCCCCACCAGCCTTCGCCGCGTTCTTTCTCCAGGAAGCGGAAGATCGCCTGCCGGCCGGCGGCCTTGAAGGCGAGATCGGTTGGCATGCCGGCGGCAAAATTTTCGGTCTGGTGGTGAATGATGGCGTGGATGTTGCGGAAGCCGATGCGCAACAGGCTGTAGAACAATTCTTCCGCAAATGGCGCCAGCACATTGCCACCGACCTGCACCGAACCACTGCCTTCCGGTGCTGCAACCGCATAGCTCGCCGCGCCGTAATAGAAGGGCGGCAGAATGACGATCTCGGCTTCTTTTTCGAACAGTTCCAGGCTCTTGACCACCGCCAGCGTGTCCATTCCGACGGCCATGTGCTCGCCATGATATTCGAGCACACCGAGCGGCAACACGACCGGCCGGTTCTCGGCGATCGCCTTGCGGATCTGGTGCGGCAGCATCAATTCGTAGCGCATGACACCTACTCCATATTGGTGTGGCGGGCGCGCATCGCTTCCGGCGAGACGCCGGTCAGATCCCTGAGCTTCAGCACCATCACTTCGAAGAGGACGAACAGCGCGCCTTCGAAAACCGAGCCCATCGGCAGCACGGATGTCTTTTCCGGGCCCTGGTCGTCGGCCATGGTCTGAGCAGGAATAAGCAGTGTGAAGTCTGCCAGCTTTGCGGCAGTGCTGTCGGCTTGCGCGGTGAGCAGCAGGACGGCGGCACCGGCATCGCGTGCGACCCGCATCAAGGTCAGCACGGTCGAGGTCTCGCCCGGGCCGGAGCTGGCGAGGAAGACATCGCCCGCGCCCAGCGGCGGCGTGGTCATGTCGCCGACAACCGACACCGGCAGGCCGAGATGGTAGAGCCGCATGGCAAAACCCTTGACCTGCAGCGCCTCGCGGCCGCAGCCATAGGTGACGATCTTTCTAGCTCCGGCCAAGATGGCGCAAGCGGCGTCGATGCGGCTTTCGTCGATACGCTCCAGCACGGTGCCAAGCTCGCTCAGCGCAATCCCAAACAGGTTTTCGCCGGCGTCCGTCATGACATTTGCACCAGCTTGCCGGTGCCGGGGAACCACTTGAATATCTCGCTCACATTTGCCTCGAACAGCTTGTTTTCATTCATGCTATCACCACGAAAATCGGTGTCCAACGACACGCAGTGCTTTTGATGCGCCGCAACCGTGATAGTGTCATGGCAAATCGCAAAAACGAGGAAACGGCAGCATATGAAGACACGGCATTTCGACCGCATCGGCAATGGCGGCATCAACTTCACCGAGCTCGGCTTCGGCACCGCGCCGCTCGGCAATCTCTACCGCGCCGTCTCCGACGAGGATGCCAATGCCACTCTGGAGACGGCATGGCGGGTCGGCTGCCGCTACTTCGACACCGCGCCGCTTTATGGGCTGGGCCTTGCCGAAACGCGGCTCAATCCGTTCCTGCGTTCGAAGAAGCGCGACGACTACGTGCTGTCCAACAAAATCGGGCGCATCATGCGCGCCTGCCCGCCGGAACAGCGCACCGGCATCGGCAAATTCTTCGACACCCCATCGCGCCGCGAGGTCTACGATTACAGCTATGACGGCGTCATGCGCTCCTTCGAAGCCTCGCTGGAACGGCTCGGCGTCGACCGCATCGACATCCTCTTCGTGCACGATGTCGACATCTTCACCCATGGCAGCAAGGAAGCCTCGGACCAGCGCATCCAGGAATTCATGAGCTCCGGCTACTACGGATTGCTGGCATTGCGCGACCAGGGCGTGATCAAGGCGTTCGGCGGCGGCATCAACGAGTGGCCGGTTGCCCAGACGCTGGCCGAGCGCGGCGATTTCGATCTGTTCCTGCTTGCCGGGCGTTACACGCTGCTGGAGCAGGAAGCGCTGCAGTCTTTCCTGCCGCTATGCCAGCAACGCGGCATCGGCATCGTTCTCGGCGGGCCGTACAATTCCGGCATCCTGGCAACCGGGCCGAAGCCCGGCGCCTACTACAATTATTCGGAGGCGCCGCAGGACATCATCGACCGCGTTACCCGCATCGAGGCCGTCTGCAAGCGCCACGGCGTGCGCCTGATCGAGGCGGCGCTGCAGTTCCCGCTGCTGCATCCTTCCGTCGTCTCGGTAATCCCCGGCGGCCAGCGGCCGGGCGAAGTCGAAAGCAATCGCTCGCTGCTCGACGCGAAGCTGCCATCGGCGCTGTGGGCCGATCTCAAGAACGAAGGCTTGATGCGCACTGACGCGCCGACGGCATAGCGCCGCCCTTTCCAACAGAAAAGAAAAACCGGATATGCCGGCTTTTCTTTTCTCTGAAAGACTTAAGGAGGCGCTTAGTTGACAGCGTCCTTGAGGCCCTTGCCGGCCGAGAACTTCGGCACGGTGCGCGCCGGGATCTTCACTTCCGCACCGGTCTGCGGATTGCGGCCGGTCGACGCGGCGCGTTTTGACACGGTGAAATTTCCGAAGCCGACAAGCCGGACATCGCCGCCCTTTTTCAGTTCGCCGGTGATGACGGAAAACACCGCATCAACCGCCGACTGCGCGTCACCCTTCGAAATACTCGCGGCATCGGCGACAGCGGATACCAGTTCGTTCTTGTTCATAAAAATTCCCTTCCATGAGAAAACCGGAACACTCGACTCAATCCGGCAGGAAACGGACTTTAGAAAGAAGCGCTCCGGCAACCAAGTCGAAAAGCGTCAAGAAAGTCGAAAAAAGCCCGGAAATCCGGGGTTCTTCACATGAAAAAGCCGGGCTCAAGGCCCGGCTCTCTCTTTGTGCATTGCAACTTTAGCAAGAGCTAATGCGCTAGCGATTTACCAGCCTCGTCTCCGACATCGACCACGGCCGGCGCATTAACGGGTTCGACCCACTGGATGGGTTCCGGCATGCGCACCAGCGCATGGCGCAACACTTCGCCAACGCGTGAGACCGGAATGATTTCCATGCCGCTCTTCACGTTTTCCGGAATCTCCGCCAGATCCTTGGCGTTCTCTTCCGGGATCAGCACCTTCTTGATGCCGCCGCGGAGTGCGGCAAGCAGCTTTTCCTTAAGGCCGCCGATCGGCAGCACCCTGCCGCGCAGCGTGATCTCGCCGGTCATCGCCACATCGGCCCTGACCGGGATACCGGTCAGCACCGAGACAATCGCCGTCGCCATCGCCACGCCAGCCGACGGTCCGTCCTTCGGGGTTGCACCCTCTGGCACGTGGACGTGGATATCGCGCTTGTCGAACAGCGGCGGCTCGACGCCGAAATCGATGGCCCGCGAGCGGACGTAAGAGGCCGCCGCAGAGATCGATTCCTTCATCACGTCGCGCAGATTGCCGGTCACGGTCATGCGGCCCTTGCCGGGCATCATGACGCCTTCCACCGTCAACAGCTCGCCGCCGACTTCCGTCCAGGCGAGCCCGGTGACCACGCCGACCTGATCGTCGCTCTCGACCTGGCCGAAGCGGAAGCGCGGAACACCAAGGTAATCGGCAAGATTGTCCGCCGTGATGTTGATCGTCTTCTTCTTCGTCTTCAGGATCTCGGTCACCGCCTTGCGCCCGAGCTTCATCAGCTCGCGCTCCAGGCTCCTGACGCCCGCTTCACGGGTGTAGGTCTGGATGATGCCGCGGATCGCGTCCTCGCCGACGGAGAACTCCTTCGGCTGCAACGCGTGGTCGCGGATCACCTTGGGCATCAGGTGACGCTTGGCGATTTCGATCTTCTCGTCCTCGGTGTAGCCGGCGATACGGATGATCTCCATGCGGTCCATCAAGGGCGCAGGGATGTTCAGCGTGTTCGCCGTCGTCACGAACATCACGCTCGACAGGTCGTATTCGACCTCGAGGTAATGGTCCATGAACGTCGAGTTCTGCTCGGGATCGAGCACCTCGAGCAAAGCCGATGACGGATCGCCGCGGAAATCCTGGCCCATCTTGTCGATCTCGTCGAGCAGGAAGAGCGGGTTGGATTTCTTCGCCTTCTTCATCGACTGGATGACCTTGCCGGGCATCGAGCCGATATAGGTGCGGCGGTGACCACGGATCTCGGCTTCGTCGCGCACGCCGCCCAGCGCCATGCGGATGAACTCGCGGCCGGTCGCCTTGGCGATCGACTTGCCGAGCGACGTCTTGCCGACGCCGGGAGGTCCGACGAGGCACAGGATCGGCCCCTTCAGCTTCTTCTGGCGGCTTTGCACGGCGAGGTATTCGACGATGCGGTCCTTGACCTTGTCGAGGCCGAAATGATCCGTATCGAGCACGTTCTGGGCAAAGGCCAGATCCTGCTTGACCTTGGAGTTCCTGCCCCACGGGATCGACAGCAGCCAGTCGAGATAGTTGCGCACGACGGTCGATTCAGCCGACATCGGCGACATCGTCCGCAGCTTCTTCAGTTCGGCTTCCGCCTTTTCGCGGGCCTCCTTGGAGAGCTTGGTCTTCTTGATGCGCGCCTCGATCTCGGCGGCCTCGTCGCGGCCGTCCTCGCCCTCGCCGAGCTCCTTCTGGATCGCCTTCATCTGCTCGTTGAGGTAGTATTCACGCTGCGTCTTCTCCATCTGGCGCTTGACGCGCGAGCGGATGCGCTTCTCCACCTGGAGCACCGAGATTTCGGCTTCCATGAAGCCCATCGCCTTCTCCAGCCGTTCCTTGACGGACAGCGTGGCGAGCATCTCCTGCTTCTCGGGGATCTTGATGGCAAGATGCGAAGCGACCGTGTCGGCGAGCTTGGAATAGTCGTCGATCTGGCTGGCGGCACCTACCACTTCGGGCGAGATCTTCTTGTTCAGCTTGACGTAGTTCTCGAAGTCGGTGACCACGGAACGCGCCAGCGCCTCGACCTCGACCTCTTCCTCATCCGGTTCGACCAGCGCAGCAGCACGGGCCTCATGGAAGTCGGGACGGTCGGTGAACGCGACGATTTTCGCGCGCGAGGCGCCTTCGACCAGCACCTTCACGGTGCCGTCCGGCAGTTTCAGCAATTGCAGCACATTGGCGAGCGTGCCGATGTCAAAGATGGCATCGGGCTCCGGATCGTCGTCGGCGGCATTCATCTGGGTCGCGAGCAGGATCTGCTTTTCCTGACCCATCACTTCTTCCAGCGCTTTGATCGACTTTTCACGCCCGACAAAGAGCGGAACGATCATGTGCGGGAACACCACGATGTCGCGCAGTGGGAGGACTGCAAAGACGCCGTCGCTGGGAGCCTTGGATAATTTGGCCATTGTCCAACCTTTCATGTCGCGGCCGCCAATCGGCCAACCGCGAATCTCATATTAACGACCGGGGATCGTTCCGCCTACCACCGTTTGTGACGGGAGTTTTACAGCACAGAATTCGGCACCACGGCCTTCTGCCATTAGTTGGAGGCACAGGGGGTAAAGATCAAGGGTCAACACGGTCCGTCCCTCCAATCCGCGGCCATTACGCGGCGCCATACGCGGTGTGCGACAGCAAAACGGCGCCCTGCGGCGCCGTTTCAGAAAAATCCATTGCCGGCTCACGTCAGGCGCTGACGTTGCCCTTCTTTTCCTTCTGCTCGGAATAGATGTAGAGCGGCCTGGCGTTGCCTGACACCACCTCTTCCGAAATAACCACTTCGCGCACGCCTTCTAGTGCCGGCAGCTCGAACATGGTGTCCAGCAGGATCGCTTCCATGATCGAACGCAGGCCGCGTGCGCCGGTCTTGCGCTCGATGGCGCGCTTGGCGATCGCCGAGAGCGCGTTCTCGTGGAAGGTCAGGTCGACATTTTCCATCTCGAACAGCCGCTGATACTGCTTGACCAGCGCGTTCTTCGGCTCGGTCAGGATCTGGATCAGTGCCGGCTCGTCGAGATCCTCCAGCGTGGCCAAGACAGGCAGACGGCCGACGAACTCGGGAATGAGGCCGAACTTCAAGAGATCCTCAGGCTCGACCAGGCGGAAAACATCGCCGGTGCGGCGATCCTCGGGCGAAGCGACGATGGCGCCGAAACCGATCGAGGTCTTCCTGCCGCGATCCGAGATGATCTTGTCCAGGCCGGCGAAAGCGCCGCCGCAGATGAACAGGATGTTGGCGGTGTCGACCTGCAGAAATTCCTGCTGCGGATGCTTCCTGCCGCCCTGCGGCGGCACGGAGGCAACGGTGCCTTCCATGATCTTCAAAAGTGCCTGCTGCACGCCCTCGCCCGACACGTCGCGGGTGATCGAGGGATTGTCCGACTTGCGCGAGATCTTGTCGATCTCGTCGATATAGACGATGCCGCGCTGGGCGCGCTCGACATTGTAGTCGGCCGACTGCAACAGCTTCAGGATGATGTTCTCGACATCCTCGCCGACATAGCCGGCCTCGGTCAGCGTCGTCGCGTCGGCCATGGTGAAGGGGACGTCGATGATACGGGCCAGCGTCTGCGCCAGCAGCGTCTTGCCGCAACCGGTCGGGCCGATGAGCAGGATGTTCGACTTCGCCAGCTCGACGTCGTTGTTCTTGCCGGCATGGGCGAGGCGCTTGTAGTGGTTGTGGACGGCCACCGACAGTACGCGCTTGGCGTAGGGCTGGCCGATGACGTAGTCGTCGAGAACTTTTAGGATTTCCTGCGGGGTCGGCACGCCCTCGCGCGACTTCACCATCGAGGTCTTGTTCTCCTCGCGGATGATGTCCATGCACAGTTCGACGCATTCGTCGCAGATGAACACCGTCGGCCCGGCGATCAGCTTGCGCACTTCGTGCTGGCTTTTGCCGCAAAACGAGCAATAAAGCGTGTTCTTGGAATCACCGCTGTTGTTGCCGACCTTGCTCATTTTCCTGTCCTTTCATGGCCGCCCGCCGATGGTCTGGTTGAAAGGGCGTATATTCAATCTATCGCGGGAATCCGCTGCCGCCAGTGCCCCGGCTCCCGCAACGCATTCCGTACGAAACACAAATCGGAAAACGGGGCAATGATTCGAACAACCCCACGCGCAAAGCTAAGCCGTCGAAAATCAACATAGCCTTAACGTAGGCAATTGCACCCGTCGAGGGAACAGCCAATTGTGGCCGAAATGCCGCAAGCTGCGCCAAAAGCGCGTGATCCCGCCACTCATTGCCACCGCGGGGCCACCGCGGACCTATAAGGCAATACCTTCGACCGGCTCACGTGACGAAATGACCTTGTCGATGAGGCCGAAATCCCTGGCCTCGTCGGCAGTCATGAAATGGTCACGGTCGAGCGTTTTTTCAATCTCATCGTAGCTCTTGCCGGTGTGCTTGACGTAAACCTCATTGAGGCGGCGCTTCAGCTTGATGATGTCCTGGGCATGACGCTCGATGTCGGAGGCCTGGCCCTGGAAGCCGCCGGAAGGCTGGTGGACCATGATGCGGGCGTTCGGCGTGGCAAAGCGCATGCCCTTCTCGCCTGCGGTGAGAAGCAGCGAGCCCATCGATGCGGCCTGGCCGATGCACAGCGTCGACACAGCGGGCTTGATGAACTGCATGGTGTCGTAGATCGCCATGCCGGAGGTGACGACGCCGCCGGGTGAGTTGATATAGAGGTTGATTTCCTTCTTCGGATTCTCCGCCTCGAGGAACAGCAGCTGCGCGCAGACCAGCGTCGCCATGCCGTCCTCGACCGGACCGGTGATGAAAATGATGCGCTCCTTGAGGAGCCGCGAGAAAATGTCGTAGGCCCGCTCGCCGCGATTGGTCTGTTCGACCACCATCGGAACGAGGTTCATGTAGGTTTCGACGGGGTTCTTCATGGACTATCCCTTTTTGAGGATGGGATTCCGGCGCCGGAGATTTGCAATCGGGCAGAATCGGTTCTGGATCGTTATTGTGTAAATAGGATGCCGGCTCACCCTAGCGCAAGGCCGCCTCTCCTAGCCATCCGGTTAAGTCGAATCAAGGTTTCCAAACCAGTTTCGCCTGTCGCCGTGCCGGCAGCCCCTCTCCTGCGGTGGGAAGGGGCGCTCATGTCTGGCCGTTGTTTAGCAGTTTCTTAACCGCATCGCTTAACGAAAAGTGGTGAAACCGCTTTTTCCGGCCGCGGCTTGCCCTACAATCCAACGTTGAACCCGCTTCACGCAGTTCAAATAAGGGGGAGTGCGATGATCAGGAAAACTGCTTCCTTGGCCCTTACCGGCATCACCGTTCTCGGCATGGCGTCCGAGGCGGCTGCCGGCGGACGCGCGGTCGAATGCTACGAGCAGGTCAACCGGCCGGCCGTCTACGACACGCTCTACGAGGACGTGCTCGTCAGCCCAGCCGGCCAGCAGGTGGAATACGAGGCGCCAATCTACGGGACGCGCGAGCGCGTGGTCCAGATCGCGCCGGCGCGCGTCAGCTACGAGATCGTGCCCGCCATCACCCGCACCATCCACCGCTCCGTGAGGGTCGATAACAGCGGCTATTCCTGGGAATGGCGCATCATCAATGGCCGCAAGGTGCTGTGCAAGGTCAGGCACAGGGCGCGCTATGAACGCGTGGCCGAAATCGTCGTGGTTGAGCCGGAACGCCGGCGGCGCGTTGTCCTCCCCGCCGAATACGAGAGCGTCGCCGAAGAGGTGCTGGTGCGGCCGGAGCAGCGGCGCATCATCGACATTCCGGCGTCCTACCAGACAGTGGCTCGCCGCGTGGTGGTCAGGGAGGGCTCGTCGAGCTGGCGGCGCGTGCATATTCCGAGGCATTGCCGATACTAGGCGCTCAGGCCGCCTCGGCCCTGAGCCATTTCTTCAGGCCGTCGACATCGCCATTGCCGACGCAGGCCGCAACCCTTCTGCCAACTGCCGCGCCGAACTTGTAGCCGTGGCCGGAGCAGGCCGAGATAACCAGGCATTTGCCTTTCCGGTGGGCCAGGAACTTCTCGTCGGCGGTGAAGGTGTAGGCGCAGGTGACCACTTCGGTGACCTTGTATTCCGCGATGCGGGCAATCGGCGGCGAAAACAGGTTGCGGATCGCCTCACCCTCGCCCGGCACCGGCTGGCGGTTCCAGTCGGCATCGCTGGTCGGCACCCTGTGCAGGCCCGAGCCGAATTTCATGCTGGCGCCACCTGTCGGCGGGATTGCATAGCCGTCGACGCTGCCGCCGATGTCGAGGACAACGGGTGCAGCCTGCCAAGCTGCTTTCAGATCCGCCGGCGGTTCGACATAGGCGAGCGCGGTGCGCCAGGTTTTCAGTTGGCCATCCAGCTCCGGGAACAGTTTTAGCACCCAGGCGCCGGCAGCGACGATGATCCGGTCGGCCTGCATCGTTTCGCCGCTCGCAAGCACGACATGTCCGGCGTCGGCGTCGATCTCGACCACCTTGCTGTTTTCGTAGACATTGGCGCCATTCGCGCGCAGCCACGTGGCGAGGCCCCAGGCGATCTTGCGGCAGTGCAACGCGCCACCGTCCGGCGAAAAATACGCATAGCGGAACGAACCGGGCTGCAGGAACGGCCAGCGTTCGACCGCGGCGTCCGGTTCGAACAATTCGAACGGATAATTCCCGGCTTCCATGCCTTCGCGGTATTCCTCCGCCTCATCTCCCGGCTCCCGCGAAATACAGATGAAGCCGCGCGGATCGAGATGGCTTTCGCCGAGATCGGCCCACATCTCGTCCCATGCTTCGTAGGCTTCGGTGATCAGCCGGCCGTAGCCCGTTCCGGCCCGGTAGGCGCGGCGGATAATGCGATGATGGTCGCCCGACGCTGCAAGCGGATTGGGAATCGGTCCCTGCTCGACGATCGAGACGAGGTGACCGGCCTTGACCAGAGACCACGCTGTGGAAAGCCCGGCAATGCCCGCACCGACCACGATCACATTCATGAAACCGTCCTTCCGCAACCGCTTCGGCGGCTCACCTCTCGGGAGGGCCAACACACGGTCTGGCACCAGACTGGCAAGCCGCGCTAATGATCTGGCATGACCGAATTGAAGCCGCCCTACCTTGCCTTTGATCCAGCCACGCGTCGCCTGCGGCTCGATCCGCACGAGCCGGCTTTTTTCCAGGACCCTTACGAAGCTTACACCTTCCTGCACGGCGCATCGAACGCCTTCGTCTGGGAAGAATTTGGTTTCTGGTGCTTTGGCGGCTTCGACGACGTCAACCGTCTGTTGCGCGATCGCCGCTTCGGCCGGCAGAACCCGGCCGGCATTCCGGACAGCCGGGGCATCGGCCAGGACCGCACGCATCTCAGCGCCTTCGACGGCGTCGAGGCCAATTCGATGCTGGAGCTGGAGCCGCCCGTCCACACACGGCTCAGAACGCTGGTCAACCGCGCCTTCGTCTCGCGCCAGGTTGAGCGGCTCAGGCCGCGCGTCGAGGCGCTGGCCAACGAACTGATTGACCGTTTCGAACCAGGAGGAGTCGACCTGCTGCCGGCGTTCGCCGCTCCCTTGCCGATTACCATCATTGCGGAAATGCTCGGCGTGCCGGTCGACATGGGGCCGCAGCTGCTCGACTGGTCGCATCGGATGGTCGCCATGTATATGCATGGCCGCACCCGCGAGACCGAAGAGACGGCCAATCGCGCCGCGCGCGACTTTTCCGATTTTCTGCGCGGCTACGTCGCCGAGCGGCGAAAGAGGCCGGGCGAGGATCTTCTGTCGCTGCTGATTGCGGCACAGGAGGACGGCCAGAAACTGTCGGAGGACGAACTGGTGTCCTCGGCAATCCTTTTGCTCAATGCCGGTCATGAGGCAACTGTCCACCAGACCGGCAATGCGGTGCGCTCGATCCTTGCGCAAGGCGGCGACCCGCGCCGCTTCTTCGCCTCACTGGAAGCAACAGCCGCGACGGTCGAAGAGTGCCTGCGCTTCGACGCGCCGCTGCACATGTTCACGCGCTACGCCTATCAGGAGGTCGAGGCCGGGCCGGGGATCATCGTCCAGCCGGGCGAGACGATCGGGCTGTTGCTCGGCATGGCCAATCGCGACCCTACTGCGTTTGCCGAGCCCCTCGCCTTCAGGCCGGACCGTGCCGACCAGAAGAACGTATCGTTCGGCGCCGGCATCCATTTCTGCATCGGCGCGCCGCTCGCCCGGCTCGAACTGCAGGTGTCGCTGAAAACCCTGTTCGAGCGCTTGCCGCGGCTCCATCTCGCCGAACAGCCACGCTTCCGCGACAGCTATCATTTCCACGGGCTGGAAACGCTCGCGGTACGCTTTTGAGCATTCGATCCGGCAGGCTCAGCCGCAGGGTGATCAAAGCTTGATCACATACTCCTTGCGAGTCGTTTCAAGCACTTCCCAGCTGCCCTTGAAGCCCGGCCTCAGCACGAAACTATCGCCGGCCCCGACAGTGCGCGCATCGCCGCCGTCTTCGGCGATCACCGAGACCCCTGAAAGGATGTGGCAGAACTCCCACTCATCATATTCGATGCGCCATTTGCCTGGCGTCGCTTCCCATATGCCGGCATAGAGGCCGCCGTCCTGCTCCTCAACATTCCAGGTGCGGAATTTCGGATCGCCCGAAATCAGGCGATCCGGCGCCGGTGCGCCAAGCTCCGGTTCGACGGTGTCGACGCCGACGGAAAGAAATTTCGGCCTGGTCATGGCGATCAAACCTTGGCGAGAGCCTGTTCCAGATCGGCGACGATGTCGTCGACATCCTCGATACCGACCGAAAGCCTGACCGTGTCCGGCCCTGCCCCGGCGTTGATCTTCTGCTCGTCGGAAAGCTGGCGATGCGTGGTCGATGCCGGGTGGATGACCAGCGACTTGGTGTCGCCAACATTGGCCAGGTGCGAGAACAGTTCGAGCGCTTCGACGAATTTGATGCCCGCCGCGTAGCCGCCCTTCAACCCGAAGGTGAACACCGCGCCGGCGCCAAGCGGCGAGTACTTCTTCTGCAACGCGTTGTTCTTGTCACTGGGCAGGCCGGGATAGGACACCCAGGCGACCTTGGGGTGGTTGGAGAGCCATCCGGCGACCGCCGCCGCGTTGTCGCAATGGCGCTGCATCCTGAGCGGCAAGGTTTCCAGGCCAGTCAGGATCAGGAACGCGTTGAACGGCGAAATCGCGGCGCCGATATCGCGCAGGCCGAGCACGCGGGCGGCAATGGCGAAAGCGAAATTGCCGAAGGTTTCGTGCAGGACGAGGCCGCCATATTCAGGGCGCGGCTCCGAAAGCATCGGATATTTGCCCGACTTCGACCAGTCGAAGGTGCCGCCGTCGACGATGGCGCCGCCGATCGAATTGCCGTGGCCGCCGATGAACTTGGTCAGCGAATGCACGACGATGTCGGCGCCATGTTCGATCGGCCGCAGCAGATAGGGCGAGGCTAGCGTGTTGTCGACGATCAGCGGCAGGCCGTGCTTACGGGCAATGTCGCCGATCTTCTCGATATCGACGAAGACGCCGCCCGGATTGGCCAGGCTTTCGATGAAGATCGCCTTGGTCCTGTCGTCGATCTGGCTCTCGAAGGTCGACATGTCATTGGTGTCGGCCCAGCGCACCTGCCAACCGAAATTCTTGAAGGCGTGGCCGAACTGGTTGATCGAGCCGCCGTAAAGCTTTGTCGCTGAAACGAAATTGTCGCCGGGCTGCATCAGGTTGTGGAAGACCAGCACCTGCGCGGCATGGCCGGAGGCGACGGCAAGGCCTGCCGTGCCGCCTTCGAGTGCCGCGATGCGCTCTTCCAGCACCGCTTGGGTCGGGTTCATGATGCGGGTGTAGATGTTGCCGAACGCCTTCAGCCCGAACAGCGAGGCGGCATGGTCGGCATCGTCGAAGACGAAGGAGGTCGTCTGGTAGATCGGCGTCGCTCGCGCCCCTGTCGCCGGATCCGGCTTGGCGCCGGCATGGACGGCGAGCGTATTGAAACCGGGCGTGCGGGCCATCGAAAACCTCCCCCAATGGTGAATGGTGAATGGTGAATGGTGAATGGTGAATGGTGAATGGTGAATGGTGAATGGCAAAGTCGGCCAGCCCCACCCTGATTGCAAGCGGCTCATATGCCGCCTTGCCCGCCTTCCAGAAAAATCCTTCTATTCACCATTCACCATTCACCATTCACTACCTACTTCTGGCGAACGCCGAAACTCTGGAACCCCGGGCGCATCAGCGGCTTCTTGGAGGACAGCACGCCTGAATTGACGCCGGTCCAGCCGATCTCGCCGGACAGCTTGCCATATTCGATCTTGGGGCAACGGTTCATCACCACCTTGATGCCGGCGGCTTCGGCGCGTGCGGCTGCCTCGTCATGGCGTATGCCAAGCTGCATCCAGATGACCTTCGGCAGCGGATCGAGCCGCAATACCTCGTCGACAATGCCCGGCACGGCAGAGGAAGCGCGAAACACGTCGATCATGTCGACAGGTCCCGGAACGTCGGCGAGCCTGGCGTAGGTCATCTGGCCGAGGATCTCCTTGCCGGCCTGGCCGGGATTGATCGGGAACACCGAAAACCCCTTGCCGAGCAGATATTTCAGCACGAAATAGCTCGGCCGCACGTCATTGGCCGACGCGCCGACCATGGCGATGGTCTTCACCGAATTGAGGATGCCGGCGATATAGGCGTTGTCGTAGGCGTCGTGGTTCATGCCTCGTCCTCATACAGCGCTTCGGCGAGAAAACCATCTGGATCATTGCAAAAATTGCGCATCATGCGGAAATGGTCGGTATCGCTAAAATCGGTGGGATCGAGCCCGGACCGGCTGATGCTGAACAGCCGCGCGCCGGGACAGGCTATCAGCAGCGGCGAATGCGTGGCCATGATCACCTGTGCCGTGCCGGACTGGTCCATCCGCCGCAGCATCTTGAGAAGTTCGATCTGGCGCGTCGGCGACAAGGCGCTTTCGGGCTCGTCCAGGATGTAAATGCCTTGCCGGCGGCAGCGCTCCTCGAAGAACCTGATGAAGCCCTCGCCATGCGACCAGGACAGGAAGTCGGGCGGCGCCTCATGTGCGTCGATGGCAGCCTGATCGAGATAGCGGGCGACCGAATAGAAGGATTCGGCGCGAAAGAACCAGCCTGCGGTGACCTTCGGCAGCCAGTGGCCACGCAACGTTGCCGCCAGCGCCGCGCCGCTCTTGTCGATGGCTCGGGAGTGGTCGACCGGCATGTAGCCCTTGCCGCCGCCAGCTTCATCGTAGCCGGCCAGCGCGCCGATCGCTTCGAGCAATGTCGATTTGCCGGTGCCGTTCTCGCCGACGATGATGGTGATCGGCGTGGTGAATTCGAGCTCGAATTCGTGGCCGTGAAAGATCGGCAGGTTCCAGGGATATTTTTCCCAATCGACGACCCGGCCGGGCTCGATCAGGATACGCTTGAGATAGGGCGCCTTCAGCCGCGTCAGTTGCTTGCGATGAGCCAGAGGGAACCTCGTCAAGCCGGCAGCGAAATCGATCCGTCTTCCGCGATCGGAAAAGCCGGATTGTGCGCCACTTCCCAGACATGCCCGTCAGCATCGGCGAAATAGCCATACCAGCCGCCCCAGAAGGCGCGTTGCGCCGGCTTGACGATACGGCCGCCGGCCGTCTCGGCCAGCGCCAGCACTGCATCGACCTCGGCGTCGGAGCGGGTGTTGTAGGCAAGGTAAACGGCCGACGGCGCTTTGCCGAAGGTCACGCCTGAATCCTCCTCGGCGCTTGGGCGCGGAAACAGGGCAAGGATGGCGCCGCCCATCTGGAAGAAGGCAACGCCGTCGGTGATCCCAGCGTGGCGGGTCAGGCCCATCGCCTCATAAAAGCGCGTGGCGCGGTCGAGATCGTCCGTGGCGATGGTGATGATGGAGATGCGCGGTTCCATATCCGCCTCCTATTCCTCCGGCCATTCCGGCTTGCGCTTGCCGATGAAGGCGCCAATGCCCTCTTCCGCATCGCGCGCCAGCATGTTCTCGACCATGACGCGCCCAGTGTAATCATAGGCCTCGGCCAGCCCCATTTCCGCCTGCTCGTAGAAGGCTTCCTTGCCGATCTTGACGACCAAGGAGGATTTGGACGCAATGGTTTGCGCGTATTTGGTGACGATCTGATTCAGATATTCGCGCGGCACGACGCGGTTGACCAAGCCGAATTCCTTGGCGGTTGCCGCATCGATCGTCTCGCCGGTCAAAAGCATCTCCATGGCGTGCTTGCGCGAGACATTGCGCGACAGCGCCACCATCGGTGTCGAACAGAACAGTCCGATATTGACGCCAGGCGTGCAGAAGGTCGCCTCGTGCGAGGCGATGGCGAGGTCGCAGCTGGCGACCAGCTGCGACCCGGCCGCCGTCGCCAGTCCGTCGACTTCGGCGATCACCGGCTTGGGATGGCGAACGATCGCCTGCATCAGTGAAGCGCAGGCGGAAAACGTCTTTTCGAAGAAGGCCCTGCCGCGATCGGCATCGGCGCGATGCGTGCTCAACTCCTTGAGGTCGTGCCCGGCGCAGAACACTTTGCCGGCCGCCCCAAGGACGATGACGCGGACGGACTTGTCGGCCTTGGCGCGGTCGAGTTCCGTCATCAGCGCCGCCATCACTGCAAGCGAAAGAGCATTGGCCGGCGGATTGGCGAGCGTAAGGCGCAGCACGCCCTTATCCAGCCGGGCGGCGACCGGCCCTTCGGCAACGGCAGGCTTGATGGCGACGATTTCGGCCATGATCGTTCCTCCGCGATTCCGGATCGGTGATGGACTAATCTAGTATGCGGGTCTCGCTTCGTCCAACACCCCGCTTCTGCAATAATGAATGGCTGTTGCCAGAAACGGCACGCTACGCTCATACAGGTAGGCGCAAACGAGAGACCGACATGCCTGCTCAAAGCAATCTCAAGCCGGTGCTGACGGCTGCCGAAATCAACGCGCTGATGGCGACCGTTTTCCCGCAACTCAACGACCAGTTCACCTTCTATGAGGCGTTGGAGGTGTTTCCAGGCGGCTGTATCGTGCGGCTCAATGCAGACGAGCGCCATTTGCGTCCCGGCGGCACCGTGTCGGGTTCGGCGCTGTTCACGCTGGCCGACATAGGCGGCTATGTCTGCGTGCTCTCGCATGCCGGGCCGGATGCGCTTTCGGTCACCACCAATCTCAACATCAATTTTGTCCGCAAGGCCGAGGCCGGGCCGATCGACGGCCATTGCCGCATCCTCAAGCTCGGCAAGAGCCTGATGGTGTTCGATATCGACATCGTCGCCGGACCCGACGGACACACGGTGGCGCACGCCACGGGCACCTATTCGATCCCGCCGAGGCGGATCAACGATGTGGTAAAATAATACCTTTCAGTTAAATCATTGTTTTTGTTTGTTTTTGCTTGCCATTCTTCTTTTCACGCGCCTTGACGCGATAACCACCCTCCCCTATAAGCCCTGACGAAGCAGCGGCCCGCAAAGGCCGCCGTTTTGTTATTGGCGACGGCAAGTGCCTTTCGCCAATCCAAGCAACAAGAAACGCCTTCTTTGAAGGTCCGAACCGAAAGCAACAATCCATGGCAACCTTTTCGCAGAAGCCTGCGGATGTGGTGAAGAAGTGGGTGCTGATCGACGCCGAGGGTCTCGTCGTCGGCCGTCTCGCCACTGTCATCGCCAATCATCTTCGCGGCAAGCACAAGCCCACCTTCACCCCGCACGTCGACGACGGCGACAACGTCATCGTCATCAATGCCGACAAAGTGGTGTTCACCGGCAAGAAGTTCACCGACAAGGTCTATTACTGGCACACCGGCCACCCCGGCGGCGTCAAGGAGCGCACCGCGCGCCAGCTGCTCGAGGGCCGCTTTCCCGAGCGTGTCGTGGAGAAGGCCGTTGAACGCATGATCCCGCGTGGCCCGCTCGGCCGTCGCCAGATGAAAAATCTCCGCGTCTATGCAGGCACGGAACATCCGCATGTCGCCCAGCAGCCCGTCGTCCTCGACGTGGCCAAGCTGAACGCCAAGAACAAGAAGGTTTCGTAAAATGGCTGAGCTTTCCTCGCTCGCAGAACTCGGAACTGCCACCGGCAACACCAACACCCAGCCGGCAGCACCCGTCCATGTCCAGAAGCTCGACAAATCGGGCCGCGCCTACGCTACCGGCAAGCGCAAGAACGCCATCGCCCGTGTCTGGGTGAAGCCCGGCTCCGGCAAGATCGTCGTCAACGACAAGGTGTTCGCCGAATATTTCGCGCGTCCGGTGCTGCAGATGATCCTCAACCAGCCGATCATCGCCGCCAACCGCGCCGGCCAGTACGACATCGTTGCCACCGTCATCGGCGGCGGCCTCTCCGGTCAGGCCGGTGCCGTGCGCCACGGCATCTCCAAGGCGCTGACCTATTACGAGCCGGCGCTGCGCGCCGTGCTCAAGAAGGGTGGCTTCCTGACCCGCGACAGCCGCGTCGTCGAGCGCAAGAAATACGGCAAGGCGAAGGCCCGCCGGAGCTTCCAGTTCTCCAAACGCTAAGCACTGCGCAATTACACACTATCGAAAGGCCGCCTCCGGGCGGCCTTTCTTTTCGTGCAGAGCCATCACCCATCGGGCGCGGCTCGTACGCATGCTGGCGGACTTCAGACTTTGATGAAGTCAATGAACGCCCGCAGCGGCGCCGGCACGAGGCGCCGGCCGGGATAATAAAGGAACGGCCCGGAGAAGCTCTGCCACCACGGTTCAAGCACCGGTTCGAGCGCCCCGCTCTCGAAGTGAGGGCGTAGCCAATCCTCGAAGATGCTGACCACGCCGGTGCCGGCGATGGCTGCATCGACCGCGAGATCGGCTCCCCCGCCCAGGGTCACGATCAGCGGTCCCGTCGGGTCGACCCGCACCACCTCGCCGTCGCGCTCGAATTCCCACGGCGGCATTGCACGGCTGGCAAAGCGGCCACGCAGGCAGGCGTGGCCGAGCAGGTCGCTCGGGTGTTGCGGCCGGCCATGACGATCCAGGTAGGCAGGGCTGGCGGCGGTGGCGAAGCGCTGCACGCGCGGTCCGATCGGCACGGCGATCATGTCCTGCTCCAGCCGCTCGTCATAGCGGATGCCGGCGTCGCAGCCCGCCGCCAGCACATCGACAAAGCTTTCCTCGGCGATCACCTCCAGCCGGATGCCGGGATAGGCGGCAAGGAACCGCGGGACGATGCCGGGCAGCACCAGTCGCGCCGCGCTGACCGGCACGTTGAGGCGCAGCGTACCTGCCGGCCTGTCGCGAAAGCCGTTCACCACGTCGAGGGCCGACTCCACCTCGGTCAAGGCAGGACCGAGCCGCGCCAGCAGGCCTTCGCCGGCTTCCGTCAGGACAACGCTGCGGGTCGTCCGGTTGAGCAGCCTGACACCGAGTTGCGTCTCCAGGCGCCGCACCGCCTCGCTCAAGCCGGACGCACTGCCGCCGCTGGCGCGTGCCGCATCCCGAAAACCTTTGGCGCGCGCTACGGCCACGAAGGCGTTCAGGTCCCCAAGATCAATCTGCATTGTTCGTCATTCCGCACAGCCCGTGCGAATTGTACCCAATTATCATGAGATCGGACAGCGTCTATCTGTGCACCGTTCCTGAAGGAGAAAAACCATGTCCAGCCTCGACCAGTCCGGCACATTCATCCTCGGCGACCGCAAAGTCAGACGACTCGGCTACGGCGCCATGCAGCTCGCAGGGCCAGGCGTCTTCGGCCCACCAAAGGACCACGACGCGGCATTGGCCGTGCTGCGCGAAGCCGTTGCACAAGGCGTCAATCACATCGACACCAGCGACTTCTATGGCCCGCACGTGACCAACCTGTTGATCCGCGAAGCGCTCGCACCCTATCCCGACGACCTCGTTGTCGTCACCAAGATCGGCGCCCGACGCGGCCAGGACGGATCGTGGCTGCCGGCCTTCTCGGCCCAAGAACTCCCCAAGGCCGTGCACGACAATCTGCACAATCTCGGACTCGACGTGCTGGAGGTGGTCAACCTTCGGGTCATGTTCGACGCGCATGGCCCCGCCGAAGGGTCGATCGAGGCGCCGCTCGCCGCACTCGCCGAGCTTCAGCGACAGGGCCTAGTGCATCATATCGGGCTGAGCAACGTCACCGCTGCGCAGATCGCCGAAGGCCGCAGGATCTGCAAGATCATCTGCGTGCAGAACCAGTACAATCTGGCGCATCGGGGCGACGATGCCTTGATCGACGATCTCGCCCGCGACGGCATCGCCTATGTGCCGTTCTTCCCGCTTGGCGGCTTCAACCCGCTGCAGTCGTCGACCTTGTCTAAGGTCGCGGCACGCCTCGGCGCCACGCCCATGCAGGTCGCGCTCGCCTGGCTGCTTCGCCGCGAGCCAAACATTCTTCTGATCCCCGGCACGTCGTCAGTTGCGCATCTCAGGGAAAATCTCGCCGCGGCGGAACTCGAACTGTCGGAAGATGCACTCGAGGAATTGGACGGCATCGGCGGCAATGTCCGCGCTCACGCGTAGCGTGGCAATCACTCTGGTTCGTGCCCGGCCTTAGTTAATGCTGGCCGTGTTGGCCGGCTCGGCCGGGCGCTTCTCACCGGCATAGGGTACGCGAAAACCGTTCGCCGCCAGCCAACCGATGGCGGCCCTCGGTTCGTCGGTCTGGATGATGGTGGCGCCGCGCTCGACCCAGAAGCCGTAGGTCTCGCGCGGCAGGCTGGCCGCGACCGCCAGCTCGTCACCGCGGCCGCCGGCGAGGAAGCCGCCCGGCTTGTTAACGATGGCGTAGGTGTCGGCCCAGATGTGCCAGTCGCCCCTCACCGCCAGCGCGCGCATGTGTGGGCTGAACAGCGGACCGCCGGTCTCGGTCAGCGTCTCTGATCCTGAGCGCCAGTTGATCATCTCGACGGCGCACACCGAGAAGGCCCGGCTGACTTTCTCGGCAAACATGGCGTCGCGAACCGCATCATCGGCGATGATCGGCATGAACTGGAAGCCGCTGCCGATCGCGTCCATGGCGGTTTTGACGGTGGCGATGCGCTCCGCATTCCACAGATTCTCCTTGACGATCACCTGTTCGGCCATGCCGAGGTCGCGCGCGACCGCGACCATGCCAGCGAGGCTTTCGGTATCGAGCTTATTGTCGAGATTGATGAGGATCCTGTCCCTGGTCGTCATCAACATCTCGCGCAACGTCGAGACCGTCTCGCCCGTAACGGCGCCGGTGCCTTCGATCACCAACCGGCAGGTCTTGAGTTCGGCCAGCGTGCGGGTGACCACCTCGCCCTTGCAGTTCGTCGTGCGGTCAAGCCAGCTGTCATGCATGACGACGAACTCGCCGTCCTTCGAGCGCCTGATGTCGACCTCGACGATTTCGGCGCCCATTGCAATCGACGCCTCGACGGCGGCGATCGAATTTTCGGGATAGAGCGTCTTGCCGGCCTGCATGCCGCCGGCGCGGTGCGCGGCCACCATCACATGGTCGCGCCACTGGTTGGCGTGCTCGAAGCGGTTAAGAATCTGCCTGGCGCGCGTTTCGCCTGCCGATGCATGGCCAAGGGAGGCCGCCAGCGCCGCGGAAAGCAGAAGGCTCAGCCAAGTCGTTCGCATGAGAATCGCTCCGTACCGGGATCGCACCCCGTTAAGCGATGCCCGTGACAGGCAGGTGAACGAAGCCGGCTTGCAAAATGCCGGAAAATCAGGTCAGCGCCGGCCGAAGCAGCCGTTGGCGGCTACTTTCGGTCGCTTGCCAGGCAATCTCCTGGCCAGCCATGCGGAGCGCGTCTGGCAAGCAAGAACTTGTGACCGGGCTCGAATGGCCTCGGTTCTCCGAAGGAGTCGCAATTCTGAGAATTATGTCCAATAAGGTTGCGCGTCGACGCACAGGAGATCGCTTCATGCCGCCAAGGACCATAGATCACGCCTTCACTACCCGCTCCAGGACGGGCGCGTCGTTTGAGCCGACCTATGCCGGCGCGCTGTCGTTCATGCGGCGCAAATATTCGAAGGACGTGAAGGGCGCCGATGCAGTGGTGTGGGGCATTCCCTTCGATGCGGCGGTCACCAATCGGCCGGGCGCGCGTTTCGGACCGCAGGCGATTCGCCGCGCCTCGGCCATCCTCGACAACGATCCGCAATATCCGTTTTCGCGCGACCTGTTCGAACAGCTTGCCGTGATCGACTTTGGCGATTGCCTGCTCGACAGCGGCAATCACCAGAAGACGCCTGCTACAATCGAGCGCGAAGCGGCAAGGATCCTGAAATCCGGCGCCTTCCTGCTATCGCTCGGCGGCGACCATTTCGTCACCTGGCCGCTGCTCAAGGCGCATGCCGCCATCCACGGCCCGCTGGCCCTGGTGCAGTTCGACGCACACCAGGACACCTGGCCCGACGACGGCAAGCGCATCGATCATGGCTCGTTCGTCGGCCGTGCGGTCAAGGAGGGCATCATCGACCCCGACCGGTCGATCCAGATCGGCATCCGCACCCATGCGCCCGACACGTTCGGCATCAAGATCCTGTATGGCCATGAAGTGGAGGAAATGCGGGCGTCCGACATCGCCTATGCCATCGTCGACCGTACCGGCGGCAAGAAGACCTATGTCACTTTCGACATCGATTGCCTGGACCCGGCTTTTGCGCCCGGCACCGGAACGCCGGTCGCGGGAGGCCCGTCTTCGGCAAAGATCCTGTCGGTGCTGCGCCAGATCAACCAGGTCGATATCGTCGGCGCCGACGTCGTCGAGGTTGCGCCAGCCTATGATCACGCCGATATAACGGCAATTGCCGGCTCGATGGTGGCCATGCACTATCTCGGGCTGCTGGCGGAACGAAAGGCCCGGCTCGAGGAAATGAACCAGGGCAATCACAGCGTTGCCGGATTGAATCTGGCAAGCGGCATATAGCTTTGAGACAACAGGAATTTTGACAGGCAATGAAACCGAAAATCTTCATCGACGGCGAGCACGGCACCACCGGCCTGCAGATCAGGGCGCTGCTTGCCGAGCGCGGCGACCTGGAAATCATCTCCATCCCGACCGAGCGCCGCAAGGAAACGGCAGCGCGCGCCGAGTTCCTCAATGCCGCCGATGTCGCGATCCTCTGCCTACCGGACGCGGCCGCCAAGGAAAGCGTCTCGCTGATCGCCAATGACACCACCAAAGTGATCGACGCCTCGACGGCGCATCGTGTCGCCGATGGGTGGGAATATGGTTTCGCCGAAATGGACAAGGACCAGGCGAAGAAGATCGCTTCGGCGAAGCGCGTCGCCAATCCGGGCTGCTGGCCGCAAGGACCGATCGCGACGCTGCGGCCGCTGGTTGCGGCGGGGCTGCTGCCGGCCGATTTTCCGGTCACCGTCAACGGAATTTCCGGCTATTCCGGCGGCGGCCGGCCGATGATCGAGGATTATGTCGCCAAGGGGGATGATGCGCCGGAATTCCTGCCCTACGGGCTGACGCTGCAGCACAAGCACGTGCCTGAGCTCAGGACCTATGCCAAGCTTTCGCACGATCCGATCATGCAGCCGGCGGTCGGCAATTTCGCGCAAGGCATGATCACGGTGGTGCCGCTGCAACTCGGCGGCCTCGACCATGTGCCGACCGGCGCCGAGCTTCACGCAGCGATCGCCGATCATTTCGCTTCCATCGATGGCGGCGCGGTCGAGGTGGCGCCCTATCTGCATCAGGAACGCATGCCTGAGATCGATCCGGAGATCTATAATGGCACCAACCGGATGAAGCTCTACGTCTTCGCCAATGACGATCGAGCGCAGGCGCTGCTGCTTGCGGTCTACGACAATCTCGGCAAGGGCGCCTCGGGCGCCGCCGTGCAGAACATGGATCTGATGCTCGGCCTCTGAATGGATGTGCCGGCATTTCCAAAGCGCTGGAAGGTCGGCGCGCCCGAACTCGTCGCCGAAACGTTCAGCAGCCGCATCTGGAAGGTTGCTCGCGAGGACGGCTCACCGGCAATCGTCAAGGATCTAAAACCTTTCGACGATGTGGAGGACGAATTGCGTGGCGAGCATTTCCTCGCCTGGCGACGCGGGGAAGGCGCGGTGCGGCTGCTCGGCCGTGATGGCCACCGCATGCTGCTCGAATACGCCGGCGAAATCTTGCTGTCACAGATCATTGCGGATCAGGACGACAATGCCGCCACCGCCATCGCGGCGGAGGTGATGGCGAAGCTGCTCTCGCCTTCGACGCACCCTGCCCCGCCGGACCTTCAGCCGCTGCGGACACGGTTTTCCAGCCTGTTCAAAAAGGCGAAGGCCGATCACGCCGCCGGCGAAAGGGGCCTGTATGTCGAAGCAGCCGAAATCGCGGAACGGCTGTTGTCCAATCCGCATGACGTGCGGCCGCTGCATGGCGATCTGCATCACGACAACATCATGCACGGTCCACGTGGCTGGCTGGCGATCGATCCGAAGGGCGTTCTCGGCGACCCGGGCTTCGATGCCGCCAACATGTTCTACAACCCACTCGACCGAGACGATCTTTGCCTCGATCCGCGGCGGATCGCCCATATGGCGCAAGTCTTTGCCGCAACGCTCGGCCAGACGGCGCCCGCCATACTGGACCACGCCGTTGCCAATGGTTGCCTGTCGGCTGCATGGCACCATGAAGATCGCAATGCGGTCGACGAAAACCGCGAGTTGGCGATTGCCGCGGCAATCCGGCGGGTGCGGCTCAGCCTCTGAGAGCAATCTCGTGGGGCAGCGGGTAAGCGCCCTTGGTACCGCGCCAATGCGCGGCGGCGAAGCCCAGCAGAACCAGCGCGAATGCCTGATGCGTCAGGGCCATGTGCAGCGGCACCTGCATCAATAGGGTGCCGATGCCGATCGACGCCTGCACCACGACAATCAGGAACAGCAGCGTCGCGCGCCGGGCATGCGTCGTGCCCGGCAGGCGCCGGCGTGCCGCGATCATGTGCCAGAGCGCGACCGCGAAGATCGTGTAGGCGCCGACCCGGTGGACGAACTGCACCGTCTTCGGGTTTTCGAAGAAATTGCGCCATGCCGGCTCGAGCAGCAGCAGGTCGCCGGGGAGCAGCTTGCCGTCCATCAGCGGCCAGGTGTTGTAGCTCAAGCCGGCATCGAGCCCTGCGACCAGCCCGCCGAGATAGATCTGGACCAGCGCCAGCAGCACCAGAAAGCCGGCCAGACGTTGCGTCGAGCGGTCGGCGGCAGGTTCCGAGTGCGGCGCCAGCCCACGCGCGACCACCATGGTCGCCGTGAAGATCAGCGCCGCCAGCGTCAGATGCGTCGCCAGCCGATATTGGCTGACCGAAACCCGGTCAACCAACCCGGACGCCACCATCCACCAGCCTATCGCGCCCTGCAGCCCGCCGAGCAGGAGGATGCCCGACAATTTCGTGCCGAGGCCGCGCTCGATGCGGCGCGTCGCCCAGAAGAACAGCAACGGCAGGGCGAAGACCACGCCGACACTACGCGCCAGGATGCGGTGCACCCATTCCCACCAGAAGATCGATTTGAAAGCCTCGATGCTCATGCCCTTGTTGAGTTCGGCATATTGCGGGATCTGCTGGTAACGCACGAACTCCTCCTGCCACTCGGCATCATTGAGCGGCGGGATGACGCCGTGCATCGGCTGCCATTCGGTGATCGACAGGCCGGAATCGGTGAGCCTTGTGGCGCCGCCGACCAGCACCAGCGCAAACAGCACCAGGAGCACGACATAGAGCCAACCGCGCATCAGCGCACGGTTGCGAAGGTCGCGATCGCGGGCGACGACAGGCGCGGCGTCGGATAGGGCAGCAGCCATGGGTTTGTCCCGGCAGTTGAGGTCGCGGATTGGTGAACCATCGCAACCCGGCTTGCAAGGCCGGGCGGCGCGGCACGCCGTCGCGCCGTTTCTGGCGGGTTGCGCGCATCGGCTGTTCGGCCTAAGCGATAGCGATCAACGAGATCGCGCCATGCCCATTCGCCTGAAAAAGCTGATCGGAAGCTTCCTGCTGGTAGTGCTGGTCATCGTCTATGCGCTGGTCGCATCGATCGTGGCGGTTGCCCAACTGGCGCAGTCCGGGCCGCTGGCGCACTTCATCTTCTTCCTGCTCAGCGGGCTTTTGTGGGTGCTGCCGGCGATGGGCATCATCAAATGGCTGATCCTGGAGCCGCGCCCGAAGAGCCGAGGCAACAGTTAGATCGTCACCACCGTCTTGCCGGCATTGGCCAGCGGCGTCGTCACGCCCGACAACATTGTTCGGATGTGGGCGACGCTCTGATAGCGGCCATTGACCGAAATGCGCGGCAGGGCATGCAGGAACCCGGCATGCTCGGCGCGGAGTATGCCGTGGCGGGTCGTCACCGCCGAGGCATAGCCGGCATCGCGGACAAGGCTCACTTCGCGACGGCCGACGGCGCCGGCATAACCGTAGGGATAGGCGAAATGGCGCGGCTCCTCGCCGAGTTTGGCCTGCAATATGCGCTTGACGTCGCCGATCTCATGTCGCGCATCGCTCTCGGAAAGCCGCTTCAGATTGCAGTGGTTGACGCTATGCGCGCCGATCGTCACCAGCGGGTGCTCGGCCATGGTGCGGATCTCGTCCCAGTTCATCAGCGTGCTCGGGCGCGGACCGCCCAACTCGATGCCGTTCGAGCGCGCCAGATCGCGCAACACCGCACGCTGGTCCTGCTCGCGCACCTTCAGCGTCAGATGAGCGTGCAGGCGCGCATTGGCCTGGACCTTTTTTCCCGGACTCGAGCAGTCGATCGTCACCGGGCCATCCGGCGTCGTCAGCGTCAGGCGATCGCGCGCATTGACGATGTCCTCGACCATGTCCCACCACAAATCGGCAGCGCCGTCGATCAGTCCCGGCGCGACGTAGATGGTGATCGGCGCGCCGTGCTTCTCCAGCACCGGCAGCGCCTCGGTCATGTTGTCTCGATAGGCGTCGTCGGCGGTGATCGTCGCGAACTGGCTGTCCTTGTCGCCAGCCTCGATGCGCTCGATCGCTTCGTCCAGCGTGACGAAACTGTAGCCGTTCGCCTTCATGTCGGCGATCACGGTGTCGAGAAACCCAGGCGCGATGTTCAAGTGGCGGTTGACGCCGTTCGGCTTTTCCGGTGTCGCGGTGACCCGATGCAGCATCAGGATGGCGCCGAGGCCGCCGATAAACGGCTTGGCCAGCGGCGCGAGACCGGAATAGCGGGCGAGATTGAGCGCCAGTTTGCGGATTGCCTCGCCCCCGTCGATCATTCATTCACCTTTTGCGCCTAAGCTCATCAAGCATGGAATGCGCCTGCGCGGACCCCCAATCGCGACGAATACGCCCTAAGGATTGAGGTATGGTTGACGCCACCGCGTCATTTGACGGCAATCGGCTGGCAAGCAGCGAGGCGTCGCCGTGTGCCTTGCCGGCCGGCAAAGCCGGTCTGTCAACCTCGGTCGCCGACAGTGCGGCGCTGGCGGCGTACGCCGAATTCTGCCGTTCGGCGCTTTTTGCCCCGGCGCAGAGCGCAGGCTGGATCCTGAACTGGGCCGCACATACCGGCGCCGACGTTGTCGTTGCGACGCTGCGCGCCGACGACAGGCCGGTTTTCTCGCTGGCGCTGGAGGTCACTCGCAGTGGAGCGTTCCGCGTCGCCCGCTTCATGGGCGGCCGCCATGCCAACGGCAATTTTGCCGCCGCCGACCCGCAATGGCTGGCGAGTGCCGATAGCGCGGCGATCCGTACTATGCTGGCTGCGATTGCCAAGGCGCGGCGCGACATCGATCTTGTCGCGCTAGAGCGGCTGCTGCCCGATTTCGACGGCGTACACAACCCGCTCTCCGCCTTGCCGCATTTTTCGAGCCCCAATCTGTCGCTGGCCGCTGGTCTTGCAGGAGGGTTTGATGCACTGCTCACCCGGGTGAGTGGCAAGCGCAGGCGCAAGAAGCATCGCTCGCAGGCGCGCAAGTTCGAGGCCGTCGGCAGCTGTCGCCGCATCGAGGCGAAGACTGCGGACGAGGTGAACAGGCTGCTCGACGCCTTTTTCGAGATGAAGGAATTCCGCTTCCGCAAGATGGGCATCGCCAATGTTTTCGGTGAGGCGGAGGTGCGCGCTTTTTTCCGCTCGCTGTTTACCGACGCGCTCCAAGAGGAAGATCCGTCCTTCGTGCTGCATGGGCTGGAAGTCGCCGGCAAGCTTCGTGCAGTCACCGGATCGAGCCGCTCGGGCAAGCGGCTGATCTGCGAATTCGGGGCGATCGCCGAGGATGACCTCGCACATACCAGCCCCGGCGACTTCCTGTTCTTCGAGAACATCCAGGAAGCCTGCGAGGCGGGTTTTGAAATCTATGATTTCTCAGTCGGCGACGAACCCTACAAGCGATTGTGGTGCGACCTCGAAACGCAGCATTTCGAGGTGCTGGTTCCGCTGACGCTGAAGGGTCGGGGGCTGGCGCTTGTGCTCAGGCATGGCGCGCGCGCGAAGGCCTTCATCAAGCACAGGCCGACAGTCTGGAAGCTGACCAAGCTGCTGCGCCGCAAGGCCGCGGGGCAGACAGTGCCGGCCGCGGGCGAAGACGACAGCTGATTTCGATTTGAGAAAACTGCCTCAGGCGGCCGAGCGCCGTCCCGGCATTGGCCCCGGCGCGACATGACCGATCGGCGTGACCAGCGTCAGGTCGGGATAGCCGCTCTCGATGAGCGCGACCGCGGCCTGCGTCACCTCGTCGTCCGGCTCCAGCATGGAGAGCAAGACCTCGGTCCCCTCGCCCACCAGGCGGCTGATGCCTTGCGCGTCGGCCGGTCCGCATTCGACCACGACCAGATCATAGGCGGTGGTCAGCGACTGCATGATGATCGGCAGCCGGTCGGCGGCGCGCATGGCGCGGACCGGATCGGCTGTGCCGACGGGAATAACGTGGCAGTCCGAATAGAGATCGGGGTGGATCACATCGCTGAACTGCGCTTGCGAGGCGAGCAGATCGGTGATGCCCGGAAACAGCCCGCTGTCCAGCATCGGCCGCGAGGCGGCACCCGAAGCGGTGAGATCAAGCAGCAGCACGCGTAGCCCGGCGTCGGAGACTGCGCGCGCCACCAGCACCGCCGAGGCGGTCGCCTCGTCGCCTTCTGGCGACACGAATATGGCGCGGGCGGCACCGGTGGCGATCAGTTTTTCCGCGGCCTTGTCGATGTCGACCTCGCCGAGGGTAGAACGTGCCGGTTCAATGTCTCCAGCAGCCATCTCAGAGTACTCCGGTTCGATTTTCTCGGCAGCCGCTTCCGCCACCGCGACGGGTTCCGGCTCCACTTTGGTTTCGATAATCTTGTCGTCGTCGGTCTCATCGATCTCGACGACTGCCGGTTCGGGCCGGGCAACCGGCGGGCCGGGCTCGGCCATTACGCGGTCGGCCTGGACAGCCGGCATCGCAACCTGCTCGATGCGCTCGAAATGGGCACCGGCGGCCGGACGCATGGCGCGGCCGGAAAACAGTTCCTGCAGCAGCGTGACGATCGCCATGATGAGCAACGAGCCGACAAAGGCCGCACTGACAATCGGACCAATCTTGGGGAAATAGGGTTCGGTCGGCACCTGGGCCTCCGAAAAAACGCGAGCGTCGACAGGCAGGTAGTTGCGATCCTTGCGTGCGGCCGCCTGGAGATAGCTGGACGAATAGAGATCGAGCTGCTGACGCTTGGTCGCGGCATCACGCTGCAGCGCATCGAGTTCCACCTGCTCTTCGCCGGCGCGGGCGGACGCCGCCTTCAGCGTGTTGACGTCGGCCATGAGTTGAGCCTCTCGCGCCTTCGCCGTCTCGGCCTGCGCCATCAGACCCTTCATGATCTTTTCCGCTTCGTTGCGGATCTGGCGGTCGAGATCGGCGAGCTGCGACTTCAGCGCGCGGATGCGCGGATGGTTGTCGAGCAAGGTGGTGGAAAGGTCGGCGATGTTGTTCTTGAGTTCGACTTGCCGCTCGCGCAGGCGCTGGATCAGTTCGGAAGACAACACCTCCGGAACGGCATCCAGCGAGCCGCCATTACGCAACGCCCTGCGCACGCTGTCGGCGGTCGCGTCCGCCGAAGCGCGGTTGGCGCGCACCCGTGACAGTTCGCTCGACAATTCGGACAGCTGCTGGGTGGCAAGCACCGAATTGTTGTTGCCCATCAAAAGATCGGACTGCGCACGGAATGCGGCAACCTTGGCTTCCGCCTCCTTCACCCGATTCTGCAGATCCGCGATTTCCGGCGCCAGAAAGTCGGTGGCGGCAGAATTCGATTCGAGCTTGGCATTGCCCTTGGAGGCGATATAGGCGTTTGCAATGGCGTTCGGGATCGCGGCGGCAAGCTTTGGATCCTCCGACGAGAACTCGATTGCTATCGCGCGGGTTTTTTCGACGCCATAGACGTTGAGCTTCTCATGCATTGCGTCCAGCACGCGCTCTTCCAGCGGGATCTCGAAGGGATCGCTTTTCAAGCCAACGAGGACAAGGGTGCGGCTCAGCGCCGACATCTTCAGCGCCTCGTCGAATTCGGGCAATTTCGCGAGGTTGAGCTTCGCCGCCACCTGTTTGAGGATGTCGGGGGACGAAATTATCTGGACCTCGGTGGCCACAGCCTCTTCGTCGGGAATCGACCGCTCGTTGCCGTTGGTACCGGCCGGCCGCGTGAACTCCGATTCTCGAGGCCCGATCTCCAGCTTGGCTGCCGCCTTGTATTCGGGCGTTGCAAGCCAGGCGAGCGCAAAGGCCAGGCCGGTTACCACCAGCGCGACGACAACGATGCGCAGCCAGTTTCGCGTCAGGCTGGCGAAAAGCTGCCTGAGATCGACGTCGACATCTGCGGCCGCGGATTGAACGGACATGCATCCCTGCTCCGGTACTGAGTCAGCATGCACCGTAAACAACTATGGTAACTCAGCCGTTAATATCGCGGTAAGAACCTGTTAGGCTCTACTAACAAGCCGCAAACAAGAGGCTGAAAACCATCTGCATTGGTCGATCGGCCCCGCATCGGCCGTGCGCCTTTACCGGCCATTAACCCTAACAGGATGATAACCGAGCTCGATCGTTAAGGTTTGCCGCAGAGTCGCCGGCTATTCAAAGGTACGTGTCCGCTCATGAAAAGCACTGCTCCCCTTTTCCGCGCGCTGCTTGCCGTATCGATGCTTTCGGGCTGCTCCAGCTACCGGCCGACGCCGGCCGCATTCCATGAAGTGCTCGACCAGCCCTATCGCCTCGGTGCCGGCGACCGCGTCCGCGTCACCGTGTTCGAGCAGGAAGGATTGACGAACACCTACAGCGTCGACCAGTCCGGCTATCTCTCGCTGCCGCTCGTCGGCAACGTGCCGGCGCGCGGCCATACCGCCCAGCAGCTCGAGGGCGAGATCGCCGAGAAACTGCGCCAGGGCTATTTGCGGGATCCCGACGTTTCGGTCGAAATCGATCGCTACCGACCGATCTTCGTCATGGGTGAAGTGGGCGCGGCGGGCCAGTATTCCTACGTTCCGGGCCTGACCGTGCAGAAAGCCGTCGCAATCGCCGGCGGGTTCACGCCGCGCGCCAACCAGGAAAGCGTCGACATTACCCGCGACATCAACGGCAAAGTGATAACTGGACGCGTGGTGACCTCCGACCCGCTGTTGCCCGGGGATACAGTCTACGTTCGCGAACGCCTGTTTTGATGTGCTGACCAAGTGGCGGACACACTCAGGATCGTCCACTGCTTTCGCTCACCGGTCGGAGGCATCTTCCGGCACGTGCGCGACCTGACCGAGGCTCAGGTCGCCGCCGGCCATGCCGTCGGCATCGTCTGCGATTCGACGACTGGGGGCGATTTCGAGGAACGGCTGTTCGAACAGATGAAAGGCAGCCTGGCGCTCGGTATTCACCGCACGCCGATGCAGCGGCATGTCGGGCCGGGCGATCTCGCCTCGGCCCGGCGCACCTATAGGATCATAAAAGAATTGCGGCCGGACGTGCTGCACGGGCATGGCGCCAAAGGTGGCGCCTATGCCCGTCTGTTCGGCTCATTGTTGCGGGTATCCAGGTCTCGCGTAGCCCGCCTTTATTCGCCGCATGGCGGCTCGCTCCACTATGACGAGACCACCGCCATGGGGAAGCTGTTCTTCGCGCTCGAGCGCTTCATGGCTCGCTTCACCGATTGCCTGTTGTTTGTTTCCGATTATGAGCGGCGGACTTATCGCAGGAAGGTCGGCGAGCCGCCCATTCCGAACGCTCTCGTCCACAACGGCCTGCGCGCCGCCGAGTTCGAGCCGGTGCGGACCGAGCACAATGCGGTTGACCTCCTCTATATCGGCATGATGCGAGACCTCAAAGGCCCGGACATCTTCATCGATGCGCTGGGGATAGCCGCAACGGGGCTCGGCCGCCCATTGAAAGCGCTGATGGTCGGCGATGGCGACGACCTGCCGCGCTATCGCGCCCAGGTGAATCAGAGCGGCCTGGACGTCGGTTTCCTGCCGCCGATGCCAGCCCGGCTCGCCTTCGCGCTGGCCAAGCTGGTCGTCGTTCCCTCGCGTGCGGAAGCCATGCCCTACATCGTTCTGGAAGCACTCGCCGCCGGCAAGCCGATCATTGCGACGTCGGTCGGGGGCATACCGGAAATCTTCGACACCGGCTCGCCTTCCCTGATCCGGCCCGACCCACGCGAACTTGGCGACAAGATAAGCACTGCACTGGCCGATCTCGACGCCTACAAGGGCCTGATGCCCGGCGCCGCCAACCTCAAGGCACGCTTCGGCGCCGATGTAATGGCCGCTGAAATCGAAAAAGCTTATTTCGCCGCGCTCAAACAATAGAGCAACTGGTTCCACTCGGCTGCAAAACGCCCTTGGTGAAAGCGTCTCCAAAGCCATCTGTTGTTTCAAGGGTTTCTTAGCTCTCTTTTGCTATTCACGTGAGGGAAACCTACGGACGCCCCATGAACGAAATCGATCCCGCGCGCCGTTTTTCGCTAGACGCGGTGCGCAAATTCGACGCCCCTGCCGAGAACAACACGGCCGGCGGCATGAACGACGTCGCCCGCCAGGTCGCCTCGCAATACCGGCGCGATACGATGTCGCCGATCATGGTGAGCGGCGTCCTGCGCATGGTTGAATTCGCGCTGCTGTTGGTGTCAGGTCTGGCCGTCTATTTCTATTACGTCGGCTTTTTCAACTATCTTGCCTGGCAGTACTCACTGACGATCGCCGCCACCTCGTTCCTCGCGGTCGTTCTGCTCGACGTCACCGACTGCTACCAGATCGTCGCGCTGATGCGGCCGATCGCCAATTTCGGCCGGCTCCTGCTCGTCTGGGCCGGAACCTTCGCCTTGATGGCGCTCACCGCCTTCACCATGAAAATGTCGGAAGACTATTCGCGCCTGCTCTTCGGCACGTGGTTCATCGTCGGTTTCGTGCTGATACTGGGTCTCCGCCTGGTGATGTCGAAGCTGATTCGGCGATGGGCGCGCGACGGGCGGATGGAGCGCCGCGCCGTCATCGTCGGCGGCGGCAAGGCGGCAGAGGTGCTGATCCGCTCGGTCGAAAAGCAGCCCTACAACGACATTCGCATTTGCGGCATCTTCGACGACCGCGGCGACAAGCGGTCGCCGCCGGTTGTCGCCGGTTATCCCAAGCTCGGCACAATTTCCGAACTCATCGAATTTGCCCGCATCGCGCGCATCGACATGCTGATCGTGTCGCTGCCGCTGACCGCGGAATCGCGCGTGCTGCAACTATTGAAGAAGCTGTGGGTGCTGCCGGTCGACATCCGGCTGTCGGCGCATTCGAACGCACTGCAGTTCAGGCCGCGTGCCTATTCCTACATCGGCTCGGTGCCGATGCTCGATATCTTCGACAAGCCGATCAACGACTGGGATTCGGTCGCCAAGCGCGCCTTCGACATTGTCTTTTCGATCATCGGCATCATCGTGTTCTCGCCGGTGATGCTGGCGACCGCAATCGCGATCAAACTCGACAGCAAGGGGCCGGTGCTGTTCCACCAGAAACGACACGGCTTCAACAACGAGATCATCGAGGTCTACAAGTTCCGGTCGATGTACACCGACAAGGCCGACCCGACGGCGAAGCAGACCGTGACCAAGAACGATCCACGCGTCACCCGCGTCGGCCGCTTCATCCGCAAGACCTCGATCGACGAATTGCCGCAGTTCTTCAATTCGCTGTTCGGTTCGCTGTCGCTGGTCGGGCCGCGCCCGCACGCCATTGCCGCGCAGTCGCACAACCTCCTCTACAATGAAGTGGTCGACGGCTATTTCGCCCGCCACAAGGTCAAGCCCGGTGTGACCGGCTGGGCGCAGATCAATGGCTGGCGCGGCGAGATGGACACCAACGAGAAGATTCGCATGCGGACGGAATACGACCTCTATTACATCGAGAACTGGTCGCTCTTGTTCGACCTCAGAATCCTGTTCCTGACGCCGATCCGTCTACTCAATACGGAAAACGCGTATTGAGCGCGACGGCCTACGAATTGCCGGCGGCGGCGGTCAACGCCAAGCTGATCGCACTGATTGCGTCGGGGGCGGTTTTCCTCGGCGTCTTCCTGTCCGGCTTCGTCATTGCCGAGCCCGCGCCGTACGACCTCTATATGATCGGGCTGATCGTGGTGTGGCCCTTGTTCGGCATGCGCATACAGCGCGCGGCGGTGCCGCTGCTGGTGCTGCTGGTTATCATGAACATCGGCGGTATGATCTCGATGACGCAGATGTCGGACCTCGCCGGCACGCCGCTCTATCTAGCCGTCTCGCTGTTCCTGGCCTTCACGGCCGTGTTCTTTGCTTCGGTAACGGCCGTCCAGCCCAGTCTCTACCGGGTGATCTTCGTCGCTTATGTGATGTCGGCGGTGCTGACCTCGCTGGTCGGCATAGCCGGCTATTTCCATGCCTTTCCAGGAGCGGAGATCTTCACCAAATACGACCGCGCCGCCGGCGCCTTCCAGGACCCGAACGTGTTCGGGCCTTTCCTGGTGCTGCCGGGCATCTACCTGCTCTATCTGCTGCTTACCGGCTCGGTCGCGCGCATGCCGCTATTGGCGGTGCCGCTGCTGATCATCACCGCCGGCATCTTCTTTTCCTTTTCGCGCGGCGCCTGGGGCATGTTCGCCGTTTCAGCGATCCTGCTGACCGGTGCCTTGTTCCTGCAGAGCGCCAGCGGCAAGTTCCGGCTGCGCGTCGTCGTCATGACCATCGCCGCCGTCGGACTGCTGGTCATCGCAACGATCGTCATCCTGCAACTGCCGGGCGTCGCGGAGATGTTCTCGAACCGCGCACAGCTCGAACAAAGCTACGACACCGCCCGCCTCGGCCGCTTCGCCCGCTACACGATCGGCTTTCAGATGGCACTGGAGCATCCGTTCGGCATCGGCCCGCTCGTCTTCGGCAAGATGTTCGGCGAGGACACGCACGACATCTGGCTGAAGATGCTGATGGATTACGGCTGGCTCGGCTTCGTGTCGTTCCTGACGCTGACGTGCTGGACGATCGCCGCCGGCTTCCGAATTCTGCTGCGCGACCGGCCCTGGCAGCCTTATCTTCTATGCGCCTACGTCGCCTTCATCGGCAATATCGGGCTCGGCACCTTCATCGACATCGACCACTGGCGCCATGTCTACCTGCTGCTCGGCCTGATCTGGGGTGCCATCGCGCTCGAATACCGCCACCAGTGGCAGTTGCGGGCGGCGCAGCGACCGGCAATCCCCGTTGCTGTTGCTTCAGGCAGGACAGCAACCGAATTCGGTTGACCGGAGCCTGTCTATCACGATACATCGCGACCGGTCCGGAGTGTAGCGCAGCCCGGTAGCGCACTTGACTGGGGGTCAAGGGGTCGTCGGTTCGAATCCGGCCACTCCGACCATTAAAATCCAAAGGCTTAGCCAGTTTCCCCCCAAACTGGCTATGCAGTCAGTAGCCGCATGGCACCGCCCAGCCGATGGGCCGCGGACGCGGTTTTCGGCGGCCTTGATGTTGCGCGGACTGGGCCAGGAGGCGATGGCGCCCGGCTTTCAGACGATCACCGATTGCATGACCGAGGCCGGCTCGACGTGGGGAGATCATGCGGTCCCTCAGTCGGCTGATCGCGGCCGACAAGAGGCGGCCGGCGCCGGCACTTACAATTTTACGCCCAGGTACAAAGATCATATTAGCCAGAGCGAACACAACGATTTCCGCGTTGATGCCGCAACGAAAGCTGCTTGCCCACGTTGCCATTGATCCGAAGCTCCACCAGGAGGACCATATGGCCGACGACAAGAGCACGCGCGACCGAGACCGCCTGGGGTCCAGCCAGGACTATGACTTGGAGCATTTCGCGCGGCAGAATGGCATCGCCGTGGACCAGGTCCCCGAACTGATCCGGGCCAATGACAACGACCGCGCGGGCGTTGCGGAAGCCACCAAGGCCCTCCGGCGGGCGGCCGGCCGGAGCCGATCGGACGGCAAGGGAGATCCGCCAGGAAAGAGCACGAATGCACCTCGGCGAAGCGAAACTGATTGCCAAAAAAGGTGATTGTCACCAATGGGCGAGGACGAGACCGACCGCGAGCGTATCAAGTATCTTCATGCGCGGCTGCTCGCAGATGAGACCGGTATAACGGAGGCGCAGGCCCGCGATCTCATCGAAATGATTGGAATTGACCACGCATCACTCGTGCGCGAGGCACGGATGCTGAAGTCTAGCCAGAAGCCCGCCGAGAAACCGCGCGGTAGTGGCTAGGTAAGCTTTGCCAACCGTCACCCGTCAGCCTGTGTTCCACCTTCAATAAAAAAGGTCCCGCCGCACATGCCAGAACGGCGGGACTCGATCAGGCGCCTTGCATCAGGCAGGGGTGACTCGGGGGTTGGGCATGCCCGGTGCGCGCGGATCGTAATGAACCCTAAGCGCATCAGCTGCAATGCGTCCACCAACCGTCGGTTGGAAAGGACTAGTTCAACGCCGGCGGTTGGCCTGGCCTGAAACTTTTCAGGGCGGCAGCGATGCCCATCATGACGGAGGGGTCAGGAAAGTCGAGCAAGCGCAACGTGCCCGGCCCTCGTTGCTTGCGGGAATGCCGGAAGCATCAATGGCAGCAAGCATGAAGAACCCAACCTGGATGCTGGCGGCATGCGAACGAAACGTGGCAGCTCACTCCGCCGGTTTCCGTGAAGACGCCTGCCGCCAAGATGGCGACGAGCGCATCGTCCGCTACCGCGATTGGCGGCTGAACGCAAACAAGCACGCCGCGTCTTTCGGCACGGCGGGCTTCAGGCAGAAAATCAGTCGTAGATCTTAACAATTTTGCGGGTACCTGGATCCACCAGGACGGTTCGTCCCTCGACGACTACATAGCGGTACTGAACGTCCGGCACTTCGTAAAGCTCGACTGTGTCGGGCAGAGCGGTGCCAATGTTGAGCTCAACACCGGGAAGGCTCAGGATGCTATCGGCTTCTTCTTTACATACTCCCGGATCACCATGTCTTGCTCGGGCTGAATGATGACGTCCTGGGCGGCGGCAGTTCCAATACCTACGAAAAGAAAAATTCCTGTCGCAGCAGATAAGAGTTGCTTTCCCATATAGCAGTCCTCCAGCAAGGCAACCTTCCGCTACAGCGCTTGATGCTCCCGTGCGGGGCTACTTACCTAAACGGGCCAAAGGACTTGTTGTTCCGCTGGCGGTGGGCGAACCCCTCTGCCACGGCCATGAGGCCGCCAACGAACAAGCGCACGCTCAAGGCTTAGTTTCTTCCCGGGGAGGAGCTTTTGGGTCAGGACAATCAGGATAGGGCAATTCTTCACACGGAGAGGGCCTGTCGCCAACGCTGCCATAACGTTCCACGAGTTTTGCGAAACCGTAGGCGAAGGCGAAAAGAAGCGCGAGGACAACCGCTATTCGGACGGCCATACCGTATTGTAGCAGGATCCTCCCATTGGAGCGCGGGCGGCGTTTTTAATACGTTCGAATGTTGAGTTCGAAAAAGGTTGGCTCTAGTTGAATTGCCGTCGTCCGCAGTTGTAAGGGCGAGCGGACGCTTCGAAGATGACACGCCCTTTCGCCTTTTTCGGGAGAGATGCAATGTCGCTTCAAGGAGCTACCTGTCCTGCCGAGCTGACCATGTTGACCAAAGCACTTGATGCCCGATTCCGTGAATTAGGCCTCGCTGACGGCGATCCAGGCAGAGAAGTGCTCGGCCGCAGGGTGATGGATTTGTTCGAAAGTGGTCAGCTCAGCGCCGAAGATTTGAGACTGGCTCTGAGCGGCGAGATTTTTAACGCCAAAAATCCTCCGGCCGGAGCCGGTGGGCTTTGATACGGCAAGCGACTATCCGCGCAACCATTTGAATTATTGGTCCAGCGTAGGCTTCCGTGCACGCAAGGGCGCGCGTGAACAAATGTGATTTTGCGGTCGGTGCCAGACGGGCTAATCTTCCCAACGAATATCCAATGAAAGAGGAGAATGATCATGAAGACATTCCTCGCAATAGCCGCCGCACTGACCATGTCCATATCAGCTGCCTCTGCGGATTGCCCCGCGCATTCAAAGGTCCAGGCATCGGTCGACACGCAGACGAGGACAGCGAGTGTCGAGAAGGCCGATATGTCGACTGCCACGGACGCTCAGACGATCAAGAAAGAAGAGCCACAGAAGACCGAATAGCGGTAACGCTCAGCGGATCCCGCGACCCGGATAAATGGCTACTGGCACACATCCACCCACTCGGCGTCGACGAGTTCGGCCAGGCGTTGCGGGCTGAGCCGCACGGCGGCATTCGTCGCGCCTGCCGCCGGGACGACCTCGTCAAAGGCGCGCAGCGAGATGTCGCAGTAGACCGGGAGCGGCGCCGGTAGGCCGAACGGGCACACCCCACCGACGGGATGATCGGTCGCTGCGAGCACCTGCTCGGCATCCAGCATTCGCGCCTTGCCACCAAACCGGTCCTTGAATTTGCGATTGTCCAGCCTGGAGATCCCGCTGGCCACGATCAGCATCGTCTGGTCGCCGGCGCGCAAGCAGATCGTCTTGGCAATCTGCGCCGGCGCTACGCCATGCGCTTCGGCGGCCAGAGGCACCGTCGCCGAGCTTGCCTCCGTGACGATGACGTCAATGTCGGGCGCGTGGGCGGCGAAGAAGGCGCGAACGGATTCGAGGCTCATCTCCAGCAATTTCCGTCTGGCGTCGCCGTGGCGGCCGGCAAGTCCACTACGTGGCCGAAAAAACGAAGCCCGCCAGGGCGACCCATGGCGAGCTCGTGGAATAAAAGCATGGTACGCCGCTACGACACGGATCGCCTTTTGGCAGGCAACACGGCTTCGTCAAACAGAGCGCTTTCCGGAAGTTGAAGCGCGGAGGCAATACGCCGACGTTTCGAAGGATCGGCATCCTTGCCGCTTTCAATGTCGGCGATCTCATAGGCTGCCAGCCCGCACGCCAGGGACAGCTCTTCGATGCTGTATCCACGGGCTTCCCGGGCGGTTCGGACGGCACTGCGTTCAGGCGTAACCGCGCTCGCCGCCAGTTCGGAGTAAGGTTCGCGTTTTGCTATTTGGGGCATTGGCAACTCCGTGGGATGAAAGAGTTAGATCAAATCATGTTGTTGCCTGAGACGATCGGGAGAATGCCCGCTCGCCGGTGATTTGCCAAGCATCAAAGATAGCGTCACGGCATCGTGAACCGACGCCGGAATGAATGGCGGATGCCGGCGAGCTGACATCTGGCCGGATCGTCAGCAGACACAGTTCGGAAACAAAATTCTACAGGCCGGAAAAACTGCCGAAAAACTCCAAGGCGATAGTCCCAACCGCAGCGCTCGAGTCACCGACCTGAATCAGTGACGCTCAAATTCCGCCTGCGCAAAAAGGAAACGATGTCATGAACAAGCCTCTTCTCTCCGCCCTTGGGCGGCGCTCTTGCCGGGCTTTCCGTGTCGGCGAAAAAGGGCGGCGGTCCGCTGACCACCGCCATTTGCTTATCTCAACGTGCCGATCTTGAACGCCCTCGCGGTGCTTGTTGCTGCCGGCCGCCGAGGAACAGACTGGCGACCAGCCCGACCAGAACCAGCCCGACAGCGGCCGCCGTCGCCGGGTGATCTCGGGCGGTCTTCTCGATCGCCCGGCCTTGCCTTCTGATTGTCGGCAAGGCGTCGCCGAGGCGCTCAGTGATATCCGAATAATAATCCGACGCGGTATCGCGCCCGTCTTCGTAAAAGGCGCCGCCCTGCTTCAACACGGCTTTCTTCAAGGTGGCCAGTTCCCTGGTCAAGGCCGCGACCTGCTTGTTCAGATCGGTGTCGGAGATGCTCGAAAGCGATGCCATGACGTGCTTCCTTCAGCTGTAGAAGGAAGCCTAACGCATGACCCTGAAGACCGTTCCGGTCAGCCCGGCGGGCTCTAGCGAACCTGATCGAGTAGGCGCTTGCATTCAAGGAGGTCGAACAGCGCCTCCTGCAGCAAAGCGCGATTGTCACGGGAAAGTTTTGACGTGTCCGGCGGAACCGGACCTTCCTCGTCGGTCTTGCCGATGCCGAAAAAACGACGGCTGGGTTTCACCCTCGGCTGGCCGACCAGCATTTCGTCGTCCGGGCCGCGCGGCTGCGCCGCTTGCGTCAGCGGTACCGTGTCAGCCTGTCGGCGCTGCGAGATCGCCTCGACCGCCGCCATGTCGCCACTGCCGACGGCGATCAGAAACTGGTTGCCGTTCTCGCGCAACAGCTTCTGCACCCCCTTGATCGTATAGCCCTGATCGTAGAGCATATGGCGAATACCCTTGATCAGTTCGACGTCCTGCGGACGGTAGTAGCGGCGGCCGCCGCCGCGCTTCATCGGCTTGATCTGGTTGAAACGCGTCTCCCAGAAGCGCAGCACGTGCTGCGGCAAATCCAGATCCTCCGCGACCTCGCTGATGGTGCGGAAAGCATCAGGGCTCTTGTCCATGGGCGAATCCTCACGCTAGAGCATGATCGCGAAGGCGGGAACCGGGTTCGGGCGACATCACGCTTAACAAAGAGAGCAGCTTTCCGTCCCGCCGGAGCGGATCACACCCAAATACCGATCCGGCCTACCGAATCGCATCTTATTTCAGCGGTTTATGAAACAATATTCAAGCCCAGCGCAAAAGCAGGGTTCGTTTTTCAACCGAAGCCTGGAGCATGATTCTCGGCAAAGTGGATCGGGCGTCTACTTGCTGCCCTTGGCTTTGCTGTTTTGATGGGAGCGCAGGATACGGTTCTTCAGCACGTTCGACGACTTGAAGGTCATCACCCGGCGCGGCAGGATCGGCACTTCCTCACCGGTCTTGGGATTGCGCCCGATGCGCTCGTTTTTGGAGCGGACGTGGAAGGTCGCGAAGGACGACAGCTTCACCGTCTCGCCGCGAACGATCGCCTCGCAGATCTCATTCAGCACCGCCTCGACAAGCTCGGCCGATTCAGTACGCGACAGCCCAACCTTGCGGTAAACGGCTTCGGCGAGGTCGGCGCGCGTAAGTGTCTTTCCCCCCATACGAACCGTCCCATCAGCTCAAAAACATAAATCGATACAAGCAACGGCAGAACCTAAGTAATTGATCCGTCAAGGTCAAGGACCCGAACCCGATAGTTCGGCACTTACCAGCGGAGCAGGACGGCGCCCCAGGTGAAGCCGCCGCCCATCGCCTCAAGCAGTACTAGGTCACCCTTTTTGATGCGACCGTCGGCGACGGCCGCGGACAGTGCCAGCGGCACGGAAGCAGCCGAGGTATTACCGTGCAAATCGACGGTCACCACCACCTTCCGCTCCTCTATCCCGAGCTTTTTGGCCGAAGCGTCAATAATTCGTTTATTGGCTTGATGCGGCACGAACCAGTCGAGATCGGCGGCGCTGACGCCGGCCTGTGCGAACGTCGCCTCGATGACGTCGGTGATCATGCCAACCGCATGCTTGAACACTTCGCGGCCTTCCATCCTGAGGTGCCCGACCGTTCCTGTGGTCGACGGCCCACCGTCGACGAAAAGCTTGTCCTTGTGGATGCCGTCGGAGCGCAGGCTGGCCGCCAGAACGCCTCGGTCGGCGATGCCGCCTGCCCCCGTGCCTGCTTCCAGCACCATCGCGCCGGCGCCGTCGCCGAACAAAACGCAGGTCGAGCGGTCGTTCCAGTCGAGAATGCGCGAAAACGTTTCCGAGCCGATCACCAGCACGCGTCTGGCCAAGCCGCTGCGGATATAGAGGTCGGCGGTCGTCACTGCATAGACGAAGCCGGAGCAGACCGCCTGCAGGTCGAAGGCAAAACCGTGGTGCATGCCGAGCCGGTTCTGGATCTCGACCGCGGTCGCGGGAAAGGTGTTGTTGGGCGTCGAGGTCGCCAGCACGATCAGGTCGATGTCGTCAGCCGTCAGGCCGGCGTTGTCGAGGGCTGCGCGCGCTGCCGCCTCGCCCAGCGAGGCCGTCGTCTCGTCGTCGGCCGCGATGTGGCGCTGGCGAATACCGGTGCGCTGGACGATCCACTCGTCCGACGTCTCGACCATGCCTTCGAAATCGGCATTCTTCATAATGCGGCGGGGCAGCGCGGCGCCCGTGCCGCGCACGACTGATCTGATCAATGCTCTTTCCTATTCCTTTGCGTCGATGACGACGTCGGATTTCCGGATTGTCTGGGCATTCGGATTGCGGGCATGGAACAGGTCGAGATCGGCTTCGATGCGGTCAAGCAGATTGTTACGCACCATGTCGTAGCCAAGCTCGATCGCCGCCGCGAAGCCATCCGAATCAGCCCCGCCATGGCTTTTCACCACGATGCCGTTCAACCCGAGGAAGACGCCGCCATTGGAGCGGCCGACATCCATCTTCTCGCGCAGACGATCGAAGGCGGTCTTGGCAAAGATATAGCCGATCCTGGCCATCAGCGTCCGGTTCATCGCCGCGCGCAGATAGCCGGCGATCTGCCTGACCGTGCCTTCCGCCGTCTTGAGCGCGATATTGCCGGCAAATCCTTCGGTAACGACGACGTCGACACTGCCCTTGCCGATGTCGTCACCCTCGACAAAGCCATGGTAGTTCATCGAGGCCATGTTGGCCTCGCGCAGCATACGGCCCGCCTCCTTGACCTCTTCCTGGCCCTTGATCTCCTCGACGCCGACATTGAGCAGCCCGACGCTCGGCCGTTCGATGCCGAAAACCGAGCGCGCCATGCCGGTGCCAAGAATTGCAAAATCAACCAGTTGATGCGCATCCGCGCCGATGGTGGCGCCGACGTCCAGCACCACGCTTTCGCCCCGCAATGTCGGCCAGAGCGCCGCGATTGCCGGGCGGTCTATGGTCGCCATGGTGCGAAGGCAGAATCTGGACATTGCCATCAGCGCGCCGGTATTGCCGGCTGAGATGCAGGCGTCGGCAGTGCCTGCCTTGACCGCCTCGACGGCCTTCCACATCGATGACTTCCAGCGGCCATGGCGCAGTGCCTGGCTCGGCTTGTCGTCCATCCGGACCGCGATCTCGCAGTGGATGAACTCGCTCACCTCCGCCAGCTTGGGGAATTTGGCGAGTTCGGGCCGTACCACTTCTTCACGCCCATAAATGACGAAGCGTATATCGGGACGGCGGGTGGCGACAGTCATGAGCGCCGGGATGACCACGCTTGGCCCGTGATCGCCGCCCATGGCATCGATGGAAATCCTGATCACGCGGTGTTCATCTCACGGTTGCTTGGCCAGCGGGCTTGCCAAGGTACGGGGCTCGCGAAGGTTCGGCGAAAATAACGGTTTTGGGCTGCCGCACAACCAACTTTTCTCAAATTGGGTCAGCTATCAGGATTTTCCCAGCAGTGATCTGAGCTTCTGCTGGAATTCATTCTCCACAGGCTCGGCATCGCCGGCTGCCTCCAGAGACACACCGGGCTTGCGCGGATAGGGATCGATCGCCAAGCCAAAGAACTGCTCGGCAAGCGCCCCGACGTCGATCGCGTCGCCGGAAAAGGTTTCCGGGCTGTCCGGCCCTTCGGCGTCGAGCAGGATCTCACCGCCGCCGTCGAAACCTTGCCGCCCGAGCTTGGATTGCTCCGGCAGGAACAGCGCCTCGACCGGCTCGTCGATATGCGCCTCGACCGGGTCGAGGGTGACGATGCAGGCCTGCGTTATATCGGCCTCGACATGGCCGCTGACTTTCACCCCGTTGCGCTTCCAGGGCTCGACCAGGAGTTCGGCGCGATAGTTCTCGACCGAAAGCAGCTCGTGCTCGACGGCGAGCAGGGCGCGCTGCCCGGCGTCGGCATCGATCACCACCGGCAGCCCCTTTTGCGGCAGCCGGGCGACATTTGCCCGGAATGACACTGGGCTGTGGGTATCAGGATGTCTCATCTTCGCCTCCACTTCGCCACCTTCATTCGGCCTGCCGTCGCTCAAGCGTTGGCCACGGGAAATGCCACCGTGCCGGAAACAATAGATTCGGTCGGCTGTTCCGTGAGTTGCCTTGATGCATCGGCGGCATAGAGTGCCAGTTGCGACGCTTGCGGCCAGGCGCCGGCGTCGGGCCTGACATTGCGGGCAAGGGCGGCGGCAAGTGCATCATGGTCATTTCGTTGCAGCGCATCGTCATAGGCGGCGGTGCGGCCATAGAACATCTTCGCCAGTTTCCGCATGCGCTTCGGCACGCCGACGTCGCCAATGCCCAATTCCCGCAACGAATGTTCGACATCCATGAAGAACTCGTCGATCAGCACCTGCGCAACCTCTGCCGCAGCACCGCCCTCGCCGCGCAACCGGTGCTGGAACAGGAACATGTGCAACGACAGCATCTCAAAGCGGCCGAGCGGCGTGTCCGGCACGTTCCAGGCGGAATAAAACACCGTTTGCCGCGCCGCCGCCACGATTTGTGCGTAAAGCGCCTCGGTGATGGCGCGGTTGGCATGACGTTCGCGGCCAAAGAGGCGCTGGAACATTTGAGGGTGGTCTCCCGGGACCGTTTGTTGAAGTGGCCTTGTTGCATCGGCAAGCAAGCTGGTTTACCGGTTTTGCGGCCCAGCGCAAGTTGCGGCCAGCTTATGGAGTTGTAGTTGCGCGCGCTGAAATTCAAGTCGACTTTCCTGCCCAGGCCCGCCGGTGCGGTTTCGCTGCTGGTGATCGCCGCGGCGCTTTCCGCCTGCAATTCGTCCAAGATGATCGGCGATCTCAATCCGAGCGAGACGCTGACGCAGGGCTACGTCATTGACCAGCAGGCGATCGACCTGGTGCCGGTCGGCTCAAGTCGCGAACAGGTGCTGCTGGCGCTCGGCACTCCCTCGACGAAGGCGACCTTCGACAACGAGGCCTTTTATTACATTTCGCAGACGCGCAAGCGCTATGTCGCCTTCGACAAACCGCGGCTGGTCGATCAGCATGTGCTGGCGGTCTATTTTGGCGATGACGGGCGCGTCACCCAGATCGCCAATTACGGCCTGAAGGACGGCAAGGTGTTCGACTTCATCTCGCGCACCACGCCGACCGGCGGCAAGGACCAGAACTTCCTCAGCCAGATCATCAGTGGCGCCAGCAAGCTGGCGCCTGGTGTTCCGGGCGCCAGCGGCGGCAGCACGCTCGGCGGCACCTGATCCACCCCGGCGGTATCGGCTTTTGTTCCTCTCGCTTCCCTGTAAGCGGCACATCTTAGGCAATGAAAAACCCGCGGGAGCGATCCCGCGGGTTTTGTCTTGAGTCGTAGCGGCTGAGCTTAGCCGTGCGCGAGAACGGCCAGCAACAGCAGCGCGACGATATTGGTGATCTTGATCGCCGGGTTGACCGCCGGCCCAGCAGTATCCTTGTAGGGATCACCCACCGTGTCGCCGGTCACCGAGGCCTTGTGCGCTTCGGAGCCCTTGAGGTGCTTGAGGCCGTCCTTGTCGACGAAACCGTCTTCGAACGACTTCTTGGCGTTGTCCCAGGCACCGCCGCCGGAGGTCATCGAGATGGCAACGAACAGGCCGTTGACGATGACGCCGAGCAACGAGGCGCCGAGCGCGGCAAAGGCGGATGCCTTCGAACCGGAGATCAGGAGGACGCCGAAATAGACCACCAGCGGCGCCAGCACCGGCAGCAATGACGGAACGATCATCTCCCGGATCGCTGCCTTGGTCAGAAGGTCGACGGCGCGCGCATAGTTCGGCTTCGAGGTGCCGGCCATGATGCCCGGATCCTCGCGGAACTGCTTGCGCACCTCCTGGACGATAGCACCCGCGGCGCGGCCGACGGCGGTCATGGCGATGCCGCCGAACAGATACGGGATCAGGCCACCGAAGATCAGGCCGGCGACGACGTAAGGATTGGAGAGGTCGAAGGAGACGTCGCCCATGCCCTGGAAGTAGGGGTATTTGTCGCCATTGGCGGCAAAGAACTTGAGGTCGTTGGAGTAGGCCGCGAACAGCACCAGCGCGCCGAGACCGGCCGAACCGATGGCGTAGCCCTTGGTTACCGCTTTGGTGGTGTTGCCGACCGCGTCGAGCGCGTCGGTGGACTGGCGCACTTCCTTTGGCAGGCCGGCCATTTCGGCAATGCCGCCGGCATTGTCGGTGACCGGGCCGAAGGCGTCGAGCGCGACGATCATGCCGGCGAGGCCAAGCATCGTCGTCACCGCGATCGCCGTGCCGTAGAGGCCGGCAAGCTGGTATGTCGAGATGATGCCGCCGACGATGACGATCGCCGGCAACGCCGTCGATTCCAGCGAGACCGCTAGGCCCTGGATGACGTTGGTGCCGTGACCGGTGACCGAGGCCTGGGCGATCGAGTTCACCGGGCGCTTGTTGGTGCCGGTATAATATTCGGTGATCACCACGATCAGGCCGGTTACCAAAAGGCCGACCAGGCCGCAGATGAACAGGTTCGTGCCGGTGATGGCCATGCCGGCGACGGTGCCGATCTCCCCCCAGCCGATACATGCCGAAGTGGCTACGGCAAGGCCGACAATCGACAGCAGGCCGGTGACGATCAGGCCCTTGTAGAGCGCGCCCATGATCGAGCCGCTGGAACCGAGCTTGACGAAGAAGGTGCCGACGATCGAGGTGAGGATGCAGGCGCCGCAGATGGCCAGCGGATAGAGCATGGCCGAGCTGAGAACGGCGGTGCCACCGAAGAAGATGGAGGCGAGGACCATGGTGGCGACCACGGTCACCGCATAGGTCTCGAACAGGTCGGCGGCCATGCCGGCGCAATCGCCGACATTGTCGCCGACATTGTCGGCAATGGTCGCCGGATTGCGTGGATCGTCTTCGGGAATGCCGGCTTCAACCTTGCCGACGAGATCCCCGCCGACGTCGGCGCCTTTTGTGAAGATGCCGCCGCCAAGACGGGCGAAGATCGAGATCAGCGAGGCGCCGAAGCCGAGCGAAACAAGCGAGTCGATGACGACGCGATCGTTTGGCTGCAGTCCCATGAACTGGGTCAGGATCAGGTAGTAGATCGAGACGCCGAGCAGGGCCAGGCCAGCAACCAGCATGCCAGTGATGGCGCCCGACTTGAAGGCGATCTCGAGGCCGGCAGCGAGGCTGTTGGAAGCTGCCTGCGCGGTGCGCACATTGGCGCGCACCGAGACGTGCATGCCGATGAAGCCAGCGGCACCCGATAGAACGGCGCCGATCAGGAAGCCGATGGCGGCGGTGATCGAAAGCAGCCACCAGGCGAGCAGCAGGACCACAACGCCGACCATGGCGATGGTGGTGTACTGGCGCGCCAGATAAGCCTGAGCGCCTTCGCGGATGGCTGCGGAAATTTCCTGCATGCGTGCATTGCCCTGATCGGCCGCGAGGACCGAACGTGTCGCCCAGATGGCGTAAAGGACTGAAAGCAGACCGCAGGCGATGACAGCTGAAATTATGGTCATTGCCGAATTTTCCTCGATTGGTGGCCCAAAAGAACCCCTCCCCGGGCCGTTGAGACAGGGGACGAATTTTCCGCAACCGGAATCCGTCCCTTCGCAGCGGCTTATGCGAAACAGGGCTCGGAACGTCAAGATATTGTTCGGTTCTTGTCCGGCTTTCGCCCAAAAGATCTCGGGTTTCGTCCAAAAGGCTGGACGGCAGTACGCCTGTCGACACTGCCATCCGGTTAGATCGATTGAAATCGGCGAACGGCCGTCAGGCTTTGCGCGGGTCGCCGTCCGGCTGGATGACGAAGACCAGCACCACCAGCATGGTCATGTAGAATTTGAACGCCGCCTCCTGACCATTCCATGTTGAAGACTGCCACATGGCGAACCACTCGCCGCCAACGACCATGAAGCCGAAATACCAAACGAGGAAGCCCATGGTGGCGGCAATGATGGCGAACTTCTTGGCATCGTTGAAAGCCTGTCCGCTGGCGTTGCGCGCCTGCCAGAGTTGCCAGGCGGCGATCAGGTAGAGCAGACAGGTCAGCGCCTCGCCAATAATGATCAGCCAGTAGCCTGCCGTCCACAAGGCCGGGCTGGTGATCGAGCGGTACATCAGCGCATTGCCGGGAAAGGTCGTGTCCATGCTCAGCACATGCTGGACAGAGGCGAAGTTTGAGCCGTAGTCGGTGATGTTGCCGAAGGCGACGAGGAAGGCGAAAGCCGCCAGACACAAACACATGACGATCTTGGAGAAACGCGCGGTCATGGCAAGAACTCCTGCTGAAAGATCGGGGCATCGCACTCATCAATCGCCGAGTCCCGAAGATCGCGCAACGGGTGGGCCAGTGATCATCGTGCTCACAGCCATTGCGAGACATTATGCCGGCAAGCAAGACATTGCCGAGACTGTCGAAGCCCTCGATCTCGACAGTGATTGCGCTGTGGGCGACTTGGTCTCTGTGGTTAGAGCCGGCACACAGCATGATTTCGCCATCATCCGCCGCCGCTGGGTCGCCAGCGAGACGGGCGCCACGCTCGAACTGACGCTCGACCATCCAGCGCGTTCAACGGGCCGCTGAAAGAAACGAACTTCGCCCCGAGAGGTTACTCGGCCTCGCGTCCCATGCGCCGAGCCGTGTAGCGCTCGACCGCTGACAGCCCATCATAGATCAGCACGGCAAGGACTGCGACGATCAGGCCGCCCTGCAGGATGAAGGCGAGGTTGTTCGACAGCAGGCCGGCGATGATCACCTCGCCCAATGTCCTCGCCGCCACCGTCGAGCCGATGGTCGCAGTGGCGAGGCTGATCACCACCGACAGCCGGATACCGCCGAGAATGATCGGCGCGCTGAGCGGCAGTTCGACCTTGACCAGCCTTTGCCAGCCAGTCATGCCAGCGCCACGCGCCGCCTCGACGACGTTGGCCGGCAGCGTCGTCAGGCCGGTCAGCGTGTTCTCAAAGATCGGCAGCAAGCCATAGAGAAACAGCGCAATCAGCGTCGGCTTTTCGCCGAAGCCAACCGCTGGCACGGCAAGCGCCAGTACCGCCACCGGCGGAAAGGTCTGGCCTATATTGACCAGGCTGCGCGACAGCGGCAGGAATTCGGCGCCGGCTGGCCTGGTGACCAGGATGGCGAGCGCGACCGCAACGATTGTCGCGGCAACCGTTGCTATCAGCACGGTCCGCAGATGCAGCAGCGTTAGCGTCAACAGGCTGCCCTGATTGTAGATTACCGGCGCATTGTTCTCGGTCAGCGGCTTCAGCAGCGGTTCGAACCAGCCGGGATTGGTGACGAAGGCAATAAGCACCACCACCAGGGCAAGCCTGAGCAGCGAGGGAAGCCAAGCCTTCATGCCGGCCTCGCCGCTCGCTTAACCAGCCCGTCCACCGTGACGCGGCCAAGCGGCTTGCCGTCGGTATCTTTCACCGGCAGCGCCGGGCGGGCCGACCACAGGAGTTCGGCGAGCGCGTCGCGCTGGCTGGCATCACCGGGGATCGCCTCGCCTTCGGCGGTGCCTTTTTCCACCGCGTCGCGGACCCGGCCAAGCGACAACAGCCGGAACGGTTTTTCGCTGGCGCCTACCAGGGTTTCGACAAACGCGCTGGCCGGTTTTGCCAGTATCTCGGCCGGCCCGGCATATTGCACCACTTTGCCGCCATCCATCACCGCGATCTTGTCGCCCATGTGAACAGCCTCTTCCATGTCATGGGTGACAAGGATGATGGTGGTGCCGAAGCGCTTCTGGATCGCCAGCAGATCCTCCTGCGCCTTGTTGCGGATGATCGGATCGAGCGCGCCGAACGGCTCATCCATCAACAGCACGTTGGGTTCCGCGGCAAGCGCGCGGGCGACGCCGACGCGCTGCTGCTGACCGCCGGAAAGCTCATGCGGATAGCGTGGCCCGTAGGCTTCGGGGTCGAGTTGGTAGAGCGTCATCAGCTCGTCGACGCGGGCCTTGATGCGGTTGGCATCCCAGCCAAGCAATACCGGCACAGTGGCGATATTCTGCGCCACCGTGCGATGCGGAAACAGACCGTGGCCCTGGATGGCATAGCCGATGCTGCGACGCAGCTCATAATCCGGTACCGAGCGGTTGTCGACGCCGTCGAGCTTGATCACGCCCGATGTCGGCTCGACCAGCCGGTTGATCATGCGAAGCAGCGTCGTCTTGCCGGAGCCGGAGGTGCCGACGATGACGGCGATGCTGCGCGGCTCGATTACTATCGACACGTCGTCGACAACTGTCGTCTCGCCGTAGCGCTTGGTGATGCCTTCGATCTCGATCATGCCGTTTCAACCCTGCGCTTGCTGGCGGTCAGTTCGATCAACGCATCGAGGATGATGGCGGCGGCGAAGGCCAGCGCCACCGTGGGCACGGCACCGAGCAGCACCAGGTCCATCGCCGTCTGGCCGACGCCCTGGAACACGAACACGCCAAAGCCGCCGCCGCCGATCAACGCGGCAATCGTGGCGAGGCCGATATTCTGTACCAGCACGATGCGGATGCCGGTGAGGATCACCGGGAAGGCCAGAGGAAACTCGACGCCGAACAGCCGCTGGCGGTCGGTCATGCCCATGCCGCGCGCTGCGTCGTTGGCGGCACGCGGCACACCGGCAAGGCCGACCACGGTGTTGGCCACAACCGGCAGCAGCGAATAGAGGAACAGGGCGACGAAAGCCGGCGCCGTGCCGATGCCGCGAATGCCGAGCGCGGCAGCTCCCGGCACATGCGAAGCAACCCAGCCGAGCGGTGCTATCAAGAGGCCGAACAGAGCGATCGAAGGAATGGTCTGAATGATGTTCAGCACGTTGAGCACGCCGGCCCGCAATTTCTCGACGCGGTGGCAGAGGATGCCGAGCGGCAGGCCGATAATCACTGCTGCCGCCAGCGAACCCAGCGCCAGCGTCACGTGCTTGGAGCCTTCCGCCCAAAAACTATCGGCGCGATTGAGATATTCCTTGAGGATCGACAGGCTGTTCCAGCTCCCCGAGACCAGCAGCAGGCCGATCGCCGCTGCGGCGACAACAAGCACGCCGACCCGTGCCTGCGGCGACAGGTTCAGCCTTGTAAGCACGTCGGCGAGCAGAAGCGTAAAGGCGAAGATAAGCAGCCAGAAGCCCGAAGCCGGCGAGATACGGGCGAAGGTGTTGCCGGCGGGCGTCAGGAAGCTGCCGGCAACGCCGATCAGCAGCGTCAGCGCCGCAAGTGCAACCACACTGGCGGCGAGGCGCAGAGCAAGCGGCGTTTTCAGCAATGCAATGAGCGCCGCTGCGACAACAATCGCCATCAATAGCGGACCGACCGCCGCAGGCAAAGATTCGAGGATCGAGCGCGCCTCGCCGGGTACGATGCGATTGGCGCGGAACGTGGCGAATGGTGCCGCAAAAGCCGCATAGGCCGATATCGCCGCGATGACCACGCCGAGCTTGTCGAACCGGATGCGCACGCCCTCCCCCATCGGCCGATCCGGCGCACCTCGAAAGCGGCGCGCCGGAATCGCCTTACTTCAGGAAGCCGTTCTTTTTCAAAAAGTCCTCAGCGACGCCCTTGACCGGCTCGCCGCCAACCTGCACGCGGCCATTCAACTCCTGCAGCGTGACGAGATCGAGCTTGGCGAAGACCGGCTTCAGCAGCGTCTCGATTTCCGAGTGCTCCTTCAGCACCGCCTCGCGGATGATCGGCGCCGGCTGATAGACCGGCTGCACACCCTTGTCGTCTTCAAGCACGACGAGGCCGGAAGGCGCGATGCCGCCGTCGGTGCCATAGACCATGGCGGCGTTGGCGCCGTTAGTCTGGTTGGCCGCAGCGGCAATGGTCGCCGCCGTGTCGCCGCCCGACAGCGTGATCAACTGGTCCGGCTTCAGTGTGAAGCCATAGGTCGTCTGGAAAGCGGGCAGCGCGGCCGCCGAATTGACGAACTCGGCGGAGGCCGCCAGCACCACCTTGCCGCTGCCCGAAACGTATTTGCCGAAGTCGGACAGCGTCACAAGCTTGTTGGTCTCGGCGACCTCCTTGCGCAGGGCGATCGCCCAGGTGTTGTTGGCCGGTGACGGGGACAGCCAGACGATCTTGTTGGCGTCGTAGTCGAGCTTCTTGGCAGTCTCGTACGCCTTGGCGGCATCTTTCCAGACCGGATCGTCGGCCTTCTCGAAGAAGAAGGCGGCGTTGCCGGTGTATTCCGGATAGATGTCGATCTCGCCGGCTGTAATCGCCTTGCGTACCACGGGCGTGCCGCCGAGCTGGATGCGGTCGGTGGTCTGGATATTATTGGCGTTCAGCACCAGCTGGATGATGTTGCCGAGCACACCGCCCTCGGTGTCGATCTTCGACGACACCACCACCTGGGCGCTTGCCGAGGCTGCCGTGATGCCGAGCGCCAGTACAGCACCGGCCAGAACCTTGATTGAAAACATCTCACAAATCCCTTGCTGTGAACCGGAATACGGCTGCCGCATATGAGCATGGCTTCGATGCCCCGTCGGGGTACACGGTTTCATAAGAAGAGGGATGGGCGCAATAATTTTGTTCGAATGCGAGTGACTCCGCTGCCGCGCCGTCCCGACAGCGTGACGTCAGTTGGCCGCGCGCAAGCCCGTCATCTTCAACACGCCCAGTGCCACGAAGCACAGCACGACGACCGGGAAAATCATCCAGTTCAGCATCTCCCAGCCCCAGGCATTGTAGACCGCCCCCGACATCAGTGAGGCGAAGGCGACGGAGCCGAACAGGACGAAATCGTGGAACCCCTGGACCTTGCCTTTTTCGGACGGCTGGTAGCTGTCGGCCACCATGGCGGTGGCGCCGATGAAGCTGAAGTTCCAGCCGAGGCCGAGCAGGATCAGCGTCGTCCAGAACTGCCACGGTGCCAACCCCGACAGCGCGACTATACCGCAGCCAATGAGCAGCACCAGGCCGATGGCCACGATCCGCTCCGCGCCAAAACGATGGATCAGCGACCCCGTAAAGAAGCTCGGCGCGAACATCGCCATGACGTGCCAGGAAATGCCGAGCGTGGCGTCGTCGGTCGACAGGCCGCAGCCGACCATGGCCAGCGGCGCTCCGGTCATGACGAAGCTCATCAGCGCGTAGCTGCCGACGGCGCAAAACAGCGCCGCGACGAAGCGCGGCCTGGTGACGATTTCTGAGAGCGGCCGGGCGTCGCTGTCGGCGATTTCCACCTTGTCGGTTGCCTTGGCCGGGATGCGCAACAAAGAGAGAATGGCGGCGCCGACCGCCGCCAGCACCAGGATGGACGCAAACGAGCCGGCAAACTTCACCGGCGAGAACAGTTCGCCGGTGAAGATGACGATCTGCGGCCCAAGGATGGCGGTGACGATGCCGCCGGCCAGCACGAAGGAGATGGCGCGCGCCTTGAATTCAGGCGGAGCATTGTCGGCGGCGGCAAAGCGGAACTGCTGGACAAAGGCGCCGCCGATCCCGATCACGGCAAGGCCGAAAGCGAAGAGCCAGAAGCTGGCATGAAACAGCGCCAGCGTGGCGACCAGGCCGCCAAGCGCTGTGACCGCCGTGCCGATCATGAAGCCGTCGCGCTGGCCGAGCCGGCGGATGATCGCCGCTGCCGGCAGGGAACCGAGCGCCACGCCGACATTGAAACCGGTGATCGGCGCGGTTGCCAGCGACTTGTCGGCGTCGAGCAGGTACTGCCCGGCCAATCCGCCCATGGAAATGGCGATGGGTGCGGCCGAGCCGATGATCGCCTGCGAGGCTGCGAGGATGAAGGCGGTACGACGCGCTTCCTTGCCGGCCTCAACGGCGACGACAGCAGTCATGAGGCGTCCTTGCCGCGGCCCTCGCCACGCACCCGGCGCGACACGCGATCAAGCACCGCATTGACCAGTTTCGGCTCGTCTTCTTCGTAAAATGCCTTGGCGATGTCGACATATTCGGAGACGATGACCGCCACCGGCACGTCCTCGCGCTGCATCAGCTCGTAGACGCCGGCGCGCAATATGGCGCGCAGTGTCGAATCGAGCCTCGACAGTGGCCAGTCCTCGGTCAGCGCCTGTCGGATGATCGGATCGATGGTCTTCTGGTGCTCGACGACGCCGGCAAGAATGGCGCGAAACCATTGCGCATCGGCTTCGCGATAGAGCGCGCCGTCGACTTCCTTGCCGAGCCTGAACGCCTCGTATTCAGCGGTGATCTCAAATACGCCGCTGCCGGCGACGTCCATCTGGTAGAGCGCCTGCACGGCGGCCAGACGGGCAGCACCACGCTTGTTGGCGTGACGAACCGCAGGCTGTCCGGGCGCAGCGGGTTCGCTCACGATCGCTCTCCCAACTGCTGCTTGAGCGCAATCATTGTCAGCGCCGCACGCGCCGCAAAGCCGCCCTTGTCGCCTTCCGAACGCCTGGCCCGTGTCCAGGCCTGTTCGTCGTTTTCGGTGGTAAGGATGCCGTTGCCGATGCAGACCGAATCCTGCACGGACAGGTCCATCAGGGCACGGCTGGATTCATTGGCGACGATATCGAAATGATAAGTGTCGCCGCGGATCACCGTGCCGAGGGCGACGAAACCGTCATAGTTCGTCCCGCCTTCGGAGGCACCGTCGAGCGCGAAGGAAATCACCGCCGGGATTTCGAGCGAGCCAGGAACGGTGACGACATCGTATGTCGCGCCCGCTTCGTCGAGCGCGCTGGTCGCGCCTTCGAGCAACGCGTCCGCAAGGTCGTCGTGAAAGCGCGCCTCGATGACAAGAAGGTGGGCCTTCTTCTTCGGACGGATGAACGCTTTGCCGTGTTGGGATGTGCCTGCCATAGATGTCTCCGGGGATCGCCGGTGACTTAGGCCGAAGCCGGTTTGATCGCAAGCGGAAGATTGCCGAACGAACTTTCAAGGCCAACCCGGCGGCGGTCGCATCAGGGAATGGGCTTTATGGACGAGCGCCTCAAAGCCCCTCTTTAGCCGCCTCCACCAGTCGCGCCGCGTAGCGGGCCATGGTGTCGATCTCGAGATTGACGCGGTCGCCGACCTGGCGTTCGCCCCAGGTGGTGACGGTCAGCGAATGGTGGATCAACAGCACGTCGAAGCGGGTGCCTTCGACCTTGTTGACGGTGAGCGACGTGCCGTCGAGTGCGACGGAACCCTTGGGGGCGATGAATTTGGCAAGCTCGCGCGGTGCTTCCAGGGTAAGGCGCACGGCGTCACCCTCTTCCTTGCGGGCCACGATCTCGGCCATGCCGTCGACATGGCCTGACACGATATGGCCGCCAAGCTCGTCGCCGATCTTCAGAGCCCGCTCCAGGTTGATGCGCGTGCCAGATTTCCAGCCCATCGCGGTCGTTAGCCTGAGCGCCTCTTCCCAGGCCTCGACCTCGAACCAGCGTGCATTGGCGCCATCTTCCGGCAATCCCGTTACCGTCAGACAGACGCCGCCGCAGGAAATCGAGGCGCCAATGGCAATGGTCTGCGGATCGTAGGCGGTGTCGATACGCAAACCTACGCCTTCCCTTAGCGGCTTCACGGCAGCGACGGTGCCGACATCGGTGACGATTCCAGTGAACATTAGTTTGGCCCTGTGAACATCAGTTCGGTCCTAGATGTCTCTTATCCATTCCGCATATGTGTCTTCGCCGAAACGCATGTTGCGCAATTTGCGAAATCCCGGCGGGATATTGTTGGCATCGATCGGCGATACTATGCCGCCCTCGCCGATCGCGTCCGGCCCCTGAAACAGCACGATACGATCGACCAGTTGTTCGTCGAGGAACGCCTTGGCCACCCTGGCGCCGCCCTCGACCAGGAGGCTGGCCATGCCGAGCGCCGCCAGATCCTCGAGCAGTTCTGGCAGCGCAATATCGCCTTCATACGTCTCAGTGCCGATGAAGCGAACGCCGGCGCGTTCGAGCGCGGCGCGCCGGTGCGGATCGGCCTCGGCGCAGGCAGCGATATAGAGCGGCACACGGTCGACGCCGGCGACCAGTTTCGAAGTCTCGGGTAGCCTGATCTGACGGTCGAGCACGATGCGCGCCGGCGAACGGCTCTCCAGTCCCGGAAGCCTAACCGTCAGCGCCGGATCGTCCTCCAGTGCCGTGCCGATGCCGATCAATATGCCATCGGCTTCGGCGCGCATCAGATAGACTTCGCGCCGGGCGATGTCGCCGGTGATGGAGACCTGCCCCTCGCCTCTCACGCCGATCTTGTTGTCGCTCGAAAGCGCAAGCTTCAGGATCACTTCCGGACGTTTTTTCAGAGATCGAATCAAATAGCCGGCCATCTGCTCCGCGGCCTCAGCCGCCAGCACTTTTTCCACCACCTCGACGCCAGCCGCATGCAAGATTGCATAGCCCTTGCCGGAAACACGCGGGTCCGGATCGCTGGCAGCGCCAACCACACGCGACACGCCGGCACTGACCAGCGCATTGGCGCAAGGCGGCGTGCGGCCGTGATGGGCGCAAGGCTCCAGCGTTACATAGGCGGTGGCGCCGCGCGCCAGTTCGCCGGCCTCGGCCAGCGCTTCGGTCTCGGCATGCGGCCGGCCGCCGACGGCCGTGACGCCGCTGCCGACGATCATCGGCCCGTCGCCGTCGTCGCGCACGATCAGCGTGCCGACGGAAGGATTGGTCGAGGTCCGGCCGGCATTTTTGCGCGACAGCCTGAGGGCTGCCGCCGTATAGCGGCGATCGAGGACCTCTTGCTGCGCCGTGCCGCGCTCGGACCCTGCCATGCTCAGCCGGCGTCCTCTTCGCTCTTCAGCTCTTCGCCCCTGGGCTCGTCAGCTTTGAGCTCGTCGCCCTTGAGCTCACCCAGTACGTCGTGGAAATCCTTGGCCTCGCGGAAATTGCGGTAGACGGAGGCAAAGCGCACATAGGCGACATCGTCGAGCGACTTAAGCGCCTCCATGACCAGTCGGCCGACTTCCCCAGAAGCCACTTCGGTCTCGCCCGAGCTTTCGAGCTGGCGCACAATGCCGGTCACCGCGCGGTCGATGCGCTCGGGATCGACATTGCGCTTGCGTACCGCGATTTCGACCGAGCGCAGCAGCTTGTCGCGGTCGAACGGCACCTTGCGTCCAGACTTCTTCACCACGACGAGGTCGCGCAATTGTACGCGCTCGAAAGTGGTGAAGCGGCCGCCGCAATCCGGGCAGACGCGCCGCCTGCGGATCGCCGCGCCGTCTTCGGCGGGGCGCGAATCCTTCACCTGCGTATCTTCGGACTGGCAGTAGGGACAGCGCATGGAGAGCCTTCGGTTCGCGATTCTCGTGGAGCGAAAGGCTTAGAGGTTTTTGCCACGATGGCAAAGTATGGCCGATGACCGATCGCGCCTCAGAGATAGCGAGGCACGAGGAAAATTGCGAGAGCGGCAATCAGTTGGACGGCAATACGCCAATCAGGGAGCGACGTCGCCGGTCGGGAAGCCGCAGGACGTGCCGAGATAGCGATAGGCCTTGGTGAAGCCGTCCATCGATATGGTCGCGACCGGCTTGTCGGCCAAGCTGACATCGAGGGCGCTGGTACGGCGCATGGCACGCAGTATGGCAAGCGTGGTCTCGGGCTTGTTGTTCATCATCCACTGTCCGTCGGCGATAAGATGAAAACCAGCCTTGATCTTGTCGTTGACGTCGCGGAACACGGCCGGGATGTTGTCACCCTTGGGCAAGTCACTGTTTTTCACGGCGATGATGAGGCTCGGATAGCCCTCGGGCGGCAGCACGTCGCCATTCGAGATGGCCAGCGTAAGGGTGCCGCTGGTCCCGTTAGCGTCGAAAAAGACCGTCGAGGCGGCACAGGTCTTGCGCACATCCTCACCGGTGTTGACCTCGTCCACCGTGGTGGACCACCTGCCGAAGGTCTCTGTCTTGGGTGCTGCTGGCGTCGGCTCGGTCTGCGCCAAGGCGGCGTCGGACTGCTGCGAGATGGCTAAGGTGAGCAAGGCGCCAACGCTGGCGAAACGGAAAATTCGCATCATCATCAAGCCTCTCCGAGATGCCGCCGTGCCCAGTTGATCGGCGCCGTCACAGTTGGGGAACGACGCCCTGCGTCAGCCAAGATAGGGGTAAAGCGGAAAACGATCCGTCAATGCCGCCACCTTGGTCTTCACGGCTGCCTCGACGGCCGCATTGCCCTCGTCGGGATTGGCGACTTTCAGTCCATCCAGCACTTCGGCGATCAGCTTGCCGATCTCGCGGAACTCGGCCTGGCCGAAGCCGCGCGTGGTGCCGGCCGGCGTGCCGAGCCGAACGCCGGAGGTGACGAAAGGCTTTTCCGGGTCGAAGGGGATGCCGTTCTTGTTGCAGGTGATGTTGGCGCGGCCAAGGGCAGCCTCGGCGCGCTTGCCGGTGGCGTTCTTGGGGCGCAGGTCGACCAGCATCAGATGGTTGTCGGTGCCGCCGGAGACGATGTCGAGACCGGTCTCCTGCAGACTGGAGGCCAGCGCCTTGGCATTGGCGACGACGCTCTCGGCATAGATCTTGAAGCTCGGCTTCAGCGCCTCGCCCAGAGCCACCGCCTTGGCGGCGATGACATGCATCAGCGGTCCACCCTGCAGGCCGGGGAAGACGGCCGAATTCATCTTTTTGGCAATATCCTCGTCGTTGCAAAGGATCATGCCGCCGCGCGGGCCGCGCAGCGATTTGTGCGTCGTGGTGGTGACCACGTGGGCATGCGGCAGCGGCGAAGGATGCATGCCGCCGGCGACCAGGCCGGCGATGTGGGCCATATCGACCATCAGATAGGCACCGATCGAATCGGCGATCTCGCGAAAACGCTTCCAGTCCCAGACGCGTGAATAGGCGGTGCCGCCAGCCAGGATCAGCTTTGGCCTGGTCTCATGGGCGGTCTTCTCGATCGCGTCCATGTCGAGCAGATGATCTTCCCTGCGCACGCCATAGGAGACAACCTTGAACCATTTGCCGCTCATATTGACCGGCGAGCCATGCGTCAGGTGCCCGCCGGAATTGAGGTCGAGGCCCATGAAGGTGTCGCCGGGCTGCAGCAGCGCCAGGAACACCGCCTGGTTCATCTGGCTGCCGGAATTCGGCTGGACGTTGGCGAAGTTGCAGCCGAACAGCTTTTTCGCGCGTTCGATGGCCAGTTCCTCGGCGACATCGACGAATTGGCAGCCGCCATAGTAGCGCTTGCCCGGATAGCCCTCGGCATATTTGTTGGTCATGATCGACCCTTGCGCCTCGAGCACGGCGCGCGAGACGATGTTTTCCGAGGCAATCAGCTCGATCTCGTGGCGCTGGCGGCCGAGTTCGTTGCGGATCGCGCCGAAAATCTCGGGGTCGGCATCGGCAAGCGTGGTTTCGAAGAAGGATTCGAATTTGTTCGACACTGCCGCTGCTGTTGCCATGGGCTGAAATCCTCAAGGTTCGGGGTCTGTCGCGCCATTAACACAGTTGCTTTCGGCCCGCCACGTTTGCAGCGCGAAATTTGCTGGCCGGATTGCGGCAGCCCCCCTGAAAGCACATTATTTCTTCGCCTGCCGGCCGGCAGCAGGGCTTCGCGTGATCTCCTGAACAGCCCCGCATGGTTTGCATATGATCCGTGGCGAAAACCGATTTTCGGAATCATGCGCAAAGCTCAGGGAACGACGGCGACAATAAAAAGGCCGCCCTTCCGGCGGCCTTTTTGCAAATGAACTCAGCTGCTTAGAGCGCGGATGTGATCTGCAGCTCGTTGGCCCCGTCGAGGCCGTAAATGTCGTCGCGGAACTGCACCACGCCCGGCCCCGTCGACCAGGCCGAGATGTAGAGGAAATAGACCGCCACCGGATTGGTGACCTGCACCGGGACGTTTTCGCCGCTCTTGATGGCCGCCTCGAAATGCTGGCGATTCCAGCCCGGCGTGTCGCGCAGGATCCAGGTGACGAGATCGCGCACATTCTGGACGCGCACGCAGCCCGAGGAATCGAAGCGCATCATCTTGCCAAACAGGCTCTGCTGCGGCGTGTCGTGCATGTAGACGCCGTCCGGGCTGGGGAAATTGATCTTGACCGAGGCCATCGCGTTGCCAGCACCCGGATCCTGGCGGAAGCGGTACTTCTCGGCGTCGTCGGTCGACCAGTCGACGGTCAGCGGATCAACCTCGCTGCCATCCGGCGCGAACAGACGGATGTGGCTGTCCTTGAGATAGTTGGGGTCCTTCCGCATCAGCGGAATGATGTCCTTGCGCACGATTGAGACCGGCGCGTTCCAGTAGGGATTGACGATGATCTCGTTGATCTTGGAATTGACGATCGGCGTCTGGCGGTCGATCTTGCCGACGATCGCGGTATGGCGCAGCACGACGCGATCGTTCTCGACCGCCTCGATCTGGGCGCCTGGAATGTCAACCAGCACGTAACGGTTGCCAAGCGTGCCGGCGCGCTCGCGCAGCCGCTGCAGATTGGTCTGCAACTGGCCGAGACGAATTGGCGCCGAAACATTCATCGCCGCATAAGAATATTGGCCCAGCGTCCCGTCGGCGGGCAGGCCATGGCGCGCCTGAAAGCGCTTGACCGCGGAGTCGACATAGGAATCGAAGGCTGTCGAAATGCCGGCGCTCTGCGCCAGATCGCCCGCAATCATCAGGCGTTTGCGCAGCGGGACCACGTCGGGATCATCGACGCCGAGCTGCAATTTCTTGGTGTCGGGAACCGGCTCCCAGCCGCCCTGGGCGACGATGTTCTGGTATTGCGCGACCGCCTGTTCGGTAAACGAAACGGTCTGCAGGCTGAAGATCGGCAGCGTCGAGGCCACCTTGCCGCCCTGGCTGGGGCGCGCGTCGAACTGGTCGTCCCAATTGCCGCGGGCCGAGGATTTCAGGATATCCCCGATCACATCCTGCGCACTGGCTCGGCCGGCGACCATAGCGGCTGCGAGCGCGGAGGCCCCTGAAAGGAAGAAACGGCGGCTGGTTCTCATGGACGTTCCAGACATTCTTGCTACAATTCCACTCACCGGGCGGTCTCGCCCGCACTCTAGGGTTGGCTTCTTAACAATTAGCCAACCATGGTCCGCATCACTTCGGTGTAAAAACACATGGGAAGTGACTTGGGCACAGGACAAATGCACGGCTTTGGCCCCAGCATCACCCGCATCTTCGGTTCCATTGGAATATGGCGGCAACGTGGCTGTTGCTCGAATTTGGATCGGCAGGCCTGACGAAACGGAAAGACCGGTGCTTTTCGGCACCGGCCTTTGGTCTGCTCCGCGGCAGCGCTTCCGTGGTCCAGCTTCAGATCTTGCTGCGGCGGATGCGACTACATCCGATAGGCAATCGTATCGTTCCAGAACCGATCCAACCGCTGCAGGGCGCGGTTCATCTGCTTGAACTCTTCGGTGTTGATACCGCCGACCTGCTCGATCGAGCCGACATGGCGCTCGTAAAGGCCGGCGACGACTTCCGCCACCTCATTGCCCTTCGGTGTCAGCGAAACCCGCACGGAACGGCGGTCGATGCGCGAGCGCTGGTGGTTGATGAAGCCGAGATCGACCAGCTTCTTCAGATTGTAGGAGACATTCGAGCCGAGATAATAGCCGCGCGAGCGCAGTTCGCCGGCGGTCAGCTCCGAATTGCCAATGTTGAACAGGAGCAGCGCCTGGATGGCGTTGATGTCGGAGCGGCCGTTGCGGTCGAATTCGTCCTTGATCACATCAAGCAGACGGCGATGCAGCCGCTCGACCAGCTGCAGCGATTCCATGTACAGCGAACGGATCGCCTCGCGGCGGTCATCGGATACGTTGGCGGTCTTCGCCGCCGGACGCGAATTGATCATTGTCTTTGCCTCTCGTTTGTCGCCCGGTGATTTTTTGTTCTTCACCTTGATCGCGACACTATCGAATACTCATAAAATTCGACTTAAACGCCAAGGCTAACAAGAGCTTACCGGTAAAGGGTTTCGAAAGAGGCTTAACGGACGGTCACCCGAGCAAGGATAATTAACCTAAAGATTTAGCCAACGATCCTGGCCGGAATTGCTATCGCCGGGCTTGCCGTTTCTGGATCCAGATCACCACGCGGAACACGATGTAGAGCAGCGCCACCGCAAGGTGCGAGGCGACGATCAGCAGCCGGTGGCCGAACAGCTCGGGGAAGCCGGCATACATGACGCTCTCGGTCACCGCGCAGATGAACCAGATCACCGGCCCCCAGGACGCCAGCATCCAGAGGCCGGCGGCAGCGAATGGAAAAAACACCGCCAGCACCACCGCCGCCACCTGCCAGTGCACCGGCATCAGGTCGAAGCGCCACAACGGGCCGGGGTAAAAGCCGATCAGCCGGATCCAGTACAAGATGCCGAACAGCAGGCAGTAGCCGGCGATGACGCGCTGGAACCAGGCGAAGATGACCTCGACCGTCGAGGGCTGCAGCACCACGCGTCTCGAGGCGACCTCGCTCACAGCTTCAGTTCCCGTTCGCCGAGCGGTGCGAAATAGGCGTCGACGTCGGCGGCGCTGACGTCATCGATGCCTGCCGGCCGCCATTGCGGCGTCGAGCCCTTGTCGATGATGGCGGCGCGGATACCTTCATAGAAGTCGTGCCCGGCAAGCATGCGGTTGAGGATACGGAACTCCATTTTCATGCACTCGTCCATCGACAACGTCTGCCCGGCGCTGATCTGGCGCCAGGCGACATGCAGGCTGGTCGGTGAACGGGTGCGGATGGTGGCCAGCGTCTTTGCCGCGAACTCGTCGGCAGTGGCTGCCCGCTCCAGACTGGCGACGATATCGGCCAGCGACGGCTGCGCGAAATGCCGGGCGATGGCCTCCAGTGTCGGCCTGTCGGTCTCGCGCCTGGCCGGGATGAAGCAACCGCGCAGCACTGATTCCGGGTCGCCGCTTTCCGCCAGACGGTCGAGAAAGCCGGCCTGGTCCTCCGCCTTGATCGTATGGGTGGCGAGGCCCGACCACAAAGCATTGCCATAGCGGATGCGGTTGCCGGTCAGCGCCAGATACATGCCGAAGCTGCCGCCGAGATCCGGCAACAGATGGCTGGCGCCGACATCCGGGAAAAAGCCGATGCCGACTTCGGGCATGGCAAACTGGGCGTTCTCGGTCAGCACCCGCTGCGAGCCATGGAAGGAGATGCCGACGCCGCCGCCCATGACGATGCCGTCGATCAGCGCGACATAGGGTTTCTTGAAACGGGCGATGCGGGCGTTCAGCCGGTATTCGTCGGCGAAGAACTCGACCGGCGGCTTTCCTGCCCGGCCGGCCTCGTAGATGTGGAGGATGTCGCCGCCTGCGGAAAACGCCCTGCCTTCGGCCTTGACGACGACAACATCGACGCCGTCGTCGCGTTCCCAACTGCGCAGCGCCTTATCCAGCGCCTTGACCATGCGGTGGGTTACGGCATTGAGCGCCTGCGGCCGCGTCAGCGTGACGATGCCGGCCCTGCCCAATCTTTCGAAGCGAATCTCGTCGCCTCCGCCAAAATCCATCGCCAGAGACTCCCTCCCCCGCGCCCCGCCGGGAGTGAAGTGCTAAAGCGTGGCGCATGGCCGCGTCAATGGCGGGCGGCCAATCCCGCTGCTTGGCCGTTGGCAGCAGCCGGTGCTAAAGCTGGTTCTTTGAACCGGAGGTTGAACCCTTGTCTTGGTTGCCGCGCCTTGCTGTTGCGGTGGTCGGCCTGATCGGCGCGATCACTTCTCCCGTGTCGGCCGCAACCGTCGACGAGCTCTACCGATCGCAGACCATCGTCACCGGCCAGGGCGAAGAGAACCGCCAGATCGGCTTCAAGGCCTGCCTCGATGCGGTGCTGGTTCGCGTCTCCGGCGATCAGCGGCTGCCGAAAAGACCTGATATGGCGGCGTTGCGCGACAAGGCCGGGAGCTTCGTTGCCGAATTCCGCTATCATGATCGTCTCGAAGGCATTCCGGTCCATGACGAACAGGGCACCCACGACCGACCGCACGATCTCACCTGCCTTTATAAGCCCGAAGTCATAGATCCCGTGCTTGCCGGGCTTGGCAGCAAACCATGGCTTGGCGAGCGGCCACGCTTGGCAATTTTCCTCAGCGCGGAGCAAGGCGCGAGACATTTCGCGCTGACCGCGGACGATCAGCGCGGAGCGGCGATGCGCGAATCCTTTGCCAATGCCACCGGTCCACTGGTCATGCGGATTGTATTTCCGGCAGCGTCGCTGCTCTCCGCCTCAAAGCTGGACGACCGAAGCCTCAGCCATGCCGACATGGCGACATTGGACCAGCTTGCCCGAAAAGCCGGTGCCGATCAGGCGCTCGCCGGCAGCATCGTCTGGAGCGACAAGGAACTGGGCTGGATCGCCGATTGGCGGCTTGCCATGAAGGGCAAGAGCTACAAATGGCAAGTGCGCGGCGTCAGCTTCGACGAGGCATTCCGCGTCGCCATGCGGGGCGCGGCGCAGGTGTTGTCCGGCAACGGCGCGCCAGAGTAAGGTTTTGAACCAGCACTGGCACAATCGTGTCGCATTGGTCAGCGGGGAAGGCTCGTGGTAAAAGCCGCCGATCCGGAGTTTTTGCGATGAACAAATTCACCCCTGCAAAGCCTGCCGGCGCGCGCAGCGTCGACGAGATCACCGGCAGCCGGCGGCTGCGGCGCATGCGCAAGGCCGATTGGTCGCGCCGCCTTGTCCAGGAGAACCGGCTCTCGGTCGACGATCTGATCTGGCCGATCTTCGTCGTCGACGGCAGACAAGTGCGCGAACCGATCGCCGCCATGCCCGGCGTGTTCCGCCTGTCGCTCGACCTCGTTGTCAAGGAGGCTGAGCGCGCGGCTAAGCTTGGCATTCCGGCGATCGCCACTTTCCCCAATGTGGAGCTCGGCCTGCGCGATCAGACCGGTTCGCACATCCTCGATCCGGAAAACATCATCAACCGTGCCACCCGCGCCATCAAGCACGCAGTCCCGGAGATCGGCATCATCACCGACGCCGCGCTTGACCCGTTCACCTCGCATGGCCATGACGGCATCTTGCGCGAGGGCATTATCGTCAATGATGAAACGGTAGAGCAGGTGACGGCGGCGGCCGTCATTCAGGCGGCGGCGGGGGCCGACATCATTGCCCCGTCGGACATGATGGACGGTCGGATCGGTGCCATCCGCGATGCGCTCGACGCCAATGGGTTTCAGGATGTAGCGATCATGTCCTATGCGACCAAGTTCGCATCCGCTTTTTACGGCCCCTATCGTGAGGCGGTCGGCACCGCCGGCCTGCTCAAGGGCGACAAGAAGACCTATTACATCGACCACGCCAATTCCGACGAAGCGGTGCGCGAGGCCGAGCAGGATCTCGCCGAGGGCGCCGACATGCTGATGGTCAAGCCCGGCCTGCCCTATCTCGACATCATCCGGCGGCTGAAGGACGAGTTGCAGATGCCGACCTTCGCCTATCAGGTCTCGGGCGAATATTCGATGATCAAGGCCGCCGCCGCCAATGGCTGGATCGACGGCGAAAAGGCGATGCTGGAATCGCTGCTCGCCTTCAAGCGCGCCGGCTGCGACGGCATCCTGACCTATTTCGCGCCGGAAGTGGCTGAAATGCTGAAGGGGTAGCAGACGTTGTTGTGGGGGCTGGGCAAGCATTTCAAAACGGTGTTTGGCCCTAAACCACGCGGCGACACGGATACGCTTGGGTATCACGCGTACGTCACGCTTTATGACTGGACTGTGCCGAGTTCCAAGCTGTCCAGCGCTATTGGTCGAATTTCGGACAAGCAAAAATCCGCGCTCGACGCCGCATGGATCGAGCTGGAAAGCGGTCTCGCCGGGTGGAAGACGAACAACCATATCCTGGCGGCGGATATAGCGGCAGAGGTCCGAAACAGCCTCTCGGAATCAGACCTCGATGACATGGTCGTTTCTATCCTCTTCGATCAATCCGGCTCGATGCGCGGCCAGAAAATTCTGTACGCGGCTGCATCCGCCGACATTGTTCAGGAATTCCTGCGCACGCTCGGCCCCAAGGTCGAACTCCTGGGCTTCACAACGCGCAATTGGCGCGGCGGAGAATCAAGACGCATCTGGAATGAAGATGGCCGGCCCGCCAATCCGGGAAGACTGAACGACCTGCTTCATATCATCTACAGGGAGGCTGGCGACAAGCGCCAGAGCAGTATAGGCCATGCCCTCAAGCCGATGCTGCGACCCGACCTGCCCAAAGAGAATGTCGATGGCGAAGCCATCGAGTGGGCGGCCGGGCGGCTGCTGGAACGTCCTGAATCCCGTAAAATACTGCTTGTCGTGTCTGACGGCGCGCCGGTCGACGATGCCACACTTTTAGCAAACGGCCCGCGCTATCTCGACGATCATCTCATTCATGTGGTTCGGCAGCTCGAGACAACCGGCAGAGTTGATTTGCTGGCGGTTGGGTTAGGCTTTGATGCAAGCCGCTACTATCGTGTCTCAGCCAATTGCGAGGCTCCCGATCAACTTGCCAGAACCATGCTGACGTTGTTGAAACGTGAGCTTGTCGCCGGGCCGAGAGCGAGTAGCGGCGACCGTGGCTGACGAGAGGCTGGTTTCGTCCCGGCGGCTGTCGTCCCACGATGCTATCCATCGTCAACTCACAGAGGCGGCCGTAAATACCGCTTGCAATTTGCAATCAGATAAGCTACCCAATAACCGATTGCAAAATGCAACTAGTTATGGAGGCTCTCATGTCCAAACTTCGCGTCAAGGCTTTCACCCTGTCGATCGACGGCTTCGGCGCCGGTCCCGACCAAGACCTGAAGAATCCGCTGGGTATTGGCGGGGAGGCCCTGCACGAATGGATGTTCGGCACCCGCACCTTCCGCAAGATGGTCCTCGGCAAGGATGGCGGGACCACGGACACGGACGAGGCGTTCGCGGCGCGCAGCTTCGAAAATGTCGGCGCATGGATCCTGGGCCGCAACATGTTCGGGCCGATCCGCGGCGAATGGCCGGATGACAGCTGGAAAGGCTGGTGGGGTGACAACCCACCCTACCACGTGCCGGTCTTCGTGCTGACGCACCATGCGCGTGAGCCCATCGTCATGGAAGGTGGCACGACTTTCCATTTCGTCACCGACGGCATCCATTCGGCGCTGGAGAAGGCGAAAGCAGTGGCTGACGGCAAGGATGTACGGCTCGGCGGCGGCGTCGCCACGATCCGGCAATATCTCCAGGAAAAGCTCATCGACGAAATGCATCTGGCGATCTCACCGGTCCTGCTAGGCGCCGGCGAGAGCCTTTTTGCCGGCATCGACATGCCCAAGCTCGGCTATCGCTGCAGCGAGCAGGTCGCGACGCCGAAGGCCACGCACGTCATCATCGAGCGCGATTAGGAAGTAGCGTGGGCGTTTTTGTCTGCGCTATTGGCGAAACCTTTGGTGCAGGCCCCTTTCTCCCCGTCACTATACGGGGAGAAATGCCCGGCAGGGCAATGAGGGGCGGCGCAAGCGATCAAAGATTACGCTGCCGGACAATACCCCCGAGGGCAATATGACGTCAGAATAAGTTTAGTCCACGAAGTGATTTGAGCGGGTTCAATTGTCGAGGTTGGCGCCGCCCCTCATCCGCCTGCCGGCACCTTCTCCCCGTATGGTGACGGGGAGAAGGGAGCCCTGCCTCAGTACTTCTCCGGCACATACAGTTCGCGCGGCAGTACCTGGCGCTCGTATTCGGGATTGAAGACGCGCTCCGGCAGTGTGATCTCCTCGTGCGGCACCTCCTCATAGGGCATTTGCTTGAGGAGATGGTCAATGCAGTTCAGCCGTGCCCGCTTCTTGTCGTTGCCCTCGACGATGAACCACGGGGCTTCCGGGATATTGGTGCGGGCGAAGGTCTCTTCCTTGGCCTTGGTGTACTGCTCCCAGCGCACGCGCGACTGGAGGTCCATCGGTGATAGTTTCCATTGCTTCATCGGGTCATGGATGCGCATCAAAAAGCGCATCTGCTGCTCCTCGTCGGTGATCGAAAACCAGTATTTGACAAGCGTAATGCCTGAGCGGACCAGCATGCGTTCGAAATCCGGAACGTCGCGGAAGAACTCCTCGACCTGATCCGGCTGGGCAAAGCCCATTACCCGCTCGACGCCCGAGCGGTTGTACCAGGAGCGGTCGAACAGCACGATCTCGCCGCCGGCCGGCAGATGCGGAACGTAGCGCTGGAAATACCATTGCGACTTCTCGCGCTCGGTCGGCGCCGGAAGTGCTGCGACGCGGCAGATGCGCGGATTAAGCCTCTGGGTGATGCGCTTGATAACACCACCCTTGCCCGCCGAGTCGCGGCCCTCGAAGACCACGACGAGCTTCTTCTTGTGATAGGCGACCCAGGATTGTAGCTTGATCAATTCGGATTGCAGCGTGATGAGATCGCGAAAATACTGCAGGCGGTCGATCGATGGCGGATGCGCATTCTTGTAGATCTTGGCGATCTCCATCGACAGCGCCGGCTCCGAGATTTCCAGCTCATAGTCTTCATCGAGCGTGTCGGCGAGTTCCGCTTCCAGCCAGTCCCTGGCCGGGGAATTCTGTTTTATCTCGGTCATTTGCGCTGCTCCGCTTACAGGCCTTGCCGGCCGCTGTCAGGCGCTCTGCCGCCCGGCCCGGCGGCCGGAAATCGAAGCGCTGGACCGATGTTAGTATAGGCCGGCAATGACGGTTTTATTGCAGCCACTACTGCGCTGGCTGTGCGTTCAATCCGGAAGATGTGATCGAGCTTGCCATGCGGAACGGGCGACAAGCGGAACGAATTATCCTACAAATACCCGGTTCATTGAGGGCTGTCGTTTGCAACGCCCTTTCCCGATAAATCGTGAGGATACGACATGGAATACCGCACTCTCGGCCGTTCCGGGCTGAAGGTTTCGACGCTGACCATGGGCACCATGACGTTCGGCGGCGGCGGCGCGTTTTCGGCGGTCGGCAAGACCGACCTCGACGAGGCGCGCCGGATGATCGACCTTTGCATCGATGCCGGCGTCAATGTCATCGACACCGCCAACGTCTATTCGAACGGGGTGTCGGAAGAGATCATCGGCGAGGCGCTCGGAGGCAAGCGCAAGGGCGACGTGCTGATCGCGTCCAAGGCGCGCATGCGGATCGGCAAGGGCCCCAACGATGAAGGCTTGTCGCGCTACCATCTGATCCGCGAATGCGAGAGGAGCCTGAAGCGCCTCAGGACCGATGTCATCGACATCTATTTCCTGCACGAGTGGGATGGCCTGACACCGCTTGAGGAAACCATCGCCGCGCTCGACACGCTGGTCGCGCAGGGCAAGGTCCGTTATGTCGGCTGCTCCAATTATTCCGGCTGGCAAGTTATGAAGGGGCTGGGGATCAGCGACCGTCATCACCAGCCGCGCTTCGTCACCCAGCAGATCCATTACACGCTGGAAGCGCGCGAGGCCGAGTATGAATTGTTGCCGATCTCGGTCGACCAGGGGCTCGGCGTGCTGGTCTGGAGCCCGCTTGCCGGCGGGTTGCTGTCCGGCAAATACCACCGTGACCAGCCGACCGCCCGCCAGCTCAGCGGCTGGTCGGAACCGCCGATCCGCGACGAGGACCGGCTGTGGCGGATCGTCGACGCGCTGATCGATATCGGCAATAACCACGGCGTGTCGGCGGCGCAGGTGGCGCTTGCCTGGCTGCTCGGCCGGCCCGCTGTCAGTTCGCTGGTGATCGGCGGACGAACCGAAGCGCATTTCAAAGACAATATCGCCGCTGCAAGCCTTGTGCTTGCCGATGAGGAGCGCACACGGCTCGACGTGGTCAGCAGGCCGCCCGTGCTCTATCCCTACTGGCACCAGCAATTCACGGCAAAGGACCGGTTCGGGCCGGCCGATCTCGTCCTCGACCGGGACGGCGCCTGAAAAGTCGGGCTCTCCGGACAGCGCCGAGATATGGAGCCGATCGTGCCTTGCGGTGTTGTGTTTGCGGTCCAATGCTCCTAGGCAAAGGCCAAGCACAATGAAAGGAAACGATATGGCACGAGCACCGAACTACGGTCAGGAACGCAAGGAACGCGACCGGCAGAAGGCTGCCAAGAAGGCGGAAAAGCAGGCTGCCAAGGTCGCGGCCAAGGAGCGCTCGAAGCCCGAGGGCGAAAGCGAGCCCCAGACCAACACCGAAACGGCCGAGTGATGATATCAGGCCTGTCAGGTGGCCCGGGTCTCGGTCAAGTCCCCGCTATGCCTCAGGCCGGCGCCTTGTCGCTGACGAAGACGTTCACTTCACGGGCGGCGGCAATGAAGGCCCGTCTTGCGTTCATGGCCGGCTTGTCGCCGGCCAGCGCATCATGACAGGCCTGCAGCGCTTCGCGGTGCTTGGGGCTGCGCTTGCCGGGCCAATTGTTGAGGAGGTAGTCGGAAGCCTCGCGGGCTGTACGCAAGAGCTGGTTGCTTCCCGCCGCGCCCTTGACGGTCACGGGTGTGTCAAATCGGTTGTTTTCCATCGCCGCTCTTACGCCATCGGCATTTGCGAAGCGAGACCGAAAGTAGCTTTCTTCGCTCATCTGCCTTTTTCGTGATCAATGGCCGCCGATCCGCACTCAAGCGACGACGGCAAATCCCCTGGCGCGCAGGCCGCGCCGGTCGTTGCGCAGCGACGTCACCAGCCGGTCGCGGCTGCCGACGATATGGGCTGAAACCAGGCGGGCGGCCCCATCGGCGTCGCCGGCCCGCACCGCCGACAGAATGGCATGGTGTTCGGCCCAGGCGCGGCTGAGCGCTGCCTCGTCGCGAACCTCGAGCCAGCGGGCGCGCGACAGGCGCGTCATCGCGTCGCGAACCGCTCTGAACAGGAACTCGTTGCCTGACAGGCGTGCCAACTCGATATGAAAATCCATGCCGACGCGATGCCATTCCTCGCGCGGGGTTTGGTCGTCGCAGGAATCGAGCATCGCCTCGATGATTTCGACGGCGCTCCTGTCCTGCAAGGCACAAGTCAGCCTGAGCGCCGCGACCTCGACCGCCTCGCGATAGACGGCGATCTGCTCGAGTTCGGCGAGATTGATAGGCGAGACCGTCCAGCCGCGGCCGTCGCGGCAAATCAGGCCTTCGGTCTCGAGCCGCAGCAAGGCCGCCCTGACCGGCGTGCGCGAGGCACCGAAGCGGCTTTCGATCCAGCGCTCTGTCAGCCGCTCGCCGGGACCGATCTCGAGCCCGAGGATCATTTCGCGAAGCTGCTTTTCGACGTTCTGCATCTGCGACATTGGCGTTCCGTTCAGGTCATTTGTTCCGGCAATCGGGTCACTGGCCAGCGTTGGCCGATCACGCCGGCCTTTGTCGATCATGTTGGAGAGGCCCGCATTGACAGCGACGAGGCTTGCGTTCATGACAGATACCAGCTTGGTATCCCAAAATGGTATCCGCAGCAAGTTTTCATGCAAGCTGGCCGGCAGGACAGGACATGCCGCAAGACGCCACCCTCGCCACGCAAGGCACGCATAACGTCCACTGGCGTCGCAATCTCGCCGTGTGTTTGGCCGGCTCGTTCAGCACGCTCGCAGCGATGACGCTGCTGTTGCCCTTCCTGCCGCTCTACGTCGAGCAGTTGGGCGCCGAGGGCCATGCGGCGATCGTGCAGTGGTCGGGCATCGCCTACGGCGCCACCTTCCTTGCTGCCGCGCTGGTGGCACCCCTATGGGGCCGGCTAGGCGACCGCTACGGCCGCAAACTGATGCTGGTGCGCGCCAGTTTCGGCATGGCGCTGTGCATGTCGCTGACCGGCATGGTGCAGACTGTCTGGCAATTGGTGTTCTTGCGCCTGCTGATCGGCTTTGCCGGCGGCTATTCTTCGGGCTCGACCATCCTGGTTGCCATGCAGACGCCGAAGGATCGCTCGGGCTGGGCGCTGGGCGTGCTGTCGGCCGGAATCACGGCCGGTGCCCTGGTCGGTCCGCTGCTCGGCGGCGCGCTGCCGCCGCTGATTGGCATCCGGGCCACATTCCTGCTCGCCGGCGGCGTCATTTTCCTGGCCTTTCTGGCAACCACCTTGCTGATCAAGGAGGCCCCTCGCCCGGTTGCCGCCAAGGCCGCGTCAGAAGAAAAGGCGAAAGGCGGCTGGTCGCAGATTCCCGACAAGCGCCCCGTCGTCGCCATGCTGGCGACAGGCATGCTGTTGAGTTTCGCCACCATGTCGATCGAGCCGATCATCACCGTCTATGTCCAACAGCTCATCGAAGATCAGAGCCAGGTCACGCTTGTCTCCGGCATCGTCATGTCGGCGGCAGCGCTCGGCGCCATCCTGTCGGCGTCGCGGCTCGGCAAGCTCGCCGACCGTATCGGCCACTGGAACGTCATCGTTGCCTCACTCGCAGTCTCGGCGCTGCTCTTGATTCCGCAGGCCTTCGCCACGCAAGGCTGGCAGCTCGTCGGCCTGCGTTTCCTGATGGGCCTGGCGCTTGGCGGTCTTTTGCCCTGCATCACCAGCGTCATCCGCCACAATGTGCCCGACGGCGTCGGCGGCAATGTGCTGGGCTTGTCGATCTCGGCGCAATATGTCGGGCAGGTCGCCGGGCCGTTGCTCGGCGGCTTCGCCGGTGGCCATTTCGGTATGCGCTCGGTGTTTCTCGGCACATCCGTTCTGATGGCGGGCGGAGCGGCCTATAACTGGCTGGTCCAGTCGCGCCGCGAACGCGACATGCTGGCGGAAGCCGGCAAATCCTGACACGGTTCGCGGCACTATCTCAGGCGGTCGCCAGGAATCATGGAGGCGTGGAAATGAGCACGGATGAACACGCGGCAGGCGGCCGCATTCTGGTTCTTGCCGGCGGCCTATGCGGCGCAACCGGCGTGGCGCTTTCGGCGGCGGCGGCGCATCTCGGCGGCGCTTTCGTCGGTACGGCCGCGTCCTTCCTGCTCATGCATGCGCCGGTCTTCCTTGTCGTCGGGCTGCTCGGTGGAAATAGCATCCTGCGAACCGGAAGCCTCATCCTTCTCGTCGGGCTTCTGCTGTTCTCGGGAGATCTTCTGGCCCGCGACTTCCTTGGCTCGCGGCTGTTCCCGATGTCGGCGCCGATCGGCGGCACGTTGCTCATCGGCGGCTGGCTGGTGATGGCCGCCTCGGCGCTGGTGCGCCCGCGCCCTTGACGCGGCAGCCAGGTTCGCCAGTTCTGTCAGTCGCGCGGACGCTCGGGCCGGACTTGGCCGTCGCGCTTGGTCGTCTTGACCACACGCCGTCGCTCCGGCCGTTCGGTGGCCGGCGAGATGCCCCAATAATTGCGATAGATGTCTTCGAACAGATGCTTGATCGGGTGCATGGCTTAATCTCCTCTAGCTTTTTGAATCGATCCAATCAGCGGGCACAAAAAATAGGCCGCCGATCAGCTCCACTTGCGTCCTACGAGGAAACGCAGGTCGCGAATCCACGGACCGGTCCTGTCGCGCCCCTTACCGGCCTCCGCGTTCGAGCGGATGCTCCAGTCGTTCCGGTAAATGTCCTCGAACAGATAATTGACGGGGTGCATGGCACTCTCCTCTTGTATCGATCCAATCAGCGGACGAAAAACGCTCTTGGATCGATTCAAAGAATATGCGTCGCACCATAAATGTCAAGCAAAAATTTGAATCGATCCAACGAAGGTGTTAGTTAATTGGCGATACTGTTGGACAGGAGTCCTGGAGACAAACAAATGGCATCACTCACCGAAGGCGGCAGGAGACCCATCCGGCTGGCGGACATCGCCAAAGCCGCGGGCGTATCGCACGGCACTGCCTCCAATGTCTTCAGCCGTCCCGAAATCGTGCGCGAGGAAGTCCGCGAGCGGGTCAAGGCGGCGGCCGACGCGCTGGGCTACGCCGGCCCGGATCCCAAGGGCCGCCTGCTGCGCGCCGGCAAGGTCAATGCAATCGGCGTCGCCACAACCGAGCCGCTGTCCTATTTCTTCGACGACCCCTTTGCCCGCGTGATGATGGCCGGCATCTCGGAAGCCTGCGACGCCACCGGCGCGGGAATAGCCCTCGTGTCGGCTGGCAACGAGGAAAAACTTGCCTGGAATATCCAGAGCGCCCTCGTGGACGGCTTCATCCTGTTCTGCATCGAGGGCGGTCCGCGCCTCGTTGAGCTGACGCGCGAACGAAAGCTCCCCTTCGTCGCGCTCGAGCTCGGCTCGCAGGACGACACGGTCTCCGCGATCAGTATCGACAATGTTGCCGGCGGCCGACTCGCGGCGCGCCATCTGGCGGAACTTGGACATCGCCGCTTCGCCGTGTTGTCGCTGGCCTTCGCCGACGACAGCACCGGTCTTGTCTCGCCCGAGCAGGTCCGGACGGCAACCTATACCGGAACCCGTGACCGCCTCCTCGGCTATTTCGAAGAGCTTTCCCGGTTTGGTGTCGACACCGCCGAGGTGCCGGTCTACGAGACCGAAAACGACAAGGCGAGCACAAGGGCTGGTCTCGAAACCATCTTCGCCTCGGCGGAACCGCCGACCGCCATCCTGGCGATGTCGGACCGGATCGCAATGGTGGCATTAGAATGGCTCAACGCACGGGGCATCGCGGTTCCCCGCGATGTTTCCGTCGTCGGCTTCGACGGCGTGCCTGAAGCCGCAACTTGCGAGCCTCCGCTCACCACCATCGCCCAGCCGATCGCCGAGATCGGCCGCCGGGCAGCGCGAAGAATCCTCGACTTCGACGGCACGGTGCGGCGAGAAACGCTCGATGTCGAACTTGTCGTCAGGGCATCGTCCGGACCGCCGCCGAGCATAGCTTGAGGCCGGCAGATCGACCGTCCAGGTCTATCGGTTCGCTTGTGCGGCCATCGGCCCGATTTCAAAAGACGAGCGGGCCGCCTCGTTGCGGACCGGCTTGCCCTTGCCGGACCAGCCGATGGCGGACAGCCACTCCAGATAGAAGGCGAGTGCGAACTGCATGGCGATGCCGGCGGCGAGCAGCAGACTGTCATAGGCAATGCCGCCCGGGTTGATCAGCTTCATCACCTGCGCCGCCATGGCAATCACCGTGCCGGCGATGAAAACCGGCAGCGAGCGTTTGCCCAATATGGCGAGCGGATTGTCGCGGCCGGTGCGGAACAGGTTCGAGACGAAAGGCAAGGCGACGACCAGATAGCTCATCGCCAGGATGTGCAGCAGCCGCGGCAACGACAGGAACGTCTTGTCGAAACCGGTCAGCACCACCGGCAGGTCGAGCCATGACACATGCCCCCACAGCGGGCTGTGCACCCAGACGAGCGCCGTCAGCACGTAGGCGGCCGCCACGCCGACCAGCCAGCGATTGACCGGGATGGTGCCGCCGCGCCGCACATGCAACACGCTGGCCATGCCGATATTGAACAGCAATTGCCATGACAGCGGATTGAGGAACCAAAACCCGGGCTCCGGGTAGTTCGGCGGCGCGATCTGGTAGATTCCGGCAACCAGCCAAAGGGCTGCGGACACGGCAAGCGCGGCCAGTGGCCTGTAGCTGATGAACAGCAGGAAGGCCGGCGCCATCAACAGCAGCGCCGCATAGACCGGCAGTATGTTGTTGTAACCGAGCTGATGGCCGAGCGTGACGATACCGACCAGGACTTGTGGTGGGTTCCTGACGAGCGGCTCGATGTTGATCAGCGTCAGAAGGTCCGGCCGTTTCGCAAACACCGCCGCCGCGCAGAAGATAGCCATGACCACCATCGTCGTGACGATGTGGGTGACATAGAGCACACCGGCGCGGCGCCACATTTTCAGCGTTGCAATCAGCCGGTTTCCCGGCTGGAATTTAGTGCCGTAGGCGAGAGCGACGGACATGCCGGAGATCAGCACGAAGGCCTCGGCCGCATCCGAAAACCCGAAATTCTTGTAGGTCAGGGTTTCGAAAACAGTGCCCGGCACGTGGTCGACGAATATGGTCAGGAGAGCGAGTGCCCGGAACACATCAATACGCGTATCGCGTTCCGGCGAAACTGGCATGGTCATCGATAAAAGGCCTTAAAGCTGGTTGTTCATGCGCGGCAATGCGACCACCCGGGCGCACACTGCTTCGATCCCTCCCGCGGGGATTATATCGGCGAAGAAACGGACTGAAATGCGCCCGGTTCAATCAACTTTGGCGGAGCTTGAAAATATTTCGTTTTGAAGCCGGCAAATTAACGAAAGTAACGCAAAATCAAAAGGATGCGACTATGGCCGAGGAGAGCCTCGAAGACGGTATTTTGCAGGAAAATTCAGGCTTTTTCTACCGGCTCCTTCGACCCGCCAATTTACCCGGTGACTGGCTGTTCCTGTTGCATGGATCGGGTGTAGACGAGACGACCTTGCTGCCGCTTGGTCGGCAAATCGCGCCGCACGCGGCGCTGGTTGCGGTCCGTGGCCGCATTCCTCAGGAGCACGGGTTCCGTTGGTTCACGCGAATCACCCCGACGCGTTTCGAACAGGCCAGCATCCGTGCTGAGGCGGACGCATTCGCGGGCTTCGTCGACGGCATCGCGAAGCGCCGCCGCTTCGATCTCAGCCGCGCGACCTTTCTCGGTTATTCGAACGGCGCCAACCTGGTCTCAAGCGTCATGCTGCTGCGTCCGGGCCTGATCGAGCGCGCCGCATTGCTGCGTCCGATGCCGGTGCTCGACTCGGTGCCGCCGGCCGACCTGTCGAAGGCGCGAGCGTTGATCATCGCCGGCGCTGCCGACCTGACCTACGCGCCATTCGCGCCGGCGCTGGCCGCTCTACTGAGCTCGCATGGCGCCAAGGTCGAGACCCACACCATTGCCTCCGGCCATGAAATCGGCGATCCGGACGCCGAGATCGTCAGGCAATGGCTGACGGATCCTGCAGTCGCCGTTGCATCGTCAAATCGATGAGCCTCGAAGCTACCCTCGCCCCATGCGGTTCCAGGCGTCCAGCCCGGCGATCTTGTAGGCTTCGGCCAGCGTCGGATAGTTGAAGGTGTTGTTGACGAAGAAGTCGACAGTGCCGCCGAGATTAATCACCGCCTGGCCGATGTGGATGAGCTCGGTCGCGCCCTCGCCGACAATATGGGCGCCGAGCAGACGGCGTGTTTCGATCGAGAACAGAAGCTTCAGGAACCCGGTGTTGACGCCCATTATGTGGCCGCGCGACGTCTCGCGGAACCGCGCCACGCCGACCTCGTAGGCAGCACCACTCTCGCGCACCTGCTCCTCCGACTGGCCGACGGTGGAGATTTCCGGCACGGCGTAGATGCCGTAGGGAAAGGTTTCGGGCGGCGGCGGCAAGGGCACGCCGAACGCATGGCAGGCGGCCACCCTGCCCTGCTCCATCGAGGTCGAGGCCAGGCTCGGAAAGCCGATGACGTCGCCGGCGGCATAGATATTGGGCGCGCTGGTCTGGAAGGTGTGCGGATCGACCTTGATGCGGCCCCTGGGATCGGCCTCGATGCCGACCGCTTCCAACCCCAGGCTGCCGACATTGCCGGTACGCCCTGCAGCGTAGAGCACGATCTCGGAACGGATGGTGCGGCCGTCGGCCAGCGTCACCTCGGCGCAATCGGGTTTCGAGGCGATCTCCTTGACGGCACTGCCTAATCTGATCGTCATGCCGCGATCGCGCATCTGATGGATGAAGTCGTCGACGATCTCGCGGTCGACGAAATCCAACATTGTGTTGCGCGGCTCGACCAGCGTCACTGGAACGTCGAGCGCCGAAAAGATCGTCGCATATTCGACGCCGATAACGCCCGCGCCGATCACCGTCAGCGTGCGCGGCAGGCGGTCGAGTTCCAGCATCTCGTCGCTGTCGAAGATCCGTGTCTTGTCGAACGGCACGTCGCGCGGCCGGTGCGGCCGGGTGCCGACCGCGATCAGCGCATGGGCGAAGCCAACCTCGCTGTAGTCGCCGGTGTCGGTGGTCAGGCTGACCTTGTTGGGGCCGAGGAATTTTACCGCGGCGCGCGCACTCTTGACCGTGTTGCGCATGAACTGGTGCTGCAGCACCTCGACCTCGTGGTCGAGCGTCTTGTGCAGGCGCTCGACCAGATCGCCGACCGAAATGTCCTGCTTGACGCGGTAGCCGCGTCCATAAAAGCCGCGCTCACGCCAGCCGGAGAGGTTGAGCACCGTCTCGCGCAACGTCTTCGACGGTATGGTGCCGGTATGCACCGAAACGCCGCCGAGACGCCGGCCTCTGTCGACCACCAGCACCGACTTGCCGAGCTTGGCCGACTGCACCGCGGCGCGGCGCCCGGATGGGCCGCTGCCGATGACCAGCATGTCGTAGTCCATGTCGCCCCGTCCCCTCGGCTCGGCGCCTTTTGTTGCGCCGCAGCAAGCTAACGCTATCCGCGCCATGAATTCAACAAGTCAGACGGCTCAGACGACATCAGGCAGTCCGTCACCATCTACACGGCGGCGAAAGGCTCGATCTTGATTCCGCCGCGAACCTTCACCATTTCACCAAGGAGCGGCCCCGTGCATTAACCCGGGTTCGATTACGAGGAAATGACATGAACGCTCGCGTTCTCGACGGCGAAATCATCACCAGCAGGCTCGAAGATGTCCGCGCTTATGAGGGCGTGCGCACGCGGCGCATTCTCGCCTTCGTCATCGATTATTTCATCGTCGCGCTGCTCACCATTCCATTCGCGATCCTGGTGTTCTTGTTCGGGCTGTTGACGCTCGGCCTCGGCTGGATGCTGTTTTCCATTCTCGTGCCGGCCGTCGCCATCCTCTACATCTGGAACACGCTCGGCAGTAAAGACCAGGCCACCACCGGCATGAAGGTAATGGGCATCCGGCTCGACCGGCTCGACGGCAGCCGCATCGACGGGCTGACCGCCGTCGTGCATTCGGTGCTGTTTTGGGCCGGCAATGTCATCCTCTCACCGCTGGTCCTGCTGGTGAGCCTGTTTTCCGACCGCAAGCGCACGCTGCACGACCTGTTGCTCGGCACCGTCGTCAGCCGCAGCGGCCGCTGAGCAGACTTTTGAAGCGCGGCCGCAGCCTTTGCGCACAAAAGTGAAGACCTCCAGTCAACCAGGCTTTCACAATCCTGTTGAATTTTTCGGCGTCCGCGCCAAAGGTAGAACGATTCGCAGGAGTGTTTCCAAGGCTCGATGACGCAGCACCCGACCCAGTCGCCACAGTTCTTTCTGACCGCGCCCTCGCCGTGTCCCTATCTCGAGGGCCAGTTCGAGCGCAAGGTGTTCACACACCTGGTCGGCGACAAGGCCCCGGAGATGAACGATCTGTTGACACAGGGCGGTTTCAGGCGGTCGCAGAACATCGCCTACAGGCCGGCTTGCGAGACCTGCCGCGCCTGTGTGTCGGTGCGCATCCTCGCGCAGGAATTCACCGCCAGCCGCAACATGAAACGGGTCATACAGCATAATTCGGATCTGGTCGGCGCCATGCACGACGCCGAACCGTCCACCGAACAGTATTCGCTGTTCCGCAGCTATCTCGACGCCCGCCATCGCCGTGGCGGCATGTCCGATATGACCGTGCTCGACTACGCCATGATGGTCGAGGATACCCATGTCGACACCAAGGTCATCGAATACCGTCGCCGCGGACCCGACAGCTTCATCACCGGCAAGGGCCAGGGCGAACTGATCGCCGTGGCCCTCACCGACAAGATGGCCGATGGCCTGTCGATGGTCTATTCCTACTTCAACCCGGATTTCGAGGACCGCTCGCTCGGCACCTTCATGATCCTCGACCACATCGCCCGCGCCAGGGCGATGGGCCTGCCCCATGTCTACCTGGGTTACTGGGTCAACGGCTCGCGCAAGATGAATTATAAGATGCGCTTCCAGCCGCAGGAGCATCTCGGCCCGAAAGGCTGGGAACGCCACAATCACGAAGCGGTTTCGCGCTGATCTCCGCTTTCGGTATTCACTCTTAAATTGTTTCGAGGAGGATGCCGCTGGGCTTCCGGCCGATCGGCTGGAAGACCGGGCGAGTCAATTTTGCGCCTCCAAGCCTATCGCGAGAATTGCCGCATGCCTTCCCACAACGACCACCAGAGAGGCCTTCTGATCACCGCCATCGGCGGGCTGACGCTGACCGTCGACATTCCGCTGATCCGGCTCGCCGATGGCGAGGCGTGGACGATCCTGCTGTTGCGCACCGGCACAACCTTCGTCACCACGCTCATCATCTGGGCCGTCTGGCGTTCGCTGAGCGCAAAGGCACCGCAGCTTGTGCCGGGCTGGTCGGGGCTCATCGTTGCCGCCCTCTACGGGCTCGGCTCGATCGCCTTCATCACCGGCGTCTACAACACCTCGACAGCCAACCTCGTTTTCATCCTGGCGTTCACAACCATGTTCGCGGCCCTTTTGTCATGGCTGTTCCTGAAGGAGAGGCCACGACCGCTGACGCTTGCCGCGCTGGCATTGATGATCGTCGGCGTCACGATCATTGTCGGCGATTCCGTTGGAACCGGACATCTCTTCGGCGACTTGATGGCGCTATGCTCGGCTTTCATGATCGCCGCGGCCATCACCATCTCGCGCGCCAGCGGCAAGGATATGGGTTTCACGGCGCTGATCGGAGTGGTCCTGCCGCTGGCCGTTGCCGCCCTGATGGTTTCCAAGGTAGGTTTTCACGTCAACGCACCCTGGTGGATCATCTTCAACGGTGCCGTCATCATGCCGATCTCGTTCTTTTGCCTCGCCAACGGCCCGAAATACATCTCCGGGCCGGAAGTGGCGATGTTCTACCTGCTCGAAACCGTGCTGGCGCCGGTCTGGGTGTGGATGATCTTCGCCGAGACCCCGTCGCACAACAGCCTGATCGGCGGCGCGATCCTCATCGTCACCTTGATCGGCCATTCGCTCTGGCAGTTGCACGAGGGGCGCAAGCGCCGCGCCATGTTCGCCGTCAGTCACCCGGCCTGATTCTTTTTCGCGGCGGCGCGTTCGGCGACAATTTCGATCTGCGGCGGTGCGTCATCCTGCTCCGCCGGTTCGGCGGCAGCGAGTTCATCGGTCAGTTCCACCTCGCGCAGCCATTCGCGCCAGATTGCGACCAGCAGCGCCATCAGCACCGGGCCGATGAACAGGCCGAGAAAGCCCATCGTCTTGACGCCGCCGATCAGGCCGAAAAAGGTTGGCAGGAAGGGCAGCTTTATCGGCCCGCCGACCAGCTTCGGGCGCAATGTCTTGTCGACGATGAAGAGTTCGACCGCGCCCCAGATGAACAGCGCCAGCCCGGCCATCGGCGAGCCGCTGGCCGCGAGATAGATCGAGACAAGCGTGAAGGACAGCGGCGCGCCGCCGGGGATCAGCGCCATGATGCCGGTCAGCGCGCCGAGCGTCACCGGCGACGGTACGCCGGCCAGCCAGTAAGCGATACCCAACACCAGCCCTTCGCCGATGGCGATAACGGTCATGCCGGTCACCGTCGAGGAAATAGTCGCCGGCACCACGCGTGAGATCCGTTCCCATCTGGCCGGCAGGATGCGTTCGCCGAGGCGATCGATCTGTCCGGCGAAATGCTCGCCGTCGCGATAGGCGAAGAACAGCGCGATCATCATGAACAGCAGCGTCAGCAAAAGGCCGAAGGCGCTGCCGCCGGCGGCAAGCACGCCGCGATAGATGCTGCCGATATTGGCGCCACTGATCAGCTGGATCAGTTCGCCGATACCGCCGGGGTGGCCAACGTTGACCGTCCATTGTTCATTGAGCCATTCGCCCACCACGGGCATGGTGGCGATCCAGTGCGGCGTCGGCGCACCATAGCGGTTGGTCTCGATGGCCCAGCTGACCCATTCGCGCACCTCATTGATGGCGTAGGTGCCGGCAAGCGCGATCGGCACCACCAGGAAGGTCAGGATGAACAAGATCGCAAGCGTCGCGGCGATCGTGCGGTTGCCGCCGACGCCAGCGAGCAACCGCCGATAGAGCGGCCAACTGGCGAAAGCGATAACCAGGGCGGCAAGGACCGGGAACAGGAAGCCGTGGAAGAAATAAACGCCGGCGGCGACGATCAGCACCAGGAGCCAGCGCGCCGCCGACAGCGGCGGAATGACAGCGGCCCTGAGCGGCGTCGACAGGCCAAACAGGCGCTGCTGCCGCTCCGGCTTCTGTATCCTGACTTCCTTCAAGCGCCCAACTCTCCCTGGCCCATCGCATCGCTTATGCACTGATATAGTGCAGCAATCGTGACGACATTCCAAATGTTTGGGTGGAGCTGCTAATCTCCCCCCTTGAGGGGGAGATGGCCGGCAGGCCAGAGGGGGTCGCCGCGCGTGAGGCGCCAGCCTCCTCTGTTCGCGATTGGAGGTCGCGTCAGGACGTGCCGACCCCCTCTGTCGCCTTCGGCGACATCTCCCCCTCGAGGGGGGAGATTAGCAGCTACCCAAATTTCCCAGTCCTCGGGAATCCCTTCGGCACCATGCGTCCGGCCGAGGCTCGGGCACCGATCCATTCGATCAGCTCTTCACGCGACTTGACGAAGGTGCGGTCGGCCGAATCCTGCCAGGAGAGACCTGCCGCGAGCGTGAAGGTCTTGACGTCGAGGACACCGCCATCCTTGTACTTCTGCAGGCGCACGCCCTTGCCGCGCCCCATCTCCGGGATCTCGGCTAGCGGGAACACCAGCATCTTGCGGTTCTCGCCGACAATGGCGAGATGGTCGCCCGCGACGCTCACGCAGCGCTGGGCCTCGTCGGGCGCCTTGACGTTCATCACCTGCTTGCCCTTGCGGGTGTTGGCGACGACTTCTTCTTCCGGCACGATGAAACCGTTGCCGTCATGCGACACCAGCAGCAGCTTGCGCTTGGGATCATGGACGAAGGCGGTGACGATGTCCTGGTCGTTGTCCATGTCGACGATGATGCGGATCGGCTCGCCATGGCCACGCCCACCCGGAAGCCGGTCGGCGCCGATCGTGTAGAACTTGCCGCCGGTGGTGAAGACCAGCACCTTGTCGGTCGTCTGGGCGTGGAAGGCGAGCTTGAGGCTGTCGCCTTCCTTGAAGGTCAGGGCCGAATGGTCGGTCAGATGACCTTTCATGGCCCTCAGCCAGCCCTTTTCCGACACGACGACGGTGACCGGCTCGCGCTCGATCATGGCATGGGCGATATCGGTCAGGTCATGTTCGGGTGCATCTGCGAACTCGGTCCGGCGCTTGCCGATCTCGGTCTCGGGCCCGTATTTCTGGCGAACATTGGCGACTTCCCACTTGATCGTCGCCCACTGCTTGGCGTCGGACGCAAGCAGTGCCTCGATCTGCTTCTTCTCGCCGGTCAGGCCATTGAATTCCTCGCGGATTTCGAATTCCTCGAGCTTGCGCAGCGCTCTCAGCCGCATGTTGAGGATGGCTTCGGCCTGGGTGTCGGTGAGTGACCAGCGCGCCATCATCACTTGCTTGGGCTCGTCCTCCTCGCGGATGATCCTGATCACCTCGTCGATGTTGAGGTAGGCGATCAAATAGCCGGCGAGGATCTCCAGCCGCCTTTCGATCTCGCCGAGACGGTGCTTGGAGCGGCGGATCAGGACGTCGCGGCGGTGCTCCAGCCATTCCTTGAGCACGCCTTTCAGCGACAGCACGTTCGGCACCTTGCCGCGCGACAACACGTTCATGTTGAGCGGAAAGCGGCTTTCGAGCTCGGTCAGCTTGAACAGCGATTCCATCATGATGCCGGGATCGACCGAGCGGCTCTTCGGCACCAGCACAACGCGGATGTCCTCGGCGCTCTCGTCGCGGATATCCTCGAGCAGCGGCAGCTTGCGCGCCATCAAGAGCTCGGCGATCTTTTCGATCAGCCTGGCCTTCTGGACGCCGTAGGGGATTTCGGTGACGACTATGTTCCAGGTGCCCCTGCCCTGATCCTCCTGGTTCCATTTCGCCCTGACGCGAAAGCCGCCGCGGCCGGTTTCATAAGCTTCGAGGATCGAGGCGCGGCTGTCGACGATGATGCCGCCGGTCGGGAAATCCGGACCTTGTACGAAATCCATCAGCTTCGTCACCGGCGCATCCGGATGCTCGATCAGGTGGAGCGCGGCGTCGCAAAGCTCGGCCGCATTGTGCGGCGGGATCGAGGTCGCCATGCCGACGGCGATACCGGAAGAGCCGTTGGCGAGCAGGTTCGGGAAGGCGCCGGGCAGCACGGCGGGCTCCTCGTCTTCCTCGTTATAGGTCGGTCGGAAATCGACGGCGTCCTCGGTGATGCCTTCCAGCAGCAGCGTCGACACTTCGGTCATGCGCGCTTCGGTGTAGCGCATGGCGGCGGCGTTATCGCCGTCGATATTGCCGAAATTGCCCTGCCCGTCGACGAGCGGGTAGCGCATCGAAAAATCCTGCGCCAACCGCACCAACGCGTCGTAGATCGACTGGTCGCCATGCGGATGGAATTTGCCCATCACCTCGCCGACGATGCGGGCGCATTTGGCAAAGCCCTGGTCGGGGTTGAGTCGCAACAGGCGCATGGCATGCATAATGCGACGATGCACCGGCTTCAGCCCGTCGCGCACGTCCGGCAGTGCCCGGTGCATGATGGTCGACAGCGCGTAGGCGAGGTAGCGCTCTTCCAGCGCCTTCTTCAGATCGACCGGCTCGATATTGTCGCCGCCGCCACTCTCGGGCGGCAAAAGCCTTTTTCCCATGGGCTGGCACTAGCCGAGCGGGTGATTCGCGGCAAGAGGCACCGGTATGCGTCCTCCTAAAGCGCGTCGCGTTCGACCGGCCTCATGCGACGCTTTAGGTTTGTTTTGATGCATGTCGTAATCGCAAAACCGCTGCACACTTTTGCGCGACATCCATTATGAAACAGGAATTGGAAGCGTCACGACGCCGGCCAACATCAACCCGTTACATCCTGCTTCTATCGCAAGCCTGATGGATCGGGTTTGCCTTTGGCCGCGATTTTCGATCATTGTGCCGAGGCACGCCTTTTTCCGGTCCAGTTCGTCACCGAATGGTGACGACGCGACGATTCGAAAAGAATTTCAGGACACTCTCAGGGGAGCTCTCGATGACGATCAGACACTCGACACTTATTAAAAGACTGGCTTTTTCAACCTTTTTGCTGACGCTGCCGCTGAACGCGGCCCTAGCGCAGGATACCGCGGTCGCCGACCGGCTGAAGGCTGCCCTCGCCGCCCAAGGCGTCGACCTCTCCTGGACCGGAGTAACCGGCGACACCTCCAGCATGGTTCTGCAAGGCGTAGCGGTCAAGCCGGCGGCCGAAAAGGAGGCGCTCAAGATCGGCGACGTCAAGCTCGAAGGCGTGACCGAAGCCAATGGCGGCTATCAAATCGCGACCGTATCGACGTCGCCGTTCGAACACAGCGAAGATGGCGTCACGCTCAATCTCAGCCCCTTCGTCATCCACGACATGACGGTTCCGGCCGAAGGCGCAACCGGTCCGCTGGGCTCGCTGATGATGTACAAATCGGCCGAGCTCGACAACATGACAGTCAAAGTGGCTGACAAGACCGCTTTCTCGATGGACGGGCTTGCCATCGCAATCACGCCGCCGGCCGACGGCAAGGCCTTGGCGTTTTCCGGCACCACGGAAAAATTCGCTGCCGACCTGACACTGGTCGAAGATCCGAAGTCCAAGGAAGTCATCAACGCGCTCGGCTACCAGAACATATCAGGCAATCTTGAGATGGAAGGCACCTGGCAGCCTACCGACGGCAGGATGGACTTGTCGAAATACGAAATATCCGTCGACAATGCCGGCACGCTCGGCATGACCTTCGATCTCGGCGGCTACACGCTGGACGTCATCAAATCACTGCAGGAGATGCAGAAGAAGATGGCAGCGCAGCCCGAAGGCGCGGACAATTCCGCTCAAGGCATGGCCATGCTCGGGCTACTGCAGCAGCTTTCGTTCAACAGCGCCTCGATCCGCTTCGACGACGATTCGCTGACCAAAAAGGTGCTCGATTATGCCGGCAAGCAGCAAGGCATGTCCGGCAAGGACATCGCCAACCAGGCCAAGGCGATCGTGCCATTCGGCATGGCGCAGCTCAACAATCCGGAACTGACGGCGCAGGTTTCGGCCGCGGTCAACAAGTTCCTCGACGATCCGCAAAGCATCGAGGTCTCGGCCGAGCCGTCGGCAGCGGTGCCGTTCGCGCTGATCATGGCGGGCGCCATGTCCAACCCGCTCGACCTGCCGAAAACGCTCGGCGTGACGGTTACGGCGAACGAAGATTGATAGAGACAGGCTTCAAGCAAAAAGCCCGGCAGCGCTGCCGGGCTTTTTTATGAATCAATAGCACCCGGTTCGGAGCGTTTCCTAAACCTCTTTCTTCGTCGCCACCACGCGCAGCGACAATTCGCGAAGCTGCTGCGGGCTGGCTTCCGACGGCGCGTTCATCAACAGGTCGTAGGCCTGCTGGTTCATCGGAAACATGGTCACTTCGCGCAGGTTCCTTGCGCCGACCAGAAGCATGACGACACGGTCGATGCCGGCCGCCATGCCGCCATGCGGCGGGGCGCCATACTGGAAGGCGCGGTAAAGGCCGCCGAAGCGTTCCTCGACTGTTGCGCGGTCCAGCCCGACGGTTTCGAACGCCTTGACCATGGTTTCGGGCAGATGGTTGCGGATGCCGCCTGAGGCGATCTCGAAACCGTTGCAGACCATGTCGTACTGGAACGCCTTGATGCCGAGCAGATCCTCGCCGTTAAGCGCATCGATGCCACCTTGCGGCATCGAGAACGGATTGTGCGCGAAGTCGATCTTCTTCTCCTCCTCGTTCCATTCGAAGAACGGGAAGTCGACGATCCAGCACAATTCGAAGCGGTCGCGGTCGACAAGATTGAGCTCCTCGCCGGCGCGGCTGCGCGCCGCTCCCGCGAAGGAGACGAATTTCTTCGGGTCGCCGGCGACGAAGAAGGCGGCATCGCCATCGGCAAGGCCGAGTTGTTGGCGGATCGCCTCGGTGCGCTCCTCGCCGATGTTCTTGGCCAGCGGCCCGGCGCCTTCAAGCTTCTCGCCCTCCTTGCGCCAGAAGATGTAGCCCAGCCCTGGCTGGCCCTCGCCTTGCGCCCATGAGTTCATGCGGTCGCAGAAGGCGCGAGACCCGCCGGTTTTCGCTGGAATTGCCCAGACCTCGGCCTTCGGATCGTTGGCAAGGATGTTGGCGAATACCTTGAAGCCGGAATCGCGAAAATTATCCGAGACGGCCTGCATCTCGATCGGGTTGCGCAGATCCGGCTTGTCGGTGCCGTATTTGCGCATGGCGACATCATAGGCGATGCGCGGAAACTTCTGCGTCACCGGCTTGCCGGCGGCAAAGGTCTCGAACACCCCCCGCATCACCGGCTCCATGGTGGTGAACACGTCCTCCTGCTCGACGAAGCTCATCTCCACGTCGAGCTGATAGAATTCACCCGGCAGACGGTCGGCGCGCGGATCCTCGTCGCGGAAGCACGGCGCAATCTGGAAGTAGCGGTCGAAGCCGGACACCATGATCAGCTGCTTGTACTGCTGCGGTGCCTGCGGCAGCGCGTAGAACGTGCCGGGGTGAATGCGCGACGGCACCAGAAAGTCGCGCGCCCCTTCCGGCGACGAGGCGGTCAAGATCGGCGTCGAGAATTCGGTGAAGCCGACCTCGCCCATCAGCTTGCGCATCTCGGCGATGATTTTCGTCCGCGCGACGATATTCTTGTGCAGCGTGTCGCGGCGCAGATCGAGGAAGCGGTATTTGAGGCGGATGTCCTCCGGATAGTCCGGCTCGCCGAAGACCGGCAGTGGCAATTCCTTGGCCGCCGACAGCACCTCGATCTCGCGCGCAAAAATCTCGATCTCGCCGGTCGGCAAATTAGGGTTAACAGTGTCGGCGAGGCGCGCCTTGACCTCGCCGTCGACGCGGACGACCCATTCGCCGCGCAAGGTCTCGGCAATCTTGAAGGCCGGCGAATCCGGATCGGCGACGATCTGCGTCAGGCCGTAGTGGTCGCGCAAATCGATGAACAGCAAGCCGCCATGGTCGCGCACGCGATGCACCCAGCCCGACAGGCGAACGGAGGAACCGACGTCGGCCTTCCTCAACTGGGCACAGGTATGGCTGCGGTAACGATGCATTGTCATTCTTAAAGTCCGGATGTTGGGTTGCGGCCGAGGCATGATGGCCCAGCCTGAAAATTTGCGCGAAAAGCACATGAGAGGGTGCATTTGTCAAGGCAAGCGGCGCACGGGTCGATTTCGCGTTTCTTCCCGCCCCTGCCCCACCAGCATCAATTTATCCCAGAGGCCTCAATCCTAATTCGCTGCTCTGTGCGGCAGTTCAACTATCCACCTTATCCCTTGACCCCGCCCGCCGTGAGGCCGGAGACGATCTTGCGCTGGAAGATGAGGACGAGGATGACGAGCGGCACGGTGACGATCACCGATGCGGCCATGATGTTGCCCCACGGGATCTCGAACTGCGAGTTGCCGGAGAGCAGCGCGATCGCGACCGGCACGGTTCGCTGCTCGTTGCTGGAGGTAAACGTCAGAGCGAACAGGAACTCGTTCCACGCACCGATGAACGCGAGAAGCCCGGTGGTCGCCAGCGCCGGCCACATCAGCGGCAGGAAGACGCGGCTGATGATGATCCAGGGCGTGGCGCCATCGAGGATCGCCGCTTCCTCCAGCTCGATCGGCAGGTCGCGAACGAAGGCGGTGAGCACCCAGACGGTGAACGGCAAGGTGAAGATCATGTAGGACAAGATCAGCGCGAACGGCGAATTGTAGAGGCCGAAGGTGCGGATCAGCTCGAAAAGACCGGCAAGCACCGCCAATTGCGGGAACATCGAGACGGACAGGATAATGAGGAGCAGAGCCGAGCGGCCTCTGAAGCGGATGCGCGCCAGCGCATAGGCGGCGGTGACGCCGAGGAACAGCGAAATGACGACAACGGCGCTCGAGATGAACAGCGAGTTCACGAGGTTGCGCAGGAAGGTCCCCTCGGTGAAAACGGTCCGGTAATTGCTGAAGGTAATCGTCGTCGGCCAATAGTCGATCTGGAAGAGCGCCGTCCCCGATTTCAGGCTGGTGATGATGGCGTAGTAGAACGGGAACACCGCGACGACGACGATGACGGCGACGAGGAGGTAGAAAGCCGTGCGCTTGACGATCCACATGGTCAGTAGTCCCACATGATCAATAGTCCTTGTCCAGTCTTATCCGGCCGAGCCAGAGAACGAGCATGGTCAGCAGAGCTAGGATGAGGAAGAGCAGCGTCGAGGCGGCGGAACCGTAGGCGAACTTGTCGAACTCAAACAGGCTCTCGCGGGCAAACACCGACATCGACTTGGTGTGTATGTTGTTTGGCGTGAGCACGTAGATCAGATCGAAGATGCGCAAGGCATCGAGACCGCGAAAGATCATGGCCACCATCAACGCCGGTCGGATGAGCGGCAAGGTGATCTTCCAGAAAATTCTCCACGCGCCGACGCCGTCGAGCTTGGCGACCTCGTAGATTTCCTGTGGAAGCATCTGGAGACCGGCGAGAATGAGAAGCGCCATGAAAGGGGTCGCTTTCCAGATGTCGACAACGAGGACGGCGACCATCGCCGTGTCGGCGCTGGCCGCCCAGGCGATTTTTGTGCTGATCAGGCCAAGCTTGAGCAGGACGTCGTTGATGATGCCGAACTGGTCGTTGAGCATCCACTGCCACATTTTCGCCGAGACGATCGTCGGGATCGCCCAAGGGATGAGGATCGCGGCGCGCACGATGCCACGGCCGCGAAACTTGGTGTTGAGCACCAACGCGACGATCATGCCGAGCACCGTCTCGCAGGTCACCGAAATCACCGCGAAGCGCACCGTGTTCCAGACAGCGCGCCACCAGACCGGATCGGCGAGCAGCCCGTCATAGATGACGCGGCCGCTCGGCATTTGCAGGACGGAGAAATAGTTGGCGAAGCCAACCCAGCGGCGGGCTTCGAGGTCGGCGAGCGAGGCATCCGTGAACCCGAAATAGATCGTGCGCATCAACGGCCAGCCGGCAACGGCGGCAAGCACGATGAGCATCGGGGCAAGCAGCAGCCATGCCGAGCGCGCACGCTGACGCGCCAGCAGCGAGCCTGAGCGCGGCGAGGTCACCAGGCGGTGCCTTTGAGTCTGGTCAAGGAGAACTCCAGATCGGCAAGGTTGTCCGCAGCCGTGCCCTCGCCGGAAATGGTGTTGTGGACGGCGGTCCAGAACTCGCTCGATGCCTCATTGTACCTGCTCTTGGCCTGGGCCGAGGGACGCGGCACCGCGTTGAGGACGACTTCCTTCCAGCGCGGAATCACCGGCTGGGCGCTGGCGATGTCGGCATCGTCATAGAGTGCCTCGATGGTCGGCAGATATGCCCCCTTCAAGGCGCGGTACTTCTGCATCTGAGGCGAGGCGATCCATTTGACCAGCTCGATCGCTGCATCCGGGTTCTTCGAATATTTGGAAACCGCGAGATTCCAGCCGCCAAGCGTTGCTGCCGGGCGGGCGCCCTCACCCGACCCCGGCGGCAGCGTCGTCACCTCGAACTTGGCTTTGATGGGTGAGCTTTCGCTGTTGCCAAGCGCGTAGGCGTAGGGCCAGTTGCGCATGAAGACGGCGTTGCCGGTCTGCCAGACACCGCGCGACTCTTCTTCCTGGTAGGCCAGAACGCCGGGCGGTGAGATGGTTCCCACCCAGCTCCTCGCCATTTCCAGCGCCGCGGCTGCTTGCGGATTGTTGATGGAGATCGTGCCGTCCGGCTCGATAACCTGGCCGCCGCCGTTCGACTTCACCCATTCGAGTGCATCGCAGGTCAGCCCCTCGTAGGCGTTGCCCTGGAAAACGAAGCCCCACATGTCCTTGTTGCCGGCCTCGCGCTCCTTGTCCATGACACGCTTGGCGGTGTCGGCAAGCTCGGCCCAGCTGGCCGGCACCCTGGCGCCGTATTTGTCGAGGAGATCCTTGCGGTAGTAGAGCGCCGGAGCGTCGGTGAAGATCGGCAACGCGACGAGCTTGCCGTCCACGGTCTGCGATTTGATGATCGATGGGAAATGGGCGCCAACGACATCCTTGGTCGCTTCGGTCAGGTCGATGAACTGCCTTGCAAGCTGGGGGGCCCAGATGATGTCTGTTTGATAGACGTCGGCGTCGCTGCTTCCGGCAGCGAGCCAGAGCCGGTATTGGCCAAACTGGTCCGTCGCCGAGGGCGGCAGCGGAACGACGCTAACCTTGTTGCCGGTCTTCTTCTCGTACTGATCGAGGATCTCGCGAAGGATTCTCTGGCCGTTGCCGGTGTCGCCGGACACCATCGCGAGGTCGACAGCCCGCGCCGGCCCGGCCGCCAGAACTGCGGCCACGGCAAATGCAGCAAATGCGGGATGAAATTTCATGATGGCGGACCTCCCTTTGGAGCTTCAGGCCGGGCAGCAGAAACGGACGTCGATGCCCGACACCGTCTCCGCACACCGGCAGCTCACAAGACGCGTATTCGCCCACCAGCACTGAACTACAAAGATACGCCTTGGTTCCCAACACGGAGCGTCGGGCGCCACGCGGCAGCGCAAGCTCCCACGTCGGTAGTGGACCTAAAGCGCGTCGCGTTCGATCGGCCTCATGCGACGCGCTTTAGGTTCTTGTTTTTATGCATGTCGTTATCGCAAAACCGCTGCACACTTTTGCGCGACATGCATTAAGGCCCCCCGGCTGGCCCCAACGCCACCGGGAATTGCCGCTGGCATTGGCGAAGGCGATGGTTCAAGAAGGATCAACGACAGGCATTCCTTCATGTCCTCCATCCGCCCGCTGATCCCGCTCCTGATCGCCGCCGGCATCCTGCTCGGCGGCAACGGCCTGCAGAGCACCTTGATTGCGCTGCGTGGTGCGCAGGAGGGTTTTCCCGCTTCCTCGATCGGCCTGATGGGCACGTTCTATTTCGCCGGCTTCCTGCTCGGCTGCCTTGCCGTGACCCGCATCATGAAGTCCGTTGGCCATGTGCGCGCCTTTTCGGCACTCGCGGCGATCGCCTCGGCGGGAACGCTGCTTCTGGTGCTGGTCATCGATCCGGTGATGTGGTGCGCCGTGCGCTTTGCCGGCGGGTTCTGCTTTGCCGGCCTGTTCACCATCATGGAAGCCTGGCTGAATTCCGGCGTCACCAACACCGACCGGGCGCGGGTGCTTGCCATCTACCGCATGGTCGACATCGGCTCGGTGACGGGCGCCCAGTTCCTGATCCCGATCTTCGGCGCCGGCGGCTTTGCCATCTTCGCCATCATGTCGATGATGATCACCGTTTCGCTGGTGCCGGTTTCGCTCGGCGACCGCTCCAATCCGACGCCGCCGGAAGACGTCAAGCTCGATTTGGCGCGCGTCTGGCGGATTTCACCGCTCGGCTGCTTCGGCTGCATCGCCGTCGGCGTCACAAACAGCGCCTTCCGCACCCTGTCGCCGGTCTATGCCGAGCAGATCGGCATGTCGGTCGCCGACGTCGTCACCTTTGTCAGCGTCGGCATTTTTGGCGGCGCCATCATCCAATACCCGCTTGGCTATCTCTCCGACCGCTGGGACCGGCGCTCGGTCCTGCTGATGACGACGTGCTGTGCGATGGTGGCGGCACTGGCGCTGGCGTTCGTGGCAGGCGGCAGTCCGTTCCTCAACTTCCTGCTCGTCTTCATCTTCGGCTGCTTCGCCATGCCGCTCTATTCGCTGTCGGCCGCGCATTCCAACGACCGCGCCGACAAGGGCGAGTTCGTGCTGATCAATGCAGCCTTGATGCTGTTTTATTCCTTTGGCGCCATCGGCGGGCCGTTCGCCGCCTCGACGGTGATGCAATTTTTCGGGCCGAGCGCGCTGTTCGTGTTCAGCGCCACCGTCTATGCGATCTTCGTGGCCGTCATCCTTTACCGGATGCAGGCGCGCTCCGCCGTGCCGGCCAGCCATCGCAGCCGTTTTACGGCGCTGTTGCGCACGTCTACGGTTTTTGCCCGGTTGGCGAAGCGGAATGCTGATCCCGATGAACCCGTAAAGCCCCGATAGAGGTGCTTGCGCTTGACGAAAGCGCGCGCGGCTGAAATTGAAAGAGACCCTATCCCTTGCCAAAAGCGATTTGATGCACGTCATCACCACCCAGAAAGAACTCGAGACCGTTATTGCCGCTTTCGAAAAGGCGGAGTTCGTCACCGTCGATACCGAATTCATTCGCGAAACGACCTTCTGGCCGATCCTGTGCCTGATCCAGATGGCAGCGCCCGGGGTGACGGCGCTGATTGATCCGCTGTCGCCCGACATCGACCTGAAACCGTTCTTCAGGCTGATGGCCAATGAGGCGATCGTCAAAGTCTTCCATGCGGCGCGGCAGGACATCGAAATCATTGTGCATCTCGGCGATCTGGTGCCGCATCCGGTGTTCGACACCCAGGTCGCGGCGATGGTCTGCGGCTTCGGCGACAGCGTCTCCTACGACCAGCTGGTGCAGCGCATCACCGGCGCGAGGCTCGACAAGTCCTCGCGCTTCACCGACTGGCGCCACCGTCCGCTGTCCGAAAAGCAGCTCGACTACGCGCTCGCCGACGTCACCCACCTGATCGAGGTCTACAAGCATCTCAGCGCCGAGCTGGTGCGGGAAAACCGCGCCCACTGGCTGAACGAGGAGATGGACGTGCTGACCTCGCGCGAGACCTACGATCCGCATCCCGAGGATGCCTGGAAGCGGCTCAAGATGCGGCTGCGCAAGCCGCAGGAACTGGCGATCGTCCAGGCGGTGGCCGCCTGGCGCGAACGCGAAGCGCGCGAGCGCGACGTGCCGCGCGGCCGGGTGCTCAAGGACGATGCGATCTACGAAGTAGCGCAGCAGGCGCCGCGCGACGCTGCGGCGCTGAGCAAGCTGCGCACCACGCCGAAGGGCTGGGAGCGCTCGTCGACGGCTACGGCACTGCTTGGAGCAGTAAACGCTGCGCTCGCCCTGCCCAGGGAAGAGATGCCGAAGCTGCCGAAGAGCTTCCAGCCGCCAGAGGGGTCGAGCGCCGCGGCGGAGTTGCTGAAGGTGCTGCTGCGGATCGTTGCCGAAAAGGAAGGCGTCGCATCCAAGGTACTCGCCTCCAGTGACGACATCGACCGCATCGCTGCCGAGGGCGAGGAAGCCGACGTGCCTGCATTGCAAGGTTGGCGGCGTGCCGTTTTCGGCGAGGCCGCGCTCAAGCTGGTGCGCGGCGAACTCGCCATCAGGTTCGACAAGCGCAAGATTGCAGTGTTCGATTTGTAGCCTTGAGCTTGCTCAGACCAAGCCGAGCAGATGCAGCGCCAGCCATATCCAGCCAAGTGCGAGAACTACCGCGCCCAGGTAGAATGCCCTGCTGCGCAGGAGTAGCCGATTGCTGGTCAAGTGGACCGATGCGTGAAGATAGCGGGAGACGACAAAGATCCACATCAGTGCCAAGGTCAGATAATTGACGCCATTGGTCACGTGCAGGGTCAAGCATAAGACGTAGAAGAGCACCGGCAGTTCGAACTGGTTACTCAGATTGTTGGCGACGCTGATGCTGGAACCAGGCTCCGTCGAGCGCGTCTTGAACTGGCCGGTCTTGGCTTCGCCCGATCTGACCGCACCATAACGGCGCCGGCCCATTACGAAATAGACGATATAGACCAGCAGCACCTGCGCCAGCATCGGCCAGAAGATCGCGGTCTGGTTCAAGACGCCCCCTGTCGTTGTCACCCAGCCTTCAAGGCCGTTTCTGAGCCATCAGAGTGAAAGCCGCAATGACGGTCACCGGTATCGCCAGTAGGGCGAATTTGGTGACGATCAGCGCCGAGGCGAAGGATAGCGAATCCGGATTGGCTGACAGGAAATCGGACAATAGACGAGCCACGGTGATGTTCTGGGCATAGTCGGCAAGCGTGTAGGGCAGCACCAGCACGGCTGCGAATATCGCCTGGGTTTGCGCAGGCAGTGCACGGAAGTTTTTCAGCCGCCTGCCCGTGGCCAGGATCAGGCTGACCATCGTCAGCGATAGCAGCGCCGGAAAAAGCAGGTCGAAGGTCAGGTAATGCCAGACGAGAATAATCTCGCTGCCGCGCCGGCCGAGGGCCGTTAGCCAGGCCATGCCCTCATCCGGAGTGAAACCGGCATAGCGCATGTCGAGCGACGGCAGACCGCCGCTCAATTGGCGAAAATAGAGGAACTCCATCGCCGTCATGATGATGAAAACCGCCACGGTGGCGACACACAGTGCGGCCGCGTGGCGCGACAGCCGCAGGATCATTGCCGCCAGATTGCGCCAAGACGCATGACGGTCAGGCTCCGCCAGGATAATTCGGGCTTTCGCGGGTAATCGTGACGTCATGGGCGTGGCTTTCACGAAGTCCGGCATTGGATATCCGCACAAAAGTGGCGCGCTCGCGGAAATCGGCAAGGTCGCGGCCACCGACATAACCCATAGCGGCTTTCAGGCCGCCTGCAAGCTGGTGCAGCACGCCAGACACAGGTCCTTTGTACGGCACCTGCCCTTCGATGCCTTCCGGGACCAGTTTCAGCGTGTCGCGCACCTCGGCCTGGAAGTAGCGATCGGCGGAGCCGCGCGCCATCGCGCCGACCGAGCCCATGCCGCGATAGGCTTTGAAGGAGCGGCCCTGATGCAGATAGACCTCGCCCGGGCTCTCGTCGGTGCCGGCCAGCAGCGAACCGATCATCGCCGCGCTGGCCCCGGCGGCCAGCGCCTTGGCGAGATCGCCCGAATATTTGATGCCGCCATCGGCAATGACCGAGACGCCCGATTTCTGCGCCGTCTCGACCGCCGACATGATCGCCGAGAGCTGCGGCACGCCGACGCCGGCGACGATGCGGGTGGTGCAGATGGAACCCGGCCCGATGCCGACCTTGACTGCGTCGGCGCCGGCATCGATCAGCGCCAGCGTGCCTTCTGACGTGGCGACGTTGCCGGCCAGGATGCGAACCGAGTTGGAGAGTTTTTTGGCCCGCGTCACCGCATCCAGGACGCGCTGCGAATGACCGTGCGCGGTGTCGATCACCAGAAGGTCGACGCCGGCGTCGATGAGGCGCTCGGCCCGTTCGAAACCGTCATCGCCGACGCTGGTGGCGGCGGCGGCCCGCAAGCGTCCCTGCGCATCCTTGGTGGCGTGCGGGTTGAGCTGCGACTTCTCGATGTCCTTGACCGTGATCAGCCCAACGCAATTGCCGTCCCGGTCGACCACAACAAGCTTCTCGATGCGGTGCTGATGGAGCAGTCGCTTGGCCTCGTCCTGATCGACGTTCTCCTTGACCGTGATCAGGTTCTCGCGGGTCATCAGCTCATAGACCTTTTGCGCCGGGTCGGAGGCGAAGCGGACGTCGCGGTTGGTCAGGATGCCGACCAGCCGGCCCACCGTGTGGCCGCCGCTGCCGCCGTTCTCGACCACCGGAATGCCCGAGATGCTGTAGGTGCGCATCAGACCCAGCGCATCTGCAAGCGTCGCCTCGGGACCGATGGTGACGGGGTTGACCACCATGCCGGATTCGAATTTCTTCACTTGCCGCACCTGCTCGGCCTGTTCGGCCGGCGAGAAATTGCGGTGGATGACGCCGATGCCGCCGGCCTGGGCCATGGCGATGGCAAGCCTTGCCTCGGTGACCGTGTCCATGGCGGCCGACAGGATCGGCACGTTGAGGTCGATGTCGCCGGCGATGCGGGTGCGGATGTCGGTCTCGCCGGGCATGACCTCGGAATGACCCGGCTGCAGCAGCACGTCGTCAAAAGTCAGCGCCAATGCGCCGGTGGACGTCTCGATGATTTTTGCCATGGCCAGCCCTCGGAATGCAGGAAAGGCGCTCGCCCTGATGGACAGCGCCGACTCGTCTTCTTCCCTTTCAGGATTGGCGCTGGCTCGTAACACGTCCCGTCGCCGTTGAAAAGCCGATGGTTGTGTAGTGGCAAAGCTGCATTTGCCCCAGGTGCTGCAAGACTTGCGGTCGCACAAACGTGACAGCAATTTAATGCGACATCCGGGCCAAGGCATGATAACCGCCCTACGTGTCGGTTTGGCCCTCAAGGCCGGCAAGCAAGCGGCGACGCACATTTCAAGGCCGGATCCATCGTGAACCGCACCATTCCGCTTATTCTGGCGGTCGCTCTATTCATGGAGAACATGGATTCGACCGTCATTGCGACATCGTTGCCGACGATCGCCATCGACATCCACACCAGCCCGATCGCGCTCAAGCTGGCGCTGACCGCCTATCTGGTATCGCTGGCGATCTTCATTCCGATCAGCGGCTGGATGGCCGACCGCTTTGGCGCCAAGAATGTCTTCCGTGCCGCGATCGCCGTGTTCATCGCCGGTTCGGTCGCGTGCGCCATGTCCAATTCGCTGCCGGCTTTCGTGGTGTCACGCTTCCTGCAAGGCATTGGCGGCGCCATGATGACGCCGGTCGGACGCCTGGTGCTGGTACGCGCGACGCCGAAAAGCGAACTCGTCGCCGCCATGTCATGGCTGACCGTCCCGGCTCTGGTCGGCCCGCTGGTCGGCCCGCCGGTCGGCGGCTTCATCACGACCTATTTTTCCTGGCACTGGATTTTTCTGATCAACGTGCCGATCGGGCTGATCGGCATCTGGCTGGCCACGCGTTTCCTGCCAAAGACCGACCCTGCCGAGACACCGCCACTCGATTTCATCGGTTTTGTGCTGAGCGGGCTGGCGGCATCGGGCATTGTGTTCGGCCTGTCGGTGGTCAGCCTGCCGGCTCTGCCGCCCGCTGCCGGCTTTTTCACCGTAGCCGTCGGGCTGGCGTCGGCGGTGCTTTATCTGCTGCACGCGCGCCGCGCCAAGAATCCGCTGCTGGCGCTCGAGCTGTTTCGCAATCGGGTGTTCCGCTCGTCGGTGCTCGGCGGCGGATTGTTCCGCATTGGCATTGGTGCCGTACCTTTCCTGTTGCCGCTGATGTTCCAGATCGGTTTCGGGCTGACGCCGTTCCAGTCCGGCATGATCACCTTTGTCTCGGCGATCGGCGCCATAGGCATGAAATTCGTCACCGCGCTGATCTTCAGGGTCGCCGGCTTCCGCCGTGTGCTGATTTCAGGCTCGCTCATCGCTGCCGCGTCCATCGCCATCAACGGCCTGTTCACACCCGATACGCCCTATGGGCTGATCCTCGCCATGCTGCTCGCCGGGGGCTTCATCCGCTCGATGTTCTTCACCGGCATCAATGCGCTTGCCTACGCCGAGATTTCGGCCGCCGACACCAGCAAGGCGACGCCGATCACGGCGGTGTTCCAGCAGTTGGCGATCGCGCTCGGCGTGGCGCTGGCCGGCGGCATCCTGGAAGTGTCGACCAAGATCCATGGCGGCCCACTGACGCTGAGCGACTTCCACACCGCCTTCTTCATCGTGGCGGCGGTGTCGGCGGCGGCCTCGCTGTCGTTCATGCGGCTGGCGCCGGACGCCGGCAATGCCGTGTCGGGACATGGCCGACTGACGCCGCCGAAGACCCTGGAGCCGGTGAGCCCGCCGGGGAGTTGAGGGGGCGGAGCGGTACAGAACGGAGCAATGCAGAACCGTAGCGATCCTTCCCACCCCCCTCTGTCCTACCGGACATCTCCCCCGCAAGGGGGGAGATCGGTTGTGCTACCGCTTTCGCCAATGTTCAACGTTGCAGGATTAGACGGCGCGCCGAAGCTGCCAATCTCCCCCCTCGTGGGGGAGATGTCCGGCAGGACAGAGGGGGGTGCTGTCCCTCCAGCGTCAACAAGCTGAGGCAGCTTAACCCTTAAAATCCTTCGCCAACAAATAGAGCTCCACCGACTCATCGCGCGAGGCCGGCGGCTTGACGTGATGGACCGAGCGGAAATTCCGCTTCAGCCTGGCCAGCAATTCGTTCTCGGCGCCGCCCTGAAACGTCTTGGCGAGGAAATGTCCGCCCGGCTTCAATACCGACAGCGCGAAATCGGCCGCCACCTCGCACAAATGCATGGTGCGGATGTGGTCGGTCCGCTTGTGGCCGGTGGTGGGTGCGGCCATGTCGGAGAGCACGATGTCCGGCGGCCCGCCCAGCGTCTCGGCCAGCTTCTGCGGCGCCTGGGGATCGAGGAAATCCATCAGCAGCACCGGCGCGCCCGGCACCGCGTCCATCTCGAGGTAATCGATGCCGACGACGTTCGGGTGTTCCGCCGTAGATTTCGTACGTGCGGCGGCGACCTGGCACCAGCCGCCGGGTGCCGCACCAAGGTCAATCACCTTCATGCCGGGCTTGAGCAAATGGTGCTTGTCGTCGATCTCGATCAGCTTATAGGCGGCGCGCGAGCGATAGCCATCGGCCTTCGAGCGCTGGACATAGGGATCGTTGATGTGGCGCTGCAGCCAGCGGCGCGACGATTCCTTCAGCCCGCTTTTCTTCTTGATCTTCGTCTTCAGCACGCGAATGCCGGCCGAACTCGGTCTTTCCGGTTTCTTCGTCATTGCCGGCCACGCCCACTGTTGCGCCAGACGCCGTCATCGGCCATCAATTCGCTCAATATTCCCTCGCGCAGGCCACGGTCGGCGACACGCAGCCGCTCCGACGGCCAGACGGCGCGGATCGCCTCCAATATGGCGCAGCCGGCCAGAACCAGGTCGGCGCGGTCGGCGCCGATGCAAGGGTTGGCGACGCGCTGTTGGAAATCCCAGCCGACCAGTTTTTCGACCATGCGATCAACGCTGTCGCGATTCATCCACAGCCCGTCGACGCGGCGGCGGTCGTAGCGTTCGAGATCGAGGTGGACGCCGGCCAGCGTCGTCACCGTGCCCGACGTGCCGAGCAAATGGAATTTCGGGCTGGACAGGAGGTGGCTCAGCCGGTCGCGCCCGTCGAAGGCGCGCAGCCGCATTGCGACATCCTCGACCATGGCGCCAAAGATCTCGCGCGTCACCGCGCGGCCGCCGAAACGCTCCGCCAGCGAGACGACGCCGACCGGCAGCGAGGTCCACGACACGATATGGTTGGCAAGCCTTGGCGAGCGCTGACCGGTGAGGTCGATCAGCGCGATTTCGGACGAGCCGCCGCCGATGTCGAACAGCACGACGCCTTGCGTGTCGCGCTCGACCAGCGAGCCGCAGCCCGACACAGCCAGCCGCGCCTCGGTCTGGCGGTCGATGATTTCGAGCTTCAGGCCGGCCTCGCGCTCGACGCGCTCGAGGAACTCGACGCCGTTGGCGGCGGTGCGGCAGGCCTCGGTTGCGATCAGCCTGGCCTTCCTGACCTTGCGGTTACGCAATTTGTCACCGCAGATCTTCAGCGCCTCGACAGCGCGGTCCATTGCAGCCTCGCCGAGCCGGCCATTGGCGGTAAGGCCCTCGCCCAGCCTGACGATGCGCGAGAAGGCATCGATGACGCGGAACTGGCCATGACGCGTCGGCACCGCGACCAGCAGGCGACAATTGTTGGTGCCGAGATCTAGCGCGGCAAAGACCGGCAATTCCTGCAGCGGCGGCGGCGTGCGGGCACCTTGCCCCGGCCTTGGCGAGGCTGGAGGCAATTGCGCGATTGAAGCCGATTGCGCGATCGAGGACTGGGGCGCGATCGAAGCCGCTGGCTGGGGCTGGCGAGCGGCCGGGGCATCGCCGGCGGCTGGCACCGAAGTGCCTGATATCACCGGACGAGCCTCGTCGCGTGCGAAAACCTTGCGCCCGCGCCGCCGCTTGCGCCGCTTCTTGGGTTTGCCGTTCTGATGAGGGCCGTTCTGACCCTTGTGATCGTGGGACGTGTCGCCAGCCTGTCCATTGCCGGACCGGGGCTGCGCCTGACGGCCGTAGCGTCCGGCGGATGGGCTTGCCTGGCCGGGCGGCGGCGAACCCCTGGACACGCCCACTTCCGGCGCGCCAGCGCCGGCGTCGTGGTCTTCCACTGTCGTTCCTTCCGGCGCCGCGCGAACCGAGACCGGACGCAGCAGGCGCTTTTACATGTTCAAGTTGCGGCCAGACTATCAGCGCCGGGCCGGATCACCAAGAGTGCTCGCGGCGAATTTTGCCGGCGGCGTTGTCTCGCCCCTGCCCTCGGCGGATGATGGCGCGCCTTCCCGGTTGAATAGCCGGCTTCAATGAGGCATTTCTGAAATGAACCATTCGGGAGCGCCGGCGATTTTCCTGCTGCGAACCGGAAAAACGGGTACGGGCTGCAACGCATGATCGTCACGCCATGAACTGGAGGCGTTATTTCTGGCCCGTCATCGGCATCGCCGCGGTGGTGTTCTCGCTGTGGCTGCTGCTGCACGAATTGCGCGGCATTTCGCTCGACGACGTCTGGGACGGCATCGTCGCCATCCCGGCGCGCGGCTGGATGCTGGCGGCGCTGAGCTCGGTCATCGCCTATGCCTCGCTCGCCGGCTACGACCACATAGCGCTGCTGCACATCGGCAGACGAGTCTCGTGGCTGTTCGTCACCTTCTGCTCGTTCACCACCTACGCGCTGTCGCACAATATCGGCGGATCGGTATTTTCCGGTGCGGTGATCCGCTACCGCGCCTACGGCACCAAGGGCCTGACCGGCCAGGATGTCGGCATTCTGGTGGCGATCTGCTGGATCACCTTCGTGCTGTCGACGCTGTTCGTCTCAAGCATCGTCCTGCTGCTCGAGCCTGAGGTGATCGACCGGTTTTCCGGCACGCCGCACCACAAGCTGTCGCAAGCGGCAGGGCTCGCCATGCTGCTCTTGGTGGCGGCCTATGTCTTCGGCAGCTGGCTGCATCTGAGGCCGCTGAGGATCGGCAGCTTCCAGTTGCACTACCCGGCGCTGCCGATCGTAGCACGGCAATTGCTGGTCGGCCCGATCGAGCTGCTGGCGGCGGCGGCGATCATCTTCTTCGCCCTGCCCGCCACCGGCAATCCCGGCTATTTCGTCGTGCTCGGCGTGTTCCTGGTGTCGTTCTCGATCGCGCAGATCTCGCATGCGCCGGGCGGGCTCGGCGTCTTCGAGGTGGTGTTCCTCGCCGGCTTGTCACATATGGACCAGGTCGGCGTGCTGGCGGCGCTCCTGGTATTCCGGCTGTTCTACCTGATCATCCCGCTGCTGATCGCGCTCGGCGTGGTGCTGTATTTCGAGCGCTCGCAATTCAGCCGTAGCGCGAATTGACGCGCCGGAAGCCGACGATTGAGCCCAGACACAGGGTTGACTATTTTCCGGCGGCGGCTACAAGGCACGCGCGGCGACATCGTCGCCCTGCCCGCGTGGTTTTCAACAGCCGCGCCTGCTGGGGAATAGGTTAACGGTAGACCCACGGACTCTGACTCCGTTAGTCCTGGTTCGAATCCAGGTTCCCCAGCCAAAAACTTCATGAATGAAAACAATCGGTTACGCAGCACCATCGCGACCGGTGCGTGTTGCATGGGTTTTCACGTCCTGTAGCGCTCAACCCCTTGCTTTCCGGGCCTGTCTCGGTCCGTCCCTTGTTGTCATTGCAACATGACTGCAACACGGATCAGCCCATTTGTTCCCGCCATGTTCGCAGCGAAGAAAGCCCGCAACTGTGAGGCAGCGGGCTTGTTTGATTCGCAGTTGAGGGATTTAGGCGCTCGCCTTTCTGTGCCTTGGCGTCGGCCATCGCCTTATCGATACACGCGCCAGCCGCCTCGTTCAGGCGTTCGGCGAGGTCGCGGGCGATCATGGGCAGCGCGCTTATTTGGTCCGCCAAAGCGACCCTCTTCCCGTCGCGTTCGAACTCCTGTTCCGTGGTCTGGTCGTAGAGCACTTCGAGACCCAAAGCTGTCATTCCGCCCGAACGTGTCGTAGTTTCTAATGGCTCTGCCGATGGGAGGGGTCATGTCCGAGCGCCCGATTGCCGATGGAGGCCGCCAGCTACATCGCAGACGCACTCGTTATGAGCGATAACTTTGAATGGAGTGACGATGCAGTGGCCGAGGCTCTATTCTTCCTCTCCGATGAGAGCCGACCGCAAACGGCCTTTTGAGCAAACCGCAGAGAGGCAGAAGGCACTGTCAAGTCAACTACTTGGACGGATGGCCAAACGGTGTGAAAGCCACGTGTGCTGTGAGTAGGACATCAATTCGTGCCAGTCGTTTTGCGGTCATTGTCCTATTCTCAACACCACTTTGCGCCCGTCGGAAAGGGTTCCCGTTCCTGTGCCAACCGGGGGTTGTCTGCTGGTCAGCGAGAACACGAATCGGGTTGAGAGTTGCCCGCAAACCATCGTTCCTTCTCCACGCGAGAAGGTAAGATTGGCAGTGGTCGTGCCTCGGCATTCGACCCCAGTGTTGGTCTGTCCGCGAATAGTACCGCGCCGTGTAATACTGTTGACGAAAGCCGTCCCGGAAAAGGAGAGCGTCCCATCAACAGTCTGACCGGAGACTGGTGCGGTGATGGTGAGCAGATTTTGCGCCTGCGCGTAGCCGGCAGCGTCTGCGACACCACAGGCAATCAACATTGTCGCCAAGATTCCCCGGAAAGTACGGTGCATATGGACGGTTCCTTTGAGACCGCTCCTGCGAGGCTAAAGCAAATCCGCCTTCAAATCCGCAAATGCCGTTGAAAGAAATTGCAGACTGCTGCAGCGCCTTGCGAGCGTTCGGCATTAGGCATGAACGGTAGTGGTTTTCTGCCCTTTCACGGCGGTAACAGGGGTTCGATTCCCCTTGGGCGTACCAGCAAAATCAAGCACTTAGCCGAATTTCGGGTCGATACGTCGAATGTGCACCGAATAAACGCCCGCGAATTTCCGTGAATAGCTTCGGGGTGAGCGCCCGGCGGATACCCTAGAGAAGGTCGTGCGACTGTAGCCGTAGGGGAATGGCGCTGGCCTGTGTCGAGGATAGTAGCGCCTCCATATTAGGAATCGCTATGGTTGTGTTACGCTACGTAACGAGATAGACAGATTCGACAACCGGCACCCTATTTCCTCAAAGATAACAACGGGTTAGTTCGCAAAATGGCCACCCAACCGGCACCCCTTGGACAGCTCGTTTTAGATATTGGGATTGAAGTTCAGCGTGACGTGAACGGCATTGAGATGGGCGTGCTCGAAAACGGCATCCCCTTTCTCGTCAAAGGCCGCTCTCATAAAAAGCCCGCCACCGTGAGGCAGCGGGCGCTAGTTCGGGAGGAGTCGGGCGTCCCCTTTGCCCGTGTGAACAACGGTACGCCTCGCTTAGCTGGATAATAAGCTCGCGCCGGTTGAAGTGCTGCATATTCAAGCTGCGTGACTTTTCTGCCACAAGCTAAAGAAGGCCCGCCACCAGAGGCAGCGGGCTGGACGAGGAACATTCCCGCTTAACATATGTTATACGGGGGTATGGCAAAGCTCCCGCCGCTCCCGCCGCCCTCATCTCGCATCGTGCTTCTCGCGCTCTGCCTCGATCTTGCTTTGCGCAAGCAGCAACAGGCTCAAGCAAACGAGCCAGCCTACCGTTAGGCAGCGGGCTCTGGCCCTCATTTGAGCGTGATTAGATCCAGCGGTCCCGGCGCTGGTCGCTGCCCACAAGAACGAGGCCCACCAGCGAGCCTACAGCCGCACCCAGCATGAAGGCGGCCGAAACCGCGCCAGGATTTTCTTGAACGACACCGGAGGCCGTAGACGCCCTGTTCCGAAGTGCCTGCGTTGTCCGAGACACGCTATTAGCCGCGCCCTCATACCAACCAGTGGCTTCCTCGACCACCTCTTCAGCGCGATCCGCGAGCGTCCGATTGATCTTGCTGATCTCGCGCTTCAGCTGCGCAACCTGCTTCTCCAAGGCTTCCTGAGCTTCCCGCTGACTCACGGTCGGCTTTGCGGCTTCGTTTGGGTCGTCGGCCATTGTGATCTCCCTTTGGGGTGGGGCTCAACGGCCGCCCGAGCGTATGGTTCCTCAGCAACAAAAAAGGCCGCCACCGTGAGCCAGCGGGCTTCAAGTGTCCGAAGGGCAATTGATCAGGCTTTGGTATCTGCCTGTCTCGTTTTTGCCAGCTCCAGGGCATTAAGCGATGCTCCGGTCATCTGTCCCACCATCCGCAACAACCTCACGATGTCGCCAGCGGCTTCGTTGACAAGAGCGTCTTGGCCCAGCTCGGGAATTTGCTCCATCGCCAGTTCGCAAACGCGGACTATCGCGCATGCATCATAGCCGCGATCGATATCAGCCTCGGTGATTAGACCCTGATCCGACGCGACAGGTGCAGCGGCGTTCATAAGACACCCCCTTTCCCGGCGATACGCGCAATGTCTTCCATGATGAATTCGAAGTCCTCCCCGTCGTATTCCAAGACGCGATGCACCCGCACCTTGGCGGTAAGGTCATCAAGCGTCTCGGCCGGATGGCGTAGGAGCGCGTCGGCCGCGTCCGCAGTGCGGTGTGTGGCGTCGGAATATGCTTTATCGAGCTTGCCAAAGCCCGTCTTGCGGCGAGCAGCAGCATCGGCCTTCTTATACGCGCGCATTGCTTCGACATGTTCGACGCTGGCGCGGCTCGGCGGCATCTTTGCGAGATCAGCGACAGCGGTTTTGCGAAGCGTTTCGACTTCCTCCGCGGTCATCTCGCCCATGACGGGTCGCTTACCCCTGACAGCCATATAACGTAGCTCGGCCGCATTCAGCGCCGGCTCCAAGGAGCGGAGCGTTGCCCATTCGGCATGGAATGCGGCTTCGAGTTCGGCAACCTGGCTGGTAGGTGCGGCGACAGATGGCTTCGTAGCCATTGCAGTTGCGGCGAGCGCGAGCCCCGCCCCGGTCAGATTGAGCAGGCGGCGGCGGTTGATTGCGGGCATGCCTTCGGCGGCTGCCCGAACAGTGGTGTTCGGCATGGTGTTGCTCCTAGAGCGTGATTGATGTAACATCATGCAAAATACATGACATCAGCATCAAGTCAATACATTCTGCATGAAGTTGGAGCCTAATGACGATCACAGCAAGTCAATTGAGGGCAGCGCGCGGCCTGATCGGATGGTCGCAACAGGACCTTTCGGAGAAGGCCGAAGTCGGAAGGGCAACGATCGCAGACTTTGAATCCGGGAAACGCGCGCCTTACGCCACAACACTTGCAAGACTTCAAGAAACGCTGATCACGGCCGGCGTCGAGTTCATCCCCGAGAATGGGGGTGGCGCCGGGGTACGGCTTAAAAAGCCCGCGTCAGCCGCCCCTCACCTGCCCGACGGGGAGGCCGGCATCATCGAAAACAATGACATGTAGGCGCGACTGCGGAGTTGCATCGTTGGTAGTGTGGAATTTTGGCTGTGGCTGGCAACTTGCGGTATGGCGCGCCTGTTGGAACGGCGTGATTGCGGCAAGGAGCGGACGTCGCCCCGCGTCCGCGGGCTGTTGTATCGAAAACGCTACGAAGCCTACGGGGCAGACGTTGGCCCTCTGCGCCCGAGCATCTCAATGATGCCAAAATCCACAGATTCACCACAGGACGGTGGTCGTCGCGCGAGTTTTCAGCAGCCTATTTCAGCAGCTTATTAATGTGCGACTTGGGAAGCTGCTGACATCAATTCCTCGAGATTCGGCGCCCGGCATACATTTTGGCCCTCCTCTTCAGCTTCCGTGAAGCTCCAGCGCACAAAGCCTTCCTGATCGAGCAGGAACTCGCCGATCAGTGGCATGTGACCGGCGATCATTATCTGCCGGTCGGCCTTCGTAATTTCGTACCCGTCCTTCTTCTCAAGAAGTCGCCCGCCGCAGCCGGGTTCATCGGTTCGGGCAATTCCCCCGGCAGATCGATCCGCATTGTCATGACCAGGTCCATTCCGACCTTGTGCGGCCATTCGGTTTCATTCTCCGTGATCTCGACGATGGGTAACCCCAAGGCGCGGTGTGAAGCGCCCTCCGGGTCGGATGCGCTAAGAAGATCGGGTAGCGGATGGTAACGGAAGTAGAGCCGCGCCCGCTCGACCGGCGTCTTGACCACCGCCAGGCATTCGACGCCTTTCTCACGCAGGGCCGGCTTAAGCTGCGCCATCGCCGCGACATGGCGCCGGCAGAACGGACAGTGCAGGCCTCGAAACAAACCGACCAGTAACGAGCTACGGCCCCGAAAATCATCGAGCGCGATCTTGCCTTCGCGTGAGATCGCATTGAGCACAACATTCGGTGCCCGGTCGCCCGGCTGCAGCGGGCGGTCAACACTACTCGTGGACATGGACAACCTCCTCGCCCCGGGTCAGTCAGGGAAAGCAGCACCCAGCGTTTCGGAGGCGATCAAGTGCTGGGGCGCAAGCTTCCTGTGCCAAGGCAATAGCTTTCGACCTCTGCCATATTGCCGAGGTCGAGATTACGCGCGTTGCAAGCCCATCATAGCACGAAAAAGCATCTGCGGGTCGCCGCCAAATGTGGTCAATGACCTCACGCGAGCGCACTCCCGAATGCTCTTGTGCTGAAGGTCAGGTTCCCGACCTCGTTTTGGACGTTCAAGTCTGCAACGACCAAGGTCGTCAACGGGTCGTGAGCCGATATTCAAATTGAGACATCGTTTCGTCGGTTGACTCGAGCAATGCACCGGCAGCTAATCTCCCGCCAGGGCAAAGAGGGGCCACGAACAGGGAGAAAACGATGGCCGTGCAAAAGGAAGACTATCGAACGAACAGAGCCGACTTTGCCATTGCTGCTATGCATAATCGAGCGACCGCTGAGGACGATCGTGAGGAGCTAATCGCAAGAAAGAAGTCCCTTTGGCTCAGAGATCGGCGATCTGCAATATTGGCTGCGAACCCGTCAGAAAGCACCCCTCAACCGAAGTCCAAACCGCGCGGTTAGCGGGTCGGGTCCTAGCCACTTCCTCCTGCTATCGTCAATCGCGCCCTTGCTCGGGCGAAGCTTTTGACGTTCAGTGTGGGTAGGGGGATATCACATTGCGCCAACACCACACCTTCGCGGCGGCGGGGGCCGCGATTATCCTTTTGAGCGGCTGCTCTGGTTCCGGGCTTGGAATGCCTGGCTCACCGGCTTGGTTTGCCACCACACCACAGGCGGAGCAGGTAACCTACTTCCGGAATCGATGCGTCTCCTACGGCTTCGAACCAGGAACCCCAGCCATGGCCCAGTGCATCCAAAACGAGTCCATTTCGTCTCGCGGCAGGGCATCCGCCAGAGCAAATGCGGCTTTTACCAACATGCAAAACAGCCAACCAAAAACGACGACCTGCAATCGCTTCGGCAACACCGTAAATTGCACGACGTTTTGATATTTGCGGAAATATGAAGGGCACGAGGATAACGCATGCCGCCCCTAGTGCGAACGCTCCACCGCAAATGTCGGCGCGTCTGAATGACCCGCCTAACTGTTGCGGAAGAGCTTGAAAGCGCCGCCGACCGCATCGCCGATATGTCGCGCGCCGATCTGCAGGTCATCCTGCGTCGCGCTGCATTGATGCTTAGAAACGTCTCTGGCGTGCCGCTGGAGCCCGCGACGGAGGACGCTCTCAACTCCATCGCGGCTGAAATGAAAATTGGCCGGTCGGACCTCATCCAGATCGTGCTGCGCGAATGGCTGGAAACCAACGCCTATCTGCCAGTGCGCGAAATCGATGAAGAGAGCGAAACAGACGGGAGCGCCTAGTGGATAGAGTCTAACGCTTGGTGCCCGCGTCTGACGGCAGCGATGATCTTATCGGGGTCGGCGGCGGAAACCACAGGGTAGCTTGGGCCAAAATTGATTTGACAGTAGGCCATCCCAAGCGCCGAGTCTCTTTGTGCGCATGCGCGCACGTATTGACTAGGGAGGAAAACCCCATGGAAGAGATCAATCGTCGGTCTGCATTGACGATCGGTCTAGCGACAGCCGCCGCGACCCCTCTATTCGCTTTAGCGACGCCCGCGGGAGCCGCAGAGATCGTCCCGACATATGGCACAAATGACGGTAAGGAGATTGCCCCCGGCGTTCGCATAGTGGAAGTAGGCACTTGGGACTCGGATATGACAGGCATCAAAAGTATTCTAGTGCTCGATGCAGTATTCCAACCTGGGGCTGCCGACAAAGAATCCGTCATGGACAACGACATGGTCTGTTTTATCACCGCTGGTGAGTTCACCATCAAGAAGACGAACCCCGATAAGGAATTTAACGTTAAGAAAGGTGAGTACTATACCTGCGGCAAAGGCAAAACGGACCATGCCACGAACATAAGCAAGGAAGTCGGGATCCACCGGATCTCCGTTCTGATACCTGCCTAAGCGTTTTAGAGGGCCGCCTACTGAGGTGGCCCTTCGCCCCTCCTAACGCATGTCTGGACAAGCCCATCGTCTCGCATGCGCACTCCCCACAAGCGGCGCCGGCCACTTTCAGCCCCTTCGTTCGAAAGTTGGCTTCCAGTCGCGATTGCGCGCTCGCTGCTGGCCTTCGTAATCAGGAATGCATGTGAAGAACACCTGCCGGCGCTCACGACCGGCAGCCTTGCAATTTGAGCAGACAAAAAGCCCGACCAGGTCATCATGCATCGAGCCGTGATCACGGCCGAGCCTTTCAATCAGCGCCTGGATGTCGAGCTTCGTCGATTTGCAGCACATCGGGTGCGCACAATTGACATAGATGGTTTCTCGGGCGGCCAGGGTATCGGCGAGTGTCTTCTGAGGCATGCATGGCGATCTCCGTTGATGGGGTCGCCGCACCGAATTCACTGTCCCCGGTCTGTCGGACGGATGCAAGTCGCTTCCACCATGCCGCCTTCACGATGCAGCATGGCGGCGACAATGACGTCGAAAACGTTCCCGACCTCCTCTTCGATCTCATGTGCCTTGATGCCGCTCTCCTCAGCCGCTTTCAGGGCCTGGTCGGCAAGATCCCTAATGGCGAACGGATCGCTTGACCTTGCGTTAGGCAGATGCTCTGCCATCCATTTGTCGAAGAAGTTGACGCCACGTGTGCTCATCCAGCCATAAGCTGGCGAATGGGATTAAGTTCCTTCTTCCCGTACCATGATCATTTTATTAAATTAGCAATGATGCATGAACGGGCGTATGATCCGCTCCAGCTGGAGCCAAACGCTCTCAGCCGGTACGCCCAGCGGCCAAATCGTCCCCAAATGCCGTCGCGCTATCCCAACAGGTTGTGATGGGTGACGACGTGAGACGGGATAAGCACAATCCGCCAACTATGAAGGGCAAAATCCACGGTTCGCCGGACAACGACGAACGGGGGCATTTGGAGTTCTGCCCAATTTGCGGCCAGACATTCGATAAGCGAAAGCTTGTCGAAGTGCTGCATCATCACCTTCCCGAGCATGAGCCGTTCACGACGGATCGGTGACGGAGGTCGAAGCCACTTCGGTTTTCTGCCAGTTGGATAAAAGTCCCGCCGCACATGCCCCATGACGGCGGGACCCGATCAAGCGACTTGCACCAGTCTGGGGGGATGCGGGGGTGGGCTCGCCCGGTGCACGCAGACCGTCAGGAATCATAGGCGCATCAACTGCAACGCGTCCACCAACCGACGGTGGAAGAAGACTACTGCAGAGCCGGGGGCTGGCTACCCACAGAAGCAGTGCAACGCGGATCCCGTAGGGAACCAGCACGACCGCCAGCGCTACCCAAAAGCCGGGGTCCACCAGCACTGCCATTTCACTGCGAAGCTGTTCCATCGCGTGTTTCCAAGGAGGGTGTGTTTTCAGCCCTCAGCCGCTGTTCGCGGAGCCGAGCCGTCTTCGCGTCTCGGGCCGCGCGCTCAACATCGATCAATGACCGTGCAGCATCTGACGTGCGCTGCTCTCTCTCATCTCTTTGTGTCCAAGTGGCCAAGCGGCGCTCCCTAAAGTGCATGCCGCCGACCTGGCGGCACGGTGCTGCTTTATCGAACCATGGTCGCAGGCGAGTGTTCCACCAAGACAGCAAAAAATCCCGCCGGACCTTCGGCGCGGTCAGGCTAGGTGGAGAAGTACAGGGCGCCGAAACGCAAGAACCCCCTACGGGACATGCGACAGGCGCGCTTCACGAACGAGCGCGCGACAGCTTGGTGTCCCTCATTCCCAAGGCGCTTTCACCGGGCGGTTCTGGCTGACAAACCCAATCGAAAATAGGAATATGCCAGGACGCCGGGACCCGATCAAGTGACTTGCACCTTTCGGCGGCCCACGTCAGCTAAATTGCAGGTAGCCGCTGACGAGCGCGTTGGCGTTGTTGTCGGTCATGTCGATCGTGTGATTTGCTGGCGATGAATTGTATATTTTGTAGCCGGCAATGGCGAAATTAGCGCTGCCGAAGTTTTCCGTCGCGTCAAAAGCAGGCGATGCCGTGGAGAATGTCGTGTTCCCATTCGTGCCAATATTGGCACCAAAGACGACAAGAGGCGGTGCACCCGCCGAAGCTAAAACCGTCTGTGGAGCAGGATCGCCAGTCGTCGCCTCAGAATTCCATGTCGATGGTACTACAGCAGTTATCGGAACGTTGCCGCGATATATATAGAGGCACTTTCCGGCGCCGATACCGCTGGAGATACCCATGATATTGCCCGCTTCTGTTCCATCCAGAATTTTGTAGTCGACCATGAGCCTATGAACGACGCCGGGGCAATCAACAACGTTCGTAAAGCCTGTGGGTGTCACGGAAGCCGGGGCGCCAATGCCGCTCCCGGCATCGGCTAACACAGCGACATCGCCGGCCTGAAGGCCTGCCGGCCAAGCGATCGTTGCCGCCGAGGTTATCGTGATCGAGATCAGCGTAACGGAGGTCACGCCGGACGGAGCGTATGTGCCCATCATCGCCATCTGACCAATTAGTGCCATCAGATCAATCCTCCGCCAGAGATGCACAGTGTGCGTCAGAACCTTTAGAAAAAACAATGGCGGTCATCTTGCACTCCTATCGATTGGCCGCTGCGGCGTCCGGCAGGCCCAAGGCATCACCGGTAGCGGCCTCGATCCGGTCGAACAGCGTGCGAACGAAGAAAAGATTCTGGATCGGCAGCAGCTTGCGCACGGTATGCAGATCGCTCTGCTTGAAATCCCCGGCCGAAATGGCGCCGGAAATCTGAAACAGGTCGGACGCAGCGTCGAGCGTTGGCCCTAGCAGGGCGCCAGCGGTGTTCCTGGAGGCGTAGCGAGATATCTGCTTGCCCGTGACCATCGAAAGGCCCAGCTTGGCCGGGCGAGATGCCGGAGCCGATGGACCCGTTTGCGGCGCTCGAATATCTGAACAAGAAGGACAGCTACGATATCACGGAAGCGGATCAACAGATGATGGCCACCGGCATGGGGCAGCTCGTCGGCCAGTTCCTGCTCGACCGCGACGGTGTCGTTCGCTGGACCTCCACCGAGGTTCTCGATGGCGGCCTGTTCGGCGCTCCGAATATGCAGGAGCTAATGTCGGCAGCGTCGCACATTGGTCAGTAGCGGCGCAGTTGCGGACATCGGCTGCACGGATAGCAGGTGTTATGCAAACCGTTAGTTCGAGCCGGGGTCGACGCGCTTCGGCGCGAAGCGTTTCACCCACTCGTCGATGCTGGTGGGTGTCCGGAATGGGCGAATGGGCTTCCTGATCGTGCTGTTGATCTCTGCCTTGTCAACGACAAGGCCCAGCAGTCGGGCCTTGGCCATGATTGACGCGGGCGGCGCAGCTGTCCGCCCATCCAGATATGCCAAGGCATCGTCGGCCCATCTCATCTACGTGGAAGTCTAACGCTTGGTGCCCCATGCGGGATGCCTGTTCCGACCTCGGTGGACAATCAGCCTGGCCAGCCGGCAGGCACACCACGCGGGGTTCTGGTAAAGTCCATGAAGAATGGGCAGGTGGGAGGGTTGAATGAGCTTCGAGCTAGCAATGCTTGCGGCGAGCTGCGTGCTCTGTTTGATCCAAATTGTTATCTCCTCCCACGCAGCCAGCCTTCAGCGAGGTTATCGGTGGACTGCCAGCTCCCGTGACGCCGAAGTCCCCCCGCTCACGGGCATAGCTGGGCGCTTGGAAAGAGCGCTTCGAAACTTCCTTGAGACGTTTCCGGTGTTTGTGGCTGCGGTCTTCCTTGTTCACTTGCTCGGCCGTGAGAGCGCTCTCAGCGAATGGGGAGCTGGTCTCTATGTTTCGGCCAGGTTGGTTTACCTTCTACTCTATGCAGCGGGCGTTCCCTTGCTCCGCTCGCTCGTCTGGAACGCCGCGTTCGTTGGAATTATCCTTCTTTTGCTCGCGTCAGTCTGGCCTTAGCTGTCGTGACCGTATGCCGATCGCCGCTGCGGCGACGTCCGCTTCCTTGACCATCGCGGAAGTTCCAAGAACAACTCTCGAACGACCTCATTGGGTCAGGTTTTGCCGCTTGAGCCGGCGGCCCGAACCGGTAACTAGCGCCAATTCCGGTCGTTTGCGGTTATGGCGAACAAGGTCGCATGTATATCCCGCAAGCAGACTTTCGGCCTTTGCGGCATTTGGGAGTTCACTTTATGACCGAAAATTCGAACTGGTCCCAGCGGTAAACGGCCTTGTATTCGTCGTCGCGCCCCGGCGTCCTGAACACATTGCGATAAATTGCTCCACAGCTTGTCAGCTCTACCGGAAAGGCATTGCACAAGAAATTGCCTTGCACCCACGAGGTTCCCGAGTGGGTCGTTTGGCCAATGGTCTCGCTGACGGCGCCATCGACGGAGGTCGTGCGCTGCATAGGCAGGAACTTGTCAAACGCCAATTTTCCGCGCGTTTCGTGGCCGAACATGAGAGACCTTATTTCCGCGCCTGTGAGCCGGTCCTTCGGATTCATGCCTGCCCTTGCCAATGCCGGCAGATCGGGCACACCTGCCTTGGTCAGGCCGGCCAAAAGGCGTTCGATATCGGCCGTATTCTTGAACACCATGTAGTCCTGGGTGATCAACTGGCTCGTGTCGTATTCCATTCTGCGCGCAACAGCCTTCCTAAACATTTCCAAGGCGGCCGCGGCCTGGTCGGTGCGCCCAAGATGCCCATAGGCCGAAACAAGGACTTGCAGGGCATAGAAGTTGGCCGGTGGATCGGGCGAAGCAAGGTCCATCTTCTCGATGGAGCGAACCGCGCCCTTGAATTTCTCTTGACCGAACTCGGCCAGTCCGGCCTGGTAGCGCCTGTAGTCCATCCACGAGATCGGGTCGACGCGCGCAGCCGCATCGAGATAGCTCAGCGCTTCCTTCGGCCGGCCGTTGAAATTCAGGGCATTGGCCAGCGAGAGATAATTCCAGGAATCGCTAGGATCGAGCGCCACCGATTTCAGAAGAACGGTGACTGCTTCGTCCGAGTTGTGCTCCCTGACCATCAACTCGGCGACCAGTTGATAATAACCCGGCGAGGGATGTCGGGCGGCGAGCTTCAGGGTTTCGTGGACTTTGTCATAGGCCTCGGCTCGCGTGAGTCCCATCACCACGGCCCGGGTGATGTCCGCGTCCCAATAGGCCCAGGCGAGTTGGGCATGAGCCGCGCCGAAATCGGGGTCGAGTTGCACCGCGTGCTGGAAATGCTTCACAGCCTGCGCAAACTCCTCGGGGGTGTTGATGCGGTTATAGATGTCCATCCCTTTGAGATAGACATCATAGGCCTCGGGATTGTTTGTGCCTCCCACGCGGGCGGCCGGCGCGACGCTCACCAGGCGGAGCTGGAGCGCGCCGGCAATGCTGCCGACGACCTTGTCCTGCAGCGCGAACACGTCCGCCCACCGGCCGTCGAAGCGCTCCGCCCAGAGATGTCCGGATGTCGAGCTGTCGATCAGTTGCGCATTGATGCGCATGTTGTCGCCGACGCGGCGAATCGAGCCTTCCAGCAGATAGCGGACGCCCAATGCCGCAGCAATCTCCGCCGGCTTCGTGTCCTTGTGCTTGTAGGCAAAGGCCGCGTTGCGGGAGACGACGAAAAGGCCGGGCACGCGCGCCAGTTCGGTCGTCAGGTCCTCGGTGAAGCCGTTGGCGAGATATTCCTGTTCCTTGTCGTCGCTGAGATTGTCGAAGGGCAGGACTACGAGCGACGGCCGGGCATCTACCGCCTCGCTGGCCGCGGGCGCAGCAGGTTGCGCAGGCCTCTCCCACGGCTGCCACCATGCCGCGGCAAGGCCGAGGGCCAGGATGAGAACAGCCGCCGCTACCGGAAGGCGCCAGGCGCGCGGCCGGCGGCGAGCTTTGAGGGTCGTGCCCGCTGCCGCTGGATCAAGCACCACGCGATAGGTCTGAACTGGTTGGGCAATGTTTTTGACCCTCTGCTCGCCCATCGGCTCGAAGGCGAAAGCCAGTTTCCTCTCCACCTCCTTGGCCACTTTTCCCGACAGGCAGATGCCGCCGGGCTCCGCCAGTTGCTGAAGCCTGGCTGCGATGTTGACCCCGTCACCATACCGGTCCTCGCCCTCGACGATCACCTCGCCGAGGTTGATGCCGATCCGCACGTGAATCTGCTCGGTTTCGGGAAGCGAAGCGTTGCGTTCGCCAAGCCCGCGCTGCAGCGACGCCGCACATTCGACGGCATCGATGACGCTGCCGAATTCGGCCAACATCCCGTCGCCCATCAGCTTGAAGATATGGCCGTGGTGGCGTGCAATTTCGGGTTCAAACAGTTCCTTGCGTCCGGCGCGAAGGCGCTCGAACGTGCCGGCCTCATCGCGCTCCATCAGAGCCGAATAGCCCACGACATCGGCGGCGAGAATCGCGGCAAGCTTGCGGTCCATTGTTGGCCTGGCCCCGCAGGATCATAGTATCAGTTGTTCTGAAAGGAAACCGACCTCACCGGCGCTCAGCAAATCCCTTCTTTCCGCGCTTTCATCGACGGCTGAGGTTTTGTCAATGTCGTATTCACCACATTCGAGACATTCGAGCTTGCCTGCCGGAATGGCTCGTTTGGGTCACGGAGCGCCGCTTCGGGAATGCGACGCTCCGAGTTGCTCTACAATTCGACTTGTTCAGAAATCGCCAACGCGTCGTCCACTTCAATGCCAAGGTAGCGGACGGTGCTCTCAAGCTTAGTGTGCCCGAGGAGCAGCTGCACGGCCCGGATATTGCCGGTCTTCTTGTAAATCTGCGAAGCTTTCGTGCGTCTCATGGAATGTGTTCCATACCGCTTCGGGTCGAGCCCGATGCTCGAAACCCATTTGTCGACAATCCTTCCATACTGCCTGGTCGACATGTGCGGTTTCGCCCGCACGCGACTTGGGAACAAATAGTCCCTTTCGGTGAGACCGCGACGGGTTATCCAGGCACCGACGGCGGCTCGGGTCTGCTCCGTGATCTCGAATTGTACCGGCCGCCCCGTCTTTCTTTGAACAATCACTGCTCGGTCGCGGACAACGCCGGAAAGCGCAATGTCGCCAACCGTGATGGTGACTAGGTCGCAACCTCGAAGCTTGCTATCGATGGCGCGAGATTGAAGAGTGCCAGATCCCGTTCCGCGCCGGACACCTGCAGCCGTGTTCGAATGCTCCAGACCTCGCGCGGTTTGAGAGGAGGCTTCTGACCGACGATGTGGCCTCTGTTCCTGTTAGGCATGGCTCTTCTCCCATGCCACCCTCCGCAGCCGCAGCGCTCAACGCGAGCAGGCGAATGTAACAATGGGCTGACCGAGGATTCAGCCGAATGGTTTACCGGACTCCGGTCGATCGAAGCCGCGGGCCGTCAATGGGCGCAGTCGCGCCATATCCAGACGTTACATCCCGGGGAATTTTAACCGGCATCCTCGTGACAGAAGCGGACCTTCCTCGCCAGGCAGCTATCTCGACAGCCAATCCGGTTGCCTTGCACTCCGGCATCCGTCTTCAAGTCGTCTCGCGCTGAATACACGACTGCGTATATGGAGGTCGCCAAGTGAAACGTTGAGCGCGCCGGGCACATGGGCCAAGAACAAACTCGTCCGGCGGCTGACGTCGATGACGGGTCACGAGGTCCTCGCGTATATGCCCGGGTAAGTTCCTCGCGCATGACCGGCTCCATGTCATCGCGACGATCAGTAGCCGCGTACAATGCGGTCCACCTCGGCGAAGTGGCGCTCGGCAACGCTGTGGTCTTCCCTCGACTGTGTGCGGAGCTGTATACCCTTGAACACCTTGTCGGCGGCTTCGTTGTTGCCTAGTTGTGGGCCACGGGCCGAGTGAACTGGAACCGCCATGACCATGCGCGGGCAGAGACCCAGGCCGCCTCGAGGCTGATTGGTCATGATACCCCTCGGCAAGCCAATTGAGCAGATTCTTGGGATCGGCGCCCTCCTGCTGTTGTCGATTGGTTGCGCCATTGTGCTCTGGCCCTTCCTGTCGGCCCTGTTGTGGGCGGCGGTCATATGCTATTCCACATGGCCCATCTACACGTGGTGCGAGCGGACCCTGGGCGGCCACAGAGGGCTGGCGGCCGCCCTGATGACATTGTCGGTCGCCCTTGTTCTGGTCGCACCGTTCGCCATTATGGTGGCGACACTGGCGGACAGTATAAGCAGCCTGATCACAGCGGCGACCCGCGTCCTCGATCAAGGCCCGCCGGCGCCACCGCATTGGGTTGCAGGGCTCCCGGTGGTCGGCGAGAGCCTCGCTGCTCATTGGGAAGCGTTAGCCCACAACGCACCCGCCTTCATGATTGAGCTCAAGAAGCTGATCGGCCCCGCCACCGACATCGCCGTCGCCAGCGGGACTGTGCTCGGCATCGGCCTTCTCGAACTCGGTCTGAGTGTATTCATCGCCTTCTTCTTCTACCGTCACGGCCGGCAGATGGCAGCGTACGTGCGCGAGAGCGCCGAACGATTCGCTGGTTCGCGCGCTCGGCACCTGCTCACGGTCGTGGGCGCGACCGTGCACGGCGTTGTTTACGGCTTGATCGGCACAGCACTCGCCCAGGCTCTATTGGCCGGCATTGGTTTCTGGATCGCCGGTGTGCCTCAGGCGCTATTGCTCGGCTTCCTTACGTTTGTCCTGTCGTTCGTGCCGGCGGGCCCCCCGCTTGTGTGGGGCTCGGTGGCGCTGTGGCTGTTTGTCCAGGGAGCCGTTTGGTGGGGTATCTTCGTCGCGGTTTGGGGCTTGCTCCTCGTCAGCAGCATTGACAATGTCCTCAGGCCTTATCTCCTCACTAAGTCCAACAGCTTGCCCGTGGTACTCGGATTCTTTGGATTCCTCGGCGGCATTCTCGCCTTCGGCTTCATCGGCGTGTTCCTAGGCCCAACGCTGCTGGCGGTCGGCTACAGCCTCTTCCTCGAGTGGCACGCGGCCGAGGTCAAGGACCGCAGGCACTCCAAGTCGGAGCCGCCGGATGCCGCTTGAGTGATATGGGTCTCCGAGCCCAGTTCCAGCTCCTGTGGAAAATCGGGAGCTGCTCTGTGTCGAGCTATGTGCAGCCCGACTCCAAGTCATGGCCTGCGGGCGGGAACGGCTGAGTCCCGCCGATCACGCGTCATTGGGTCGATATTGATTAATGGAGGATGTGGCTATTCGATCAGCGAGAAAGTAGGCGCGTAAGCATCTCGACCAGTTCCTTATCCATGAACGGCTTCTTCAGGACTGGACGGTCGCGGTAGCCGTCCCTCATGTCGTGACCGCTATAGCCGGTCGAGAAGACGAAAGGCACGCCACGGGCGACGAGTGCGTCGGCAACCGCATAAGTCTGGTTGCCATTCAGGTTCATATCCAGCATGGCGACATCGAAAATCTGCGCGTCAATCAAAGTGAGAGCCTGATTGATGGTCGCAGCGGCGGTTACGGACTCACATCCAAGATCGGCCAGCATGTCTTCGATCATGATGAGGACCAGCATCTCGTCCTCGACAACGAGGCTTCGCCGGCCAGAAAGCAATTTATCCATCCCGAGCACCGTTCGGTGCGGGAAAATTGATCGTGCAGACCACACCGTCCGTCCGGTAGTCGAGATCAACCGCGCCCTCCAGTTCATGAGCCAGACCGCGCTCGATCACCCGCGACCCGAACCCTTTACGGGAGGGTGGCCTTACAGGCGGGCCGTCTTTCTCCTGCCAGCGCAGGATTAGCCGATCGTCATCCGACGACGGCTCAATCATCCATGAGATCAGGACTGAGCCAACCTTGTTGGAAAACGCGCCGTATTTCACGGCATTGGTCGCGAGTTCGTGCAACGCAATGCCAAGGGCAAGCGCTGCTTTCGGGGAGGCGCGGATATTGCTGCCCGTAATGACAAAATGCTCAGACCTTCCATTTGCAACCCCGAACGGCTCCAAGGCAGCTTTCGTCAGATCGAGCAGTCCTGCACCTTCCCATTTCTCATGGGTCAACAGATCGTGCGACCGGGAGAGGGCGAACAGGCGCGACTCGATGGCTTCCCGGATCACTTCGGGATCGGAAGTATTCCGCAAAGCCTGCCAAACAATCGATTGCACAGTGGCCAGGGTATTTTTCACGCGATGGTTCAACTCGTCGATGAGCATCCGGGACTGGGCTTGTTCCTGCTTATGATCAGTAAGATCGACGAAGGAGGCGAAATGCTGGACGACATTGCCGCTTTCATTCCGAACAGGACTGATGAGGATCGCCGACCAGAACAGGCTGCCATCCTTGCGGCGATAGGAAATTTCTGAACCGCCGACCGCGTTTCCCGCGAACGCGGCTTCGATGCGCGCCAGCGAATCAGGATCGGTTCCGCGCGCCATCAGGAAGTTGAAGCTCTGCCCGAGCACCTCCTCCCGGCTGTATCCGGTCAGTTCGAGAAAGGCGTCGTTGACAAAAATTATCGGATTTTCGTGTTTTGCGTCCGTAAACACCATCGCCATTCGTGTCGTCTCAGCAGCGACGACGAAAGGGCCAAGATCTTTCCGAAAACCCTCGACCTCGGCCTCGGCGATTTTCTGACCGTCGGATTTGATGGGCTACTTCTGGCATGCACCACCCTGTCCTGTTATCTGCCAGGCCGCAGCCAGTAAGCGGCATCATAAGCCGCTCAGAGTTCTTCCGCCAGTGGACAGGAAGCTATGCCTTCCCGTGAGTGGGTATCTTGCCGAATGATTTCGGTATTGAGGCGTTGCTCAGTACCAGCGACCGCGGCCAAACCAGCCGCCGCCGCCTAGCAGGACAAGGACGATAAGTATAATGAGCAGCGTGGTGGTATCCATGTGAGTCTCCTGGGAGTACTCTTAGACATCTCGCCGCTCTTTTTTACTAAATGGTGAGTTGTCGGGTCATCGCACTCCAACCTCAAACAACGTTCCGCACGCTTTCTTGTCCATTGGAACGAATGCACATCCACAGTCGGTCAGTTGTGAGGGTTTTCAGATGCCGGCGGGTCAATGACGGCTGCCAGCGCTGCTGCAGCCGACGAAGTTCTACGTCCGCCTACACACCCATTAGGGCCCTTCTCGGTACCACCGGGGACGGTCTGGAACGGGTCAGTTTTTCCGGTTCCTGAACCGGGAGGTTGCGCCATGAGCCGACCTTGCATCCCGTGATCCTCGACGACTTGTCTCACCTCGATAGCGGACGAGATCATTGTTGATGGTCGCGAGCCCGGATTACGGCCGCGAAGAGGTCAGAAATCCAAATCCATATCGTGATGATGATGCTCGTGACCGGGAAGCTCCGGCGGCGGCGGGCCAGGCACTTCGGCCACCATGGCCTCCGTCATGATGAGGAGGCCCGCCACCGAGGCTGCGCCCTGGAGCGCCGTTCGCACCACCTTGGCCGGGTCGATGATGCCCTTTGACACCAGATCCCCGTACTCGCCCGATTGGGCATCGTAGCCATAGGCGTTGTCGTCCTTTTCGAGGATCCCGGCGATGACGACCGAGCCTTCCAGCCCGGCATTGATCGCGATCTGCCGAGCCGGCCAGGTGATCGCCTTCCTGACAATCGCGATACCGACCTGCTGGTCCTCGTTGCTGCCCTTGAGCTTCTTGAGCGCCCTGCCGGCGCGCAGCAAGGCGACCCCACCGCCCGGGAGAATGCCCTCTGCAACCGCGGCTCTTGTCGCGTTCATAGCGTCATCGATGCGATCCTTCTTCTCCCTGACCTCGACTTCGGTGGCACCGCCGACCCGGATCACGGCGACGCCACCGGCGAGCCTGGCCAGCCGCTCCTGGAGCTTCTCGCGGTCGTAGTCGGAGGTGGTTTCCGCAAGCTCCAGCTTGATCTCGGCGATGCGGGCCTCGATTCCTTCCCGCTTGCCGGCGCCGCCGACGATCGTGGTGTTTGCCTTGTCGATCATCACCTTCTTGGTGCGCCCGAGCATATCGAGGGAAGCATGCTCGAGCTTGATGCCCAAATCTTCCGAGATCACCGTTCCGCCGGTCATCAGCGCGAGATCCTGCAGCATCGCCTTACGACGGTCTCCGTAGGCCGGCGCCTTCACGGCTGCAACCTTGAGAGCGCCGCGCAATTTGTTGACCACCAGCGCCGCAATCACCTCACCCTCGACATCTTCGGCGATGATGAGCAGCGGCTTGCCGGCCTGCACCACCTTCTCCAGCAGCGGCAGTATTTCGTTCAGGCTGGACAGTTTCTTCTCGCTGATGAGGACAAAGGCATCCTGCATCTCGACCCGCATCTTTGCGCGATTAGTGACGAAATGGGGCGAGATATAGCCGCGGTCGAACTGCATGCCCTCGACGAATTCGAGTTCGGTTTCGAGCGACGTCCCGTCCTCGACAGTGATCACGCCGTCATTGCCGACCCTCTTCATGGCGTCGGCGAGGCAGCGGCCGATCTCCCTGTCGCCGTTGGCCGAGATGGTGCCGACTTGCGCAATCTCGACGTTCGAGGTGACCTTCGTGGTGTTGTTTTTGAGTTCCGCGACGACGGCTTCGACCGCGAGATCGATGCCGCGCTTCAGGTCCATGGGATTCATGCCGGCGGCCACCGCCTTGGCGCCCTCCCGGGCGATCGCATGCGCGAGCACGACGGCGGTGGTCGTGCCGTCGCCGGCCAGATAGGAGGTTTTTGTTGCTATCTCGCGCACCATCTGAGCGCCCATGTTCTCGAACTTGTTGTCGAGTTCGATTTCCCTGGCGACGGTCACGCCGTCCTTCGTGATCCGCGGTGCGCCGTGCTCCCTGCCGATCGCGACGTTGCGCCCCCGCGGGCCAAGCGTGACGCTCACCGCATTCGCCAGAGTGTCAATGCCGCGCAGCATTCTGTCGCGAGCCTCGAACGAAAACATGATTTCCTTGGCAGCCATTTCCTTGATCCTTAAGACCCAATTTTCGGGAAAGGCGACGCCTCATTCGGCCGCTCAGGCGAGATTGTCCCGTGGCAGCCCAAGCCGGTTCCAGACATCGAACAGAGCTGCCGCGAGCCGATCAATCATGATGTCCTCATGACAGGGTGTCGGCGTGATGCGCAGCCGCTCAGTTCCCTTCGCCACGGTCGGATAATTAATCGGCTGGATATAGATGTCGTGCTCGCTCAGCAGCAGGTCGCTCGCCGCTTTGCAATGCGCCGGATCGCCGACTGCCACCGGAACGATATGGGTGTCGCTCAGGATGACCGGCAGCCCAGCGGCACCGAGCGCCGCCTTGACCCGCCGGACCCGGTCCTGCTGGCACTTGCGCTCCCACTGCGAGGTTTTCAGATGCCGGATCGCCGCTGTGGCCGCGGCGCAGATCGCCGGCGGCAACGCGGTGGTGAAGATGAAACCCGGAGCATAGGAACGAACCGCATCGATCAGCACAGCACTTCCCGTGATATAGCCGCCGAGGCAGCCGAAGGCCTTGGCGAGCGTGCCTTCGATCACATCGATCCGGTTCATGGCGCCGTCGCGCGCGGCGATACCGGCGCCGCGAGGGCCGTACATGCCCACAGCATGGACCTCGTCGAGGTAGGTCAATGCGCCGTAACGATCGGCGATTTCGCAAATGCGATTGATTGGCGCGACGTCGCCGCCCATTGAATAGAGACTTTCGAAGACGATGAGTTTTGGCCGATCCGGATCCGCCGCCTTCAACAATTCCTCGAGATGATCGACGTCGTTGTGGCGGAAGATGCTCTTCTCCGTACCGGACTGGCGGATGCCCTCGATCATCGAATTGTGGTTGAGCGCATCGGACAGGATCAGACAACCGGGGATCAGCTTGGCGATAGTCGAGATGCCAGTCTGGTTCGAAACATAGCCGGACGTGAAGACCAGTGCCGCCTCCTTGCCGTGGAGATCGGCAAGCTCGCCCTCAAGCTCTACGAGCGGATGGCTGGTGCCGGAGATATTGCGCGTCCCGCCGGCCCCCGTTCCCAGGCGGATAGCAGTCTCCACCATGGCGGCGACCACCCTTGGGTGTTGACCCATCCCGAGATAGTCGTTGGAGCACCAGATCACGACGTCCTTCGGTCCATGCGGGGAATGCCACACGGCATTGGGAAAGCGCCCGGCGATGCGCTCAAGGTCCGCGAACACACGGTAGCGCCGTTCCTCCTGCAGACGCGCGATCGCATCCGCAAAGAAACCGTCATAACTCGTAATGCCTGGCTCCAAGATATTGCCTTGCCCATCGGCCATATCGCCCGCATTTCCGGTCATCGGAGGTCCAAATCGCCGCGGCGCAATGACGTTCTTTACGCCGCCGGGTTTGCCGGTGTGCAACGCTGTGGATTCCGCCATCGCCCGATTCCCCTGCTTGCATACGAACGATGTCGAAGCGCAATGCGCGCCGGTCCCGCTCGCATCGTTCCTCACGACCCGCGTTCAGGAAGGTCGAAGTTGAGCTGCAGCATTCGCGCTATGTTTATCAGAATCGTCTCGCAGACCTTATCTTGATTGGGATCCAGATATTTGACAGTCCAGTTTGCCCCGTTCTCCTTGGTTTCGAGCCGCTGAATCACAAAATCGGTGACGTGCTCGCATCCCGGCTCCTTATGAAGATCCGCGAGGATCAATGCCTTAAGCTCCGAAGCTTCCTTTGTATGCCTTTGCATGGCCGCTTTCCTTCCGGATGACAACTGCTATGCATTGATCAACTGCATAATCGTGATCTCCGTCATGCCAGGGCTCGTGTCATCGCACCAATTCACCCAACGCAGCGGCAATACCGCTGCTTGGTGTGTCAGAGTCTAGCCCCTCCACGAATTGCCCCTGTGGGTTCATGATGTATATGTAGGTGCCATGATCCATTAGGTAGTCGTCATCGCCCGCCTCGCCCTGGCGCGCCACACCATAGGCGCCATATGCCTCCGAAACCGCAGCGATCTGTTGCGGGCTGCCGGTCAGCCCGACGATCCGCGGATCGAACGCCGCGGTAAAGCTTCCCATCACCTCAGGCGTGTCGCGTTCGGGATCGACGGTGATGAAGAGCGGTTGCAGTTTTGCGGCGTCGGGGCCGAGTTCCTTAATCGCCGCGGCGATTGAGGACAGCGTCGTCGGACAGATGTCGGGGCAAGACGTATAGCCGAAGAAAACCAGCAGCCATTTGCCGCGATAAGTCTCATCCGTGACCGTCGTTCCGTCCGGCGCCGTGAGCGTGAATGGGCCACCGACCGTCACAGGCGCCGTGTCGGCCCGCACGAGCGGTGGGCAGATCGACAGGGCCGCTGCGAATATGATGCAGAAGAGGGTATGCAGACCGTAGGCCCAGGGACTGAGGAGTCCATGCCGCCGCTTCATCAAGTACCTCCGGCACTTTAAGAATGACGCATCAACCTCCGCGTGTGTTTGTGATTAACACACTCGCCTAAACTATCCCACTTTATCATATTTTGATGCTGAATGGCTAGACATGGTACTGGTTTAGCTCTACTTTTAAGCATTGCCCCTCATCTCTCTAGAAGGAGGCGGCTTTTATGACGATTCGCGAATTGATGAGCGGACTAGCGGCGATCGCTTTCGCTGCGACAATGTCCGCGCCTGCCCAAGCCTACGAAGTGGGTCCGGTCACGGGAGGCGGAACGATCGAGGGTACGATCGTCTACCGCGGCGACGTGCCGACAACAAAGATCATCCCCACCAAGAATATCGAGGTGTGCGGCGACCCCCGCGAGGAGCCGCTGATCCAAGTCGGCAGCGAGCAGGCCGTGCTGAACGCGGCGGTGCAGCTGGTCGACGTGGCACAGGGAAAGGCCTGGCCGCAGCCCGGAAAGCTGCCTGAGCTTAACAACCTCAAATGTCGCTTTGAGCCCGCGGTGCAGATGATACCGGCCGGTTCGTTGGAGGTGGTCAACAGCGACCCAGTGCTCCACAACACTCACGGCTATTATGGCAAGCGCACCGCCTTCAACGTGGCGTTGCCCAATAAGGGCCAGCGTATACCGGTCGAACTGAAGCGTGCCGGTACTGTCCGCATCGATTGCGACGCGCATGGCTGGATGGAGGGCTGGGTCTATGTGGTGGACAATCCCTACTACGCGGTCACCGGCGCCGATGGCAAATTCAGCATAACCGATGTTCCGCCGGGGGAATACAAGCTCGTGGCGATCCATCCCTTCACCGGGCCCATCGAGCAGCCCGTAACGGTAGAGGAGAATAAGGCCACCAGTCTGACGATTGAACTGAAAAAATAACAAAATGGGCGACCTGCTGATTCAACAGGGTCGCGTTCCCTGCGAGAAGACCGACGCTTTAAGAAACGGTCTGCACTGAGGAGGAACCCTGATGTCTGACGAGCTTGACCGCATTCGGCGCGAAATGCATGCGGTGCTGCAGCAGCCTGGCGTACGCCCCGACGACTCGCTCCAAATCACCCGCCGCACCTTCATTCACAGATCGCTGCTGTTCGGCGCTGCTTCCGTCGGCCAGACGTTCGCGTGGTGGCCGCTGCTCAACACCATCGACGTCGCTCACGCCGCCGAAGCGCCCTTCAAGTTTGCCTGGATTTCGGACACCCATCTCTACGAGAGATCCCTCAACACGCGCTTCGTCGACAAGGTGGTGCGCGCCGTGCAAGAGGTCCAGGCCATGGATCCGCCGGCCGACTTCCTGATCTTCGGCGGCGACCTGGCCCAGCTCGGAAAGATCGAGGAACTTGAGCTTGGCGTTGAGCTCCTCAAGGATCTGACGATCAAGAAATACTACATCCCGGGCGAGCATGACTGGTATCTGGATATGGGCAAGAAGTGGGGCGAGTTGTTCGGCCAACCCAATTGGACCTTCGATCACAAGGGCGTGCGCTTCATTGGGCTCGATACGGTCAGCCGGGGACCGGACTACTGGACAGCGAAGAAGATGACGCCAGAGGAGCGCATGGGCCATATGGCTACCCTCGACGGCACGGTAGCCGGCGCGTGGGCCGGCGTCGGCCGCGACCAGCTCGACTGGATGCAGAAGACACTCGCCGACTGGGATAAGTCCAAACCGATCGTCATCTTCAGCCATAATCCGCTGTACGAGTACTACCCGCCCTGGAACTTCTGGGTGCGCGACTGGCGCGAAGTGAATGACGTGCTGAAGCCTTATACCAAAGTCACCAACATCCACGGTCATGTGCACCAGGTGCTCTACAACGAGATCGGCAGCATGCGCTCGATCGGCATGCTGGCGACCTCCTGGCCGTGGCCGTATGCGCCGGAAGGCCTGCCCAAGCTTACCAAGCCGATGATCCGTGTCGATCCGGGCGATCCCTTCGACGGGGTCGGTTGGGAAACCGTGAACGTCAACGCCGACGATAAGGTCGATGTCGAGTACATCATGTGGGGCCGCAAGGAGGTGTTCGTCCAGTCGCCGGAGGACCACGACAAGAGCATTGCGGAAGTCATACGGTCACGCATCGCCGACAAACAGTACCCATGGGCAAATCCGTAAGGGTGGTGGCTATGATAAACACATCGACATTCCTCTGCATTCTGAGGCGTTCCACCGTCGCCGGAGCAGTCGTCGCAGCTGCTGTCGTCGGGCCGGCCAGTGGCAACAAGGATCCGGTGACGCCAAAGCAGCTGAAACTCTATCAAGAAGCGTTCATGGAGGAGGTCAGGAAAGGAGACCTCCTGTTCCATGGTGATGCGGCGATGAAGGAGCAGTTGGGCGTCAAGCTGTCGAACACCGGCTGGGCCTGCGCCATGTGCCATCCGATGGCATCCGATACCCATCCGCAGGCGTTCCCGAAGTTCCAGGCGTCGATGGCCAAGTTCGCGACACTGCGCGACATGATCAACTGGTGCATCGAGAAACCAAGCCAGGGCGAGAAGATCGATCCCGAATCGGAGGCGATGAAGGCGCTCGAGGCGTACATCACTTGGTCGAACAGCGGCTCGGTGTTGGTGCCAGGCAAATACTAGTCTCGACGATAGCCGGGGGCACCGGCTTCAGGGAGCGCGAAGCGAGTCCGCCATCGGAGTGACACCTCGATGGGGAACGGTAGGCTTAAAGCAGTCGTGCGGCCCGGGAACCGCGCGGGGAAGGGCCATGCGTTGGCAGAGACTGGGATGGAGCTGCGCGGCAAGTTCGCGAATGTGGACCTGGATGCGCTGGTCGACAAACGGGTCGTGCGGACCTGGCTTTATTTCGGCATGTTCTGGCTGATGGTTACGCCATCCGTCGGCGTCATGATCTCGGGCACCTTCAACTACCCCGACTATCTCGGATCGGGGAACCTCGAGCTCACCTTCGGCCGGCTGCGCCCGGTCCACGTCAATGGTGTCATCTTCGGCGCCTTCTCGACGCTTTTCATCGGCCTTTGCTACTATCTCGTGCCGCGTCTGTCGGGGGTGCGGGTGATATGGTCGGAGTGGTCGGTTCTTCTCGCATGGGTCTGGAACGTCGCAACGCTTGCCGGTTTGGTCGGCTTGCTGCTCGGCGACAGTGACGGTTTGGAAGCCGGAGAGCTTCCGCTCTACGCGAAGGTCGCATTCTTCATCGTGGTGGCTGTTGCTACCGCGCAGTTCCTGATCACGATCAGTCGAAGGCTCGAGCCGGCGATCTATGTCGCGCTATGGTACCTGATCGCCACTTTCGTGTGGACGACGATGAACTTCGTGCTTGGAAGCTTCATCCTGCCATACACGATCTCGGGCATCAACAGCGCCGCCTTCCATGGCCTCTATCTCCACTACATCGTTGGGCTGTGGATAACGCCCGCGGGCTACGTGATCATCTACTATTTCCTGCCGGTCAGCGCGCGAAATCCGCTCTATGCCCATAAGCTCTCGCTGGTAGGCTTCTGGTCCCTGGCACTGTTCTACCCGTTCGTCGGCATTCACCATTACCTCTACAGCCCGATCGCGGACTGGGCCGAGACCTTGGCCGTCGTCACGTCGATGCTGCTGATCATTCCGGTGTGGACGGTGCTGGTGAACTTCTTCGGCACTATGATGGGCAGGTGGCATGAGTTCGGCAGGAACTTGCCGGCGAAGTTCCTGATCATGGGCTCGCTCATGTATCTCGTCGGCTGCTTCCAGGGCTCGACCGAGGCGCTGCGGCAGCTGCAGCAGCCGACCCATTTCACCGATTTCGTCATCTCGCATTCGCATCTCACCGTGTTCGGCACCTTCGTCGTCTGGGCGATGGGGGGCCTCCTCTATACTTGGCCGCGGCTGTTCGGGCGCGAACTCTGGTCCTTCAAGCTCGGCAACTGGTCGTTCTGGCTGATCACCGTCGGCATCACGACCATGGGCCTGGTCCTCACAGCGGGCGGGCTGCAGCAGGGTTATCAATGGATGAATGGGGTCGAATGGCTCGACTCGCTCGTCTGGGTGAAGCCCTACTGGCTGGCGCGGACCCTGGCAGGCATCAGCATGGATATCGGTATGTCGCTGCTGGTGGTGAATCTGATGCTGACCGCACTGACCAGCCCGGCGGCTGAGGCGCGACGCGCCCGCGGGCCGGTGGAGGCGCCTATCCCGGCGCCGGCGGGAGGGCCCGCGCAGTGAACGTTCGCTTCTTCGCGCTGTTCGCCGGCGTCTTCTGCATCACCCTTGCGGTGATCACGCAGGGCGTGCTGCCCTTCGTGGAGCCGTCCTCGCGAACTACGCGCGTGACCTCGGTGGTGCGCACGGATTTCGGCCAGCTGAAATGGACGGTTTCAGAGGCGACGGACTACACCGAGCAGCAGCGTCGCGGCCGCAACATTTACCTGCGCGAAGGCTGCTGGTACTGCCATTCGCAATTCGTGCGGCCGGTGACCGGCGAGATCCGCCGCTGGGGACCGGTCAGCGAGGCGGGCGAATACGCCTATGACGTGCCGCACCTGTTAGGCACACGCCGGATCGGACCGGACCTGACGCGCGTGGGCCTGAAATACAGCGACGAATGGCACCTGGCGCACTTCTACAATCCGCGGATGCTGGTGCCGGACTCGATAATGGCGCCGTATCGCGGCCTCTTCCACGAGCCCGATGCAGCCGTCCGTATCGTTGACGACGGCGCTGGCAATCGGACCCTGGAAAGGACAGAGGTCACCAAAGGCCTGTTCGACTTCGACAGCAAGCAAGCGATCCAGCTGACGCCCAATGCATACGGGTTGCTGTTCGTGCCGCTGAAGGCGCGCGAAAGAAGGCCGATCATCCTGACGCCGAACGACGAATACACAGGCGAAACCGTCAGCATCGCGGCGGAGACGGAATCGCTGGCAGCGCTTGTTTCCTACGTCCAGAAGCTCGGCACGAACCGGGGTAAATGGCGCGATCTGTTCGAGCCGCAAAGCCTGGAGGTCATGGATGCGACGATGCCGCGCTCCGAGGAATGGATTGCTTATGGCAAGGAAGTCTATGAGCGCCGCTGCATCGGTTGCCACGGTGCCAGAGGCGACGGCAACGGGCCGGCCGCCACCTTTATGTTTAACCAGCGGCCCAGGAACTTCACGTCTGCAGTCTTCAAGTTCAGATTGACAAAGGAGCCCCTGCCCACGGACGGCGACATGCTGCGCACCATTACTCGCGGCATCCGCGGCACGGCAATGCCCCCTTGGTACGAACTGCCGCTCAACGATCGGCTGGCGGTGATTCAGTACATCAAGTATGAGCTAGCGGTTGACCGTTCCGATCCCGCCAGCCCTTACGCTTTCTTCGTCGAGGAACCGCCTGGCCCACCGTTGTATATCGGGCGCCCGCCGACCCCGTCCCAGACGATGCTGGACCGTGGTAAGGAGGTTTGGCAGGTGGCGAAGTGCTGGGAGTGCCATGGCCAAGGTGGCAAGGGCGACGGCGAGAAGGCGGCCGGCCTCAAGGATGATATCGGGTTCGCCATCGTGCCGGCCGACCTCACCAGCGGCCAGTTCAAGTCTGGCCCGGCCGTCGAAGACATCTTCCGGACGATAACTACGGGCCTCAGCGGCACGCCGATGCCGTCCTATCGGGATGCCTTTCCGGACGAGGACCGGTGGGCGCTTTCCTATTTCGTGGTGGCGCTTTCCGCCTATAAAGACCCGCTCTCGCTGCAGCCGCTCTCGATCAAGAAGGAGGCCCGCGCGGCGCTGAACGATCTGGAACTGGTCGCTGACAAGCCGGAGCGAGCCTATGTGCCCGATCCGTCGGTGCCGGCGTCCGGCCCGCCAGCTCCGCCTGGCGAGGAACAGGCACCCGCCGGAGGTTAGCGCATGCTCGGTTTTGAAGTCACCGGACCCTATGCGGGCGCCATGCTGATGAGCCTGGCGGCCCTGTTCTTGTTCATCTGGGGCGTCCTGTCCGGCGCGTTGAGCGGCACCGACAAAGCCGCCAATGGGTTTTTTGAAAGGGAAATGGAGAATGAGCGATCTGCAGAGCAGCGATCCGGAGAGCCCGACGCATCCGGAACTGGATGTGCGTCAAAGCTCGCACCCTGAACTGGAGGACTATGCCGGCGGCCTGATACAGGCGCGTGTGGGATTCATTCCGCTATGGCTTCTCGTCGTCTACGTGCTGCTGTTCGCCTGGGGGCTGTACTACATGTATGTTTATTGGGGCGGGCTCGGGCCCGGCCGTCTGTTCTAAGTAGACGGTCGCAAGGGCTGGTAAGACAGGAGTGATGGAGACGATGATAGCCAAAATTCTCCTTGGGGTCGCCGCATTGAACCTCCTTTTCCTGTGCTTCGAGCTGGCGATAAACGTGCTTCGTCTTTATTTCGGCTGAGATAGGAGCAGCGGATGCTACAGGACACCGTCTTCAAGCTTGCTGACGCCGGCTTGCCGCAGATGCTTGGCTTCCTCATCTATGGCGGCTGCACCGTCGGCTTTATCCTCTTTCTTTTGTATCTTGTGCGGCAATAGCGCCGCGTCCGCGCCACTGCGCAAACGCCAATGATCTACTACCTCGTGATCTTCGCCGCTGGATTTGCAGGCAGCTTTCATTGCATCGGCATGTGCGGCGGCTTTGCCTGCGCGCTGGGCCGCGATCAGCGAGGGGGAGGCGCAACCGTCCTTCGCCACCTGCTCTATAATACCGGACGATTGACAACCTATTGCTTTTTGGGCGGGCTCGCGGGCGCGATCGGTCAGGTCATCTGCACCACGCAAGGGCTAACGGCGGCGCCGCTCTTGAACGGCTCCCTCGACATCGCCCAACGAATTCTCGCGATCGTCGCTGGCCTGCTCATGATTGCCATGGCGTTGCAGTTCTTCGGCTTGCTGCAGGTCTTTCATCGCCTTGCGATCGGATTTGGCGGCAGCACATTTGCATTGTCCCTGCGCGGTCTGTTGACGGCCCGGAGCAGCGCCGCACCGCTCGCCTTTGGCGTTTTCAACGGCTTCCTGCCGTGTCCCCTGGTCTATGCCTTCGCCGCCCAGGCGGCGAGCACCGCCGGAGCGCTTCCCGGGTTTCTCGTCATGGCATCGTTCGGACTGGGAACCTTCCCCGCGATGTTGATGATGGGCGGCGTTGGCCGGATACTCGGGCCAGCCTGGCGGCGGCGCGGCGTGCGGCTGGCTGGTGGTTTTATTCTTTTGCTCGGTCTCATCACGCTCGGCCGTGGTCTCCTGCCTTCCGACACGCATATCGGCCTTGCCTGGCCAGGTGGGCATCCCGCATGACTGCGCATGGCGATATCCTCTGTAGCCATTGTTCGCTGCCCGTCGGTCTGCGCCCGATGGAGCGCAGGCTCAACGGTGAGGCTTGCGCGTTCTGCTGCTACGGCTGTTGTATCGCCTTTCAGGTGAAGAGCGGCAGACACGAAGAGTGGGAAGCCGCCTGGCTTCTGATCCAGCTCGGCGTGGGAGGCTTTCTCTCCATGAATATCATGATGTTCAGCCTCCTCCTCTATTCGGACGCGTTCACGGGCGTCGATGCGGGCGTGCTGCCGTGGATTCACTTTTTGCTCTGGATCTTCGCCACGCCGGCGGTGGTGATTCTCGGCGGACCCTATCTGCGCGACATGTGGCTCAATGGCATTCAGGGACGAGTGACGTCGTCGGCACTCATCGTGCTTGGCGTCGCTGCCGCTTACCTCTATTCGGCATTTGCCGTGTTCGAGGGCAGCACGCATGTCTATTTCGACACCGCCGTGATGGTGCTGATGCTATTCACAGTTGGCCGCTATCTCGAGGCTGTTGGCCGCGCCAGGGCGGCGCGCGACCTCGAACCTCTTCTGGCCGCAGAAAGCGAGAGCGCGACCGCGGTCGATGGCGCGGCAGAGATCCGCCGTCCGGTGCGGGAGGTGACGGCCGGCATGCTGGTGCGGGTCCGGCCAGGCGAGCGCATTCCGGTCGACGGCGTGGTTGTCGAGGGGGAATCGAACACCGATGAAGCCGTAATTACCGGAGAAAGCCGGCAAGTGACAAAGCGCGCCGGCTCCAAGGTGATTGCCGGCAGTATCAATATCGACGGCCCGCTCCTGATCCAAAGCAGCGGTGACGGAACCGCAACCCGCTGGGCACGGATTTGCCGGTCGGTGCGCGAAGCGCTGGGTCGTCGCAGTCCAACCCAGCGCCTTGCCGATCGCGTCGTTGGCGTGTCCGTGCCGCTCGTCCTCGCCCTCGGCGGGCTGACGACCGTTTACTGGGCCCAGTCATTGCCGTTCGATCGGGCGTTGCTGATTGGCCTCTCGGTGCTGGTGGTTGCCTGTCCTTGTGCCGTCGGCCTCGCTGCTCCGATGGCGACATCGCTCGGCATCGGCCGGCTGGCGCGGCACGGCTGCCTCGTCCGCGACCCCGGCGTGCTCGAGACACTCGCGCGTGTACGGTTGCTCGCCTTTGACAAGACCGGCACTCTGACGGCGGGCAAAGCGCGTCTCGTCGGCGTCGAACGCGAGGAGGTCGGCATCGACGAAGTACTGGCGCGCGCCGCCGGTCTGGAGCGCCATTCCGAGCATGGTCTGGCGCGGGCCATCGCGGCAGCCGCCGCTCAGCGGGGCATCACGCCGCTCGTCACCCGCGAGGTCCGGATGGTTCCCGGCCGTGGCATCCGCGGCAACGCCGAAGGCCGGCCCGTGGCGGCAGGGAACGGCAGATTGATGAATGATCTGGGCTGGCCGCTTCCCCCGTCGCTAGCCGAGCGTGCACGGTCGCTGGAGGCGAGCGGTCATTCGGTGGTCTATGTCGGTTGGGGCGAGCGGGTTCACGCTGTGCTGTCGCTCGATGATTCGCCGCTTCCCGAGGCGCAGGCCGCGATCGCGGCCCTGCGTGAGCGCGGGCTCGACGCCACGCTGTTGACCGGCGACTTGGCGCAAGCGGCGGAGCGGATCGCGGCCCTGGTCGGGATCAAGGAGGTCCAAGCGGGCCTTTCGCCGGAGGCCAAACGGCTGGCCTTGGATCGGCTCCGCCATGACCACGATTCGGTGGCGATGGTCGGCGATGGACTGAATGACGGGCCGGTTCTGGCCGCCGCAGATGTCGGTATTGCCGTCGGCTCCGCCACCGATCTCGCCCGCGAGACTGCGGCGCTCGTGCTGCCTGCGGAGGGATTGTGGATGCTGCCCTGGATCGTCGACGTGGCCCGCGCGGTCCGCAGGACCATCTTGACCAACCTTATGTGGGCGTTCGGCTACAACCTCGTCGCCCTGACGTTCGCAGCATTCGGACTTCTGCAGCCAATCCTTGCGGCGGCGGTCATGGCCGGCTCGAGCATCCTCGTGGTGGTGAATTCGCTGCGGCTGGAGCGGCTGCCCGATCCTGTTCCAACGCTGATCCCGGAGCAACGATCCGGCGCCGAGGCGGAGCGCGCCCAGAATGGTGACGGCATTTCCGCAATGGCCGGCCCGGCCGTCGAGCGGAGTTGAGTTTCGTTTCAGCCAAACACGTCGTGCGTGAAGGCGTCGTACCAGCCTTCCGCGGCGCGCGCAGCCTGCCGGCGGACCTCGGTGCTTTCCTCGACCTTGCTGACGAAGCTGATGACGCTCTTGAGCTTTCCGTCGACGGGCTTGAAGCTGATGGCGTTGCTGAACGCATCGTCGGGGGCGAGATAGGTGTAGCAGGTGTTGAACAAATGCGCCGGGAAACGCGCTGATCCGGTGAGATCGGCCGCGATGGCAAAGGCGCAGGCTTTGGCCTGGCTGTTGGCGCAGAAGGCGGATTTCGGCATATCCCCGCCGATGATCGCGTCGCCGACCAGATGGACGCCGGGCTGCAGCGCCGATTCGAAGGTGACCGGATCGACGGGACACCAGCCCGACTGATTGGCGAGCCCTGCCTGCTGCGCCAAGCGCCCGGCCATTTGCGCCGGGATGACATTGGCCACCGCGGCCTTGAATGTTGCTCCCTCGGTGATCACCGACCGGGTCTTCGCGTCGATCGCCGTGACCCCGCCAGTGAACTGGGCCGGTAGCCATTCGATCATTCCCGGATAGTGGCGGTTCCAAGCGTCCTGGAACAGGTCCTGCGCGTTGAAGCTGTCTTTCGAATCGAGGATCAGAATTTTGGCCCTGGGTTTGCTGCGCTGGAAATAGGAGGCGATGAGCGAAGCGCGCTCATAGGGGGCGGGCGGACAGCGAAACGGATTCGGCGGGACGACGATGACGAACAGGCCGCCGTCCTCCATGCTTTCCAGTTGCTGGCGCAACAGCCTGGTTTGCGGCCCTGCATTCCAGCCGTGCGGCATGATCTCCATCGCAGCTTCGTCATAGCCCTTAAGCGCCCGATCCCTGAATGCGATGCCTGGCGCAACAACGAGACGGTCGTAGCTGAGCTTCGAACCGTTGTTCAGCGCAACGGTTTTCGCCGCCGGGTCAATCGCTTCAGCGGATTTATGAATGACGGTGATGCCGTATTGCCTTGCCAGCGCTTCATAACCATGGCTGAGCGATTTGAACGGGCGGAGCCCGGCGAGATAGAGATTGCTGAAGAAGCAGGTCGTGTAGCTCTGCCGCGGTTCGACCAGGGTCACCTCGATAGCCGTGGCGCTGACGGCGAGATATCTGGCGACCGTTGCGCCGCCGATGCCGCCGCCGATCACGACGACACGCGCCTTGGCCTGGCCCCGCGCCTTCGGCTGGTTGAGCGCCGTTAGCAATGCTGCTCCAGTCAGGCGGCCGAACTCGCGACGCGTCAAGAATTTCATGGCGCGCTACTTTCCCTGCGCTGCGACGTAGCGCGCGACGCTCGCGATCTCCTCGTCGCTGAGCGACAGCGCGATAGCGTGCATGATGTGATTTGGACTCTCGCTCGCCCGGTAGGCAAGCAGGGCGTTGGTGAGCCTCTCCTCACCAAGCCGGATGATGCTGGGAATGCCTGTGCCGCCGCCATCGAGACGATGGCAGGACGCACAGGTCGCGGCGAGTTGAGCGCCTTGATCCGCCCCCGCCGCCGCGCCGGATTGACTGACGAGAAGCACGAGGCTCGCTGCAATCGCAGATCTCGCGACGGGGCGCATGCTGAATACCCGTCTGTTTTGGAGTTTTCCGGTCACGCTCCCACTCAACTTGTCACGCCATAATTCGCGCAGTCGATTGCGTCGCCACCTCAACCGACCGTGAGCTGGTGCGACAACGTATAGACGGCACCGCCGTCTTCCTCCCAGACGAAATCGAGCCGGCCGCTCTCTGTCGCGCGCAGGGAAAATTCGAAGAACGGGTTAGCCGAAATCGCCTCGTGTAGATCGACGCTGAACACCACGGCGTCGTTACAGCGGCAGACAAACTGGTTAATGATCTTGCGCGGGATCACATTGCCTTGATCATCGTGGCGCAGCCCTGTTTCCATCTCATGGCTGATGATGGTCTTGACCTGGAAGACGTCGCCCTTCGCCGCAGCGCTTGGTACGATCACGCGTGGTGTGGGGGTGATCACTGTCCGGCTCCCTCTCAGATGTCAGGCGCAGCCATTTGTGGCGACGTCAACCCAAGCCGTGGTCATCAGCAGATTGCCGTCATTCATTTCGGCGACTGCGATGACATGCTGCGGTTTGGCAAGGCGGATGCGGGTCGACACGCGGGGCAGGCTGCGTTGCGGGACGAAATGGAAACTGGCCACTTCGATGATCGGGTTCTGCGGCGCGAACACGCGGATTTGCCTCACGTGGTCGGCCTCCGTCATGGGGCTGTCGATGTCGAGGCTCATAGGCACGGTGTAACCGGTCGGGAAGACCGCCGGCATTATCAGGTGAAGGCGGTCCGACTCCGTGGCCGTCCGCCCGATGAGCTGTTTGACGAGTTCCAGCGCTTCATCGTTCGCACGCGCGCTCAGCGGCGAGGAGAGCGCGACTCCGGCAAACCCTGCACTCCCGGCGATCAACACATCGCGGCGCGTCAAGCTCATCATCCCGGTCTCCGCCTTTTTTGCGTCACTCCGAAGACACACATCAACAGCGGCAGGAGGCGGCGCAATCGGACACATCAGTGCGGCAGCTTTGAAGTTTAGCACCGCCAACCGCTGCGAGCAAATCTCTTAGAAGTGTCCAAGGTCTCTTAGCCGCCCTCAAAACGGTCAAGGCATTGCAGGAAAGGACGCTCCTGCGTTTGTCGGATTTCTAATCACGCTCTTGGCCGGCTATCGGACGCTCGAACTAACTGGAGCGCTCTGAACAGCGCCAGCGCAATGTCGGATTTACAAGCATGTGCGACATTCATGATAGGCTGAAGAAGGACCGGTTAGGGTCAGGTTTTACCGTTCGAGCTGGCCACCGGAATGGGCAACTAGCGCCAGAAACGGATCTATAGGCTGGTCAAACTCAAGGTCGTGTTCGACCATTTCCGGACCTTCGTGTACCATGTGCGGAGGGCCGGCAATTAGGTCGAAGCAGCATACCGCTCAGCCTTGGATGCCGTGACGACGAGAACGGGCATATCGAACGCTACTGCGCCGCCCGCCCGTTGCCCTCATGCAATTTATGTGAACGGAACGTCGCCACAGGCATTCACCGGGGCGGTTCCGTGCTGAACGCGAAGAACCTGCGCGCAGGCGATGCCGCTGTGCCGTGCCAATCGGCAGCTTTGCCCATTCCAAGATTGCGGGTCCCTGATATATTACTCTGACCATCTCGTTCGCAGGATCCGTTTTGCGCATGCAGCCGGCAACTCGAGCGAGGGCGTAAGCAAGCCTTCCTTCCCGCCGACGCGCCGAACCTCGGAGGTGTTATGCTAGTACTGGTTTTCGGCCTCGTGATCTTCTTCGGAATCCATTCTGTTCGGATCGCCGCCGGCAGCTTTCGTGATGAGCAAATCGCCACAAACGAGCGGCGCTGGAAGGGACTTTATTCGCTCCTATCGATCATCGGCTTCGTGCTGATCGTCTGGGGCTGGAGTCTTTATCGGCCCAATGCGCCTGAGATCTACGAGCCGCCCTCTTGGGGCCGCCATGTCGCGTCGGTGTTGGTGCTCGCCGCATTCGTCTTTCTGGCAGCCGCTTACTTGCCCACGGGTTCAATCAAGCATCGGCTGAAGCACCCGATGCTGGTGGGCATCATCCTTTGGGCCATCGGCCACCTCCTGGCCAATGGCGACCTTGCCTCGCTCCTAGTCTTCGGAGCGTTTCTGGTTTACGCGATTGTCGATCTCATTGCCGTCATTCCACGCGGCGATCCGGCACCCGCGGTCGTGCGACCGCGTAGCGACCTGATTGCTGTGGGCATCGGCTTGGTGGCTTTCGCATTGTTCGGGCTCTGGCTGCACGGCTGGCTGTTCGGAGTCTCGCCCTTCGCTTGAACGTCGGCAGCGACGGCGCGCCTTCGAGGATGTCCTGGCGAATCCCACCAGTTGCCGCGGATCGAGCGCCTCGCAGACGCCACAGGGAACCAATGCTTGGCATAAGGTCGGCACATCAGAATTTTGATCCATAGACGGCTCCAGCCGGCAACGTTGCAGTAATTCGGCTCGGATCGCGCCTTGCTTTGCCAACCGCGCGCGACGCTGTAAACACGAGCGGTACGGGATACAATTATCGGAGCGAATGCGTCCCCGGGATGGCTCAGATGTCCTCCGTCGATTCTCGGGAGTTCCCGCTAACTGGCCCTGCCTCGTCTGGCCGCCTTGGCCCGCCGGATGGTTTCGAGGATCCTATCTGGATCGCGGAAAGCTATCTTAGTGGCTCGGGCGGCATGATGGAGCACGAGGCCGAACTGTTTGTGGAGGGAGCGCGAAAGGCCGGACTCAGAGCCTGGGCTGCCGGACTCAAGGACAATCCCAATCTGATCCGTGCGAAATCATGCGACGAGGAACGCGCCAAATCCTCGGAGGGCTGACCAAAGGGTCCGCGTTCACTCATGCTTCGCCGTGGAGGTACAGCATAACCTTGCGGCGCGACAAGGCTGCATCAACGTCGCGCCTGCGCTCGCTGGGCGTCGCGCCCCAACAGCACAAGGCAGTCGTTTCGGCGAAGGTCCGAGAAGTGTCGATATTTTCACCTTCCTAGGGACGCAGGCACAACGCCAGAATGAAGGCCGCGACAAGCAGCATGGCGACTAGTTCCCAGTTAATCCGGTAGATCATCGATCGACTGCCGACATATTCGCGCCATTGCCTGGACAACCGCCAAGGCTGCCATTGTGCGTTTGGTCCTGCCTCCGTTGCGATAGTTGCCGTTCCGCTTGCCTTCAGGTGCGCCACCGCCCGCACCGTGCATGCGACAGACTGCGCTGCCCCTCACCGCTGGCGATCGACACTGGCAACCCGTCCGCTTCGACCGAGCATGACACCGAGGCGCTAGGTTCATGAGGTTGACGTTATTTTTTTCCGTCACCCTGCCCCCCCATGCGAGACGTTGCCGACAATAGCTTGGCCGCCTTCGTTCACCGTGACGTGCTTCACCGTGACGTGCTGCTGGCCGCCCGTGCGGTATTTCTTTAGGGCTTCGACCTGGGCCACGAATGTCCTGGTGAGCTTGTTGAAAGCACGTTCGGCGCTGTCTTGCTGCGGGATAGTTTCGCAGTGAGCAAGGCGGCGGGCGAACGTCATTGTCGCCATGTGCACCGCAGCCATCTGGGATGCCAGCATAGCTTCGATTTGATCCTGCGGTTCAATGCCTTCACGATCGAGGCGACAAAGGCCGTTCCCTTATCGTCTGGCGTTTTGCCGTGGCTGCCGACATTCACCAGCTGGCGCAGGAGGCCATTGATGAAATCTTCGTCCGATGATCCGAACGCTTTCTGGGCTGCCGTATGGTCGATAGTGACGGTGCTTCCGTCGATCTTTAAGAGGCGCGACGGGTTCGATTGGTGCGCGTGATCGGGCGCGGGGAGGACTTTTGTTTTTGCCGTCATGGATTAGGCCGCCAATATTTCATGAATGCAATTCGCGGCATCTCGCCCTTGCAGGACAGGAACTCTTGCCACCGCCCGATCATGCAGCGTTACCGGAAGGCCAATCGATTTCATGCTGCACCATTGGTTTCGGGTTGACGGTAATTCCGGATTCTGCCGAAAACCTCGTCGGCAAACGCCCGAAGTTCCTGGTCAATGACCTCGTCGGCCAGGCCAGCGGACACCATTTGCGTCCGCATGCCCGCGATGACTTGTTTCCAATAATGGTTTCCGCCCTTTGCGGTCCGATCAGACAGCACTTCGACGGTCCTACGGATCTTCCCGACGCGTCGAACGGTCGGAAACGGCAGTACGGTGCACACCGCATCGTCGATAGCATGAGGGCCCAGCCCGCGCATCGGTATCCCCTCCAAAATATGTATAGGACTTCGGACTTCCGAAATGTGCCTGATATTGAAATCTTTGACCTTTTCGGTACGAAAATCATCGCGACACCTTGCGCATTTCGGAACTCCGAAGCGGGGACATTTCGGAAGTCCGAAGCGGCGTTTTTTTCTTGCGCCCGAGCTTGCCGCGCTGTTCGGCCTGTTGTTTCCTGACGGTCGTTGACCACGCCTTTGCCATCGCCATTGTGCAGCGCCGCCATTCGTTGGTCGCTGGCGCGCCCTCATAATCACCGGTGAAGGTCAGGCGGTATGTGTTCGGATGCGATGTCCCGTCGCCAGCTTTGCCGCGCTGGACCCGGATGATGCCCTTGAACTCTAACTCGCCGGTCGCGTCGGCGACGTATTCGCCGGTTACGCCGTATTCGATGAACTGCGTGTGGGTCACGATCAGCCGCCCATTGCAAAGCGCCGCATGGGAGACATGTTCTATAAGGATCCGAAAGAGCGCTCTGTGGGCGTTGCCGCTGAGCGTCCGAAACGCATCGGATTCCATGAAGTCGCGCGTCAACCACTGCCAACCGTTCTCTTCGGCCGACGGCTTGGTGTGCTTTCTCACAAGGTTGTAGGTCTTACCCTTGCACGTCCGGTCTTTCTGGACAGCGCTCAAGCCGCCCTCCCCAGGTTCGCCCGGATGCCGAGCTTCTCGGCAAGAGGTGCTACAGGCACCATGATTTTCCGGCCGATTTTGATTGTGGGGATATCGCCGCGCTTTGCAGCCTCATACGAGCCATTTCGGCTCAGTCCATAAAACACGGCGCCGGCGTCCGGGACCGATAGTGTTGGGCGGTTCAAGGCATCTTCGAGGGTCATGTGTGCTCCTTTCGATGCCTCAATTTACTTATTCGTCCTTGCTAGTGCCAGCACAATGCCATACGTTGCGTTACAAATGTTAAGACAAATAAGGTGATTGAGCGATGGCAGGAAAGCGGGCCGCCGGCGGCGGACGGAAACCCAAGGGAGAGTTTGCCGGGAAGTCCTCGGCATTTTCCACGCGGATAACACCAGAGTTGCGCGCTGCTCTGGACAGCGAAAGTGAGAAAACCGGAAAGTCTGTTTCGCAGATTGTCGAGCGGCGCCTGCGCGAGAGCTTCGAGGAGCAGAAGCGGATGCAGCGCAACCTTGGAAAGGATCACGTTAAGGCGCTGGCCTATCTCGTGGCCCACATGACAACTAGGATTGAAAGTTACACGAAGGCGCGCTGGCACCAAGACATGTTTACCAATCGCGCAGTCGCCTCGGCGATTGCTACTACCGTGGGCCGGTGCCGTCCGGAAGGAGACACAGACGATATAAGCGCTGCTCTCCCGGCGGTGGACGAGCACATCGCGCAAGCGGCGGAAATGTTCAAGCAAACCACTCCGGACATGGCAGAGCGGATGTCATATTTGCGCAATCCGGAAGCGTTGGGCATGTCCGTGGCAGTGCCCTTCCTCGACTACCCTGATGAACCGCCGCCGCTGGGTGACAAGCGCGATTGGCACGATGAGATGTATCTGATGCCTTTCGTGTGGAAGGCGCTCCGAGAAGAGGACGCTCCCAAAATTGGAGAATGGCTAGGGGAAGATAAGGATGGACGTCTCGTATTCGGGAATTTTCCTCCAGAAGATCTATCAGACGAAGAAAAGCGGAAGTGGCTGGCAATGCAGCGACGAGGCTTGAAGCGTGCTGTACACAAAAGCACCTCGAAAACAGGGGAGTCCTGATAATGGCTAAGGTCCGCAAACGCACCCTCCCCTCCGGCGAAGTCCGCTGGCTCGCCGACTATTTCGACGCTGGCGGCAACCGCCGCTCAAAGCAGTTCGACAAGCGCAAGGATGCCGACGCCTATTTGGTCAAGGTGCGGCGCGACCTACAGCTCGGCGTCCATGTAGCAGACAGCGCCTCGATCACGATCAAAGAGGCAGCTAAGCTGTGGCTGGAAAGGTGTGATGCCAAAGGACTGGAGCGCTCCACGCGCACAGCCTACGCCGAGCACGTGAACATCCACATCGTGCCGCTGATCGGCGCCAGGAAGCTTTCGCAGTTCAATACGCCGCACGTCCATGCCTTCGCCGATGAACTGGCAAAGGATCGATCGCCGGCCATGGTCAAGCGCATCGTGCGTTCGCTCGGCGCGGTCTTCGTTGAAGCAAGGCGGCGTGGCTTGGCGGCGACGAATCCGGTGTCAGATGCCAAGGTGAAGACGAACGACCGCCGCAAGTCGAAGCGGCCAGAGATCCCCACCAAGGCGGAATTGCGCACGATCCTCGACGCCACCCCCACCCAAGGCAAGCACCGCGCACTGATCGTCACTGCCCTGTTCAGCGGCTTGCGTGCCTCCGAGTTGCGCGGCCTAAGATGGAACGCTTTCGACCTCAAGCGCGGCGTTCTGACTGTGAAAGGCCGGGTCGATGCATGGGGCGATTTCGGGCTGCCGAAGACATCGGCCGGCGAGCGCGACGTGCCGTTGGCGCCGATGGCAATCAACGCGCTGAAGCAGCAGCGCCTCTCCGTCGCGAACGGTCCCGATGGCTTGGTGTTTCCTTCCGACGAAGGAACGCCGCTTGACCACCACAACATTCTTTCCCGCGTCTGGACGCCCCTGCTCGTCGGTGCCGGGCTATTCCGCCTTCACCCGACCAGGCTCGACGCCGACGGCGCCCCGCTCAAAATCGCCAAGTACAACTTTCATGCCCTGCGTCATGCGGCGGCGAGCCTGTTCATCGAACAAAAGCTTTCACCGAAGCGCGTCCAGACGATCATGGGGCATAGCTCGATCACGGTGACGTTCGACACATACGGCCATCTTTTCGAAGACGACGCCGCCGATCAGACGGCAGTTGCCGAGATCGAGGCCCGGCTACTTTCGTAGCGAAGACTGCAACACGGCTGCAACACAAGGCGAAATTTCCTAGCGAAAACAACGGATCAATCTGTCTCTGATTCCGTTAGTCCTGGTTCGAATCCAGGTTCTCCAGCCAACGACTTCCCGGATGAAATCAAAGCGCAACTGCCCGAAAGCCTAAACCCCGCGTGCGAGCTGTCGTTCTTTGATACGGTGACCGTGCACTTTTTACCATGTCGCCCCCGCCGCATGGTGCACCTTGCCCGCGTTCCCGGTCTGCCGCATCCCCAAGCACCGTACGTAAGGGCGAACCGAAGTGTTTTCACGTCCGAAGACTATGTGTTCCACAAGAACTGCTCGTCGAGTATTGCCGCATCGCCGATGTCGCGGTTTTCGATGCACCCGTGGGCCGAGCATCGCCGGGCAAACCGGCAAAGCCGTGAAACCTGGAAAACGAGGCAGGTGGCGAAAGGAAATGGTGCACTGTCACCGTAATCGCCAAATCACGATATGCGATCCCCTTGCCCTACTGAGGGGCGGAAATCCTGCTATGCAGGGAGAGTTGACGAGAGGGTTGTTTGCGGGCGTTATGGCCCGAGATTGCAGCGGGGTTTTCATGAGTCAAGCGGAACTGGGCAAACTTTGAAGATCGAGTGCGCGAAATGGCAAGCCTCATATGGTCTCGCCCCTGCACTCCTCAACGCGTCGGCGGAGTTAATATTGACGGCGTCACGATACTTGAGGCCGAATTGCAATGTTTCGTTGAAATAACAGAGGAGAAATCTCTGTCAAAAGTTCGCGAAGACGTCATAAAGCTCCATACCGCGAAGAACACCATGTTCTCAAAGGGGGTTATGGCAAGATGTTTCTGCATAGTAAATGGCAACATCACGCCCGCAATGCGAGATGCAGGGAGAGAGCAGCATATTCATGTTCTTTCATTTGACGAATTCAGTAAGCAATTTTTTGATTTCGACTCTTACTCGTCGATTAGGATGTCAGCACCTTTCGGTAGCTCCATCAATCCTTTAACTGGCGAGACTGATGATACAAAGTATGTTCCGGTACGATATTCTGTGGATGGCAAAAAGGGTGACATCTCGACAAAGGACGTAACTGAATACTTATTGGGCGGAAAGAACGTCGTTTTACTTGGCGAATACGGGAGTGGAAAGAGTCGGTGCATTCGAGAGGTGTTCACTTTGCTCAGCGAAACAGCAACGGTGAACTTCTGCCATCCTATTGCAATCGATCTGCGTAAATCATGGGGACTGCGTCAGAGCGGGGAACTGATTAGGCGTCACTTCAATGAGCTCGGGCTTGATTCTCTAGAAAGCAGCGCAATTAAAGCGTTTAACGCCAAGTCTATCATCTTTTTTCTTGATGGTTTTGATGAAATAGGCTCTCAGTCCTGGAGTAACGATAGCAATCGCCTAAAATTTATTAGAGCAAAGTCGCTAGAAGGCGTAAAGGACGTTGTTCAAAAGAATGCCGGAGGCAGCCTTGTGGCCGGGCGCGAGCATTATTTTCCGAGCACGGATGAGATGTTCGCGGCGTTGGGGATAAACCCACAAAACACAGTCGTAATCCGCTCTAAGAGCGAATTTAGCGAAAGCGAACTCCTCGAGTACTTTCAGAATAGAGATATTGATGTTGACGTGCCAAACTGGTTACCTCGCCGACCGCTTATCTGTCAGACTATAGGTTAGCTCGCTGCAGACGAATTTGAAAAAATGTTCGGAGAGGACGGGGACGAGATCTCCTTCTGGAACCATTTTATGGACGTTCTGTGCCAGCGCGACGCAAACATACATGTTTCCTTCGACGCACCTACAATATTGCGAATATTTGTACATCTTGCCCGTTTGACGCGCACCAAGGCATCAAACGTCGGACCTATATCGCTTGCGGAACTACAAAGCGCATTCGAGGCGGCCACTGGAACGGCTCCTGTTGAGGAGGCTTCTGTAATGCTGCAACGTCTGCCGAGTCTAGGTCTAACCATTACAATACAGCTGCATATCGCTTGTTATTGCTCTCCCAGAACGGCAGCTGCCTCCCCCGCCGAACCAACAGCGAATGCCCAATCCCCAGGATCTTCCGCACACTCGCCAGCGCCGCCTCGTTCACCTCGATATATGCGACGATGTACCATTCGCCGTTTTCTTCCCTGGCCATGCCCATCGGCTCGGCCCGCCATTTGAGGGCGCCGTGGTGGGGCATGAAGTAGGTTTCCTGGACGCCGCCGACGGCGCTGAGGCCCTCGTCGAGAGCGTATTCCATCACCGCGCAGCACAGCTGTGTCAGCGTGCCCCTCAGCCCGGCAGTTCGCTTGTCGGGAACGACAAATGTGCGGGTCCATTCGGCCCAATCGGGACGTCTTGGGACGCCCGATTTTTCGCACATGTGAGAAAAAACCTCCGAGACCATGTGCGGCTCGCTCGTTGGGATCAATCGAGCCGAAGTCACTACGCGATCGTCTTCAATGCCCAGCAGGTATGTCGCCGCGTCTGTATCGAATTGATCCAGTTCGCGACCATCCGGGCTCGGAGGGCGCCAGCGCTTTTGATGCACGAAGAAATCGTGCCGCCGGCGCAGAAATTCGTCGAATTCGTTTTCGTAGAGATGCTTGTTATGCGCGTTGACTACGTGGGCCGTTATCATGGTGCGATCCCCCGATCGTTGTCGCGGGGGATATTTGCAGCCTCGCTAATGTACGTCACCTGTCCGATAGGACAATTGACGCGTTTAGGGGTGGATCAGGCGCCGGCGCACTGCCTCGACGACCGCCTGCGTGGTCGTTGCGACGCCAAAAGCCTCGCGGGCCCGCGTTGAGTGCCATTTGACCGTGCGTTCGGTCAGGCCGAGGATCTGGGATGTTTCCGACGAGGTCTTGCCGGCCGCGGCCCACAACAGCACCTCTTTTTCGCGGTCGGTCAGCACGCCTTCATCGTCATCATTGTCGTCCGCCAACGCCTGGATCGACATGCCGGCATAGACCGCCATGGTCACCAGTTGCACTTGATGGCGTGGCGAGAGATTGCAGGACTTCGCGGAAGAGGCGAACGACAGCACGGATTGCCAATGGTGAATGCTGAGCATCGGCACAGCGAAGCCGCTACAGATGCCGAACTCCGTCGCCTCGCCGGCGACGCGTCGTGAACCTTCCGTATCCGACCACTTTGCCGGAACTTCGGACCAAAGGAACGGCTTCAGGGTTTTTGCCGAGTAGATGCAAACACCATCGACGGCGGCGTGCTCGGCCTCGACATAGCGTTCGAACCAGCCGGCCGGCCAGCCATTCAGTTCAACCATCGGCGCAAGTTTCTGGCCACTGAGCGGAACCCCGCTCAGGATAAGGTGCTCGAAGCCGAGATTCCTCACGGTATCAAGAAGGTCGCTCAGCAGCGGCCCGGTGGCTGTATGTTTCCTGCAGCGTTCGACAAAGTCGAACACGTCTGAATCGATCATGACAGAGACCCCCGTCTCCACGCCCGAAAACAAAGTTTAACTCAAATTAGCGACTTCGAATACTCCCAATAAGTGTGTCCGCCACGCAGGACGCGTGGACCAAAATCAGCTAAATCAGCCGGATTATGATCAGCAACACAGGACCAGAAAGCATGACTCCAGCATTGCCGAAACGAAACGAGCCGTTCCGGGCCGGCGAAACCGCGCTGCTCTTGGTCGACATGCAACGGGTCTGGCTGGAGCCCGGCGCAGATCCGGCGCATCCGGAGCGTGGTCCCGATCACTATTTCTACCGGCAGACGGCGTCGCAAACGATCCCCAACCAGGAGCGCCTGCTGGCGGCGGCGCGGGCCAACGGCGTCGAGGTGATCCATACGATCATCCAGAGCTTGACCGAAGACGGCCGCGATCGCTCGCTCGACCATAAGCTGACGCCGATCCACATCGCGCCGAGCCGGCCGGAGGGCCTGCCGGTGCCGTCGCTGGCGCCGGTTGGCGACGAGATCATGCTGCCGAAGACATCGTCGGGCGTCTTCAACTCGACCAACATCGACTATGTCTTGAAAAACCTCGGCGTGCGTTACCTGATCGTCGCCGGCATCATGACCGACCAGTGCGTCGACATGGCGGTGCGCGATGCCGCCGATCGCGGCTACCTCGTCACCTGCGTATCCGATGCTTGCGCCGCCGCCTCGCAGGAGCGCCATGACGGCGCGCTCAAGGCGTTTGGCGGCTATTGCTGGGTCGCCGATACCGCCACCGTTACGGCCCGTTTCGAAGCCTTGGGAAAAGCCGCATGACCGTCGAACCGCTGGTTGCCGTCGTCACCACCGACCTTTCGGCGATCACGCGCGGCCGCTCCGTCGTCGAAAGCAGGCTGCAGAAGATCGCTGCGACCGGCGTCGGCTGGCTGCAGGCCAACCTGTCGCTGACACCGTTCAACTCAATCGTCGATCCCAATCCGTGGGGGTCGTCCGGCGACGTGCGGCTCATTCCCGATCTCAACGCGCGATTTCGCACCGCGCTGACCGGATCGGCGACGCCCTTCGATATGGTCGCCGGCAACATCGTCGAACTCGACGGCAGCCCGTGGGTCGGCTGTACACGGACCATGCTCAAGGATGCGCTGGCGGAATTGAGGGCGGCGACCGGGCTTTCCGTCATCGCCGCCTTCGAGCATGAATTCCATATCGAGGGCGACTTTGGGCCGGCTCATTCGATGTCGCTCGCCGCACTGCGCCGCACCGATCCGTTCGCCGCCAATCTGATGGCGGCGCTGGCGGAATCCGGCGTCGCGCCCGAAGTGGTGATCGCCGAATTCGGCACCGACCAATTCGAGGTGACATGCGAGCCAGCCGATGCGCTTGCCGCGGCCGATCGCGCCGTTGCCATCCGCGAGGTCACGCGCGAAGTGGCGCGATGTGCAGGCTGGCGTGCGAGCTTCGCGCCCAAAACTGCTCCCGATGCCGTCGGCAACGGCGTCCACATCCATTTCAGTTTCGTCGACGAGGCTGGCAAGCCGGCGACCTACGATCCGGCACAGCCGGGCAGTCTTTCCAGCCAGGCCGCTTCGTTCTGTGCCGGCGTGCTGCGCCACTTGCCCGCGATTACCGCCATGACGGCGTCGAGCGTATCGTCCTACTACCGGCTGAAGCCGCACAGCTGGAGCTCGTCCTACACCTGGCTTGCCGATCGCGACCGCGAGGCGAGCCTGCGCATCTGCCCGACGGTGACGCTCGGCGGGCGCGATCCGGCGCGGCAGTACAACGTCGAATACCGGGCGGCCGACGCCACCGGCAATCCCTATCTGTCGCTGGCGGCCATCGTGCGCGCCGGGCTGGAAGGGCTGAAGGCCAAGCTGCCGGCGCCGCCGCTGGTCACCGGCGACCCGACGCTGATGAGCGCCGCCGAGCGCAACAAGCTTGGCCTCGTAAGACTGCCGGAAACGCTGCCGGCGGCACTCGACGCGCTCGTCGCCGACAAGACCGTGACCGGATGGTTCGCGCCGGTGTTTGTCGAGACCTTTGTCGGCCTCAAGCGGCATGAGACCGAGCGCCTCGCCGGTCTCGACCAAGTGGCTGTCTGCGATCTCTACCGGACGCTGTATTGATGGCTGAGCCGCTCGCTAACGCCATCCTACCTGAAGGTTGGCCTCCCGCGGTCGATGCAATCAACGAAACGGGGCGTTCCGATATCGTTTTGATATGCGAGCACGCTTCCAATCATATTCCGGCAGAGTATGCGCGGCTCGGTCTCGACAGCAGCCATTTGCAGCGCCATGTCGCCTGGGATATCGGCGCCGCCGCAGTGACCCGCACTCTGTCGAAGCTGCTCGATGCTCCGGCTTTCCTCAGCTCCTATTCGCGGCTTTTGATCGATCTCAACCGGCCGCTTGGTTCCAGCGGCAGCATTCCGGTGCTATCGGAGGACACTGACATCCCCGGCAATGTCGGCCTCGATCCGGAGGAACGAAGCCGGCGTGCCGGAATCATGTTCGCGCCGTTCCATGACCGCGTGGCCGCCCACCTCGACGAGCGGGCGAAGCAGGGCAGAGCGACGCGGATCGCGACGATCCACTCCTTTACGCCGGTCTTCCTCGGTGTTCGCAGGCCCTGGCACGCCGGCGTGCTTTACGATCGGGCAATCGATTTCGGCCAGGCAGTGCTTGCCGGCCTGAGCACCGACAGTGGGCTCAACGTCGCGGCAAACGAGCCTTATGTGATCAGCCGCGACGGTGACTACGCCATACCGGTCCATGGCGACGATCGCGGCATTCCCGCCGTCCTCATCGAGATCAGACAGGATTTGCTGGCGAGCCGCTCCGGCATCGAGGAATGGGCGAAGCGTCTGGCCGCAGCGTTGCCGGCGCAGCAGAAGGAGGCTTCCTGAACAAGTTCGGCTTCCCGATGCGATGAAGGCGGCAGATCCCTTGCCGCTACGAGAATATTTCCGACAGTTCTTCGACGCTGGTGCCTTCCTTGACCTGACGCAACTCGACATAGCTAACCGCAGTAGCAATCGACATCACCATCGACGTTACGCTCGTCACCAATGCGTCCACCACAGCACCCACCATCCCTCCTCCAAACAGGGCGGTTGCGGCGCCAAGCGCCAACTGAATGGTCACCACGGCGATGATCAGGATAAGGAACAGGCCGAACAGCGCCCAGCGGCTTCCCTTGGTCAGGTCGCGGCTGCGCGCCATGCTACCGAATACGCCGAGTCGCTCTTGCACCAGCGCTGGCACTGCGACCGACCAGCGGAGCGCCAAAATGATGCCAGGCACGATAAGCAGCATAAAACCGATGCCCGCGCCCAAACCGACCAGCAGAGCAATCGCGAGTGTCGGCAAGAGAAAGGAGACTGCTTTCGCGATGCAATCACCGAACGAAGGCTGCTTGCCATTCAAGTCCTCGATGGTTGCACGCACCAGCGATGCCTGGAGCAACAACGAAAGGATGTAGGAAACCAGCCCGAAGCCTATCGCGATGTTGGAATAGCTCCACACGAAAATTGGCTCAATCGAGGCAGGCACCGGGGTAACGGTTGCGAGCCGACTCAAAGCCCAAAGCTGAAAACCAAGTGTCGGCAAGCCCGAAAATACTGCGGCAAGCCCCAGGCAGAGCCCTGCATTACGGCCAATGACCGCAAAGCTATTGTTGAACACCCTGCCAATCTGGAATTTCTCAGGCCGTTCGAGTGTCATTGACGTCATGATGCTTCCCCCTGCCCCACCGCCGCATATCGCTGGCCGCGCCGGCAGCAAATCTGCCAAGATTGACGGTCGCCGTCCAGCCCACTTGCAATTGTTCCGCTGCATTGTCAGTGTCGGCCGGGAACCACAGGTTGCAGGGGAGCGGGTGGCGTTGGCACAGCCAGGCACAGCGGAAGCCGAACGGCTGACCAATCTGCACAAGCAGCTGATCGCCGATGAGTCGATCCAATTCGACCTGCCGGCCTATGTGCCGCCAAAGCCGCCCGAGTGGCTGAAGCCGCTGCAGGATTTTTTGTCGTGGCTCGGTCCATACATGATCTATCTGTTCTGGGGGGCGGTGATATCGGGCGTCGCAATCATCCTGCTTCTGGTCTTCCTCGAGGTGAAAGGCATCGCCTGGCGCCTGCCTTGGCAGCGCGCCCGGCCGGAGGCCGAAGCCGAAGAGACCTGGCGCCCAGACGCCGGCGCCGCGCAGGTCCTGCTGTCGGAAGCGGACGCGCTGGCTGCGCGCGGCGACTATGACGAGGCGGTTCACCTTTTGCTTCGGCGCAGCGTCGCCGATATTGCCGGACGGCTGCCGGATTTCCTGCGCCCGTCGCTGACCGCGCGCGACATCGCCGCCGCCCCTTCCCTGCCGGCAAGGGCACGCCATGCGTTTACCGAGATCGCCCGCATTGTCGAGGCGGCGCTGTTCGCGCGCCGGCCGGTCGGCGCGGAAGGCTGGCGGCAAGCACGCGGCGCCTATGAACGTTTCGCCTTCCGGGATGCCTGGACGTGAGCGCACCTGCGGTCGAGGCACAGGAGCCGTTCAATCGAAAGACACTGTTTTGGGGAATTTTCGCCAGCCTGCTTGCGGCAGCCGGTTTCTTCCTGCTGTCCACCTATGCCCCCGACTTCCGGCAGCCCGGCAATGGCGGCGCCACGCCGCTATCGAAAAGCGGCGTCGGCTACGCCGGTCTGGCGGAATGGCTGCGGCTTACCGGCGAGGCGCCCTTGATGGCACGGACCGAAGACGATCTTGCCAGAGATATACTGCTGATCGTCACCATCTCGCCCGACAGCGACCAAGAGGCGCTTGACCGCATTCTTGAGCTTCGCGATGACCGCGAGACTCTCTTCGTGCTGCCCAAATGGCAGACCTTGCCCCTCCAGCAGCACGAGGAATGGAAGATGAAAATCGAGCGTTTGCCCGACACCGTAGTCAACGGTTGGCTCGGCCGGATCGTCAAGGCCAAGCTCGGTGTCGGCAGGAGCACCGTCGAGCAACTCGAGATCCGGGGCCATCTCGTCGCCGCGCCGCAAGACATGCAATGGGTTGCCGACGATCACCCGATCATTGCGGCAGGCAGCGGCAAGGCCGTCCTCGTCGAATTCCAAGACAAACCCTTTTTCATCCTGACCGATCCCGACCTAATCAATAATTCCGCGCTTGGGGATGCCGAAAAGGCGGTCGCGGCGCGCGACCTGATCCAATGGCTGCGGCCTGGCAAGGGTCTGGTCATGTTCGATCTGACGCTGCACGGCGCGGGGCGAAAGTATGATCTGGCCAAGCTCCTGGTCGAGCCGCCGTTCCTGGCGTTGACACTGACGATCCTGGTCGCCGCGGCGCTGGCGTTCCTGCATGGCCTTGGCCGGTTCGGCCCGCCGCGCGCTGACCAGCGTGCGATTGCCTTCGGCAAGCGTGCGCTGGTCGATACGACGGCGATGCTCATGCGGCGTGCCGGCCGGCTGGACGAGTTGGGAGGCCGCTATGCGGCCTTGATGCGGGTGCGCGCCGGCGCGCTGCTCGGGGCACCGCAAGGGTTGCAAGGCAAAGCGCTCGACCGCTGGCTCGACTCTCGCGATAAGGAGGAAGTCGACGGATTCACGATGCGCTCGCAAGCCGCTGGCGAGGCAAAGAATTTGAACCAGATGCAACAGGCGGCAGAGCGGCTGCACGACTGGACGGCAAGGAGGCTCGGTGAACGTCGATGATGTGAAGGCCCTGGCGACACGGATCAGGGAAGAAGTGGCCAAGGCGATCACCGGGCAGCACGATACGGTCGACCTGATGCTGACCGCCTTGTTTGCTGGCGGGCATATCCTGCTCGAAGGTCCTCCCGGCACGGCCAAGACCATGACCGCACGCTGCTTCGCCCAGGCGCTTGGGATCGCCTACGGGCGCATCCAGTTCACGCCGGACCTGATGCCCGGCGATATCGTCGGGTCGAACATCTACAACTTCCAGACCGGGCAGTTCACGCTGACGCGCGGTCCGATCTTCTGCGATCTTCTGCTTGCCGACGAAATCAACCGCACGCCGCCCAAGACGCAAGCCGCATTGCTCGAGGCGATGCAGGAACATGCGGTCACCTTCGACGGCACCACGCATTCGCTCGGCCGCAATTTCATGGTCGTCGCGACCCAGAATCCGATCGAGCACCAAGGTGTCTATCCGCTGCCGGAGGCGCAGCTCGACCGCTTCCTGTTCAAGCACCGCGTCAGCTATCCCGGCCCCGAGGAAGAACGAGCCATTATCGTCCATCACGGCGGCGGCTCCGCCTCGCACGACATCGCGCAATATGGCATCAAGGCGCAGACGGACCGCGAGACGCTGCAGGAGGCACTCGCAACCGTCGGCTCCGTCACCCTCGTCGACGATGTCGTCGGCTATATAGCGGCGCTGGTTCGGGCTACGCGCGAAAATGCCGATCTGGAAGTCGGAGCCAGCCCGCGCGCGGGCGCCATGCTGGCGCGGGCGGCGCGTGCCCGGGCGGCGCTGGACGGACGCGCCTATGTGATCCCCGACGACGTCAAGGCGCTGGCAGTGCCGGCGCTGCGCCATCGCGTCATCCTTTCGCCTGCCGCCCAGATCGATGGCCGCCTGGTCGAGCAGATCGTCTCTGACCTGGTCGACCAGACGGAAGCACCACGTTGATCTATCCCAGCGGCCGAGCGGTATGGGCAGCAGCGGCCGGCGCGGTGCCGGCCTTCCTGGTCGCGCTGGCACTGCCGTCGTTCTGGTATCTGGGATTGCTGTGGAGTTGCCTGCTGCTTGCCTTCCTGGCGGTGGATGCCGCGGCCGGACACGGACGGGCATCGCTGAATGCCAGCATCGATGCGCCGCAGCAGGTCGGTGTCGGCGGGGAATTCGGCGTGCAAATCGCCGCCCGTCACTCGGGGTCGCGCGCCGCGGAGGCTCGCGTCGGACATGATGCGCGCCTGGCGCCGGTGAGCGGCAGCGGTGGGACTTTGCGGCCGACGGCCGGAGGCGGGTCGCTCGACCTTCGCTTCCAGGCGCTGCGGCGCGGCGTCGCCAGCTTCGACCGTCTATGGGTGCGCTGGCGCGGGCCGTTCGGGCTGGTCTGGAACCAGGTCGTGCTGCCAGTGGAAAGCAAGGTCGCGGTGCTGCCCGACGTCAGCAGCGCCCGCGGCGAGGCGATCACGCTGCTGCAACATGCGGCGCTTGCCGAAGGCCATGCGCAGCGCCGCGCCGGTCAAGGCCGCGAGTTCGACGCGCTCAAGGATTACCAGCCGGGCATGGGCCGGCGGATGATCGACTGGAAGCGCAGCGCCCGCCACGGCAAGCTCTTGGCGCGCGAGTTCCGCATCGAGGAGAACAACAACATCGTGCTGGCCATCGATAGCGGACGCCTGATGTGCGAGCCGGTCGACGGAGTGCCGAAGGTGGACCGGGCGGTGACGGCCGCCTTGCTGTCGGCATTCATCGCGCTGAAGGGCGGCGACATGGTCAGCCTGTTCGGCTTCGATGCAAGGCCGCGCGTTTCAAGCGGCGCGGTACGCGGCCCCGCCAGCTTTGCGATGATCCAGAAACGGGCCGCCGAGATCGACTATTCCAGCGAGGAGACCAATTTCACGCTGGCATTGACGACGCTGGCGGCGCGGCTCGACCGCCGCTCGCTGGTCATCATCTTCACCGATTTCGTCGATCCGATCAGTGCCGAATTGATGCTGCGCACCGTGGGCCGGCTCACCGAGCGGCATCTCGTGCTGTTCATGATGATGAAGGACACCGAACTGGAGGGCCTGGCCGACATGCCGCCACGCTCCGGCGAGGACGTTGCCCGCGCGGTCGTTGCCGGAGGGCTCTTGCGCGAAAGGCAGGTCGTCATCGGCCGGCTGCGGCTGCTCGGGGCGCATGTGATCGAAGCCGACCATACCCGGCTTGGTCCGGCGCTGGTCGAGCGTTATCTGCAGTTCAAGCAGGAGGATTTGCTGTGACGGCGCCAGTGCCCGGCAATGCTGTAGGCGGCGATGCGGTACGCCAGTCGCTGGCCAGCTTCCGCCGCGAGCGCGAGGCCGACTGGAAAGCATTCGAGGCGCTGCTCGCGCGTGTCGAGAAGCGTGCGCCGCGGACGCTTTCCGAAGAGGAGCTGCTGTCGCTGCCCCTGCTCTATCGATCGGCGCTGTCTTCTCTTTCGGTGGCGCGGGCGACATCGCTCGACAACGCGCTGGTCGCCTATCTCGAAGCGCTGTCGTTGCGCGGTTATTTCTATCTCTACGGCGCGCGGCGTGGGCTGCGGCAGCGCCTCGCCGATTTCTTCCTGCACGACTGGCCCGAAGCCATTCGCGACCTGTGGCGCGAGACATTGGTTTCGGTTGCGCTTATGGTGATCGGCATTGGTGCAGGCGCCTGGCTGGTGGCATCCGACAAGAGCTGGTTCGACGCGATCATCCCGCCCGGCCTGGCAGGAGGCCGCGGCCCCGACACCTCGGCCGAACTGCTGCGCAGCATGCTTTATGATGGCGACAATGGCTTTCTCTCAGGCTTTGCCGCCTATCTGTTCACGCACAACGTCCAGGTCGCAATCCTGGCCTTCGCCCTTGGCTTTGCCTTCGCCGTGCCGACGGTACTGCTGATGCTGTTCAACGGCTGCATGATCGGGGCGTTGTTCCAAGTCTATTGGTCCAAGGGGCTTGGCATGGAGCTTGGCGGCTGGCTGGCCATCCACGGCACCACCGAATTGCTCGCAATCTCTTTGGCCGGCGCGGCCGGTATGCGCATCGGCACCAGCATCGCCTTTCCCGGCGAATTGACGCGAATGGCGGCAGCGGCTCGCGCCGGACGCATCGCCGCGAACGCCATGGTCGGGGTCTCGGTCATGCTGCTGTTTGCCGGGCTGCTCGAGGGCATTGGCAGGCAGACCATCACCAGCGACGTCACGCGCTACGCCATTGGCGGTGGCATGCTGGTGCTGTGGATCGGTTATTTCTATATGTTCCGGGCGGTGCGGCATGGCGATCGTTAAACGCGCTGCCTTCGCGGCTATACGACCGCTGATCACGCCCGAAGGCGTCGATCTCCGGATAAAGTTGGCCGACGCCGGCACGCGGGCTGCCGCCTTCCTTCTCGACGTCGTGTTCATCGCCGTAGCTGCAATCGTGATCACGATCGTCGCGCTGTTCGGGGTGGGAGGCCTGGGCAGCGAGGGATTTCAGCCGCTCTTCGTCGTCTGGATCATCCTGATCTTCTTTCTTCGCAACGCCTACTTCACCGTCTTCGAAGCGGGCCGGCGTGCGTCTACGCCCGGCAAGCGGATCGTCGGCATCCGGGTCGCGTCGCGCAGCGGAGACGGCCTGTCGATCGACCAGGTGATAGCCCGCAACCTGATGCGCGAGATCGAGGTGTTCCTGCCGCTGTCGATCATCGCCGGACGCAGCGGGACCGACCTCGCCGACACGCTGACGACCGTGTTCGGACTGGTGTGGACGCTGCTGTTTGCCTTGTTCCCGCTGTTCAATCGAGACCGCATGCGGATCGGCGACCTGTTGGCGGGGACCTGGGTGGTCGAAGCGCCGAAGCGCGCCTTGCTTGAAGACCTGTCGGCACGGCAGGATCCGGCGGCCGGCGCGTTCCGGTTCAGCCACGCCCAGCTCGATGCCTACGGAATTGCCGAACTCCACAAGCTCGAGGAAGTGCTGCGCCGCGACGACTATTTCGCATTGCGGACGGTTGCCGAAACGATCGGACGCAAGATCGGCGCGGCACCACAAGCCCATGACGCACGCGCGTTCCTGACGGCGTATTATGGGGAGTTGCGGGCGCATCTCGAACGCAAGCTGCTGCTGGGCAACCGCAGGGCCGACAAACATGCGCGTTAGACCAGGAGTGGAAATGCACGAAAAGCGTGCGCAGCAGCCCATTGCCACCGAAGATTGACGCTTGACCGGTGCCATCTTCTCCCGCAAATTCAGTCTCGCGGGGTTGAAATGCCTTTCCCTCCGAGGGTGCTCGTGTTCCCTATCCTCTGGCAGTCGCAAGCGGATGTTGCGAGAAAACTCCTCGAGAGTTCCAGGTTCTACGGAAATCAAGCTGCAAGGAGACTTCCTTGGCCACTTTCGTCACTCAATCCACTTTCCAACGAGCTGGCAGCCAAATGGTGTGGTTTTGGAAGCTCGGAACAGGCGATGCCTACTGGGGGTACTCGGTACGTGCGGCAGTCGTCCTTCGCACGGCCACTTTGCGCTGGGAAAGCCTGTATACCTACATCGACGAGACAGGCCAGACCGAGGTAATACAGACGAACGTATCAGACGATATGCAAATAAGATTCGCGGCGATAAGTTCTCCCTGAGGAGCCAAGACATGCCAATAGCGCTTCACGCGGTATACGATTCCCGAGGCGTCATCATTGCTGCCTCACGAGTCGATTCCGACGATGACAAGTCGGCCCCGGCGCCAATCCCACAGCCCGGCGAGGGCAATTACTACGCGCTAATCCCGCTTGACGAAGCCCACGTCAAAATGCCGCTGGATCAGCTGTGCACAACGACTCGGGTCGACTTGCGACAGAAGCGGCTGATTGCCGAGGACCTTCACTCTCAAGCGTAAGTGTTCCTCGCCACCCTGCCCTACCCCACCCACTTCTCATAATCGGACACCAACAGGTGCAGCGGTGCTGTGTCCTCGTCGATGTCCGCGAAGCGGCCGATCGGCTCGCGGAAGACGTTGTCGGTGAGATCGTCGTTGACGGTCGAGACCTCGCCGATCAGCACGTCCTTGCCCTCGGCCCAGAAGGCGTGCCAGACACCCGGCAGCAAAGTGACGCTCTGGCCTGGGTCGAGCTTCAGGAGCCCACCCGCAGGTAGTCTGTGGATGGTTCCGTCGACAGGCACCGATACTTCGGCCTTCGGATCGATGCCGCCATCGCGATCATGCATGAACAGCTCCAGCACCAGTTTGCCGCCGCCACGGTTGATGATGTCCTCGGCCTTGATGTTGTGGCGGTGCATCGGCGAAAGCTGATCCTTGCGCGAGATCATGATCTTCTCGGCATAGAGCATGCCCATGCCCTTCTTCATGTCCTCGTAGCGGCCGTTGCGAACGGTGAACAGGAACAGGCCGAGGTCGTCGAACTTGCCCTGGCCGTAGTCGGTGATGTCCCAGCCAAGCCGAGAAGAGAAGATCGCCGCCGAATCCTGCCGGCGCGCCTTCATCTCTTCCGGGGTCCAGTAGGCGAAGGGCGGCATGATGTAGCCGAACGAGCGGATGAAAGCGTCGGCGTCGCGGATGATGTCGTTGATGGCGGAGCGTTTCATGATCGTGGTTCCTTCTTCAGGCGGCGCCTACAGCGCATAACCGAACACCGATCCGGTGTCGACGTAAACCGCATTCTGGCCTCATGACATCGGCGACGATCAGGGCCATAAGTCCCGACAAATTCCCAAAGGTGACATTCCATGCGCAGCATAGACGACCTCGATACGCCAGCGATCCTGATCGATGCCGACCGCGCCGAAGCCAATATCGCGCGGGCGCAGGCCCATGCCGACAGCCATGGGCTGAAGCTCCGGCCGCACATCAAGACCCACAAGCTGCCCTATTGGGCGAAGAAGCAGGTCGCGGCGGGCGCCATCGGCATCACCTGCCAGAAGATCGGCGAGGCCGAGGTCATGGCCGATGCCGGACTGACCGACATCTTTCTGCCCTACAATATCCTCGGGCGGGCCAAGCTGGGGCGCCTCAAGGCGCTGCACGGCCGCGTAACCCTGTCGGTGACGACCGACAGCATGGACACCCTGATGGGACTTGCCGCCACCTTTACCGATCCCGGCCACCGCCTGCCGGTGCTGGTCGAATGCGACACCGGCATGGGCCGCTGCGGTGTGCAGTCGGCCGGCGAAGCAGTCGCGCTGGCGAGCGAGATCGACAAGGTCCGGGGGCTCGTCTTCGGCGGCTTGATGACCTACCCGGGGGCGGGCCGCGCCGTTGAGACCGAGGCGTGGCTCGCCGATGCGCAGCAAGCGCTTGCCGCATCCGGCCTTGCCTGCGATCGTATCTCCAGCGGCGGCACGCCCGACATGTGGCGTTCCGGCGAGCATTCCGTCGTTACCGAATACCGCCCCGGCACCTACATCTATCTCGACCGCTACCAGGTCGCCAAAGGCGTCGGCAGCCTCGACGATTGCGCGCTGACGGTGCTGTCGACGGTGGTCAGCCGTCCAACGCCGACGCGCGCCATACTCGACGCCGGCAGCAAGGCCCTGTCTAGCGACACGCTGGGGCTCGCCGATTTCGGCGAGCTGCTGGGCATTTCAGGCGCAAGAGTGACCAGCCTCAGCGAAGAGCACGGCAATGTCACGCTGTCAGGCGACGCCGAGCTTCGCATCGGCGAGCGCGTGCGGGTCGTGCCCGACCATTGCTGCGTCGTCACCAACCTGTTCGACGAGGTGCATCTGATCGAAGGCGAGACGGTGATCGAGACGCTGCCGCTCAAGGCGCGAGGACGTATGGCTTGATCCTGTCGGTTGGCTAACGCTCGGCTTGCCTCGCGGCAACCCGGCGCATCGAAATGACGCGGCGGCGCCGGATCTCGGTGCGCATTGCCGTCAGATGCAGCGCGAAGAACAGCACTGTGAAGCCGAGTGCCATCACCAGCAAGGGCCACAACAGGCTTGGATCGATGGTCGGCCCGCCGAGCCGGAACACCGACGCCGGCTGGTGCAGGGTGTTCCACCAGTCGACCGAAAATTTGATGATCGGGATGTTGATGAACCCGACCAGGGTGATGATGGCGGCGGCCCAGGCGGCGCGCCCGGCATCGTCGAGCGCGCGGGTCAGGGCGATGATGCCGAGATACATCAGGAACAGGATGAAGACCGAGGTCAGCCGAGCGTCCCACACCCACCAGGTGCCCCACATCGGCTTGCCCCAGATCGAACCGGTGATCAGCGCAAGGGCGGTGAAGACGGCACCGATGGGCGCCGCCGATTTCAGCGCCACGTCGGCCAGCGGATGGCGCCAGACCAGCGTGCCCAGCGCCGAGACCGCCATCAGCGTGTAGCACATCATGGCAAGCCAGGCGAAAGGCACGTGGATATACATGATGCGCACGGTGATGCCCTGCTGGAAGTCCTCAGGCGCCGTGAAGCTCATATAGAGACCCACAGCGAGGACGATGGCGGCGACGCTCGCCAGCCAAGGCACGACCTTGTCGGCCAGCCCGACGAACCGCGTCGGGTTGGCAAGGTCCATCCAGCCGGAGAGGCGTGAAGTCGTGTCGCTCATGCGGCTTTACATAGACCCCCGGCGGAGTTGCGGCAACCACAGGCGGCGTACGGGGTCTCCCGTTCTCCCCGTGAACGGCGGGGCAATCGCATTTGGATTCTTGCGAAGATGGACCCCCACCCTAACCCTCCCCACAAGGGGGAGGGAACGCTGCCGCCCGCCTTTACTTCCGCTTTGGCGCCGAAAGGCAGGCAATTTGCAAAGGTCAGCGCCAACGGAAGTCTCCCTCCCCCTTGTGGGGAGGGGTTAGGGGTGGGGGTCCATCGTAGAGCGAAAGCCGCGGCTTTCCACCTGCGATAGCCCGCCTTCCCACTGTGTTCCCACAAGGGGAGAAGGGAGAGCACTCAGGCGGCTTCGTTCACCGGACGGCTAAGGCGGCGGACCTCCTCGTCGTTGAGCAGGCCGCCGGCGCGCAGCAGGCTGGCGAAGCGGCCGTTGCGCAGCGACAGTTCGGTGAACCCACCCATCTCGACCACCCGGCCCTTGTCCATGAACACGACCAGATCGGCATCGCGAACGGTGGTCAGGCGGTGGGCGATGATGAAGGTGGTGCGGCCGCGCCGCAACTCGTCGATGGCGTCCTTGACGCGGTCTTCCGTCTCGACGTCGAGCGCGCTGGTCGCCTCGTCGAGAACCAGGATGGGCGCGTCCTTCAGCACGGCGCGGGCGATCGCGATGCGCTGGCGCTCGCCACCGGACAGCTGTCCGCCGCGTTCGCCGACGACCGTGTCGTAGCCCTCGCACTTCGACAGGATGAAATCCTGCGCGGCGGCGGCGTTGGCCGCCGCATGGACCTCGTCATAGGTCGCCTCCGCACGCCCGACGCGGATGTTGTCCTCGATCGAGCGGTTGAGCAGGCCGGCATCCTGGAACACGGTGGCGATCGAATGGCGCAGCGATTTGCGGGTCACCGTGCGGGTGTCGATGCCGTCGATCAGGATACGGCCGCTGGACGGGGTGAAGACGCGCTGCAAAAGGTTGATGAGCGTGGTCTTGCCGGCGCCCGTCGGGCCGACGATGGCGACGGTCTGGCCGGCCTGGACCTCGAACGACGCGTCGTCGACGCCCTGCCCGGAGTTGCCGAACTCGAAGCAGACATTCTCGAAACGCACGTGACCGGTGACGTTGACGAGCTCGCGCAGCCCGTCGGGCTCGGCGGCATCGGAAGCGGAGTCCTCGAGATAGTAGAATTCCTCGAGCTTGGCGCGTGCCTCGGAAATCTGGTTGGCGAAAGCCGACATCTGGTCGAGCCGGGCAATCAGCAGCGTGGCAAAGCCGGTAAAGGCGATGACGTCGCCGATGCGCAACTGGCCGTGTGTCACCAGATAGGCGCCAATCAAGAGCACCACCATCATCGAAATCGTCGACGACAGGCGATGCAGCGCGTTGGCCATCGCCCACCAGTCGAGCACCGGATTCTGTGCGTCGAGCAGGTTCTTGACGTAGCGCTTCAGCGCCTCGGTCTCATGGCCGATGCGGTTGTAGCTCTGCAGGACGGCGACGTTGCTGACCGAGTCGGTCACATGCGCAAACACCTTGTGGTAGTGCCGCTCCACGGCCGCCTGGCCTTCCTTGGTGCGCCGCATCACCAGCCGTCCGATGCCGACATAGAGCGCGCCAAGCGCCAGCAGCACCATCGACATGCGGATATCCATGCTGAGCGCTGTGGGCACCAGCAGAACCAGCGCAACCGCGGTCGACAGATGCTGCCGCATGAATTCCAGCCAGAGGCTGAACAAGGTCTCGACGGCACGCAGGAGCGTGTGCAGGGAATTGGAGGTGCCGCGCTGATGATGCCAGGCAAGCGGCATGGTGATCACGCGCTCGAACGATTGGCAAAGAACCTCGCTGCGCCGCTGGTGGGCAAAGCGATCGGCGCCGCGCGCTACCAGAACGAAGGCGATGATGTTGAAGGCGCCGAGGCCGGCCCACATTGCGAGCGTCGAGAATACCGAGCCGCGGTCCGAAATGGCATCGATCACCCGGCCGAACATGATCGGCTCGAGGATGGCGATAATGGCAAGCGCGACATTCGCCCCGCAGATAAACGCAACGCGTTTCCTGTCGGCAGCTAGATAACCGAGCGCTCGCCAGTAGATTTGCAGAAGTGACACTTCAGCTACTCCGCCAATTATTTATGGTGCAGTGCGTCATTTTTTGACTCGTATCGGTTGACGCGTCGCAAAACAATGCTCGTCTACCTCTTCCGTTCCCATTCCGCGAACAAAAGATGACGACGCTTCGAAATTTGCCGTGATCGTCTAACAGTTTGAGATAAAAGGTGAAATGTCAGCGTTGCGGCAAAATCATGGCAGCTGGAAAGCACTGCCACAATTTTAATCAGCAAGACCCCGGGCACGACGTCTAAAGTCGTGTGCAGGCATTCAGCAAGGTCAAACGCAAATATAACCGGTAGAGGCACTTGGAGCGCCCGCGCGTGCCCTGGGGAACCCTGAGCGACGCTCCAAGTCTTTGAATCTAGGTCGGTATTCTAACGACCACCTCGGCATTGTTTCCGGCTTTTGGCTCGAAGGACGAAGATTTGGTCTTCGTGCCATTCACTTCAAGTGAGATGGCCCGGGCCTTTTTGTCGCGGACGACGCGTACCTTGATCTCGGCGCCCAGCATCTTCAGGGTTGCCGAATAGCCGTCCCAATGGCTGGGAAGTCGCGGCGTGAATTGGATGCGCTGTCCGCGGCGCTCTATGCCGAGAATGCTCTCGACCGCAGCGCGATAAAGCCAGCCCGCCGACCCGGTATACCAGGTCCAGCCGCCTCGGCCGCCCTTGTCTTGCCCGGAATAAACATCGGCCGCGACGACGTAAGGTTCCACCCGGTAGCGCTCTGCCGCGGCTTCATCGAGAGCATGGTTGACCGGATTTAGCATCGAAAGGCAACGGTAGGCATCGTCGGTGCGACCCATCTCGGCGAGCGCAATAACGAACCATGTCGCGGCGTGCGTGTATTGGCCGCCGTTTTCACGGACCCCCGGCGGATAGCTCTTGATGTAGCCCGGGTCCCTTTCCGTCTTCGAGAAGGGCGGGGTGAACAGTTTGACGATGTTGAGCTCGTCGTCGACGAGCGCTTTCATCGCCTGCCCCATTGCCGTGGTCGACCGCGCCGGGTCGCCCTCGCCCGAAAGCACGCTCCAGGACTGGGCGATCGAGTCGATCTTGCACTCGTCCGATTTGCGCGAGCCGAGCGGCGTGCCGTCGTCGAAGCTGCCGCGCCGATACCACTCGCCATCCCAGGCAGTGCTTTCCAGCGCCCGCTTCAGCACCTCGGCGTGCTTCGTCCAGGCTTGCACGCGCTTGGCATCGCGCTCCGCCTTGGCGACAGCGGCAAAGTCGCCCAGCGTCTTCAGCAGGAACCAGCCCAGCCATACGCTCTCGCCCTTGCCGTGCTCGCCTACGCGGTTCATTCCGTCGTTCCAGTCGCCGCCGAGGATCAGCGGCAGCCCGGCCGGGCTGCTGCGCTTGACGGCAAGATCGAGCGCCCGCGCGCAATGGTCATAGAGCGAGGCTGTCTTCTTCGAGATTTCCGGGATGAAGAAAGCATCGTGCTCGCCTTCGCCCAGCGGCTGCCCTTCGATGAAGGGCAGTTGCTCCTTCAGGATCGCGGTGTCGCCGGTCACCAGCAGGTAGCGGGCCGTGGCGTGGGCCAGCCAGACCACGTCGTCCGAGATCATGGTGCGGACGCCGGCCTCGGTGCGCGGCAGCCACCAATGCTGCACGTCGCCTTCGGGGAATTGCCGCCGCGCCGCGTTGAGGATCTGATCACGCGCCAGCCTGGGGTCATGCGCCAGCAAGGCCAAGGTGTCCTGCAACTGATCGCGGAAGCCGAAGGCACCGCTCGCCTGATAGAACGCAGAGCGGGCACGGATGCGGCAGGCCAGGCTCTGGTAGGGCAGCCAGTGATTGACCATGGCGTCGAGTGCCTTGTCCGGCGTCTCGACCTGGATGGTGTCGAGAAAGCCGCGCCATGTGCGCTGGTTGTCGGCCAGCCGCTGATCGAAATCCCTGGAGCGATGGGTCTGCACCAGCGCGCTGGCCTCCTCGGGCGAGGCCGCGTCGCCGAGCAGCCAGAGCAGCGTGACGTCGCCACCGGCAGCGATGTCGATGTCGCGTGCGATGGCGGCGCAGGGATCGTCGCCGGCCTCGACACGGCCCGACAGGCCGGCGCCGCTCAGCACGGCATGCGGAAACTCGCTCGTGCCTTGCCTGCCGATGAACTCGCCGCGGTCGGCGGTGACCGAATGCACCGGACCGTCGGCGGCCAGAAAGGCGATCCGCTCGCCGAAATCGAGCCCATAGGGATTTTGCGCCAGCAAAGCGCCGGTCGCGGCATCCCTCGACGGAACGATGCTTGCAGCGGTGCGCGAGCGATGGCCGCCAAGAACCCATTCCGCATAGGCGTAGACGCGCAGCCGCATCGGCACCGAACCCGAATTCTGGATGCGCAGCCGCGATATCTTCACCGGATCGACGGGATCGACGACATGGGTCAGGTCCATCGACAGCGGCCCGCGCTTTGAGCGGAATGTCGAAAAACCCTGCCCGTGCCAGGTTTCGTAGGTCATTGTCGGATCACGCACCACGGCAGCCATTGGCGAGAACGCCCTGCCACTGGCCTGATCGTAGATATAGATGCCCTCGCCCGGGCGGTTGGTGACCGGATCGTTCGACCATGGCGTCAGTTGATAGTCGCGGCTGTTGCGGCTCCAGGTGAAGGCAGCGCCTTCAGCCGATATGTGGAAACCGAACGATGGGTTGGAGATGACATTGATCCACGGCTGCGGCGTCGTGCGCCGGCCGGCAAGACGCACGACGTAGTGGCGTCCGTCGCTGTCGAAGCCGCCGAAACCGTTCCATTGGTCGAGCCCGCTGCCGTCGACGCGGCCCTCGATCAGTGCCTGGGCGGCAGATGCGTGCGACGTCGGCACCGGCAAGGACGGCTCGCGAAGGGCTGCAAGGTCTGCCGGCTGGAGGGCGGCGTCTCGCGCCTGCAGTGCCGCGGTCTCGGCACGCTCGATCTGGTCGAAGATGGTGCCGTTGCGCGTATGCAGCACCACCCGAGCGACGGCGAGCAAGGTCCTGTAGGTCGTTTCCTCCATCAGGTCACGGCGCACCGCGAAGATGTGCTGGCGGGGTCCGAGCTCCTTGCCGCGCAACCGGCTGTTTTCGCACAGCGTCTCCACCGCGCGCTGCAGGTCCTGCACGTAGGATGACGCCTGCTCGTTGACGACGACAAAATCGATCATCATGCCGCGGGCACGCATGTATTCCTGGAAGCGAAGCGCCTGGGCGACGATCTCCAGATCGGCGACATCGGCGATCCTGACCAGGAAAATCGGAAAATCGCCGGATATGCTGGTCGGCCACAGGCTGGACTGCCTGCCGAGCCCGGAGACGATGGATTCGCCCGGAAGGCGCAGGAACGGATCGGGATAGATCAGATAGCGCGCCAGCTTCTGCACATTGGCGGCGTCGGACAGGCTGAGGCCAAGGTGTCGGGTCTGCACCTGCGAGCGCGTCCAGGCGAGCATCGCCTGGCGGGCGAAGCTTTCGGGATGGTCGAGCCGTGCGATGGCGGCATCCAATTCGGCGCGATGGGTACCGACGACGGTCCAGAAGGTCAACGAAATCTTCTTGTTGGCCGGCACACGCACCTGCCGGCGAAGCGATGCGATCGGATCCAGGGTGAAGCCGGAATGGCCGCCAAGCTTGGCGCCGGGATCAAAGGCAGCCGCCTCGGTGATGGTGCGGCCGCGGCCGATGAAGGCGCGCCTGTCGGTTTCCGCCTCGGCGTCTCGCGCCGATCCAGACGGGTCGGTGACGAAATGCACCATGGTGACGTCGGGTTCGTCCTTTTCGCGCTTGCGCCTGGTGGCGAAGATCGCGCCGTTGTTCGGCGCGATCTCGGTTTCCACGAACATCTTCGAAAAAGCCGGATGGGCATTATCCGAGGGCTCGGAGCCCAGCACCAGTTCGGCAAACGAGGTTACTTCGATATGCCGGTCGGCGGGGCCATCATTGTGGAGCGTCACCCGTCGGCCCTCACCATTGCCTTCCGAGATGACGATACACTCGACTTCCGAACGCAGCGATCCGATCGATTTGACGAAGCTCGCCTTGTCGTCGGAAAACAGCGTCTGCGCACGCTCGCCAGCGGCGCGCTTCGGCTCGGCGGTGGCCGACCACCAATCGCCGTTGCTGGCGTCGCGCAGGAAAATATAGGAACCAAGGCGGTCCTCGGTCGGATCCGGCTGCCAGCGCGTGACGGCAAGTTCGCCCAAGCGGCTGTAGCCGGACCCGGTGGCGGTGACCATGACCGAGTAGCGGCCATTGGACATGACACTGGTCGAGCGCAGCGCCCTGAGCGGATCGAGCACGATGCGCGTATCCGGGCTTTCCAGCTCGGTCTCGTCCTTCGAGCGCTCGTCGGCCTCGGTCCTGACGGTCGCGGTCGGGATGTCGCGCGGCGCCCTTTCCTGCAGCAGCAATTCGGCCGACTCGATCACCGGATCGCTGTGGAAGCGGTCGCGCAGGCGCCCTTCGAAGATCGCATCGGCAACTGCGGCAATCGACATGCCGGAGTGGTGGGCCATGTAATTGAGCACGACGGCGTGGTCGGTGCCCTCGGGGACGCGTTGCGGCGTGAAATCCACCGCGTCGTAAAAACCGTGCCGGCCCAGTGCGCCCAGCCGCCTCAGCCTGGCCAGGTTCTGGACGGATTCATGCGGCGTGAACTGCGCTGCCAGGACGGTCGCGTAAGGCGCGATCACCGTGTTTTGGCCAAGGCCGCGCTTCAGGCCGAGCCCGGGCACGCCGAAATTGGTGTACTGATAGGTCAGCTCGCGGTCGCGGGCGTTGTAGGCCGCTTCCGAAATCCCCCAGGGAACGTTCTTCGAACGGCCATACTGGATCTGGCGCTTGATGATGAGCTTGCTGGTCTGGTTGAGAATGCTGCCTTGCGGCTCCTTCATCACCAGTGGCGGCATCAGATATTCGAACATCGAGCCGGACCAGGACATCAGTGCGCCCTGGAAGCCGATCTCGACGATCGGCCGGCCGAGCCGGAACCAGTGCTCGGTCGGCAAATCGCCCTTGGCGATGGCGAACAGGCTGGTCAGCCGCGCCTCGGAGGCCAAAAGGTCGTAGCAGCTTTCGTCGAGCTGATGCTCCTCGACCCGGTAACCGATCGACAGGAGCTTGCGTTCGGGCCGCATCAGGAACGAGAAATCCATCTCGAAGGCGAAACGGCGCGTGCGCTCGCGCAAGGTCAGAAGCTTGGCCCGCAATGCCGCGACGGCGTTTTCGTCGCTGTGCGCGTCGTGCACATGCGCCTCGCAGGTGGCTTCGAGCCTGGCCGCCCAATCGGCGATGGTGTCGCTCTGGGTCGATGCGGCTTCGGTGTGGATGGCTGTCGCGAGCTTGCGTATCTCGCCGGCCAGGACGGCCAGGTTGATGGTGCGGATCGACGCCATCTCCGGCTGCGCCTTGATCAATTCGACCGCCCTACGCATGCCGTCGAGACGGTCGGCGAGCCGCTGGCGCAAGGGCCGCAATTGACGCCGGTCGTCGGGCAGTTCCTCAAGGCTCTCGTCGAGGATGGTGACGGTGTCGAGGATGCCTTCGAAGTCGCCCTGCACATGCACCGACGGCGCTTCGGCCCATTCGGCGCAGGCAGCGGCCACGGCCACCAGATGGCCGGCGAGATTGCCGCTGTCGACGGCCGAAATGTAAAGCGGGTAGAGCGGCTTCAGGGTCGTCGTGTCATACCAGTTGAAGAGATGGCCGCGGTCGCGCGGCATGCTCTCGATGGTCGACATGGTCGCGTCGATGCGGTTGACGGCGTCGGAGAGGCTGATCCAGCCGAAATCGCGCGCCGAAATCACCGACAGCAGGTAGACGCCGATATTGGTCGGCGAGGTGCGGGGCGCCACAACGGGGGCCGGGCTTTCCTGGAAATTATCCGGCGGCAGATGGTGATGCTCGGCCGTCACGAAGGTCTCGAAATAGTGCCATGTACGCCGCGCCACGGTGCGCAGCGCGTGGATGTCGGCGGCCGATATGCGCAGGCGGTCCTCGGTTTCGGCCGAACGGCTGATCCAGCAGGCGATCGCGGGCGAGCCGATCCAGAACAAGGCAAAGAAGAAGGCGACAAAGGCGCCGGTGGAATCGGCCAGCACCGGGACGGCGAGGCCGACGACGCCGATGATCACCGCGCCGTACATGATGCTGTAATAGGAGCCGAGATCGTTGTCGCCGCCCTTGTGTGCCTGCGAGGCGGTGCGCCATTCGAGCAGGTTCTGGCGGCTGACGAACAGGCGGTAGAGCGTTCGGATGATTGCGTCGCCCATCATCCAGGCTAGGTGCGCCATCAGCACGATCTTCAGCGCTACCAGGGCGGTACCGAATGCAACGTCGCGTGCCAGCGCCGAGAAATGGCCGCGCGGCGTCTGATCGCCGCTCTTCGGCAGGATGGCGTTGACGATGTCGAAAGTGGGCGCCATGAACAGCGTAAGGATCAGCAGCGCCTGCCATTGCGCGGCCTGCGTGAAGGGCAGCAGCGTCCAGCCGGCGATCGCGGCCATCACCCAGAAGATCGGCGTCACCGAGCGGCGCAGATTGTCCACCATCTTCCAGCGCGACAGCGCCGGCACGTTTGAGCGCGGGCCGAGGATGAAGCCCAGAAGCTGCCAGTCGCCGCGTGCCCAGCGATGGTGGCGCGACGCATCGACCGAATAGCGGGTCGGATAGTCCTCGACCAGTTCGACGTCGGTGACCAAGGCCGATCGCGCCAGCGCGCCTTCAAGCAGATCATGGCTGAGGATGGTGTTTTCCTCGATGCGGCCCTTCAGCGCCGCCTCGAAGGCGTCGACATGGTAGAGACCCTTGCCGGTGAAGGAACCGTCGCCGAAGATGTCCTGGTAGAGGTCCGACACGGCAAAGACATACGGGTCGAGCCCGCGATTGGCGGAAAAGACACGCTGAAAGAACGACGCCTCGTCGCCGCTGGTCAGCGACGCAGTGATGCGCGGCTGCAGGATGGAATTGCCTGCGATGACCTCGCGCCGGGCCACGTCGAAATGCGGACGGTTGAGCGGGTGGCAAAGCTTGCCGGCCAGCGCGGCGACGGCGTCGCGGGTGGTGCGGGTGTCGGCGTCCAGCGTCATCACGTGGACGACGCTCTCCGGCAATGGCACTTCCAACGGCAGGAAGGTGGTGTCGCTGTCGCCGCGCAGCAGGAGGTTCAATTCGTGCAGCTTGCCGCGCTTGCGCTCCCAGCCCATCCAGACGCCTTGCGACGCGTTGTAGAGCCGGCGCCGATGCAGCAGATAAAAGCGCGGCGCGCCTTCCGAGGGATAGCGGGCATTCAGCCTGGCGATTTCGGCACGTGCGAATTCGAGGATTTCGACATCCGCCGTATCGATCTCGGTCTTCGAGTCAGGCCAGTCGGAAAGCAGCGCGAAATAGACCTCACCCGCCGTGTTGGCGAGGTGATGCACCTCGATGTTGCGGATGTTCTCCTCGACATCGTCGCGCGAGCCGATCAGCGACGGCACCACGACCAGTGTGCGTGCCTCGGCCGGCACACCGTGCCTGAAATCATAGCCGATGAGACGTGTCGGCTTCAAAAACAGCGAGACGACGGTGTTGAAGAATGCGAGCGCGCCTTCGCTGGCCGGCACTGCGAACAGGGCCAGCATCAGGACGATCGACGGCACCGACAGGCCGAGATTGACAAGCGCATTGCCGGAAACGACCAGAAGCAGGACCGTCAGCGCAAAGACCGGCACGACGATGCCCAGCCATCCGGTCTTGCGGAATGTCCGGCTGATCGTCTTGCCGATGGTCGGCCGATAGCCGATCGACCGCTCGAGCTCCATCCGGCGCGGGCCGACGAGAAAGAAGCCGACGTCGGTGTGAGCGATCGGGCCGGTTTCGGAGCCCGGTGCATCGGCAGCATGGCCGGCGAGTTCGATCGCCCTTTCGGCAACGCGAAATTCGGAGAGATCGGAACGGCGTGCCAGCTCCTCGATCGCAGTCCGGTATTGGTCGCGCGAAAAGAAATCGAGCGCGGCGAAATCGGTGCGTTCGCGCAGCAAGGTGTCGATGCGGCTGACGCCCTCGAACCACACCGTCCAGTCGATGTCGTTGATGAGGCGCAGGCCGCGGATGATGTTGCCGGTGGTCACGTTGCCGCTGGACAGCGTGTGGTGCTCGCTGAGGATGATTTCCTCGGCGTCGGAGCCGGTCCTTTCCAGCTCGCCCTCCAGCCATTCCAGCGCCCTGCCGGCATTTTGCGAGCCGTCACGCAGCCGGTAGAGCAACTGGGTGGCGAAGGTGGTGTCCTGCGCATGGGCGCTGTAATGGGAAAGTATCGCCTGCCGGTCGGCGCTGTCGTCCGTCGCCAGCACACGGTCGGCGACCTCGTTGGCGATCTGGCGCAGTTCCCGCGTGCGATTGACGCGGACCGCGATGCGGCGAAGGTTCTCGATCAGGACGAAGCGCAGCAGCGACGGCAGCGCCCACAATTCGCCGATCTTCAGCGGCTCGACGGACTGGAAGCCTTCGACGATCGCCTTGAACATGGCCGACGAGACGGAACTGTCGGAATGCGCGACATAGGTCCATGCGACCGCCAGCGCGCGCGGCACGCTGGATCCGTCGGACAGTTTCAGCGTCGGCAACTGGCGATAGAAGCGGCGCGGCAGGTCGCGCTTGACCTGAAAAATGGTCTCCTCGACCAGGTAGTTGTTGTCGAGCAGCCACTGCGCCGCGGGCGTGATCGTTTCGCCCCTCGCCTGGGCAGCGTTGGTGGAACGGTAGACATCGAGAATCTTCCTGGCGCTGTCGCGGATGCGCGCCTGAAAATCGAAAGGCGTCAGACCGAACAAATCCTTGGCATCGCCATTGGCAAGGGCTGCGCCCAACGCTCGCAGCCGATCTTCCGGCAGGAAATGGGAGCGTATCGGCTCGTCGGTGACAGCCGGGAAGCTGGCGCTCGTCTTTTCGATCTGTGCGAGATTGGTCTGGATATTCATCTAAGGTTCCGTGTTGGGGACGCAGTGCGGCGTCACCGCCACGGCAATGTCCCTAAAACCGGTCCAAATGCAATTGGTTGCATCGCAACACTTGGCCGAATGTTTGTTTCCGCACCACGACAAGGTGTCGTCTTTCGACAACGTCCAGGCGAGCGCTCCGAGCATCGTTTCGGCCTCTGATCGGCGGAAGATTCAGGCTTTTTCGTGATGCAGCGACCAGCTTACGCGATATTTGGCCGGCATCGCGATCATGTTTGGAAACAGGCGTTAATCGTTGCCGGCAATGAGGTCGATGCGGATCACGAACAGCATCGCCGGCCGGACGGGATGCAGGCGCAGTTCCGGCGCTTGCGGCCCGAGCAACAGCGCATCGAGCGGCCTAAGTTGCATGGGCGCCGCGCCGGCCACCCTGAGCTCGCCGTCGAGGGACAGGATGAGTGTTTCATCGGCTCCAGCCCGGATTTTCGTCGGAGCCGAAATCAGCAGGCGCTCGACCGTGTGGGCCGCCCGGGCGCGGCGGGTCATGACGTTGAGGTCGGTGATGGGACCGGCGATCAGCGTGGCTTGCGTCGGCACGTCGGCTGGAAAGGCAAGTGGGGCGGAAGCCTTGGTGATTTCGACCGGCGGCCGGCCGGCGATATCGAGGACCATGCCCTCGCCTACCAGCAACGCCAAGGTCCGGTCGACGCCGGGAAATCCGGAAAACGGGCCGCCGCCCTCGACCAGCGCCATCGAGACGCGCCAGTCGAAATCGTCGAGCCCAGCACCTGGCGGCGAGACGGCAATCTCCGTCGTCACCCCGCCGCCGTTCTTCCACGGCATCGACCGGTATTCGGCTGCCCGAAGGATGCGCAAGGCGCGGCTCAGCCCAATATGCCGGGCAGGTTGAGCTGGTTCTCCCTGGCGCATTCGATCGCAATGTCATAGCCGGCATCGGCGTGGCGCATGACGCCGGTCGCCGGGTCGTTCCACAAAACCCGCTCCAGGCGCTTCGCCGCCTCTCGCGTGCCGTCGGCGACGATGACCATGCCGGCATGCTGGGAAAAGCCCATGCCGACGCCGCCGCCATGGTGCAGCGACACCCAGGTGGCGCCGGAGGCGGTGTTGAGCAGGGCGTTGAGCAGCGGCCAGTCGGAGACGGCATCGGAGCCGTCCTTCATCGCCTCCGTCTCACGGTTCGGCGAAGCGACCGAGCCGGAGTCGAGATGGTCGCGGCCGATGACGACCGGTGCCTTCAGTTCGCCCCTGGCGACCATCTCGTTGAAGGCGAGGCCGAGCCGATGGCGGTCGCCAAGGCCGACCCAACAGATGCGTGCCGGCAGGCCTTGGAAGGCGATGCGCTCGCGCGCCATGTCGAGCCAATTGTGCAGATGGGTGTTACCGGGCGTGAGTTCGCGCACCTTGGCGTCGGTCCTGTAGATGTCCTCGGGATCGCCGGAAAGTGCTGCCCAGCGGAACGGGCCGATACCGCGGCAAAACAGCGGACGGATATAGGCCGGCACGAAGCCAGGGAAGGCAAAGGCATTCTCGAACCCCTCCTCCTTTGCCACCTGGCGGATGTTGTTGCCGTAATCGAGCGTCGGCACGCCGGCGTTCCAGAACGCCACCATCGCCTCGACATGCTCGCGCATTGACGCGCGGGCAGCCTTTTCCACCGCCTTCGGGTCGCTGGTGCGCTTCTCGCGCCACTCGGCCAGCGACCAGCCCTTGGGCAGATAGCCGTTGAGCGGGTCATGCGCCGAGGTCTGGTCGGTGACGATGTCGGGGCGCACGCCTCGCCGAACCAGTTCCGGCACGATGTCGGCGGTGTTGCCGACCAGGCCGACCGATTTCGCCTCACCGGCTTTGGTCCAGCGCTCGATCTTCTCGAGAGCCTCGTCGAGCGTGTCGGCGCGCTCGTCGACATAGCGGGTGCGCAGCCGGAAATCGATGCGGTCGGGATCGCATTCGACGGCCAGGCAGCAGGCGCCGGCCATGACCGCGGCGAGCGGCTGGGCACCGCCCATGCCGCCGAGGCCGCCGGTCAGGATCCATTTGCCCCTGAGATTGCCGCCATAGTGCTGGCGGCCGGCCTCGACGAAGGTCTCGTAGGTGCCCTGCACGATGCCTTGCGTGCCGATGTAGATCCATGAGCCGGCCGTCATCTGGCCGTACATCATCAGGCCTTTCCTATCGAGCTCGTTGAATTTCTCCCATGTCGCCCAGTGCGGCACGAGGTTCGAATTGGCGATCAGCACGCGCGGGGCGTCCGGATGGGTGCGGAACACGCCGACCGGCTTGCCGGATTGCACCAGCAGCGTCTCGTCGTCTGCAAGCGTCTTCAGCGAGGCAACGATGCGGTCGAAATCGTTCCAGGTGCGCGCCGCCCGGCCGATGCCGCCATAGACGACCAGCTCGTTGGGATTTTCGGCGACGTCCGGGTCGAGATTGTTCATCAGCATGCGCAGCGGCGCTTCCGTCAGCCAGGTGCGGGCGTTGAGTTCGTTGCCGCGCGGGCTGCGCACTTCACGGATGTTGTGGCGAGGATCGGTCATGATTGTCCCTTTCGAGTGAGGCGCGCTGCGCATCACCGCTCCGCCCAGGCGATCGCGGTTTCCAGGATCTTCTTCAGCGTGACGCGGATCGGCGCCGCGAATTCGGCATCGTAAGGCACCGGCCAATTGCCGGGCATACCCTTGCCTTCGGGCTCGCGCAGATAGCCGCGGTTGGAGAGCTCCATCTGCAACGCGTGGACGCCGGCTTGCGGCTGGCCGAAATGGCGCGTGATCCAGCCGCCCTTGAAGCGGCCGTTGACGACGTAGCTCTCGCCGGTTTCGGCGAGACTCTGCGTGACTTTCTCCTGCAGCGTGGGATCGGCGCTCTTGCCGTCATTGGTGCCGAGATTGAAGACCGGCAATTTGCCTTCGAACAGGCGCGGCAGCACCGAGCGGATCGAATGGCAGTCATAGACGACGATCTTCGCATGCAAAGCGCGCAGCCTGTCGATCTCGGCCTGCAGAGCGGCATGATAGGGTACGAAGAATTTTTCGCGGCGTTCGTCGATCTCCGACGGTCCCGGCTCTTCGCCCTCACGGTAGAGCGGATCGCCGTCAAAGGTCTCGGTCGGGCAGAGACCGGTCGTCGTCTGGCCGGGATAGAGCGAAGCGCCCGACGGATCGCGGTTGACGTCGATGACGGTGCGCGAAATCGCCGTATGCACGACCGTCGCGCCAAGGCTCTCGGCAAAGTCATAAAGCTTGTCGATCCACCAGTCACAGTCGCGGCGGCCGAGCCAGGTCGAGATTAGCCGGCTGTCGAGGCCGGCGAGGTCGATGCCGGTGTGCGGGATCGAGACCAGCAGGGGTGCTGTGCCTCGGGTGACGGTGAGCCAGGAGGGTGAGGTCATCGGAAGTCTCCGCGCGACAGAACGCGACCTTGCAATCGTCCGTGAACACCGACCTCGCTTTTTGCCGGCCGTGTCGTATTTTGTTCTTGCTTTGTGCCGGCAGCTATGCTAATAATTTCAGTATGGTGCTGATTCGGCGCGACAACCCGCCCTCGAGGCGGGCTTTTTGTTTCTGACTTTGAAAGTTTCGGTGTTGCCGGGCTGAGGTTGGCGGGACAGCGCCCCCCTCTGTCCTGCCGGACATCTCCCCCTCTAGTGGGGAGATTGGCGGTCACGACTGCTTTCGCCAATCTCCAACGTTGCAGAAATGAACGCAGGGCCGAAGCTGCCAATCTCCCCCCTGGAGGGGGAGATGTCCGGCAGGACAGAGGGGGGCGCGACGGAACACGACCCATGCCGGCGTAACGCAGCGACGACGGCCTCACGACGTCACCCCCGGCAGCTTTACCGCGCTTGCCGCTTCCACCGCCGCACCGCTGCGTACCATGGCGATGGCCTTCTCCATGTCGGGGTGGAAGTGCCGGTCGTTGTCGAGATGCGGCACCTCTGCCCTGACCAGCCGGCGCACCGCCTGGAGTGCCGCGCTCGAGACCAGCGGTGTATGGAAATCGCAACCTTGTGTGGCAGCCAGCAATTCGATGCCGATGACGGCCGTCGCATTCTCGACCATGCCGATGAGGCGGCGCGCTCCATGCGCCGCCATCGAGACATGGTCTTCCTGGTTGGCCGAGGTTGGGATCGAATCGACGCTGGCCGGATAGGCTTTTTGCTTGTTTTCAGAAACCAGCGCTGCCGCCGTCACTTGCGGGATCATGAAACCGGAATTCAGCCCCGGCTTGGGCGTCAGAAAGGCCGGCATGCCCGACAGTGCCGGATCGACCAGCATCGCGATGCGCCGCTCCGATAGCGAGCCGATCTCGCAGACGGCGAGTGCGATCATGTCGGCGGCGAACGCCACCGGCTCGGCGTGGAAATTGCCGCCCGAAAGTGCGGAGTCATCCTCGGCAAAGATCAGCGGATTGTCGGTGACGCCGTTGGCCTCGGTGCCGAGCGTGTCGGCGGCCTTGCGAAGCACGTCGAGCGCTGCGCCCATCACCTGCGGCTGGCAGCGCAGGCAGTATGGATCCTGCACGCGCTCATCGCCGACGCGGTGCGATTCACGGATGGCGCTGCCGGCCATCAAATTGCGCAACGCCTCGGCCGTCTCGATCTGGCCGCGATGCTTCCGGAGCAGATGGATGCGTGGATCGAACGGAGCGTCGGAGCCCTTGGCGGCATCGGTCGACAGCGCGCCGGCGACCAGCGCCGACTGGTAGAGCACTTCCGCTTCGAACAAAGCGGCCAGCGCATAGGCGGTCGAAAACTGGGTGCCGTTGAGCAGCGCCAGGCCTTCCTTGGCGCCCAATGTCACCGGCTCCAGGCCGTGCGAAACGAAGGCGACCTTGGCGGGAAAGCGGCCATGCGGGGTAAAACATTCGCCGACGCCGATCATCACCGCGGTCATGTGCGACAGCGGCGCAAGGTCGCCAGAAGCGCCGACCGAGCCTTGCGCCGGCACCACGGGGATAACGTCGTTGGCCAGCATCGCCTCGAGCAGTTCGATCGTCCGCGGCCGCACGCCGGAGGCGCCCTGTGCCAGGCTGGCCAGCTTCAGCGCCATCATCAGCCGGCAAATTGCGACGGGCATCGGCTCGCCGACGCCGGCGGCATGAGACAGCACGATGTTTCGCTGCAGCGTCTCCAGGTCGGCGGCGGGGATGCGGACGCTGGCCAGCTTGCCGAAGCCGGTATTGATGCCATAGACCGGCTCGCCTTTGGCAACGATCCTGGCGACGGCCTCGGCGCTGGCCTTGATCTTCGGCCGGCAGGCATCGTCGAGCCGCAGTGCGGCGCCGCGATAGATGGCGCGCCAATCGGCCAGCGTCGCATTGCCTGGCCTTAGCGTGAGTTCAGTCATTGTCCCCTCCAGATGCGGGCATGCAGCGGGTTGAAGCCCATGCGGTAGACGAGCTCGGCCGGGCGCTCGACGTTCCAGATCGCCAGATCGGCGGATTTTCCGACCTCCAGCGTGCCGGTCTGCCCAAGCAGCCCGAGCGCCCGGGCAGCCTCGCGCGTAACGCCGGCAAGGCATTCATCGACGGTCAGGCCGAACAACGTGGCCGCCATGTTCATGGTCAGAAGCAGCGAGGTCAGCGGCGACGTGCCGGGATTGTTATCGGTGGCAACGGCCATCCTGACGCCATGCTGGCGAAACAGGGTGATCGGCGGCTTCTTGGTCTCGCGTATGAAGTAGTAGGCGCCGGGCAGGATGGTCGCCACGGTTCCTGCCTTCGCCATCGCCGCCGCACCGGCCTCGTCGGTATATTCGAGGTGGTCGGCCGATAGCGCACCATAGCGCGCCGCAAGTTCCGCGCCGTGAAGATTGGACAGCTGGTCTGCATGGAGCTTGACCGGCAGGCCCGCCGCCTTCGCGGCATCGAACACGCGGGCAATCTGCTCGGGCCAAAAGGCAATGCCTTCGCAAAAACCGTCGACGGCATCGGCCAAGCCCTCGGCCGCGACGGCCGGCAAAATCTGGTTGGCGACAAGATCGATAAAGGCGTCCTTGTCACCTTTTGCTTCTTGAGGCAGCGCATGAGCGCCGAGGAAAGTGGTTCTGACCGTCACCGGCCGCTCACCGCCCAGCCGTCGCGAGGCGCGCAGCGACTTCTTCTCGTTTTCGAGGTCGAGGCCGTAGCCGGATTTGATCTCGACGGTGGTGACGCCTTCGGCGATCAGCGCATCGAGGCGCGGCAGCGACTGGGCGACCAGCTCGTCCTCGCTGGCGGCGCGCAGTGCCTTGACCGAGGAAACGATGCCGCCGCCGGCCCTGGCGACCTCCTCATAGGTGGCGCCGGCCAGCCGCATCTCGAATTCATTGGCACGGTTGCCGGCATGGACCAGATGGGTGTGGCAGTCGATAAGGCCAGGCGTGATCCAGCGGCCTTCGCAGTCGGTCGCCTCGGCGCCCTCGCGGAGTGCTGCCGGCATGTCGGCTTCCGGCCCGGCATAGACGATCCGGCCATTGCGCACGGCGATTGCACCGTGCTCGACGACGCCTAACCCGGCGCTGCTTTCGGCCATGGTCGCGAGCCGCGCATTGCGCCAGAGGCGAAGCTCCCCTGCCCGGCTTTTGCTCTGTGCAGTCATCATCTTTTCCGTTTCAATCGGTGGCGATTATGTATATACATATCAAAAGGCACTGCAAGCGCTATCATCGCATGGCAGGCCGGGATTTGGAGAAAAACGTGACGGCAATCTTTGCGGAACAGGCGCTTCTGCCCGACGGCTGGCACAGCAATGTGCGGATCGTCATCTCCGACGGCAGGATCGCCACGGTCGAGGCGAATACCTCGCCTCTGCCTGGCGACGAGCGCCACGCCATCCTCTTGCCCGCCATGCCGAACCTGCACAGCCACGCCTTCCAGCGCGGCATGGCCGGCCTTGCCGAATTGCGCGGGCCTTCCGCCGACAGTTTCTGGAGCTGGCGCGAGGTGATGTACCGCTTCGCGCTGGCGATGACGCCGGACCAGGTCGAAGTGGTCGCGGCCCAGCTCTATGTCGAGATGCTGGAGGCCGGGTTCTCGCGCGTCGGCGAGTTTCACTATCTCCACCACGACCGTGACGGCCGGCCCTATGCCAACATCGCCGAGATGGCGGAGCGTATCATTGCTGCAGCGTCCGAGACAGGCATCGGGCTGACTTTGCTGCCGGTGCTCTACGCGCATTCCTCTTTCGGCGGCGCTGCGCCAAATGAAGGCCAGCGGCGATTCATCAACGATGTGAACCAGTTCTCGCGGCTTGTTGAGAAAAGCCGCGAATCCATTCGCGCGCTGAATCAAGGCGTCGTGGGCGTCGCCCCGCACAGCATGCGCGCTGTGATACCGGAGGAACTCGCCGCGCTCACAATGTTTGCACCGGACGGGCCGATCCACATCCACATCGCCGAGCAGATGAAGGAGGTCGAGGATTGTCTTGCCTGGTCCGGCGCGCGGCCGGTCGAATGGCTGCTTGCCAACGCCAACGTCGACCAGCGCTGGTGTCTGATCCACGCTACCCACATGACCGAAGCCGAGACGATCCAGATGGCGAAAAGCGGCGCCGTTGCCGGCCTCTGCCCGATCACCGAGGCCAATCTCGGCGACGGCACCTTTGCCGCGCCCCTGTTCATGCAGCATGGCGGCCGCTTCGGCATCGGCTCGGATTCCAACGTGCTGATCGGCCTGCCCGATGAGTTGCGCCAGCTCGAATATTCGCAGCGCCTCGCTCACCGCGCCCGCAACGTGTTGGCGGTGGCCCGTGGCTCGACCGGCCGTGCTTTGTTCGATGCGGCGCTCGAGGGTGGCAGTGCCGCGCTTGGCGCCGGCCCCTCGCAGATCGCAGCAGGTGCCTCGGCCGATTTCGTCTCGCTCGACGGCAATCATCCATCGCTGGCCGGCAAGACGGGCGATGCAATCCTTGACGCCTGGATTTTTGCCAACGGCACCAAGGTCGATTGCGTCTGGGTGCATGGCAAGAAACTGGTCAGCGACGGCAGGCATGCCAGGCGCGAAGCCATCGCCGAGCGGTTCCGCAAGGTGATGACGGTGCTTTCGGCATGAGCATGATCGAGACAATAAGCGCGGATTCTGGAAGCGCGGACGGCGGCGAGGCGCTTTCGCTGCACCAGCGCATCCTGTCGGACATCAGCGAACGGATCCTGTCTGGGGCCTGGGCGCCCGGCCACCGCATTCCGTTCGAGCATGAACTGACGGCTGAGTACAATTGCTCGCGCATGACGGTGAACAAGGCGCTGTCGCAGCTAGCCAAGGCCGGGCTGATCGAGCGCCGGCGTCGTTCGGGCAGTTTTGTCCGCCGGCCGCAATCGCAGGCGGCCGTTCTCGAAATCCACGACATCCGGATCGAGGTCGAGGCACTTGGCCTGCCCTACCGCTACGAGCGCGTGGCGCGAAACAGAAGACGCAGCAGCGCCGACGACCGCGCCCTGCTGGAACTCGACGTCGCTGGGCCGGTGCTGGTGCTGGAATGCCGGCATTTCGCCGGCAAGCGGCCATTCGCCCACGAGCAGCGGCTGATCAACCTGGCTGCCGTGCCGGAGGCCGCCGAAGAGGCGTTTTTCGACACCGCGCCCGGTCCGTGGCTGATCGGGCGCGTGCCGTGGAGTGCCGCCGAGCATCGCATCCGCGCGGTTGCCGCCGAAAGGCATATCGCGGCGGCGCTCGACATCGAGACGGGCGCGCCGTGCCTGGTGATCGAGCGGCGGACATGGAGCGCGGAGCACCCCGTCACCCATGTCCGGTTCACCTATGCGGCGGAGAACCACACGCTGGTCGCGCGGTTCACGCCGTCGCAGGGGTAAACCCTCCCCCTTGAGGGGAGGGTCGCGGAGCAAATTGCCGCATGGCGGCATTTTGTGACGCGGGGTGGGGTCGGTGCAACCTCGCCGACCCCACCCCTCGAGGGGGAGGGTTAGAGCTGCATTCTCAAATCGCCGCGGTAACAATAATCTCGACCAGATATTCCGGTCCGGCAAGCTTGGCTTCGCCCGTGGCGCGGGCCGGCGTGTTGCCCTGCGGTATCCACTTGTCCCACTCCGCGTTCATCTCGGCAAAGGTGCTCATGTCGGCCAGCCAGATGATCGCCTGCAGGATCTTGGTCTTGTCGGTGCCGGCCTTGGCCAGCAATTCGTCGATCGCCGCCAGAATGTCCCTTGTCTGGGCGCCGACGTTTCCGCCCGGCTTGCCGACCTGACCGGCCAGATAGACGGTGTTGCCGTGGATGACGATCTGGCTCATGCGCGGGCCCACATCGATGCGACGAATGCTCATTGGATATTCCTTCTCCTCTTGTCAGCTGCGCCTGTTTAGGGGCCGGGTTCGCCGGGGGCAAGGTCGCTCGAGCGGAACTTCTTGAGCCAAGCCAAAGCACACAATATGACGGCCCGGCCGCAATTCCGCCCGATTGGCTTGTTGACTAATGTAATAACATCACATATCGAATCCGCCCCTGCAGCACCGATCGTCGCCCCATGGATCGTCACATGAGCCAAACCTGCCTGACCTTCCGCGACCTGACGCTGGGCTACAACAGCCATCCGGCGATCCACCACCTCGATGGTACGATCCGCAAGGGATCGTTGACGGCGGTCGTCGGCGCCAACGGCTCCGGCAAGTCGACCCTGATGAAGGGCATCGTTGGCGTCCTGAAGCCGATGGCCGGCGCGGTGATCCGGGCGCCGGGCGTGCGTGCCGCCTATCTGCCGCAGCAATCGGAACTGGACCGCTCCTTTCCGGCCCGGGTCGTCGACCTGGTTTCGCTGGGCCTGTGGCCGCGGCGCGGTATGCTCGGCCGCTATACAAGGGAAGATCGCGACTCGGTCAGCAAGGCGCTGATGGCCGTCGGCCTCGGCGGCTTCGAGAAGCGCCCGATCGACACACTGTCGGGCGGCCAGCTGCAGCGCACGCTGTTTGCCCGCGTGCTGTTGCAGGATGCCGAGCTCATCCTGCTCGACGAGCCGTTCAACGCGGTCGACACGAAGACGGTCGGCGACCTGATCGCGCTGATCAAGCGCTGGCATGGCGAGGAGCGCACCATCATGGTGGTCGTCCACGATCTCGACCTGGTGCGGCAGAATTTCCCCGAAACACTGCTGCTGGCGCGCCAGCCGGTCGCCTGGGGCGAGACCAGGGAGACGCTGCGGCCGGAGAATCTGTTGCGTGCGCGCCGCTTCCACGAAGCCTGGGAGGACAACGCGCCATGGTGTGAGCCCGGCGAGCATGATCACGAGCACAGTGGCCACGAGCACTTGCACGACCATCATCACGGCTCCGGGCCGAGGGCGGCATGATGGACGTGCTTTACGGTCTTTTCGTCGCTCCTTTCGCCGACTACGCCTTCATGCAGCGGGCGCTCGCCGGTTCGATGATGCTGTCGCTCGGCGCCTGCCCGGTCGGCGTGTTCCTGATGCTGCGGCGCATGAGCCTGTCCGGCGACGCCATGGCGCATGCCATCCTGCCCGGTGCTGCCGCCGGCTTCCTGTTTTATGGCCTGGAAATCCTGCCGATGACCATCGGCGGACTGATCGCCGGCATCATCGTGGCGCTCGGCGCCGGTGCCGTCTCGCGCTTCACCATCCAGCGCGAGGACGCCTCGATGGCGGCCTTCTATCTGATTTCGCTGGCCATCGGCGTGCTTATGGTGTCGATCCGCGGCTCCAGCGTCGATCTCATGCATGTGCTGTTCGGTACGGTGCTGGCGCTCAACAACGAGGCGCTGACGCTGATCGGCGGCATCGTCGTGGTGACGCTGGCAAGCCTCGCCATCTTCTGGCGGGCGCTGGTCGCCGAATGCCTCGACCCCTTGTTCCTGCGCTCGGTCAGCCGGATGGGCAGCCCGGTGCATTTCATCTTTCTCGGCCTTGTCGTGCTCAACCTCGTCGGCGGCTTCCAGGCGCTCGGCACCTTGCTGTCGGTCGGGCTGATGATGCTGCCGGCGGCCGCCGCCCGTTTCTGGACCTCCCGCGTCGAGCCTATGTGCGTGCTGGCCACAGTGATCGGCTTTGCCTCCTGCATTGCCGGGCTGCTGTTGTCCTACCATGCGTCGCTGCCCTCCGGCCCGGCCATCATCCTGTCCGCCGGCGTCGTCTATTTCGCCTCGATCCTGTTCGGCACGCGCGGCATCCTGCGCGCCCGTATCGTCCACCACCGCCACAGAACCGCCTGATCCCAACAAAGGAGACCCGTCAATGCTGAAATCGATCCGCGCCGCCTTGGCCGTGAGCGTTATAACATTAACCGCCCTTGGCGCGTCGTCGGCCTTCGCTCAGCCGTTGAAAGTCGTCGCCAGCTTCACCATCATCGGAGACTTCGCCAAGAATGTCGGCGGCGATCGGATCGATCTGACCACCATCGTCGGGCCGGACGGCGACGCCCACGTCTACGAGCCGAGCCCCGCCGACGCGGTGGCGATGGCCAAGGCCGACATCGTGCTGGTCAACGGCCTGCATTTCGAAGGTTTCCTGCAGCGCCTGGTCGACGCCAGCGCCACCAAGGCCTCGATTGCCGTGCTGACCAAGGGCGTCACGCCGATCAATTTCAAACCCGAATTCGCCGAAGCCGACGCCGCCGAAGGCGCGGAAACCGATGGCGGCAAGACGGTCACCGATCCGCACGCCTTCCAGTCGATCGCCAATGCCAAGATCTATGTGAAGAACATCGCCGACGCCTTCTGCACGGCCGACGCTGCGGGTTGCGACAGCTACAAGGCCAATGCAGCCGCCTATACGCAAAAGCTCGATGCGCTTGAGGGCGAAGTGCAGGCGGCGATCCAGTCGATCCCGCAAGAGAAGCGCGTCGTCATCACCTCGCACGACGCCTTTGGCTATTTCGAAAAGGCCTACGGCTTGACCTTCCTGGCCCCGGAAGGCGTGTCGACCGAGTCGGAACCTTCCGCCGCCGACGTCGCCAAGCTGGTCAGCCAGATAAAGCAGGACAAGGCGGCGGCGATCTTTGTCGAGAACATCACCAACCCGCGGCTGATCGAGCAGATCGCCAGCGAGACCGGCATCAAGGTGGGCGGCACGCTCTATTCCGATGCGCTGTCGCAGCCCGACGGCCCGGCCTCGACCTATATCGACCTGATGCACAACAACATCGCCCAGATCAAAGGCGCGATCCTCGGCAGCTGAGCCGACCGATCCGGTTCATCCAGCCGGGCTGGCGCATGATGCGTCCTGGCGACATGCGGCGTTAGCCCGGCTGGATTTCCGGCATCGAAATCTCTATCTGCGCGGATGGATTTCTTTTCGCGCGGATTGCCGACCGGGTCAGGGAGTGGCAAGACTGCCGCTAACCAGATTGCGAGGACACCGCCATGGAATACCGTCAGATCAGCGAGGACTATTCGGTCTCGGGCCAGATCCAGCCAGAGGATGTCGCGACCATCAAGGCGGCCGGCTTCAAGAGCGTGATCTGCAACCGGCCGGACGACGAGCAGCCTGGACAGCCATCGGCCGACACCGTCAAGGCGGCGGTCGAGGGCGCCGGGCTCGCCTTCCGCTACATCCCCGTCATCAGCGGCCAGATCACGGCCGAGAATGTCGAGGACCAGGCCGAGGCGCTTGACGAACTCGAAGGCCCGGTCTTCGCCTATTGCCGTTCCGGCGCCCGCTGCACCAATCTCTATGGGCTGATCCAGCAGTCGAAGGGGTGAACGTTCGCGCCCCTCAGATCGGCAGCGCGCCGGTTTCCTTCAGCGTCTCCAGCACGATCGCCGTCTTCACGTGCTGCACCGATTCGTGCGGGAGAAGCACGCCGTTGACGAATTCCGACAGCGACTTCAGGTCGGGCGTCACGACTTTCAATATATAATCCATCTCGCCGGTCAGCGCGTGCGCTTCCTGCACTTGCGGCAGCCGCGCCACCAATTCGCCGAAACGCCGCGCATTGTCGCGGTTGTGGGTGGCGAGCGTCACCGAGATGACGTTGACCAGGGAAAAGCCGAGCTTGTCGCGGTCGAGCACCGCCCGGTAGCCCTTGATATAGCCGTCCTCCTCCAGCCGCTGGCGACGACGCGAGCATTGCGAAGCGGATAGGTTCACCCGTTCCGACAGATCGTTGTTGGTCAGCCGTGCATCGCCCTGCAGCAGAGCCATTATCTTGCGGTCAAACTGGTCGATGCGCGCCTCATCCATGAATTTCAGCTCCGCAGTGCACAACTCGCGCATGATCAGACCATTTCAAGCGTTTGAATGCAAGCAATTTGCATCCGCTCCGCGCTATGATTGCGCCCAGATACGGCCGACGCGGCCGATGCCAGATTTCGGAGCAATGCCATGGGTCCCTTCCCGCACGACGCACCGCCCGCCAAGATCAGCAAAGCCAATCCCGCCGGCACCGACGGCTTCGAATTCGTCGAATTCGCGCATGCCGAGCCGGAAAAACTCGCCGAGCTGTTCACCCGCATGGGTTATGTGCCGGTCGCCAAGCACCGCAGCAAGAACATCACCGTCTGGCGGCAGGGCGACATCAATTATGTCGTGAATGCCGAACCCGGCTCGCATGCCATGAAATTCGTCGACAAGCACGGGCCTTGCGCCGCCTCGATGGCATGGCGGGTGGTCGATGCCAGGCACGCCTTCGATCACGCTGTGGCCAAGGGCGCGACGCCCTATGAAGGTAACGACAAGACGCTCGACGTGCCGGCGATCGTCGGCATCGGTGGCTCGCTGCTCTATTTCATCGAAACGTACGGCGAGAAGGGCTCGGCCTATGACGCCGAGTTCGACTGGCTCAGCGAGCGCGATCCCAGGCCGGAAGGCGTCGGCTTCTATTATCTCGACCACCTGACCCACAATGTCTATCGCGGCCAGATGGACAAATGGTGGGATTTCTACCGCGACCTGTTCGGCTTCAAGCAGATCCATTTCTTCGACATCGACGGCAAGATCACCGGCCTGGTCAGCCGCGCCATCACCTCGCCCTGCGGCAAGATCCGCATCCCGCTGAACGAGTCCAAGGACGAGACCAGCCAGATCGCCGAATATCTGAAGAAGTATAATGGCGAGGGTATCCAGCACATCGCGGTCGGCACCGACGACATTTACGGCGCCACCGACAGGCTGGCCGCCAACGGCCTGAAGTTCATGCCGGGACCGCCCGAGACCTATTACGACATGTCCTTTGCCCGCGTGAACGGCCATGAAGAGCCGATCGATCGCATGAAGAAGCACGGTATCCTGATCGACGGCGAAGGCGTCGTCGACGGCGGCACGACCAAGATCCTGCTGCAGATCTTTTCGAAAGCCGTGATCGGCCCGATCTTCTTCGAGTTCATCCAGAGAAAGGGCGACGAAGGCTTTGGCGAGGGCAATTTCCGCGCCTTGTTCGAGTCGATCGAGCAGGACCAGATCAAGCGCGGCGTGCTGAAGGTGGACGGCAAGGCAGCGTAGCCAGCTCGGCCGAGATGCCTTGTGGTTTGATCAGTTATGACCTAAATTCTGGTCATAAGAGGTCTGACCATGAATGTTCCGATGGCAAAAGCGAAGGCCCAACTCTCCGAGTTGGTGAAACGTGCCCAGGCCGGCGAAGAGATCCATCTGACGCGGCATGGAGAGGTGGTGGCGACCTTGAGCGCGCCCACCCGGGCTGGCGGGAGCAAAGGCCTTTTTGGGGCCCTGAAAGGCCAAATTCGGATATCGGATGATTTTGATGAACTCGGTCCCGAATGGGACGAGTACATTAAATGAGCCGCCAATATCTGGTGGATACTCATATTCTGCTTTGGGTACTCAACGCGGATTCACGCCTTTCGGATCACCATCGCGACATCTTTCTTGCGGGCGAGGATGTGGTCGTCAGCGCCGTCTCGGTAGCAGAGATCGCCATTAAGAAATCGCTCGGCAAAGTCACGCTCACAGGCAACATCGTGGAAATCCTGCGATCGAACGGCATTCCGATCCTCAGTGTGAATGAACTACACGCAGCCAGGCTTGAGCATCTGCCGTTCCATCATCGCGATCCCTTCGACCGTCTGCTCATCGCACAGGCTCAAATTGAAGGTCTGACGGTGGTCACTGCGGATCGACATTTCTCAGCCTACGACGTCGCGTTGGTCTGATCATCCAGCTCCAGCCGCTCGACTTCGGCTTTCCTCAACTTCACATCGTAATCGAGGAAGAACTCGTCGAGTTGCGGCGGTTTCACCGAGGTGCCGGACAGCATCGCGTGCACCTGGCCGCGATGATGGATGTCGTGGATGAAGAGATGGGCGAGCAGGTCGCCGATCCGTTCCGGTATCATGCCGTCCTCGCGCCGGTCGGTGACGACGCGGCGATCGAGGTCGTCCGTCGACAGGCGGTCGCAAAAAGCGATCAGCCGCCGGTCGGCCTCCGTCCGCTTGCCAAAGAGCGCGTCCGCTTCGTCGAAGAGCAAGAACTCATCGTAGGCCGCGGCGCCGACGCCGCCCTCTTCGAGAAAATCGAGATAGAGATAATCGACGGCCAGGATGTGATTGAGCGTTGCCTTGATCGATGGGAAGAAGCTTATCCTTTCAGCCTCGAATTCGCCGGGCTCAAGCTGCAGCACGGCACGATAGAGCCGGTCGTTGGACCACAGATTGTTGCGCGCCATGCGGCGGAAATGGTTCAGCAGGTCCATGTTACACACCAGCCCAGGCAATCAAATTCACAGCGATACCGATAGCACCTATGGCTAGCAGACGAGCGATCATACCGCGGCGCAGCGCTTGCGTTTCAACATCGCTCGCAACATCCCGATTCATAGCGACGTCAGCAAGCTTCGGCCGATGCGCCACGCTACTGAAGTTACGCAGTCCTTCAGATCGATCCTCGACCTGACGGCAGAGCCGGATGGCCGAAATCAAAAGCCAGGCAGCAGCGATGCCAGAAATTCCCACAAACCAAAGGTAAGTAGCGGTGTAAGGCATCTTGGGTCCACCAGCGCTAGGAACGATTGATCACGCCGGTGACCGGACCAAAGACAAGCCTGCCCACATTAGCAGGAATCCAGCCAAAACAATCAGCAGCAGCCCGATCATGCGCCGCCGCATGGCCTGCGTTTCCTGGTCCAGCGCGACATTCGTGTTGGTGACGGTGTGAAACATCATCGCCTTGCGCGGAAAGCCGCTGCGGTTGGTCAGGTCGGGCGAGCGCGCCTCGATGCGATAGCTCAGGCGGATCGCCAGGATGAAGATCGCCAGCATGACAAGGGCCCAGACACCGCACAGCAGATAGAATGTCTCGCCCGTCATTCTCTTGCCCCCTCGTATTTCTCGACCTTCTGCTCGATGGCGCCGAAGATCGAATGCCCGCCCCTGTCCTTCATCTCGATGCGCACGGTATCACCAAAGCGCAGGAACGGCGTTTTCGGTTCGCCGGCTTCGATGGTCTCGATCATACGCAACTCGGCGATGCAGGAATAGCCGGCGCCGCCTGCCGAGACAGGCTTGCCCGGCCCGCCGTCGAGCTTGTTGGAGACGGTGCCCGAACCGACGATGGTGCCGGCAGCCAGTGGCCGCGTCCTGGCGGCATGAACAATCAACACCGGAAAGTCGAAGGTCATGTCGATGCCGGCGTTCGCCCGGCCGAACGGTTTGCCGTTGAGATCGACCAGCAGCGGCAGGCTGACCTTGCCGCCATCCCAGGCGTCGCCCAATTCGTCCGGCGTCACCGCTACCGGCGAAAAGGCCGATGACGGTTTCGACTGGAAGAAGCCGAACCCCTTGGCGAGCTCGGGTCCGGTCAGGCCGCGCAGCGTCACGTCGTTGACCAGCATGACCAGCCGGATCGCTGCCCGCGCCTCATCGAGGCCAGCACCCATTGGCACGTCGTCGACGATGACGGCGACCTCGCCTTCCATATCGATGCCAAGTGTCTCGTCGGTCATGCGGATTGGGTCGCGCGGTGCGAGGAAAGCGTCCGAGCCGCCCTGGTAGATCAGCGGATCGGTCCAGAAGCTTGCCGGCATCTCGGCGCCGCGCGCCTTCCGCACCAGCTCGACATGGTTCACATAGGCCGAGCCGTCGGCCCATTGGTAGGCACGCGGCAGCGGCGAATGAGCGTCATGCTCGTGAAAGCGGGCAGACGGCACCGCATTGTTCTCCAGCGATTCGGCCATGGCAGCGAGATGCGACGCGATGCGACGCCAGTCGTCGAGCGCCGCCTGCAGCGTCCGCACAAGGAACGACGCATCGGTAAACCGCGTCAGGTCACGCGAGACGACGACGAGCTTTCCATCGCGCGTCCCGTCCTTCAAGGTGGCAAGCTTCATGCGGTTTCCTCTCCTGGCGCAGCTTTGGTGCTGCTTAATTCCACAACAAGGCCGTCGCGGCCGATCGTCAAGTCGCCGGCCCATGTTTTCCTGACGGCGGCAATCCAGTCGGCTTCGCCGATCTCCGGATCGTCGGCGGGAATGAGGTGGTTGAGGACCAGTCTTTTGACGCCTGCATCACTGGCGATGCGGCCCGCTTCCTCGGCAAAGCTGTGGCTGGCAAGCAGGTGTTCCCTCAGCCTTGCGCCGTTGCCGGTCTTGGCGACCAACCGCTCGATGCCCTCTGCCAACATGGCCTCGTGGACCAGGACGTCGGCGCGTTGGGCGAAATCCGACAATGGCGGAAAGAATGCGGTGTCGGACGAGAAGACGATGCTTTGCACGGCTTGCTCGAAGCGCAGCGCAAAGCAGTCCGTCACCGGCGGATGATCGACGCGCAAGGCCGATATTTTGAGACCGCGCTCTTCGACTACTTTGCCTTCGCCAAACTCGACAATCGAGACCAGGTCGTGGAGATCCGGCCTGCCTTCGTCGGCGATGCGGATCTCGATGTCGAATTCCATTGCCTGGCAAAAGCGCTGCCAATAATGGCCGATGCCGGGCGGGCCGAAGACGCTGACCGCTGTCGCCAGGCCGGCCGTCCATGCAGTGTGGATCAATGGTCCGAGTTCCAGCACATGGTCTGAATGCAAATGCGTGATGAAGATCAGGTCGAGCGCCTTCAGGCTGACACCGGCATCGGTCAGCCCGCGCGTTATGCCCAGCCCGCAATCGACGACGAGGGTGCGGCCGCCAATCTCCAGCAGCGACGAACTCGGCCACGGTCCGCCCGGCCGGAGCGCCGGACCACCCTTCGAGCCAAGAAGCACCAGACGATCTGTCATGCGACGGCGCTCAAGACCAGTCGCCCTCGGGCGTGCCGTTGAAGCGTTTCTTCAGATCGGCCCAGCAGTCGATATAATTGTCCTGCCGGGTTTCGAGCTCGGCGCCATAGCGGGTCACCATCTGCGGAAAGCGTGTCTCGAACATGAAGGCCATGGTGTTGTCGAGCTTGACCGGTTTCAGCTCCGCGCGCGAGGCTTTTTCGAAGCCAGACGCATCGGGTCCGTGAGCCAGCATCATGTTGTGCAGACTGATGCCGCCGGGCACGAAGCCCTCTTCCTTGGCATCGTACTGACCATGAATCAGGCCCATGAACTCGCTCATGATGTTGCGGTGATACCAGGGCGGTCGGAACGTATCTTCGGCGACCAGCCAGCGCGGCGGGAAGAGGACGAAATCGATATTGGCGGTGCCTTTCTCGCCGCTCGGCGCGGTCAGCACGGTGAAGATCGACGGGTCGGGGTGGTCGAACAGAATCGCACCGACCGGCGAAAAGGTCGCAAGATCATATTTGTAGGGCGAATAATTGCCGTGCCACGCCACCACATCCAGCGGCGAATGGTCGATCTCGGTGACATGGAACTGGCCACACCATTTCGCGATCAGCCGGCACGGCGTCTCCTTGTCCTCGAACCAGGCACAGGGCGTCTTGAAATCGCGCGGATTGGCCAGGCAGTTGGCGCCGATCGGGCCGCGATCCGGCAGCGTCAGCTTGGCGCCGTAATTCTCGCAGACATAGCCGCGCACTTGCGGATCGACCAGTTCGACCTTGAAAACCAGGCCGCGCGGCAGCACGGCGATCTCGCCCGGCCTGAGGTCGATGACGCCCATCTCGGTGACGAAGCGCAAGGCTCCAACCTGTGGCACGACCAGCAACTCGCCGTCGGCATTGAAGAAATGGTCGTCGACCATCGAACGGTTGGCGACATAGATATGTGCCGCCATGCCGGTCTGGCCGAGCACGTCGCCGGCGGTGGTGATCGAGCGCATGCCGGCAATAAAATCGGTCGGCTCCTTCGGCATCGGCACTGGGCTCCAGCGGTACTGGCCGAGAGCGAGCTGGTGGTCGCCGACATTCGGCGCGCTCTTCCACAGCGGATAATTCGCCGGTTTGAAGCGGCCGGTGTGCCTGACGCTCGGCCTTATCCGATAAAGCCAGGAGCGCTCATTGGTGCCGCGCGGCGCGGTGAAAGGGGAGCCCGAAAGCTGCTCGGCATAAAGGCCGTAGGCCGGCCGCTGCGGCGAGTTTCGCCCTTGCGGCAGCGAGCCCGGCAATGTCTCTGTCTCGAAGTCGTTGCCGAAACCCGGCATGTAGGAATAGGCCATGGAATCCTCCCGAATTCATAGTCCCGGAGCATCGTCTACGCATTCCGAAAGATGCTCCGAGTTGACCAGAGTGGTTTCATTTGTAACCATCGAAAATGTAACCATCAATGGTGATTTCGGCGCGGGCCGCGAGCCTGCCCAGTGAAGGCCAAAATGGAACCCGAAATCCTCGAGCTGGAATCCTTCCTGCCTTATCGGCTCTACCGTCTTGCCGATGCCGTCAGCCGCGAATTCTCAAGAATATACAAGGACCGTCACGGCCTGACCCGGCCCGAATGGCGCACGCTTGCGGGACTTGGACAGCACGGCACGATGACGGCGACGGCACTCGGCGAGCAATCGGCCATGCACAAGACCAAGGTTTCGCGCGCGGTCGCCGAACTCGAGCGCCGCCGCTGGCTCATCCGGACGCCAGACGAAAAGGACCGCCGTGTCGAGCATCTGACGCTGACCAAGGCTGGCGTTGCCGCCTATCGCGAGATGGTGCCGCTGGCGAAAGCCTTCGAGCGGGAGTTGCTGGCAAGGCTGAGCGCAGATGAACGTATAGCAGTCGCGGAAGGGGTGGCCGCGCTTGAGACGGCTTTGTATGGGGATTAGGTCCTCAGCAACTTTTGATGCAGGCGGGACAGCACCCCCCTCTGGCCTGCCGGCCATCTCCCCCTCAAGGGGTGAGATTGGACGTCGCTTCGGCTTTCGCCAATCTCCAAAGAAGAGCGATGTCAGCGAAGCTGCTAATCTCCCCCCTTGAGGGGAGATGGCCGGCAGGCCAGAGGGGGGTGCTGTCCCGCCAACATTTCTGATCGTTACCAGTCCATCACCACCTTGCCGGAGTTACCGCTCTTCATTGCCTCGAAGCCGGAGATGTAGTCGTCGATGCCGATGCGGTGGGTGATCAGGCCACTGACATCGAGAGGACCTTGCACCAGCGCGATCATCTTGTACCAGGTCTCGAACATCTCGCGGCCGTAGATGCCCTTCAGATGCAGCATCTTGAAGATGACCTTGTTCCAGTCGATCTCGAAGCCGGTCGGCGCGATGCCGAGAATGGCGATCTTGCCGCCATTGTTCATGGTATCAATCATGTCGCGGAACGCAGGTGCGGCGCCAGACATTTCGAGGCCGACGTCGAAACCCTCGGTCATGCCGAGCGCCGGCATCACGTCGCGCAGCTTCTCCTTCGATGCATCGACGACATGCTGGACGCCGAGCTTTTTCGCCAGCGCCAGGCGCACCGGATTGATGTCGGTGATGACGACTTTTCGCGCCCCGACGCATTGGGCGACGAGCGCACCCATGATGCCGATCGGCCCGGCGCCGGTGACCAGCACGTCCTCGCCAACGAGATCAAAGGACAATGCGGTGTGAACCGCATTGCCGAGGGGATCGAAGATCGCGGCGATCTCGTCGGGCACGTCGTCGGGGATCGGCACCACATTGTGCTGCGGAATCGCAAGGTATTCGCCAAAGGCGCCAGGCCGGTTGACGCCGACGCCTAGCGTGTTGCGGCACAGATGCCCCCTGCCCGCCCGGCAGTTGCGGCAATGGCCGCAGACGATATGGCCTTCGCCGGAAACGCGCTGGCCGAGTTTGTACTCGGTCACCGCCGTGCCGAAATCGGCGACGGTTCCGACAAATTCGTGGCCGGTCACCATCGGAACCGGCACGGTCTTTTGTGCCCACTGGTCCCAATTGTAGATGTGGACGTCGGTGCCGCAGATCGCAGTCTTCCTGATCTTGATCAGCACGTCGTTCGGACCGATTTCCGGCACCGGCACTTGTTCCATCCAGATGCCCGGCTCGGCCTTGGCCTTGACCAGCGCCTTCATCATATTCGACATTCTTTTGTCCCCAGAACCTTAGTCGCTTGAATCTCTTGATCCGGAATCGCTTTTCGGTCCCGGCCGTTCAGGAAATCACGCCGAGTTCGCGACCGACTGCGGCGAACGCCTCAACCGCACGATCGATATCTGCGCTGGAATGGGCGGCCGACATCTGCGTGCGGATGCGCGCCTGGCCCTTCGGCACCACCGGGAAGGAAAAGCCGATGACATAGATGCCGCGCTTCAGCATGCGGGCCGCCATCTCCTGCGCCAGCGTCGCGTCGCCCAGCATCACCGGGATGATCGGATGGTCGGCGCCGGCCAGTGTAAAGCCGAGCCTGCCCATCTCGGAGCGAAACCGCGCTGCGTTGGCATATAGGCGCTGACGCAACGCGTCGCCATTGCGGATCAGTTCGAACACCCGGATCGAGGCGCCGGCGATCGCCGGCATCAGCGTGTTGGAAAAAAGATAGGGCCGCGAGCGCTGGCGCAGCCAGTCGACCACCTGCTTCCTGCCCGAAGTGTAGCCGCCGGACGCGCCACCCAATGCCTTGCCGAGCGTGCCGGTGATGATGTCCACTCTGCCCTCGACGCCACAATGTTCGGCCGAGCCACGGCCATTCCTGCCGACGAAACCAACTGCATGGCTGTCGTCGACCATGACCATCGCATCGTATTTGTCGGCGAGGTTGCAGACGCCTTTCAGATTGGCGACGATGCCATCCATCGAGAACACGCCGTCGGTGGCGATCAGCCGGAACCGGCAGTCGCGCGCCTCTTTCAACCGCGCTTCGAGATCGGCCATGTCGTTGTTGGCGTAGCGGAAGCGCTTTGCCTTCGACAGCCGTACCCCGTCGATGATCGAGGCGTGGTTCAGCGCATCGGAGATGACCGCATCCTCTTCGCCGAGCAGCGTCTCGAACAGGCCGCCATTGGCGTCGAAGCAGGAGCCGTAGAGGATGGTGTCCTCCATGCCGAGGAAATCAGAAATGGTCGCCTCGAGCTGCTTGTGTTCTTCCTGCGTGCCGCAGATGAAGCGCACCGACGCCATGCCGTAGCCGTAGCGGTCGAGTGCCTGCTTGGCCGCACCGCGCAGTTCGGCGCTGTCGGCGAGGCCGAGATAATTATTGGCGCAGAAATTCAGCACCTTCTCGCCACCGACCTCGATCTCGGCCGATTGGGTCGAGGTTATCACCCGCTCGGATTTGTAAAGGCCTGCCGTTTTCAGTCCTTCGAGCTCGCTGTCGATGTGGGAAAGGAATGCTTCGGTCATGATCGGGCCCTGTTGAGATCGACGAGGACTGTCGCGCCGCGCGGACGAAAAATCCATCGCAAAAGCGACCGCTTCGGTGGCGGCAATGGCACGTCAGAGGCAACGATGTTCGAATGCGGAGGTGCCGCGAAAGATTGCAATAACCACTTTGCGGATTTCCCGCCACGGTCGCCACCGCCGGCCTGCTGCCGTCCCAAACCTGTTAACACTTTGAAGCCAAAGGTTATCGCACAAGAATTCGTTGGCGAGAGGCCGCGTCAGAAAATGTCGCAGCAGCCGGTGCACGCCGTTTCGGGCAGGCTCATACTCCTCATCAAATCCGGATACTGGCTGGCTCTGCTGATCATAGCCGCCATGGTCATGGCCTCCTTCATCCTGCTGCAACAGGTGATGGCGACCCAACGGCACAATCAGGCGCTGCTCGATATCGTCAGCACACAAAAAGCCCTGTCGCAGCGCATCGTCTTTCTTGCCGGCGCGACAGGCAGCGCTCAGCGCGATAAACAGCGCGCTCTGGTTATCGCGCTCAAGCAAGCGACGGTGGAGTTCGAGAAGAATTACGATCTGCTGCTCGAGCGGACCGCCGCCGATCCGGTGTCGCCGGCAAGGTTCGATCCGAAATCGATCGAGAGCGTGCTTTTCGCCAAGCCGTACCATCTCGACTATTTCTCGGTTGGGCTTATCGCCAACGGCGAGCGCCTGATCTCTTCATTCGAATCGCGGCTCAACACGACCGGCAGCGGCGGCTACAAGGGCGGCGAGGAGCGCGTCAACCTGGACGCTTCCGTTGCCAATGCAACATTGTCGGGCTACGCAGCACTCGGCCAGCGCATCAGCGCCTACGCGGACCAGCGCTCCGAAAGGCTCCTCGATCTTCATCGCACATTGTTCTACTCGACCATCGGCGTCATCCTGCTGGTGGCACTTTTCATTTTCCGGCCGATGTCGAATGCCATCCTGCGCCGGACGCGCGAGCTGGTCGATGCGCGCAATTCCATGGCCTTTATTGCCGTACATGACGGGCTGACCGGCCTGCACGACCGCACTTTCCTGACCGATCATTTCGATACGTTCATCAGTTGTGCGCGGCGAAGGCGTGAACGGGTTGCCGTAGTGCAGTTCGACCTCGACCGGTTCAAGCAGATCAACGACGCGCTCGGCCACGCCGCCGGCGATTATGTGCTGGTGGTGGCCGCGCAGCGTATGCGCGATTCCTGCCGGACGTCGGATCTCAACGTGCGTCTCGGAGGCGACGAATTCGTCGTCGTCCTCAACGATGCCGGCAGCACCGAGGACATCGATATCGTCGCCAGGCGCATGCTGGCCAAACTCAATGAGCCGGTCATATTCCGAGGTACGACGATCCATCCGGGCGTAAGTGCCGGGATTGCGGTCTACCCGATCGATGCCGACAATGCGGAGGACCTGCTCGTCCATGCCGACCTGGCGCTGTATTCAGCCAAGAAGCAGGGCGGCGGCAGTTTGTCGTTCTTCTCCGATGAGCTGAGGCGCGAACTCGACAGTCGAAAGCAGCTCGAGCTCGACATCAGGGTCGCCATCTCTGAGAAGGCGTTCGAAGTCTATTTCCAGCCGCAGGTGTCGCTGTCGGACGGCGCCATCAGTGGTATCGAGGCTTTGGTTCGCTGGAGGCATGCCGAACGCGGCATGATCGCGCCGGGCGAGTTCATTCCAATCGCAGAAAAATGCGGCTTGATGTCCGAGATTGGCCGCATCGTCATTGCCAAAGCGATCGACGAAGCAGCCGAATGGAACCGCGCAGGCATCACCTTCGGACGGATCGCCGTCAACGTGTCCGGTTCGGAGCTGCGCGAGACAGATTTCGAAGTCTTCCTGTTCGATACGCTCGAGAGGGCCGGCCTGCCAGCGCACAAACTATCGCTGGAGATCGTCGAATCCGTCATTCTCGACGACGAGAAGACCGGTATCGCGGCAAAGCTGCGGCACATCCGCGCCGCCGGCATCCATCTTGAGCTTGATGATTTCGGCACCGGCTACGCATCGCTCAGCCATGTCAATCCAAACGAGATCGACCGGCTGAAGATCGACCGCCGTTTCGTCCAGAACATCAACGAGAACGGCGGCAACACCAAGATCGTGCGTGCCCTCACAGAACTCGCTCGTGGTCTCGGCATCTCGATCGTTGCCGAGGGCGCTGAAACCGAAGCCGAGCTCGACTCGCTGATGGCGATCGGCTGCGACCAGGTGCAAGGCTATTCCATCGCTTTCCCGATGCCCCCCGACAGGGTGCGCGAATGGTTGGTGGCACGGGCGCCCAAGAAGGCCAGGCTGACGGTGCTGCAGGGCAGCCGGGCGTAGATCCGTCATGGTCCGGCCTTGCGAACCGACCTGATAAGCCGAGGCGGAAGGTCATCCTCATCACCGGGAAATGCTGCCAGCAATTGTCCAAAGCTGGGCACACGCGGAGTCTTTCGTAGTCCTGAAACGACGAAATGACCGCCTGCTTGCGCCCAGGCCGGGTGATGACGGCCGGTTCTCCCGCGACGACCTCATCAAGCACCGCCGAGAGTGTAGCCCGGGCATCCTTCAGCGAAATTCGCGCAGGCCTTTGCTAGCCTTAATTTCTAACCCTCGACATTGGCCCGCAACGCGGCCAGCACCTCTGCAAACTCCGCCAGCCTGTCGTCGGACAGTCCTTTCCGCAGCCGCTTGTCGAAGGCTAACGCGGCGGTGCGCAATTTCAGGAACAATGCCTCTCCGGCTTGGGTCAGCTCCACCTGGTGAACCCGGCGGTTCTCGGGATCGCGGCGCCGCATCAGCAGGCCTTGCGTCTCCATGGCGTTGAGATGGTGGGTCAGCGTTGCGCCCCGAATGCCGATCATGCCGGCTAGCTCGCGTTGGTTGGCCAGCTCCCGCGACTTGACCGACAGCAAAGTGACCCAGACCGGCAGCGTGCCGCCGGCTTCGACCAAGGCAGCGTCGAACGCCTGCGCAACCAGCTTGGCGGTGCGGGCGAGATTCATCCCGATCGGCGGGCGGTCAAAGGGCGTCATGGTCCAACACTAGAACAAGGGCAAAGCCTATGGAACCGGCTCGAGCTTATGCGTTGACATCTAATCATTTGATATCTATCCATATGGTTAGCGGTGGGCAAGAGAGGAAATGCGGTCATGCAATATGTCTACATCATCGTCCTCGGCCTTCACGTCATGGCGGGCGTGTTCTGGGCCGGCACCACCATCGCGGTCGCCCGCGAACCGGAGATCAGGGCGGAACGTTTCTTCCGGCCGCAAATGGGCGCGGCCGGCGTGGTTTTCCTCACGGGTTTGCTGCTTTGGTATTTCTTCCACAACGGCTCTTTCGGCTCCATGGAGAAAGTCCTGGCGCTGGGCATCTTGACTGCGTTGATCGCCGCCGCGGTTCAGGGCGCACTGGTGGGTTCCGCCAGCAGGCAGCTGGCCGGCGCTGATGCGGCGAAGCAAACCCAGTTGCGCGCGAAGATGACAAAAGGCGAACGCATCGCCGGCGGGCTGCTGGTCATCACCGTGTTCTGCATGGCCACCGCCAGGATGTTTTGAGCGTCCTGCCGCAATCGCAAGATCGTACGGTGCCCGGCGATGGCCGGCGGCGTGCGCGGCGCGCAGACCGGACCGAAGTACCGTGGTGGCTCTCCGTACGGAGGTTCGGCTGCGCGCCACCAATCAATCCAAATTATTCCTCAGATTCGCAAGCCGAACCTGATGCCGTCATAGATGGCGGCGTGGATGTTGCGCGAGGCGACTGCATCGCCGATGCGGAAGAGCACGAAGCCACTCTGCGGATTGCGCAGCGGAAAGATGTCGCCGCCATTGATCAGTTTTTCGTAATCGATCGCGCCGGCGTTCTTCGACAGCGGCTTCAGCGCCAGATAGAGATCGTCGAGCGGCAGCGTGCCGTGCTCAACCACCACCTGGTTGACCCGCCGCTCTCCGCGCCAGCCATCGGCGAAGTCGGAGGCGAGCTCGGCGATCAGCTGGTTGCCCTCGCGTCGCACCGAACGCAGCCGTGTGTTGATGGTCACCGTGACACCCTTTTCCTGGAAGGCGCGCATGTAGGGCACATGGTTCATGCCGCCCATTTCCGGGGCGAAGAAGCGCTCTGGTGAAACCAGCTCCAGCTTGGCGCCACTATTGGCGATCAGTTCGGCAGCACCCATGCCCTGATGGCCGCCATTGTCGTCATAGAGCAGTACATTCTCGGCCGGCTTGACGCTGCCGGCCATGATGTCCCAGCTCGAGGTGACGAGATTGTCGCCCGCCGTCAGAGGCGGGTTCTGCGGCAGGCCGCCGGTGGCGATCACCACGACGTCGGGCGACAGCGCCAGCACGTCGTCCTTCTCCGCCCAGGTATCGTAGCGGATCTCGACACCGAGCCGGTCGAGTTCGGCTAGACGCCAGTCGATGATGCCGATCAATTCCTTGCGGCGCGGGTTCTGCGTTGCCAGCCGCACCTGGCCGCCGGCCTGGCTCGATGCTTCCAGCACCGTCACCTGGTGCCCGCGTTCGGCGGCGACGCGCGCTGCCTCCAGCCCGCCGGCGCCGGCGCCGACGACGACCACCTTCCGCTTCGGTCCCTCGGTTTTCGGAATAATATGCGGGATATCAGCCTCGCGGCCCGTCGCCGCATTGTGGATGCACAGCGCCTCGCCGCCCTCATAGATGCGGTCGAGGCAATAGGTGGCGCCGACGCAAGGGCGGATCTCGTGCTCGCGGCCCTCCATCACCTTTCTGACGATATGCGGGTCGGCGATATGGGCACGCGTCATGCCGACCATGTCGAGCTTGCCGGCGGCGATGGCGTGGCGCGCGGTGGCGACGTCGGAAATCCGCGCCGCATGGAAGGTCGGGAATTTGGTCGCCGCCCTGATCTCGCCGGCGAAGTCGAGATGCGGCGACGACCGCATGCCGGTCACCGGAATGACTTTTGTCAGCGCGGCATCGGTCTCGATCGAGCCACGGATGATGTTGAGGAAATCGACCTTGCCGCAGTCGGCCAGCCGCCTGGCGATTTCGACGCCCTCCTGTTTCGACAGGCCTTTTTCGAAATCCTCGTCGGCGACCATGCGGATGCCGACGACGAACTTTTGGCCGACCGCGGCACGCACCGCATCGAGCACCATGCCGGTGAAGCGCAGCCGGTTGTCGAGCGAGCCGCCGAAATCGTCGTCGCGCTGGTTGGTGGCCGGCGACCAGAAGCCGTCCATCAGGTGGCCGTAGGCCTCGAATTCGATGCCGTCGAGACCGGCTGCCTGGCAGCGCTGGGCGGCCGCCGCATAGTCGGCGACGATGCGCTCGATATCCCAGTCCTCGATAATCTTGGGAAAGGCGCGATGCGCCGGTTCGCGCACCGGCGAAGCCGACAGGACCGGCAGCCAGTCGGCCTTGTTCCAACCGGTGCGGCGGCCGAGATGGGTGATCTGTATCATCACCTTGCAATCGTGCTCGTGGCAGGCATCGGTAAGCTCGGCGAGCCATGGCACGATGCGGTCGTCATAGACATGCAGATTGCCAAAAGCGGCCGGGCTGTCGCGCGAGACGATCGCCGAACCGGCGGTCATGGTCAGCGCCATGCCGCCCTTGGCCTTTTCGGCATGGTAGAGCCGGTACCGCTCCTTTGGCATGCCGTCCTCGGAATAGGCCGGCTCATGGCTGGTCGACATCACCCGGTTCTTCAGCGTCAGATGCTTGAGCTGATAGGGCTGGAGGAGCGGGTCGTTGCTAGTCATCGTCTTCCTGCTGTTTCAAATTGTGCTAATGAGCGGCAAATTTTTGTTTTTACGCATGTCGCGCTCCCAAAATCGCTGCGCAGTTTTGGGCGACATGCAGCAAGGAACCTGCTCATGACCGATACGAAAAACCTCACCCAGCTCGGCACCAACGTCGAGGCGCCACAGAGCCCTGAAGCGGCAGTCCTGGAAACCGTGCCGTTTTCGCGCGGCGACGGCCCGCCGGCCATCGTTCGCTTCACCTGCCCGGAATTCACTTCGCTCTGCCCGGTCACCGGCCAGCCGGACTTCGCCCATATCGTCATCGACTACGCACCCGATGCGCTGCTGGTGGAATCGAAGTCGCTCAAGCTGTTCATGACCTCGTTTCGCAACCATGGCGCCTTCCACGAAGAATGCACCGTCATGATCGGCCGCCGCATCATCGCCGCGACCAAGCCATTGTGGTTGCGCATCGGCGGCTACTGGTATCCGCGCGGCGGCATTCCGATCGACGTGTTCTGGCAAACCGGCGCGCCGCCGGAAGGTGTGTGGCTGCCCGACACCGGCGTCGCCCCCTATCGCGGGCGCGGGTGAGCCTGAGCTTCTGAGGAAAACACGTTGCATCAGTTGAGCGGGAGCCGCCGGTAGCGGTCGGGATTGTTCGGGTCGCTGAAATGGCCCATCGGCCCGTGTTCGGCGAAGTGGCCCGCCCAGCGCTTTATCGCAGCCGGATCGAGTTCGACGCCCAGCCCGTCACCCTCCGGCACGCGCACCGTATTGCCCGTCTGGCGGAAAGGACCGTCCTTGATGATATCGCCGATCTGCCAGCGAAACAGCGACTGCGATGCTTCGGTGATCCACGGTGTCGCCGCCACGACGTGCAGATAAGCCGATGTCATGATGCCGAGATCGTTCGAATAGCACCAGAACCCCTTGCCCATCGCCTCACAGGCGGCGATCAATTTCAGAGTTTTCGACAATCCGCCGAGTGCTGCGAAATTGCAGACGAAGTAATCCGGCGCACCGAGCGCGACTGCCCGTCTGAGATCCGGGATGTGCGTGGAGAACGGAATGCGCGAATGCTGGCGCAGCGCTGCCATCTCCTCGAAGGTCGCGACCGGATCCTCGTAATTGCGGATGTTGAACGGCTCGATCTCGCGCAGTACCCAGCGCGCTGTGGTCAGCGACCACTGCATGTTGGAATCGAGTTTGATCTGCGCCTTATCGCCAAGCGCCTCGCGCAGCATGCGCACTGTCCTGATCTCGAGCTCGGGATCGCCCATGATCAGCTTGCCCTCGAAGATCGTCGAGCCGTGCTGATCTCGCATGCCGAGACAGTAGTCGACGATCGCTTCGGCGGTCATCTCGCCGCCGGCTCCGCCTTGAGCGGGGCGAAAGGCGAAATATTCCGAAAACGGAATGTCCTTGCGCACCGCGCCGCCGAGCAGCTTATAGAGCGGCATACCGAAGACCTTGCCTCTTATATCCCACAGCGCCAGTTCGACGGCGCCGAACGCCACCGTGGCTGCGTTCTCGCCGGTGTTGGCGGTGATCTGCCAGGGCGGCACACAGCGCGCCTCGCAGTCGGCGATGTCGAGCGGATCGGCGCCAATCAGCGCCGGCGCGATCTCGGCCTTGATCACCTCGCCGAAATGCCACCATGGCGCCTCACCCAGTCCGACCACGCCTTCGTCCGTCTCGACCTCGATGATCGATTTCGAGGCGCCGCCGTAGAGACCAGCCGTCCACCAGAACGGAGCATCGAGCGGGACGTTGACGTGGGTGACGCGGATGTTGCTGATCTTCATCGGTTCCGTTCTCACTCACACTGGTATTGGCTTAGCGCCCATTCGCCGGTCACCGAGAGCAGGTCCGATATCTTCCAGTCGCCGTCGACCTTTTTGAACTTCCATTCCAGCCGGTGCGGATTGCCGGAGACGACGAAAGCGACGACGACCTTGGCCTCGTCGCCCCTGACCGCTTCGATGGTCTTCAGGCTCTTGTCGATCTCCGCCTTGTCGTATTCGGCATTGTCGAGCGCCATGTTGGGATCGAGGCACTCGCCCTGCCCCGACTTCCGCAGCGCGTCGCTCTTGTCGAGCACGGACTTTGCCGGATCGGTGAAATGGCCCCGCTGAGCCGGATCGACCTCGAGCCCGGCGTGCTCGTAGAACGGCTTCACCACCGCCGTCGGCGAGCCAGGCTGCTCGGGTGCGGCCGGCGCGTTTTCTGCCGGCGGCAAAATTGCCGGCGGAGGTGCCGCACTGTCGGCCGGCGCGCCCAACAAGCCCTGAGCGGCGGCGCTGCTCAATCCGGCCAGCAGCCACGCAGTCGCCAGAACCCAGGGACGGCGGCGGAGCACGGCATCACTCCGGCGGCTGCCCGGCCAGGCATTCGAGCGCACTCAGCGTCCAGCCGCTGGTCTTCGAGGTAATGTCGGCGATCTTCCACTGGCCGTCGACCTTTTTCAACGACCAGACCATTTCGCGTTTGGAATCATCGCCTTCCGGGAAAAGGTTGAACGTCGCCGTCACCTCGGCGCTGTCGCCATTGAGCGTTTCAGCCAGGGTCAGCGTCCTGGCCACGGTCTTCTCGTCATAGTCCTGCGCATCGAGACCAGGGGCGAAGTCGATGCAGGGAACTTCATCCGGATGGTTCTTTGCCGCGTTGTCGTTCAGTTCGAACAGTTTCGTCACCGGCGCGGTGAAGCGGTCGCGATATTGCACATCGGCCTCGAATTTGACCGACGGGACATAGAAGAACTTCACGGCGTTGGCAGCAGGGCCGGCAAACGCGGCCGCCGGCAAGGCCATCGAAAGCGCGGCAACAAAAAGTGCCAGTTTCATGCGTGTCCCCGATTGTTCACTGACGGAAGCTATCAGTACCACGCATCTTGCCTGTCGGCTTTCTTGCGGTCCATGAAATCCTGCAACGCGTCCTCTGCTGGCAACTCAGGCGTTCAGCCAGACGTTCTGGAGATCCATCTCGAAGGTTTGGTGGACACCGTAGTTCTTCACCTTCTCGTTCATGTGGCTGAACAGCTTCTGCCAAAACGGCTGAATGATGACGCCCGAATCCTGGAGGATCTGCTCGATTTCCTTCATGACCTCGCGGCGCTTCTCGACGTCGATGAGCGAGAGAGCCTGCTTGAGCTTGGCATCGAAATCAGGGTTCGAGTAGCCGGTTTCGTTCCAGGCCTCGCCGGTGCGATAGCCCAGCGCCAATACCTGAACGCCAAGCGGGCGCATGTACCAGATGGTCATCGAATAAGGATATTTCGTCCAGTCGTTCCAGAAGGTCGAACCCGGCAGCACGGTGCGCTTCACCTTGATCCCGGCATCGCGCAACTGGCCGGCAATAGCGTCGCCGGTGTTCTTTTGCCAATCGTCCTCGACGGTGATCAGTTCATGCTCGAAGTCGGCCTGCCCGGCCTCCGCCATCAGCTTCCTGGCCCCCGCGGCGTCGCGTGTCTTCTTGGGCAGCGCGTAGTATTCCGGATGAATCGGGCTGACGTGGTGGTTTTCACCAACAGTGCCTCGCCCGGCGTAGCCAAGTTCGAGCACCGCTTTGTTGTCGACGGCCATCTGGAGGGCGTTGCGAACCCGCTTGTCGTCATAGGGCTTGTTCGTGATGTTGGTCCGGGCGACAAGCGTGGTCGCTGTCGCGACCTCCGATTTTACCAGCCCCATCTTGTCGAGAATGTCTATGAAGTCGGCCGGCGTCTCGAAGTTGAGATCGATTTCGCCGGAGTCGAATGCATTTATCGAGGCGTTGAAATCGGTTCCGTAGTCGATGAATTCGACGCCGTCGAGAAGCGCTTCACCGCCCCACCACTTGCCAGTCTCACGACGCTTGACGATCGCTTTCTGGCCGACCGAATAGGACACCAGTTCGAACGGCCCGGTGCCAATCGGCTTCTCGATCGGATTGGCGCCATCGGCGTCGAAGTTGCGATGGACCACGAGCGCCGGATAGTCGGTGAAGTTCGGGATCAGCGAGATGTCCGGTTCGTTCAGCTTCAGCTTCACCGTGTTGTCGTCGACCTTGGTGATCGCCCCTTCCCTGGCCTTGCCGGTCTTTGCATCGATCAGCGCACCAACGCGCGCGGCCATGGAATTGCCGGCGGTAGCCTTCTCGCACCAGCGCGTCAGATTGTAGACCACGTCATCGGCGCCGAAAGCATCGCCGTTGTTCCAGGTTATGCCCTTGCGCACATGCAGCACGTATTCGGTGGCGTCGTCGTTGACCTCCCAGCTTTCAAGCAGAACCGGCTCGAATGTGAACTGGCGGGTGTAGCGGACAAGCGGCTCGAGCCAGCAGCGTGAAATGTTCGCAAGTTCCACCCAGTCGTAAGTGCGCGGATCCTTTTGTGCCTTCACCGACATCGAAACGTGGAGCGTGCCGCCTTTCTTCGGCTCTTCAGCCAAAGCCCGCTGCGGCACGGCAAGGCCGATCATGCCGTAGGCAAAGGCCGTCGATGCGCCGAAGGCGCTTGCCAGAGCCAGAAACTCGCGCCGATCCACACGACCTGCACGAGCCTCGCTGGCCATCGCTTCGATGGCGCTCGGTACGCGATCACCGTTGCTTCTGAAGAGTGTCATTTTTTCCTCCGTTATGGTTCCCATCGGGTCTTCGCCCGTTATCAACTAACGCTGTCCGGCAGTTTCTCCTCGCGCCGCGCAATCAAATCTTTGAGACCATCGGCGATGCCCTCATCGAGCTTCGGCTCCTCGTAATCGGCGAGCATGTTGCGTGCTTTCTCGCGGCCGCGGGTGTCGTGGTCCTTTGCGCCTTCCGCCTTCCACTGTTCGTACGAATTGAAGTCCATGATGCTGGGGATGAAGAAGGCGGACTCGAAATGTTCGAGCGTGTGCTGGGTGCCAAGGAAATGGCCCTGCGGTCCGACCTCGCGGATCGCCGCCATAGCCTCCTTGAAATCGTCGAATGGCAGCCCGCCAGCATATTTGTACCAGCCGACAAGCTGCTCGCAGTCGGTCGCAAATTTCGAATAGCCGCAGGTCAGGCCGGCCTCGAGCCAACCGGCGGAGTGCCAGATGTAGTTGGCGCCGGCAAGGATGGCCGCATGCATCAGCATGTTCGCCTCGTAGCCCGCCTGGGCGTCATTCAGCTTCGAGCCGACATGGAAACCGGACGTGCGCCACGGCAGCCGATACTTCCGCGCCAGTGCGCCCATGAGATACATCATCTGGGCAGCCTCCGGCGTGCCGCCCATGGGAGCGCCGGTCTTCATGTCGACCGTCACCATGAACTGTCCGTAGATCTGCGGCGAACCCGGACGCAAGAGCTGTGTGAACGCGACGCCCGCCAGCGCTTCGGCATTGACCTGCGCGACCGCACCGACGGCAGAGGCCGAAGTCGAGGCGCCGCAAAGGGCGAACGGCGCGAGGATCAGCGGCTGGTTGTGGCGCGCATAGACTTTCATCGCGTCCAGCATGGTGGCGTCCCAGACCAGCGGCGAATTGCAGTTGGTGATGGCCACCAGGACTGGGTTGTCGCGGACATAGTCCTCGCCGAACACGATGCCTGCCATCGCCATCGTGTCTTCGGCTCGATCCTTGGAGGTCACGATGCCCATGAACGGCTTGTCGGAGTGCTTCAGCGCCGAATGGATGATGTGGAGGTGACGCTTCGGCACCGCGATTTCCATCGGCTCGCAAATGATCGAGCTCGACGAATGCAGTGCCGGCGCCATGTAGGCGAGCTTGTGGAAATTGTTGAGGTCGGCGAGTGTGCCGTAGCGCCTGTTGTTGTCGAGGTCGCGCACGTAAGGCGCCCCGTACATCGGCACGAAGATGGAGTTGTTTCCACCCACACGTACGGAACGCTGGGGATTCCTCGCATTGAGCGTGAACTCCGACGGGACCTTCGATACGAGGTCCATCAGCAGGGCGCGGTCTATGCGGACCCTTGTCTCCGAGACATCGGCGCCCGCCGCCTTCCACATTGCGATAGCCTCGTCGTCGCGGAACTCGCATCCCACCTCTTCGAGGATGCTGAGCGATTCCTGGTGGATGAGCTCCACCGCCTCGTCCGGGACCATCTGATACACCGGAATCTTGCGAACCAGGGTCGGAAATGACGCTACGGGAGCTCCCCGCAGCGCCTTGCGTCCCAGGCGGCCACCCGCGCGACGATTGGTGTGTTCGCTCACTTCAACGGCCGGTGCGTTCATGGAGGCTCCATATTCCTGTTGGCAACCAATCTAGTCAGACAAAATGCAGCTGTGACGCTGGAAAATCCTGATCTCTTGTATAAGCTCAGCTTATGCGAAACTTACGCCACCTGCTGCCGTCGGCCGGCAGCCTGATCGTCTTCGAGGCCGCCGGGCGGCTGTCGAGCTTTACCGCCGCCGGGCGCGAGCTCGGCATGACGCAGGCTGCCGTCTCCTATGCGATCCGTGGGCTCGAACAGCAGCTCGGCGCGAAACTCTTCCAGCGCCGCCATCGGCAAGTCAGCCTTACCGAAGCCGGCGACCGCTTTCATGCTGACGTCTCGCTCGGCCTGTCGCACATCCGCAAGTCGGCGGAGGATCTGCGCCAGATCGCCGTCGGCGCTCATGTGACGCTCGCCGCCTCGACGGCCTTCGCCTCGTTCTGGATGATGCCGCGCCTGCAGCAGTTTCGCGACGAATTGCCGGGCATCGACCTGCGCATCCAGACCGCCGACCGCGATCTCGACATCATCGCCGAGGATATCCCGCTCGGTGTCCGCGGCGGCGAGCCCAGGGAATGGCCGGATTATCATTCGCTGCCGCTGGCCGATGAAGTGATATTCCCCGTCGCCGGCGTTAGTTATGTGGCCCGGTTCGGGCTGCCGGAGAGCGTCGCGGACCTTCCATCGCACCGCCTCATTCATCTCGAAGAGCCGTTTCGCGAGGCCGCCAGCTGGGACGAGTGGTTCGCCTCGGCCGGTGTCGACATCGCCGATGCCGGGCGTGGCTTGCGTATCAACGACTATGCGCTGGTGATCCAGGCAGTGATGGAAGGGCAAGGCATCGCGCTCGGCTGGGGTCACCTCGCCGAGCGGCTGCTGGCATCAGGGCTGCTGGTGCGCGTCACCGGCCACACGATGACGACCGGCAAGGGCTTTCATGTCATCTGGTCGAGGAACCGCGAGCTCAGCGACAACGCCCGCAAGGTACGGGACTGGCTGGCGGCGCAGGCGTGAGGCCGATAAATGCCCAGTCACACCGTCACGACGATCTTGCCGAATTGTTCGTTGGACTCGAGATAACGGTGCGCCTCGACGATCTGGTCGAACGGAAAGGTTCTGGCGATTGCCGGCTTCAGCGAGCCGGTGATCAGCCCGTCAAGGATGAATGTCTTGGCGGCCTGCAGCCGGGCCGGATCGCGCACGATCTCGTGGACGAGATAGCCGCGCAGCGTCAGTGTCTTGGCCAGCACTGCAGGTAGCGGAAAAGGTGTCGGGTCGAGGCTCAAGCCGCCATATTCGATGAGAATGCCACCCGGCGACGTCGCTGCCGTCAGAGGCTCGAAGATCGGCCCGCCGACGGCGTCGAACACCACGCGCACGCCGTCCGGGCCGGCGATTTCCTTCAGCCTGGCTGCCAGATCCTCCTCTGCCGAGGCGATGACATGGGCCGCGCCGAACTCAAGCAAAGCCCGCTTCTTGGCAAATGTCCGTGTGACCGCGATTGGGGTCGCGCCAACCAGGTTGACGATCTGGATCGCCGCAAGTCCGACGCTGCTCGAGGCCGCGGTGATGACGACAAAGTCCTGCCTGCCAAGTTTGGCAATGTCGATCAGCGCGCCGTAGGCCGTGAGATATTGCATCCACGCGGCGGCGGCTTCTTCCCAACTCAGCGATGCTGGGTGCTTGACGACGAGCTCGGCGGGATACGTGGCAATCTCACCATAGGCAGGCCAGCGGGCCATCGACAATGGCGGAACGATGCTGACGGCATCGCCCCGCGCAAACCCATCCACGCCTTCACCGACCATCTCGACGATACCTGCCGCCTCGAGCCCAAGACCGGAAGGCAACGGCGCGGTCTGGATGTAGGTCCCCGAACGCAGCAGCGCCTCGGCCCGGTTTATACCCAACGCCTTAACACGGATCTGGACCTCGCCCCGCCCAGGCGCAGGCATTTCAACATTCTCGATGCGCAGAACCTCGGGACCACCAAGCTCATAAAAACGAACGACACGCGCCATCGGTCATAACTCCAAAAGATTTGAACTGAATGTGCTATGCCAGCGGCGATCAGGCAGATAAATAGCTGCTTGAGTAGAGCAATAGAAACTGACAGTTTTGAATATGGATCGCCTTACCAGCATGGCCGTGTTCGTCAAAGCCGTCGACCTTGGCTCGTTCGCGGCCGCGGCGGCGGCTCTTGATCTGTCCGGGCCGATGATCGGCAAGCATGTCCGGTTTCTCGAGGAGCGCCTGGGCGTGCGCCTCATCAACCGGACCACGCGCCGCCAAAGCCTGACCGATTTCGGGCGGGCCTATTATGAGCGCTGCCGGCTGGTGCTTGCCGAAGCGGAGGCTGCGGATGCGCTTGCCGCCGACCAGCTTGCCGAACCGCGCGGAAAGCTGCGCGTGCTCATGCCGGTGCATTTCGGCCGGCGCTGCGTTGCCCCGATCCTGTTCGGGCTTGCACAGCAATATCCGGCGCTGGAACTTGACCTGTCGTTCAGCGACGCCATCGCCGACCTCGCAGAGGACGGCTGCGACCTTGCCATCCGAACGGGCGACCTGGAGGACCAGGCCGGGGTGATAGCGCGTCGTATCGCGCGCCAGCACATGGTCGTCTGCGCGTCGCCGTCCTATCTCGACAGGCACGGCGAGCCACAGGAAATAGATGACCTCGGCAGCCATCATGCGATCATCTACCGCCGGTCCGGGCGTGCCGTTCAGCCGTGGCTATTTCCGCGCAACGGCGACCCCGCGATTGAGGTCAGGCCAGTCAGCAGATTGCGGCTCGACGACCTCGATGCCATCGCCGATGCCGCGGCCGCCGGCATGGGGCTCGCCTGGCTGCCCTACTGGCTGGTTCGCCAGCGCATCCAGGCGGGCATGCTTGTCCCGCTATTGCCGGAACAATCCCGGTTTCTCTACGACGTTCATGCCCTGTGGTTGCAGACGCCTCATCTGCCGATGAAAGTCCGCCTTGCCGTCGATGCTTTGGCGGCAGCGCTGCCCAAGCTCATGAGTTGAAGTGCACGGCCGCGGTCAGCTGCGTGGATTTCCTCAATTCCGCCCTCCCGCATCGACCACGAATCCGCCTATAGTGCCCCATGCCCATCCGCCAGCTTTCCGAAACGATGATCAACCAGATCGCCGCCGGCGAAGTCATCGAGCGTCCGGCAAGCGTGGTCAAGGAACTGGTCGAGAATGCACTCGACGCCGGCGCGACGCGCGTAGAGATCGTCACCGCCGGCGGCGGGCTGAACCTGATCCGCGTCAGCGACGACGGCTCGGGCATTCCGGAAAAGGAACTGGCGCTGGCGATCGCGCGCCATTGCACCTCCAAGCTCGCCGACAACATTCACGACATTCGCTCGCTTGGCTTCCGCGGCGAGGCTTTGCCGTCGATCGGCTCGGTGGCGCGGCTGTCGATCCGCTCGCGCACCGCGTCCAGTGAAAACGCCGCCGAGATCGGCATCGACGGCGGCCGCGTCTCCGCCGTCAGGCCGGCGGCGGCCAATCGCGGCACCACGGTCGAGGTGCGCGACCTGTTCTTCGCCACGCCGGCGCGGCTCAAATTCATGAAGGGCGAGCGCGCCGAAAGCTCGGCCATAGGCGACGTGGTCAAGCGCATCGCCATTGCCTTCCCCGCCGTGCGCTTCACCCTTGCCGGCCCGGACCGCTCGACGCTGGAATTGCCGGCGACCTACGACAGCCCGGAAGGCCGGCTGCGTCGGGTGGCACAGGTGATGGGCGCCGACTTTCCCGACAATGCGATTGCCATCGACGCGGTGCGGGACGGCGTGCGTCTCGCCGGCCATGTCTCGGTCCCCTCCTTCACCCGCGCCAACGCGCTGCAGCAATACGCTTATGTCAACGGCCGCCCGGTGCGTGACAAACTGATCGCCGGCGCCATTCGCGGCGCCTTCGCCGACGTGCTGCCGCGCGACCGCCATGCCGTCACCGTGCTGTTCCTGACGCTCGATTCGGCGATCGTCGACGTCAACGTCCACCCGGCCAAGGCAGACGTGCGCTTCCGAGACCCGGGGCTGGTGCGCGGGCTGATCGTCGGCGCCATCCGCGAAGCGCTGGCCAATGCCGGCATCCGCGCCGCCACCACAGGGGCCGCCGGCATGATGGCAGCGTTCCGGCCAGGCGCCGCATCCTATGCGCATGGCGGCCCGGCCAACGGCCATCGTAGCTACGAGGCCACCTATCGGGCCTCCGGCTTTGCGGGTTTCGATCCGGCCCGTTCGCCGCAGCGGCCGCTCGATATGGGCTCTGCAAATGGCGGGCTCGGCGAGGACGAGCAGACGGCCTTCGACGCCGGACCGCTGCACAGTGCCGACGCGCGCGCCGGGCAAAACGAAGCGGCGGAGACGCTGCTCGGTACGGCGCTGGGCGCCGCGCGCGCGCAAGTGCACGAGAACTATATCGTTGCCCAGACCAGGGATTCGCTTGTCATCGTCGACCAGCACGCGGCGCATGAGCGGCTGGTCTACGAGGCCTTGAAGAACGCCCTCCACTCACGCGCGGTGCCGTCGCAGATGCTGCTGCTGCCCGAGATCGTCGATCTGCCGGAGGAAGACGCCGAACGGCTCGCCATGCACTCCGAGACGCTGGCCCGCTTCGGCCTCGGTATCGAGCGCTTCGGCCCCGGTGCCGTCGCGGTGCGCGAGACGCCGTCGATGCTCGGCGAGACCAACGTCCAGCAGCTGGTGCGGGACCTCGCCGACGAGATCGCCGACAACGACACGGTCGACACGCTGAAGGAGCGGCTGGACAAAATAGCCGCGACCATGGCCTGCCACGGCTCGGTGCGTTCCGGCCGCCTGCTCAAGGCCGAAGAGATGAACGCGCTGCTGCGCCAGATGGAGGCGACGCCCGGCTCCGGCACCTGCAACCATGGCCGCCCGACCTACATCGAGCTCAAGCTGGCGGATATTGAGAGATTGTTCCGGCGGCGGTAGGGCCTGCGGCTTACGACGTCCGCTGGCGCAGCCCCTCTCCGGCCGCTCCGCGGCCACCTCTCCCCCACTTTAGTGGGGGCGAGGAAACGCCAATCGCCAAAGGCCGCAACCTCGGAAACCTTGGGTTCCTCGCCCCACAAGGTGGGGAGAGGTGGTTTGCGAAGCAAACCGGAGAGGGGAAATCAAAAAGAGCCGTTCGATACGGCTTTTTTGATTCACGCAAGCCTTCGTACCCGCTGATTCACCTCTTCAAATTCACCACGATGACACCGCCGAGCGCCAGTGCGCCGCCGATGATGCCGAGCAGCGTCGGCACCTCGCCCAGCCAGAAGAAGCCGATCAGCGTCGCCACCGGCGACACCAGATAGAGGAAGTTCGAGGCGCGTGCGGCGGGCAGCCGGGAAAGCGCTGTTGCCCACGCGGCATAGGCGATCAGGCTGGGCACGATGCCGAGAAAGATGACCGCGCCGAGCCCGGCGGTATCGGCGACCGCCGCCTGCGCCAGACCGTTCGGCAGGAACGGCGACAGGCAGAGCGCGCCAAGCACCATGTTCGAGGCCGAGATGGTCAGCGGGTGGTGGCGACCAAACAGCGGCTTCTGGACGATGGTGTTGACGGCCGAGCACAGCGCCGAGCCGAGGACAAGCAGCGCACCATTGTTGAAATGCAGCCCTTGCCCCTCGCCCATGGCGATGATCCCGATGCCGGCGAAGGACAGGAATGTGCCGGCCCAGGCCAGGCCTGAGAAGCGTTCGCCAAGCAGCGCCATGGCCATGATGGCGGTGAAGATCGGGCTGACATTGATGATGAAGCCCGCCGCGCCGGCCGAAACGGTCAGTTCGCCGAAATTGAGCATCACCGTGTAGAGCGCGACGAACACGGCACCACCGAAGACAAAGCGCCAGAGTTCGTCGAGCCTGGGCAGCGCCGGCCACTTGACCGCGAGGAAGATCGCCGCCGGAACCGCGGCGATGGCAAAGCGCAGCGCGCCGAGTTCCAGCGGCCCGAAGGCGGCAAGGCCGGCGCGGATCGCCGGAAAGGCGGAGGCCCAGCCGATCACCGTCAGCGCCACCGCGATGGCCGCCGTGGCATCCATGCGCTGTGTCGTATTCAACGTGCCGGTGTAAGCGCTCATCTCGGTGTCCTCGCGATCCAATGCCACGAAGTAGAGAAACGCTATTGTGGGCCGGTTGACAAACGAACAAATCGAGGATCACCTGTGACTATGGATCACAGCTCAGACTCGATGCTGCCGCTTGAAACGCTGCGCGCCTTCGACGCCGCGGCACGCACCGGCAGCTTTTCGGCGGCGGCCGAGAAGCTCAACATCACCCATGGCGCCGTCAGCCGGCAGATCGCCAAGCTCGAGGGCTGGCTCGGGCTAAAAGTCTTCGATCGCGGCGCGCGCGGCGTCTCGCTGACCCTCGAGGGCAACCGCCTGCATCTGCGCACCACGGAAGCCTTCGCCCTGATCGCCAGCAATTCGGATCGCTGGGTCGAGCCGCGCGGCACGGCGGTGGTGCGGCTGACCTCGATCCCTTCGGTCAGCGGGCTGTGGTTGATGCCGCGCATGGCGGCGCTGGAGAACCACCCGTCCAAGCTGCGTATCGTGCTCGATGTCGACATCCGCCAGGGCGATCTTGCCGACGAGGGCATCGACCTGTCGATCCGCTGCGGGCGCGGTCGCATTCCGGGCCGGATCTCGGTGCAGCTTTTCGAAGAATATGTGTTCCCGGTCGCCTCACCGGAATTGGCCAGGGAAATCGGCCGCGGCGATCCGGCCCGGCTGCTCGAATTTCCGGTGATCAACGATTCCGACGCTTCGGCGTGGCGCGCCTGGTTTGCGGCGCAGGAGATGGACTATCGGCCGCGGCCGCACGACCGCCGTTTCGAGGATTACAACCTTGTGCTCGACGCCGCCGCGCACGGGCTCGGCATTGCGCTGGCACGTCCGCCGTTGACGGTGGACCAATTGAAGTCGGGCCGCATCGTCGCCGTAGACGAACGCAGCGCGCTCAGCCCGATATCCTACTGGCTCGACCGGCCGCTGGGGCGCCCGCGCGCCGCCGCCGCCGAACTCGCCCGGCGCATCGCAGTCCAGGCCGGGCTGGCAGCGGAGAAGATCGAAGAGTTTATCATCGCCGAAGAATGAGATGCCTGAAGCGCGTCGCGTTCGACCGGCCTCATGCGACGCGCTTCAGGTTCTTGTGTTTATGCATGTCGTTATCGCAAAAACCGCTGCACACTTTTGCGCGACATGCATTGGCATCCGCTTTGCCGGCTTGTTCGAGCAAGTGTCACCAGAAACAGAACCAGGCAAGGCCAACCAAGCTTGACCTCGCCGCAATTTGTGGCGATGACATCGTCATGAATTTCGGCACCACCCCATGATGAACCGTTTCGAAGGCCCCGGCGGCAAGGAAGCCCGCATCCACTATCTCGATGGCGACTTCCAGGTGACCAGCCCCGGCGCCTTCGTGCGCTGTGCGGTGACCGGCGAGAGCATCCCGCTCGACGAGCTTAAATACTGGAGTGTCGCCAGGCAGGAACCCTATGTGAATGCCGCCGCCTCGCTGCGTCGCGAGATCGAAGCGCATCCGGAACTGCGCCGCCGACGCTAGTCCGACGCAAATGGAAGCCGCCCCGTTGCGACGCTTCGCGCCTGCCTCTGCCGCGGCGTCAGGCCGGCAACACCGAAACCTTAGAGATTATCCTGAAATAAAAAACCCGCCTCGAGGGCGGGTCGTCGGCGAATGATCACCATATTTAAATTAATAGCATAGCTGCCGGCACAAAGCAAGAACAAAATACGCTCGACCGGCGGAAAGCTGCAAATTCCGGTCCCGCATCGCCTCGGTGCTCGAGCTGCCGGTCAGCCTTTGAGCCGGCGCTGCCGCCAGGCATCCAGCGTCTCGTCGATGATGCGTTGCGGCACATGGTCGAGCTCGAAGACGGTGTCGATCTCCAGCACGTCGAGCCGGTCGAGGAATTCCGGCGGTGCTGCGCCGTGACGCAGGCGGGCAGCGTCCTTGGCGGTGGTAATGAGGCCAAGCCCGGCTTTACGTGCGGTCGCCGCCAATTCGGCAAGCTCGTCCGCACTGTAGAAATGATGGTCAGGAAATGGTCGGGTCAGCGCAAGCTCGCCGCCGGCCTCGGTTACCGTGTCGAAAAACTTGTCGGGATGGCCGATGCCGGCGAATGCCAGGAACCGCCTGCCGGCCAGCGTCACGTTGCTGCTCGGGGCAGTGTGCGCCTCGAAGATCGGCCTGCCGGCGCGCGCTGCCTGGCGCACGACCGTATCGGCCGCGGTGCCCTCGCCCATCTTCAGCAAGGCGCTGGTGAAGACCAATTGGTCGACGATGTTTGCCCGCAGCGGCCCGCCGGGGATGACGCGGCCATTGCCGATGCCATGGCGCGCGTCGACGACGACCAGCGCATAGTCGATGTGGATGCGCGCGCTCTGAAAACCATCATCCATGATCAGGAAATCGCAGCCGAGCTTCTCCAGCAGAAGCCTGGCGCCGGCGGCCCGGTTCGGCGTCACCGCGACCGGCGCGTGTTCGGCCAGAAGCAGCGGCTCGTCGCCGACATGCTTGGCGGCGTCGTGGTGCGGATCGACGATATGTGGCTGCGCGAAGGAGCCGCCATGGCCGCGCGACAGGAAACCGGGATTGAGCTGCATGCGCCTGGCCTGCTCGGCCAATGCGATCGCCACCGGCGTCTTGCCGGTGCCGCCGACGGTGAAGTTACCGACGCAGAGCACCGGCGCCTCGACTTTTTCGCGCGGCGCGTGCCGCAAGCGGCGACCGGCGACAAGCGCATAGACGGCGGAGAGCGGCGACAGCGCCGCGACCCGCCAGTCCGGCTCTTCCCACCAGAAGGGCGGCGCTTCCGAGGTCACGTCAGCGCCCGTTCGCGCCCTTCAGGCGCGACTTGACGACCAGCGGCTGGATATAGGGCTCGAGCGACCTGAGCGTATGTGCCAGCGCACCGCGCATCTCGTCGACGGTCGCCGCACCCGCCGCCATCATTTCGTGACGAGCCGCCTCGTTGGTCAAAAGGAAATTGACGGCGCCGGCCAGCATATCGCGGTCGCGCACCAGCTTGGCGCCGCCACTGTCGAGCAGACGCTGATAGGCCTCGCGAAAATTCTGGACGTTGCGGCCGGCAAGCACCGCTGTCTCCAGCATGGCCGGTTCCAGCGGGTTCTGGCCGCCCTCGGAAGTCAGCGAACGGCCGACAAAGGCGATTTCCGTCAGCCTCAGATAAAGCCCCATCTCGCCGATCGTGTCGCCGAGCAGAATATCGGTATCGGCGGTGATCCTGTCGCCCTTGCTGCGCTGCGCCAGCTTCAGGCCCATTCCGGAAATCTGGGCGGCCAGCTGCCCGGCGCGATCGGGATGGCGCGGCACGATGATGGTCAAAAGCCCGTGGTGGCGCTTGTGCAGCATGGCGTGAACTTCGGCGGCAACCGCCTCTTCGCCGTCATGGGTCGAGATCGCCGCCCAGGTCGGGCGGCCGCCGATCTGGCGTTTCAGCGCCGCCAGTGCCCGTTCGTCGACCGGCGGCGGCGCGGTGTCGACCTTGAGATTGCCGGACACGGTGACCGGCCGGGCGCCGAGCGAAAGGAAGCGCTCGCCATCGAGGTCCGACTGGGCGACGACATGGGCAAGATTTTCGAACAATGCTTCGGCAATGTTGGCGCGCTTCTTCCAGGATTTGAAGGAGCGGTCGGACAGCCTGCCGTTGACCAGAACCTGCGGCACGCGGCGGGCGCCGAGTTCCAGGATGGTCATCGGCCAGATCTCCGATTCGGCGATGATCGCCAGGTCCGGCTGCCAATGGTCGAGGAAGCGGCTGACCGCCGGCTTGAGGTCGAGCGGCACATATTGGTGGATGATGCGGTCGCCCAGCCGTTCTTCGGCGACCTGCGCCGAGGTGACGGTGCCCGTCGTCAGCACGACGTTGACGCCGTAATCGAGAATGCTCTCGACCAGCGGCACGACGGCGATGGTCTCGCCGACGCTGGCTGCATGGATCCAGATCACCGGGCCTTCGGGGCGCTCGCGTCCGGCGACGCCGTAGCGTTCACGCCGGCGAATGCGATCCTCCTTGCCTCTGGATGTGCGCCAGGCGACATAAGGTCCGACCAGCGGGTAAGCGGCGGCCCCGGCGAAGCGGTATGCCGTCAGGAAGGCGCGCGCCCAGCGCATACTCATTTCGAACCGTCCACAAGGCGATAGGCCTCGGCGGTCGCGGCATTGAGCGAGGCCGTGACCTCCTGGCGCTTGCGTTCCATTTCCGCGGCGTCTGCGTTGGCCGGCACGAAGACAGGCGTGCCGACGACAATCGAGGAGCGGCCGAAAGGCAAGTTGATCGTCGTCTTGTCCCAGCTGCCCTCGATCACCTTGCGGCGGCTGGTGGCTATTGCGGCAGGCAGGATCGGCCGGCCGGACAGCCGCGCCAGGAGGACGACGCCGAGCCCCGCATCGCGCGGCGTGCCGTGGGGAATATCAGCTATCATGGCGACATTCTTGCCGGTGGCGAGCGACTTTTTGAGGGCGATGAGCGCCTTGGCGCCGCCCTTGTCGAGATGCCTTGCGCTTTCGCGCCCACCAGAGCCGCGCACCGCCTCGATGCCGAATTTCTCGACCATCAGCGCGTTGAGCTCGGCATCGGCGCTGCGCGACACCATGGCAACCAGCGGCCGTCCCTTGGGATAATAGGCCGGGGTCAGCAGGTGCTGGCCGTGCCAGAGCGCGATGATGCCAGGCTCGAACTGCGCATAGGCGCCGCCGGAAAACTTGGCCGATCCGTCGACCATGCGGTTGGTCAAGCGGACAAGGCGGACGAAATACGCAAACAGGGCGGCAAGCGCATTCTTGACGAATCGCGACTGCGCCAGCGGTTCGCGGATCTTGCGCCAGAACGTCTTCGGCTTGCGACGTCTGACCGCCGACCGCGGGGCTGATCGCTTGACCGCTTCATGGTTCATCGATGTCAACCGGCAGCCTTGTTTTCGGGATCGAGCAGGCGGTGCAGGTGAACGACGAAGTAACGCATATGGGCATTGTCGACGCTGGCTTGCGCCTTGGCCTTCCAGACAGCGTGCGCCGATTGATAGTCCGGATAGACGCCGACAATATCGAGCGCGTCGAGATCGCGGAATTCGGTGCCGCCCAGCTTCTTGAGTTCGCCGCCGAACACCAGGTGCAAAAGCTGTTTCTTTCCGTCTTCAGCGGCCATGTCGATCCTTCACATATCGTGAGTTTGGGACAGGTCTAGACCAAAGCCGCCGACTTTGGAACTATTGATAGTCGTCAATTGTCCAGCCCGGCGATGACGCCGGCGAGCACGGCGAGAAGTTCGCCGCTGCCGGCGGCGAGCGGTCCGTGACGGATCACTTCGCCGGCATAGAGCGGCGCGCGGCCGTGCCGATCGAGCAAGGCGCCGCCTGCCTCGCGCAGGATGAGATCGGCCGCGGCGATGTCCCAGTCATGCGCGTTGGCCTTGACGAAGGTGGCATCGAGCTGGCCCCCGGCGATCATCGCCAGCCGGTAGGCGAGCGAAGGAATATAAGGCACTCGCTTCAGCCGCTTGTGCCATTTCGCCGGCAGCAGGTCGATCATCGGCTTCGGTCCGGCGATTTCGGCCGTTTCCGACGGCGGACGCACGCTGATGCGCTTGCCATTCAGGAATGCGCCCTCGCCCGGCAGCGCCCAATAGATTTCGCCCTTCGCCGGGCAGTCGAGCACGCCGGCGAGCGTGCGGCCGTTCTCGACCACAGCGACGCTGACGCACCATGTCGGCAGACCTTCGAGGAAGCCGCGCGTGCCGTCGATCGGATCGACGACGAAGGTGCGGCGCGCGACGAGCCTTACCGGGTCGTCGACGGTTTCCTCCGACAGCCAGCCATAGTCCGGCCGGGCCGCCAGCAAGGTCTCGCGCAGATATTTGTCGGCGGCGTGATCGGCTTCGCTGACCGGCGAGGTGCCGCCCTTCATCCACACTTGCGGATTGTTGTTGAAGTACTGCATGGCAATGAGCCCCGCCTCGCGGGCGGCGTCGCGCAGCAGCTGCAGGTCTTCAGTAGCGCCGGCCGAGACGGCCGGCTCAAGCTCCGGCAAGGGTCATTCCTTCGATCAAAAGCGTGGGCGCGGCAGTGCCGAAATTGCGGTCGAGATCACTCGCCGGAACCATGTTGAGGAACATGGTCTTCAAATTGGAGGCGATGGTCACCTCGGCGACGGGATAGGCCAGCTCGCCGTTTTCGATCCAGAAGCCGGACGCGCCGCGGCTATACTCGCCCGTCACCATGTCGACGCCCTGGCCGAACACTTCGGTGACGTAGAAGCCGGTCTTGAGCGACTTGATCAGTTCTTCCGGCGTATTTTCCCCGGGCTCGATGGCGAGATTGGTCGACGATGGCGAGACCGACGAGCCGCTGCGCGAGCCGCGCCCATTGGTGACGAGACCGAGTTCCCGTGCCGCCGAGGTCGACAAGAACCAGTGGTTGAGCACGCCCTTGTCGACCATGAACAGTTTTTCGCCCTCGACGCCTTCGCCGTCGAACGGGCGCGAGGCCTGTCCACGGCGCCGGAGCGGCTCGTCGGTGACGGTGATTGCGGCCGAGGCCACCTTCTTGCCCATCATGTCGCGCAGAAAGCTGGTCTTGCGCGCCACCGCGGCGCCATTGATGGCACCGGCGAGATGGCCGGCAATGCCGCGCGCGACGCGCGGATCGAACACCACGTCGACCGGCCCGGTCGCAGCCTTGCGCGCGCCAATGCGGCGTACGGCGCGCTCACCGGCCTTGCGGCCGATGTCTTCCGGCGCGTCGAGATCGGAAAAATGCTGGCGCGAGGAGAATTCGTAGTCGCGTTCCATGCCGGTGCCCTCGCCGGCGATCACGCTGGTCGAGCGCGAAAAACGCGAGGCGACGTAATGGCCGACAAAGCCGTGCGAGGTGGCGAGCACCAGGCCGCCCAGCCCGGCACTGGCGCCGCTGCCGGCCGAATTGGTGACTCCTTTGACGGCAAGCGCCGCCGCCTCGGCGGCAAGCGCTGCTTCCTTCAACTGGTCCGCCGATACCTTTGTGGCATCGAACAGATCAAGGTCGCGCGGCTTCTTGACCAGCAGGACCGGATCGGCGAGCCCCTGATAGGGATCCTCGGGCGACACCTTGGCCATGGCGACGGCGCGCTCGGCCAGCATATTGGGGTCGGATGCCGCCGTTGCCGAAACGCTCGCTACCCGCTTGCCGACGAAGACGCGCAGCGAGACGTCCTCGCTCTCGGACGCCTCTGTGCCTTCGACCTTGCCGAGCCGCACCGACACGCCGGTCGAACGGCCGCGCACCGCAACCGCATCGGCGGCATCGGCGCCGGCCCGTTTGGCGGCCTCGACCAGGGCCGCGACGCGGTCGGTCAGTTTCGCTGCGTCAAGCGTATCGGTCATGCGCATAATCCCGTTGCTTGCGGCCGGCTATAGGGCAGCCGCTGCTGCACCATCTATTGTCCCGGTGCGGCTTCTGCAATGGGAGAAGCGGGCAATCAGGAGGCATCTAGCCCCAGGTCGGCGCGACCGATCTAGAGCTGGTGCGTCCTTCTAGACGCACAAAGGACGGCTTAGATCTTTGATTTTGCACCTACGCTGGCCTGATCGGAAACAGACTCCTGATCTCAACCCGAAGGCGAAATGTTCGATTGATCAGGCGCGGAAGCGATCAGCCGAAAACGCCGCGACACGCGCTGGATCGCCGCGACCAATGATCAGCTCTGCAACCAGGCGTGCAGTGATCGGAGCGAGCGTCAGGCCAAGGTGGCCGTGACCGAAGGCATGGATCACCCTGGAGCTGCCGCGCGACCGACCGATGACCGGCCGGGAATCGGGCAGCGACGGCCGGAACCCGAGCCACTCGGATGACGGCCGGCCGAGTTGTGGAAAGAACTGCCTGACACCGCGGTCGAGCAGCGCCAGCCGGCGTGGATTTGCCGGCGCTGCAAGCCCGCCGAGCTCGACGGTTCCGGCAACGCGCAGCCGGTCGGCCATCGGCGTCATGTAGAAGCCGAGATCGACCGGACAGACCGGACGATTGAGCAGAGGCGGTTCGGTCGGGAATTCGAGATGATAACCGCGCTCAGTTTCGAGCGGGATCCTGTCGCCGGCCTGCATGGCCAATGCCCGCGATTGCGCGCCCGCGGCGATCACAACCGTGTTCGCCTTGATGCGAAAGCCGGAACCGCTGAGCCTGACACCGTCCGCCTCGACCCGCAGTCCGGTTATCTCAGCCTGCGCCACCGACACGCCGCGGACGGTCGCGGCATTGAGCAGCCGCCGCATCACTGTCTTGGGATCGGTGACATTCATCGAGTCCGGGAAGTATAGACCGCTGGCCCCCGTCGCGGGCAGGCCAGGCTCCAGCGCGGCGACCTCTTCCGGTGTCAGAACCTCTTGATGGACGCCAAACCCGGCGCGCAGCGCCCTGCCCCCGGCGGCCTTGGCGAAATCGCTCTCGCGACGATACAGGTAGAGACAGCCGTTGCGGCGCAGCAGGTCTGCCATGTCAGCCTCCTTCGCCATCTCCACCCAAGCCGGCAGGGCCTCAGCCAGAAGCCTGGCGAGCGCCAGCGCATTGGCTCGGGTGGCCGCCGGAAGCGACTGCCGCACGAATTGAACCAGCCATGGCGCAAGCTGCAACAGCGCCGGCCAGCGCAAGGAAAAAGGGCTTTCGGGATCGAGAAGCAGCTTTGGCAGCGCGCGCAGCACAGCCGGATTGCCCACCGGCATGCAGGCATATTCGGCAATCGTTCCGGCATTGCCGAACGAGGCCCCGGAGCCCGGCTCATTGGGGTCGATGAGCAGGACTTCGCGACCCTCAACTGCGACCCGGAGTGCCGTCGCAAGTCCGACAACGCCGGCACCGACAATGGCGATTTCGACCGTTTCCGACGTTGCCATCATTAGATCCTAGACGAAGCCAGGCAATTGCAGATGGCCGGCCGATAGCAATTCGGCCATGGTGTTCAGGGCCGTGCGCAGATCGTCGAGCGAGCGCGCGGCGCCGACATTGATGCGCACGCCGTGCTGTACCGGCTCGCGCCCAACCGCGAAGGCATCACCCGGGAGCACGGCAACGCCACGTTCCAGGCAGGTGCGAGCGAAACCCGCGCCCCGCCACGGCTCCGGAAGGCGCAGCCAGGCATGCGTCGAAGTGGGGTGGTTCTGGACATCGTAGCGGCCGAGGATTTCGGTGAGGATGGCCTGGCGCTGGCGAAGCTCCTGCTTCTGCGTTTCTATGATGCGCGCCGCCAAGCCCTCTTCTATCAGCCGCGCGCCGATCAGTGCAGTCAAAGGACTGATGCTCCAGCAGTTGATGCGCAAAGCCGCTGCGACCTGGCCGGCTATGGCGCGTGGCGCGATCACAAAACCGAGGCGCAGTCCTGGGGCAAGGCATTTCGACATGGCGCCGATATGGATCGTCAGTTCGGGCTCGAGGCTGGCAAGCGATGGCGGCGGATTGTCTGCCAGGGGGCGGTAGACGTCATCTTCGATGATGAGGACGTTGTGGCGGCGGGCGACAGCTATCAGCTCGTGCCGGCGCTCTTCGGATAGCGTGATGGTCGTCGGGTTGTGCAGGGTCGGGACCAGGAAGACCGCGCGTGGGCGGAGCTGCGCGCAGGCCGCGTCGAACGCGTCGGCCCGCATGCCGCCACGGTCCATCGCGACGCCTCTGAGGTCGAGCCCATGCACCCGGCACAGCGCGTTGATGCCCTGATAGGTCACTTCGTCGGCGAGCACGACCTCGCCCTGCCTGGTCACCGCGCCAAGCACGCAATCCAGCCCATGCTGGGCGCCCGCCGCCAGCACCACACGGCCGGGATCGCCTTCCCCCGCCACCGGGCGCATCCACTCGGCGATTGCCGTCCTCGCCCAAAGCGGCCCCTCCGGCGGATGATAGTCCTGAAGCGTGGCATAGTGCCGGTCCTTGGACAGGCGCGGCAGCAGCAGCCCGAGCGCATCGAGATAGGCCGAGGTCGCAGGTCTGTTGACGGAGAGGTCGATAACGCCGGTGTCGTCGCTCGGCGCCGACACGAAACCTGGCCTTTCGCCGCCATTGCGGGCCGCGACCGTTGTGCCGCGTCCGGGCCGCGCTTCGAGCAGGCCGCGCTGCTGCAGCGTCGACAGTGCGCGCGTCACCGTGGTGACATTGATGCCCAGTGCGCGGGCGATCTCGCGCTGCGGCGGCAGCCGGTCTCCAACAGCAAGTGTGCCAGCCGTGATCCGTTCGGCAATAGCGTCGGCAAGGCGCCGGTAGACCGGGCCTTCATCCGAGGCGAGTTGCAGGTCCTGAAGCATGCGGATTGGCGGATTCGGTGTGTTGACGCTCTGGCTACCGGCGCATCTAGCATAAGACAATGCTCCGGACAATAGTACTTGTCCGGTACATATTTCCAAAATCCGGCTGAAAAATCTCACACAATCCCGACGAAAGCCGCTTGACGGCCAAACTTGTCTGCATCTATGGTCCTTTAGAGATCGATTGTGTGAGCATACAAGTTTGGTTTGCCGCCTTGTGCGGCAGCGTCACGCGAGACCGACACATGCACGGCAAGCATCACCTCGTTTCAACAAGCAGCCTCTGCCGCAGCTCGACGGATTTCCGTCCGTGACCGCCGAAGCGACAGCCTTGTCACGCGACAGTGCCGAGCCTGCACGGGCAGCCGATGCCGGCAGCCATGGATTTGTCGAATTCATCGATGTCGAGAAATCCTATGACGGCCGCACCTTCGCGGTAACGCGGCTGAACCTCGGCGTTGCGCGCGGCGAGTTCCTTACCCTTCTCGGACCCTCCGGTTCGGGCAAGACGACGACGCTCAACATGCTTGCAGGGTTCGAACGGCCGACCAGCGGCGTCATCACGCTTGAGGGCCGGTCGGTCGACAGGCTGCCGCCCTACGAACGCAACATCGGCATGGTGTTCCAGAACTACGCGCTGTTTCCGCACATGAGCGTTGAGGAGAACGTCGCCTTCCCGCTCTCCGTCCGCAAGATCACCAAGACGGACGTTGCATCCCGCGTCGGCCGCGCGCTCGACATGGTGCGTCTGCGGCAGTTCGGCGACCGGCGGCCGGCACAACTCTCGGGCGGCCAGCAGCAGCGTGTCGCGCTTGCCCGCGCGCTGGTGTTCGAGCCGAGCCTGGTGCTGATGGACGAGCCACTCGGTGCGCTCGACAAGAAGCTGCGCGAGCATATGCAGCTCGAGATCAAGCAACTGCACACGATGCTCGGTGTCACCATCGTCTATGTGACACACGACCAGAGCGAGGCGCTGACCATGTCGGACCGCGTCGCCGTTTTCAACAATGGCGGGATTGCCCAGCTCGGTTCGCCGGATGATCTCTACAACGCGCCGCAAACTTCGTTTGTCGCAAGCTTCATCGGCGAGAACAATACGCTGCTCGGCAAGGTCGACCGCGTCTCTGGCAAGGAGTGCCGCGTTGCGCTGGACGGCGGCGGTTCGGTAACCGCGCTGGCCATCGGTGTTGCGGAGGGCGCGGCCTGCCATGTCGCTATCCGCCCGGAGCGGCTGAAGCTTGCGCCCGCTTCGAACGGAGCAAATGCGTTGGCCGGCACGGTCGATGGCCGCATCTATCTCGGCGACCACCAGCGTCTTCTGGCCAAGCTGGAAAACGGACAGGTGCTGACCGTCAAGGTCGGCCCCGAAGCGACCATGGGCAACGGGGAACCGGTCACGGTTTCCTGCACGCCCAACGACTGCCGCGCCTTTCCGGCAGATGCCGGAACGGGCGGTTCCATCTCGAAAACAGGGGAATAACAACAATGAAAATCACCAAAGCACGGCTGTTCGCCTTTGCGGCAGCCACAGCATTCATCACCTCAGGACATGTCGCCTTCGCCGACGAGCTTTCGATCATGGCCAGCGGCGGCGCCTGGCAGGATGCCCAGCGCAAGGCATGGTTCGAGCCGTTCAGCAAGGAGACCGGTGCCAAGATCGTCGAGCAGGAATATCTTGGCGATCTCGGCAAGGTCAAAGCCATGGTCGACACCGGCAACGTGCCGATCGACCTGGTGACGGTCGAGACCGCGACCGTGCTGCAGGGTTGCGACGCCGGCATTCTCGAGCGCCTCGACTATTCCAAGATCGCGCCGCGCGAAAAATTCCTTGAAGGCTCCGCGCTCGACTGCGGCGTCGGCCTCGACGCCTATGGCGACGTGCTCGCCTATGACCCCAACGTGCTGAAAGAGGCGCCGACCTCGGTGCTCGATATCTTCGACACGACCAAGTTTCCGGGCAAGCGCGCGATGCGCAAGTTCCCGGCGCAGAATCTGGAATGGGCGCTGATGGCCGATGGCGTCGCGCCGGCCGATGTCTACAAGGTGCTGGCAACGCCGGAAGGCGTCGACCGCGCCTTCAAGAAGCTCGACACCATCAAGAAAGACATCGTGTGGTGGGATGCCGGCGCACAGCCGCCGCAGCTCCTGGCATCCAAGGAAGTGGTGATGACCACCGCCTGGAACGGCCGTATCCAGAATGCGATCGACAAGGACGGGGCGCCATTCAAGATCGTCTGGAACAACCAGATCCTCGAATACGACATGATCGCCATTCCGAAGGGCGCCAAGAACCCAGAGCTGGCCTACAAATATCTTGCCTATATCAGCCAGCCGGAAAACAACGCCAAGCTCGCCAGCTACATCACCTACGGGCCGGTGCGCACCGATGCAGCTGCCTTTGTCGCGCCGGACGCGCTGCCCAAATTGCCGAACGCGCCCGACCATATGAGCGCTTATCTGGTCGCCGACACCGAATTCTGGGGCGACTATGGCGAGGATCTGGTCAAGCGCTTCAACGCCTGGCTCGCGCAGTAGGAAAAATGACGGCGCTTGAGCCCACGGAACTGGATCGGCCGCGCATCGAGCGCGACCGGTCGGCCGCCGATGCCAAGGCGGCGAAATCCGTCACGGCAAAACTTCGGCGCGCCGAGTTTGGCGACCGGCTGCGGTCGCTGGCGCTGGCGGCACCTTTGCTTGTGCTGCTGGCGCTGAGCTTCGGCATCCCGATCGTCCTGCTGCTGTCGCGCGCCGTCTATGATCCGACGATTGCCGACGCCCTGCCGCAGACCAGCCAGGCGCTGCGCGGCTGGAACGGCGCGGGACTGCCAGGCGATGCCGCCTTCCTGGCCCTTGCCGCCGACCTCAGGGACAATCAGGCCAGGGGCACGGCATATGAACTCGCCAAAAGCCTGAACGCCCGCCTGCCCGGTGCGCGCAGCCAGGTGCTCAAGACGGTACGCCAACTGGAGGCTGCCGACAGGCCGCCGCTGGAGGTGATGAAAGCCGTGCCGTTCTGGTCGGCGCCCGGCACGTGGCCGGTCATCGAGAGCGGCACCCACAGCGTGACGTCGTTCTACCTGCTGAGCGCGCTTGATCTGCGCTGGAATGCCGACGGCGGCATTGAAAAGGTGCCGCCGGAACAGGCGATCTTCCTGCAGGTGTTCATGCGCACATTCTTCGTCGCCGCGGCGGTGACGCTGGCCACGCTGATACTGGGCTTCCCCCTCGCCTACCTCATCGCCTCCGTGCCCAAGGGCCTCGCCGCCATCCTCATCGTCGCGGTGCTACTGCCATTCTGGACGTCAATCCTGGTGCGAACAGCGGCGTGGACAGTGCTCCTGCAGAAATTCGGCCTGGTCAATGATTTGCTGTTGTGGCTCGGGATTGCCGACGACCGGCTCGACCTGATGTACAGCCGCATAGGCCTGATCATCGCCATGACCCACATCCAGCTGCCGTTCACGTTGCTGCCGATCTATAGCGTCATGCGCACGATCCCGGCCTCGCAGATGAAGGCCGCCTATTCGCTCGGCGCAAAACCCTTCACCGCGTTCCGCCGCGTCTATCTTCCACAGGTTTTTCCGGGCGTCATGGCCGGTTGCCTGCTCACCTTCATTCTCTGCCTGGGCTACTACATCACGCCGGCGCTTATCGGCGGGGCAAGCGACCAGCTGATCAGCAATTTCATCGCCAACTACGTCAATGTCGAGCTGAACTGGGAGATGGCGGCAGCACTGAGCTTCATCCTGCTCGTCTTCACCCTGGCGCTGTTCGGTATCTTCGCCCGCATCCTCGGCCTCGACCGTCTCAAGCTGGTGTAGCCATGCTGCTGTCTCCCTATCCGACGACAGGCGAAAGAATCCGCATCACCCTGCTCTGGCTGTGGTGCGGCATGGTGATCCTGTTCCTCCTCGTGCCGATCCTCGTTCCGGTTCCCTTGTCGTTCAACAGCGGCGCCTTCTTCATCTTTCCGCTGGAGGGATTTTCGACGCGCTGGTACGCGGTCGTGCTCGGCACCCAACGCTGGCAATCCGCGATCGGCAACAGCCTGATCGTTGCGTTCGGGACGACGCTGATCGCGACGATACTCGGCACGTTGACAGCGATTGCGCTTTCCGACGAAAAGTTTCCCGGCCGCCGCATCGTCATGCCGCTGCTGCTGTCGCCCCTGATCGTGCCGGTGGTGATCACCGCCGTCGGCTCTTATCTGTTCTATGCCCGCGTCGGCCTAGCCAGCACCTATGCCGGCATCATCCTGGCGCACACGGCGCTCGCCAGCCCGTTCGTCGTTGTCACGGTGGGAGCGAGCCTCACCGGCTTCGACCGCAATCTGATGCGCGCTGCCGCCATCTCCGGAGCAAAGCCCATCACATCATTCTTCAGGGTGATGCTGCCGCTGATCCTGCCCGGCGTGCTGTCAGGGGCCGCCTTCGCCTTTGTCACCTCGTTCGACGAGGTCGTCGTGGTGCAGTTCCTGGCCAGTGCCAATCAACGCACCATGCCGCTCGAAATGTTCATCGGCCTGCGCGAAAAGCTCTCCCCGGCAATCACCGCCGCCGCCACGCTGATGATGGGGCTGTCGATCATCCTGCTCGTCGTCGCTAATCTTCTGGCTCGCCGTGGCAAGCAGCGACCGCGCATTGAGTAGGAATGTCCTTGCGGCGGTCGGGTGAAGGCATACGAGCCCTGTCAGGCGTCGGCGCTAGTCGAAGATGCGGCGTGTGCGACAGTCAGCCTGTAGAGTTGGGATCGGCTGGGTCCACCCACGGGTGACCCAATCGTGTCACCATCGCCGCGTACCCAACGGCACCTGCCGCCCAAAGGAAAATGCCAAGCTCTTTGACGGCGTCTTCGGCGATGTCGACCGCCGAACCCGGGGTAGGAAACAGCTCTCCCAGCTGGTCGATCGCTGCTGACATCGCGAGTAGGGAGCCCGCGGCCACAAACACGATCGTGCCGTCGAATGTCTTCCGTCGCAGCCGAAAGAACCAGAACAACCCTGCGACGGCGTAGGCAATCATCGTAACAATCTCTGGTATCGCAAAAACGGGCAGCACGTCCTCATGGATCAACAACAGGTCATCGAGGCCCATGACCAGGGTAAGGCCGCCGAGAAACGTGCAATCCCATCGGCGCGTGAGCAGACCAGCAAACAGGGTCGCCGCACCGGTGCCGATCCATAGCGAAGCACCTAGGGACGAAATCCACCCCGTATAGAAGCCGACATCGGCGGCTGCAGATGGATCTCGATAGAAGATCGTAGCGTCCAGACTAAGACTTTGCGCGGCGAACAGCGCGGCCAAGAGCATCACAACGTTAATCGCTGCGGCCGCAAGCATGACCAAGCGCCAGGACATCCTCCATTCGCCGCCATGCTTTGTGTCCAGCGCATTCTTGTCTGGCATTGTGCCGAAGCCCATTCTGAGTACGACGGCCGGTAGCTCCGCTGCGCCGAGCACTCCGCCAGCACTATGCCGGCCCGCCATGATGGCGGCAACACACGGAACGGTTGCAGCGCTTCGCCCACGATGAGGTCGTCGTGGTGGAGTTCCTGGCAATGCCAACGGCCTGCGCGAAAAGCTCTCCTGGCAATCACCGCCGCCGGCACGCTGATGATGGATCTCTCGATCATCCTGCTCGTCCTCGCTAATCTTCTGGCCGACGCCGCCAGCGGAGGCTTGGCCTGACCATGTAATTGGTTCCAGATCTGACGCGCCGGTCAGCAAAACCTATCGTCAGAACCGACCACCGGCGTCCAGATCACGTCGTCGATCCGGAGCGCGCCGGTGGCGAGCATCACCAGCCGGTCGAAGCCGAGCGCCGCGCCGCTCGCCTGCGGCATGATGGCAAGCGCGGCGAGGAAATCCTCGTCGATCGGGTAGCGTTCGCCATAGACACGCTGCTTTTCGTCCATTTCGGCGGCAAAGCGTCGGTGCTGCTCGGCCGGGTCCGTCAACTCGCCAAAGGCGTTGGCCAGCTCGACGCCGCAGCAATAAAGCTCGAAGCGCTCGGCGGTGCGCGGATCGTCGGCGCTCGGCCGGGCCAATGCCGCCTCCGAGATCGGATATCCGAAAAGAATGGTGGCGCGCCTCTGCCCCAGCGCCGGTTCGATTTTTTCGACCATCACCCGGCTGAACAGGTCGGCCCAATTGTCGTCGGGCGCGGTCCGCAATCCGGCCTGGACCAGGGCGGCATGCAAGCCCGCGCGGTCGGTGCTGCCGTCGGCTGCAACCGTCGCCAGCAGATCGATGCCGGCATGGCGCATGAAGGCTTCGGCGACGCTCAACCGTTCCGGCTCGGCAAACGGGTCGGCCTCGCGGCCGCGGAAGCTAAAACGTTTCGCTCCGGCCCGTTCGGCCGCCAGCGCGACGAGCTCGGCGCAATCGCGCATCAGGCTCTCATAGGTCTCGCCGACGCGGTACCATTCGAGCATGGTGAACTCCGGATGGTGCAAGGGGCCGCGCTCGCGGTTGCGCCAGACAGCCCCGAGGCTGAAGATGCGCTCCTCGCCGGCGGCAAGCAGCTTCTTGCAGGCGAATTCCGGTGACGTGTGGAGGTAGAGCGGCTGGCGGGCGCCGTCGGGCCCGATCGCCAAGGTGGCAAAGGCCGACAGGTGCGCTTCATTGCCGGGCGAGACCTGCAGGGCCGATGTCTCCACCTCGACGAAGTCGCCGCGGGCGAACCAATCGCGCATGCCGGCGGCAATGGCATTGCGCAGGATCAGCCGCGGCCGGCGGTCGGCATGGACATGCGGCGTCCACCACGGCGAGGCGGCGGTCATCGGCTTCAGGGGAATTGCACAGAGGGCTGGCGATTGCGGCCAAGATGCGCTAGGCCGCACGCAACGGCCTCTCCAGCCGATTTGCGCCAACAAATTTTATCAGGATGGAAACCCGTGAAGGTCATCGCCAGCTCCTTACGCAAAGGCAACGTCGTCGAAAAGGACGGCAAGCTCTATGTGATCCTCTTTGCCGAAAACATTCATCCTGGCAAGGGTACGCCGGTCACCCAGCTCGACATGCGGCGTATCTCCGACGGGGTAAAGGTTTCCGAGCGTTACCGCACCACCGAGCAGGTCGAGCGCGCCTATGTCGAAGAACGCGAGCACACGTTCCTTTACCGCGACGGCGAAGGCTTTCACTTCATGAACCCGGAGACCTACGATCAGGTCGCGGTGCCGGAAAGTGTGGTCGGCGACATGGCGCCTTATCTGGTGGAAGGCATGCCGGTACAGATCTCGCAATACAACAACATCGCCATCTCGCTGGTGCTGCCGCAGCGCGCCACGTTCGAGGTGGTCGAGACCGAGCCGGTGACCAAGGGCCAGACGGCGTCGTCATCCTACAAGCCGGCAACGCTGTCCAACGGCGTGCGCACCCTGGTGCCGCCACACATCAGCGCCGGCACCCGCGTGGTGGTGATGACGGCCGATGCCGCCTATGTCGAGCGCGCGAAGGATTGAGGCGCGAAGCCTGAAACGCCTCGCCGAAAGCGTCGAGGCGGCCGGTCATCGTCTACCGCTTTGTGCCAGCAGCGGGTTTCGAATTCTGGGACGATATCGACGCGGCACGCAAACTGAAGCGTCAACGCCCTGCCAATTCTTTCCTATTGGACGGTGCCAGCGGGCAATCTCTGAGCCTCGAGCAACGCCGACCGTCCCTTTCGCCAGGTGCCAGGTGGAATGCCGACGAACTTTTTGAAGGCGCGATTGAAGGCGGCTTCCGACTCGTAGCCGACCTCGGCACCCGCTTGCGCGATGCTCATTTCGGGCCGTTCGAGCAAACGTCCTGCCAGTTGCAGACGCCAGCGAGCAAGATAGTGCATGGGCGAGACCTCGACATAGTGGGTAAAGCGGCTCGCAAATGCTGTGCGCGAGAGCCCTACTTCGCGGGCGAGCCGGTCCAATGTCCATTCCTCTCTGGGGCGAGCGTGGATGAGCCGGAGCGCCTCGCCGACATGTGGATCCCGTAGGCCTGACAGCCAGCCGCGCGAATCGTTGGGGAGGGTCTCGAGATGGCGGCGGATGATCTCGACAAACATCAGCTCGCTCAGCTTGGCGAGGATCGTTTCACAGCCCGCCCGCCCACTGCCACCTTCGGCCAGCGCCAGCCGAAAAAGGTCGATAACCCAGCTGCTTCCATCGGCGGGCTTGCGGGCACACAGGATGGCCGGCAATGCGGCGAGGAGAGGATTAAAGGGACGTGCATCGCAGCCAAGATACCCGCAAATGAACCGGGTCCGCTCGTCTCCGCCGCCACCATGGATCACCGCGAACGGCAGGCTCTCGTCTATCGGTCGATAATACATCGCCATATTGGGTTCGCCCCGTGCCCCGGGCGAGGAGCTCAACACATTCGGAACACCACCGGGGAAGACAACGACATCACCGGCGTTCACGAGCACCGGGGGCACCGAATCGTCTCCCAGCGCGGCCCAGCACGAGCCCGACATCACGGCATGAAAAGAAATGATGTGCTCTGCCTCCGGCATGATGGCGGCGGCAATGTCGGCCGTGCCCGGCGACTCGCCGACCCAGGGAGAGCTAGCGTCGACGTCGAAATAGATCGCACCGGTGAGGCGAACGGCTCGGAGCACATCGGAAAGGACATCCATGCACTACACCTCCGGAAACGATCGGCTACTCCCTTTGACAACGAGGTTTTCGGCCAGGCATCTCGAACTATCCGGCAATACAGCCGCCCGAGCAACTACCCATCCGGTCTAATCCTAGTCTGAACGATCGGGCAACAGAAATGGACGATGTGACATTTGCGGGAGCAGCGGACGGGACTAGCGTTTCGTCGGCCGGCCGACAGGTCCAATAACAGGGAGGAATGTCATGAACGATGAAGACATCACCAAATTCGCAGCAAGCCTGCGGGGCGAAGTCATCCGCGCCGGCGACGCCAGCTATGACGAGGCCCGCAAGCTCTACAACGGCATGATCGACAAGCGGCCGCTGATCATCGCCCGCTGTGTCGACGTCGCCGACGTGATCACAGCGGTGAATTTCGGCCGCGACAACAATTTGCTGGTTGCGGTACGTGGCGGCGGCCATAACGGACCAGGATTGGGGAGCTGCGACGACGGTCTGGTGATCGACCTGTCGGCGATGAACGGCGTGCGCGTCGATCCGGATTCCCGTACGGCGCGGGTAGGCCCGGGTTGCACTCAGGGCGACCTCGACCATGCCACCCATGCCTTTGGCCTGGCCGTACCGGCGGGCATCATCTCGACCACCGGGGTCGCCGGACTGACCCTGAGCGGCGGCCATGGCTATCTGACGCGCAAATATGGCCTGACCATCGACAATCTGGTCGAGGCCGATGTCGTGCTTGCCGACGGAAGCTTCGTCACAGCCAGCAAGGAGCGAAACCCCAACCTGTTCTGGGCGCTTCGCGGCGGCGGCGGCAATTTCGGCATCGTCACCAGCTTCGTGTTCAAGCTCCACCAGGTCAGCATGGTCTTTGCGGGGCCGATCGCATGGGATCAGCGCCACGCCCGTACCATCATGCATCATTATCGCGAGTTCCTGCCGAACGCGCCCGAAGAACTCGGGATCTTTCTCGGGCTCAAGACCATCCTGTCGAGCGCACCGTTCCCGGAAGAGTTTTGGGGAAAGCGGATGTGTCTGCTGATGTGCTGCTACAACGGCCCTGAGGAAAAGGGCAGAGAGGCGCTGGCTCCGCTGCTCGATGCGCTGCCCGCGCCCTGGTTCAATTGGATGGGAACGATGCCCTATCCCGCGGTGCAGAGCATGTTCGATGGGCTCTACCCGAAGGGGATGCAGTGGTATTGGCGGGGCGATTTCGTCAAGACGTTGTCCGACGAGGCGATCGACGCTCATCTCAAGCAGGCGGCGAAAACACCGAGCGAGCTATCGCTCATGCATCTCTATCCGATCGACGGCGCGGTCCATCGCGTCGGCAAGGACGAGACACCCTGGAATTACCGTGATGCGACCTGGTCGATGGTCATCGCCGGGATCGATCCGGACCCACAGAAAGCGGGGCCGGTGACGCGCTGGACCAAGGCCTACTGGGAAGCCGTGCATCCGTTCGATCTGGGTGGCGCCTACCTGAACTTCATGATGGATGACGAGGGTGAGGGACGGCTCAAGGCGGCTTATGGCGATAACTACGAGCGCCTGGCCTCGCTGAAGAAGACATACGACCCGAACAACCTCTTCCGGGTGAACCAAAACATCCGGCCTGCTGCTTGACGGCGGTCCTCGTCAGGCCGGCAAAGCGTTGTGTCGTACCGGCTGCGGCCAGCTTAGGCCCAGCCCGGTACGATAGGTTGCCGGTCAGGACGCTCGCCGGCCTTGCAAGCGCGATACTCGGCCGGGCTCGGCGACCATGTTCCATGAGCCACGTCTGACATGCAGCAAAAGCGGTCGGCCGCACGCTCAGGTCACCCGTAGCGCTGCTTCAACCGGCAAGTCCGGGAGAGGCAATGCGGTCAAAGGGTTATGCCTCAGCGGCTGCTTCCCTTCAGGCCGATCGCGCCGGCAGCCTACCGATAATTCCACGCTTCGATGCGGACGTCCGACGTCACCACGACACCCTTCAGTCCTCCTCGAGGACCGGTATCCCCTTCAGAATTAGCTAAATTAGCAGTTTCTTAAGTGACCTTGGAACTTTGTAGCTTGCGTTCCATTTTCAACCGCATGCGAGAGTCTGTGGTCCAAGGGGCTGGAATGACGGTGAACAGGTCACCGCCGCGCTATTCGCTGGTCTTGCCCATATACAATGAAGAACAGGTGCTGCCTCGGCTTATCGAGCGCATCAGTTCGCTTATCGGCAGGCTGGACGGCGAAACGGAGGCCATCTTCGTCGATGACGGAAGCGTCGATGGAAGCGTCGAATACCTTCAAAAAGTGGTCGCCGCCGAGCCGCGCTTTCGGCTGATCGAATTTTCCCGCAATTTCGGCCACCAGGTGGCGATTACCGCCGGTATGGACGCCGCTGCGGGCGATGCCGTCATCGTCATGGATGCCGACCTGCAAGACCCGCCGGAAGTCGTTCTCGATCTGGTGGCTAAGTGGAAGGAAGGCTTTGAGATCGTCTATGCTCGCCGAGTCAAGCGCGAGGGCGAATCCTGGTTCAAGGTCTTTACGGCAAGTCTATTCTATCGACTGCTGGAGCAAATGACCTCGGTCGATATTCCGCGCGACGTCGGTGACTTCCGCTTGGTCGGCCGCAAGGCGCTGGAAACCTTCAAGCGTATGCCTGAACATGACCGCTTCGTCAGGGGCATGTTCGGCTGGATGGGCTTCAAGCAGACGGCTGTGCCATTTGAGCGCCCCGCGCGAACCCTGGGCCAGACCAAATACCCATTCTGGAAAATGATGCACCTCGCAGTTCACGGCATCGTCAGCTTCTCCGAGAAGCCGTTGCGCCTGGCGCTCTGGGGCGGATTGGCCATTTCCGCGCTTGCGGGGGCCTTTGGCGCTTACGCCATCTTTGCCTGGTTTTTTGAAACCGGTATCATTGCCGGGTGGACATCCACGGTGGTGATCGTGTCGCTCCTGTGCGGGATCAATCTTTTCATGACCGGCGTGGTCGGACTCTACGTCGGCAGCATCCATGCCGAGGTGAAACGCCGCCCGCTTTATGTGATCGATCGGCTCACCGGCTTCGACGAGGCGATGCGTGCCGGCTCCGGTGAGCGCCGCCGGTCATTTCACAAGCCCAGGAGTGGAGTCCCCGCCAATGGCCGAACTCTTCGACAGCTATAAATCCCACTATGGCGAGGCGGTCGAAGGGTCCATCCGGTTTTCCGGACTCAGCCACGACTTCTTCCTTGTCGCCAAGGCGGATCTGCTGCGGCGTCTGGTCTTCGAGCGAAAGCTTCGGGAGGGTGGGTCGGCTGTAAGAGCGCTGGATGTTGGCTGCGGCGTCGGTTCGCTCCACCCCCACCTCGACGGCGCTTTCGACAGCCTCGATGGTTGCGACGTGTCGGAGCAATCAATTTTGCGCGCCGGCAAGGACAATCCAGGTGTGACCTACAGGGCCTGTACCACGCCGAGCCTGCCCTACGAGGATGGCGCGTTCGATCTGGCTTTCGCCAGTTGCGTCGTCCATCACGTTCCGTCCTCCTCCTGGCTCGATTTCTTCCTAGAAATGCGGCGCGTCGTGCGGCCGGGCGGCGTCGCCTGCATCATCGAGCACAATCCCTATAATCCACTGACGCGCCTTGCTGTGTTCCGGTGTCCGTTCGACCACGACGCGGTCCTGCTCAACTCCGCCAACGCAGCGTACCTGTTTCAGCAGGCCGGCTTCACAGACATCCGATCCGAGCATTTCCTGCTGCTGCCGTCGGCAAAGCCCTTGGCCAGAAGGGTCGAGCGGGTATTCGCGCCTTTGCCGCTTGGAGCGCAGTATGCGTGCAGTGCGCATGTCTGAGGGCCGTTCGACCAGCGACGCCGGGCTGAGGCTGCTGGCGCGCTTCGGGTCGGTCGGCATCGCCGCAACGATCCTTTATGCAGTGATGGCCACCGCTTTGGTAAAATGGCAACGGTTCGGCCTCTCGCCGGTCGGTGCCTCGCTCGCGGCTTACACCGCAGCCGCCCTGTTTTCTTATCTCGCGCATAAGTTCGTGACCTTCGCGTCGAGCGGATCGCATCGATCGGAAGCTCCGCGTTTTTTCTTGCTGACGGCGACAGGCTTCGCCGTCGCCTACGCGGCGCCGGCGCTTTTGACGGCCAAACTCGGCCTGCCGCCGATCATTGCCATTCTGGTTACATGCTTGCTTGTTCCGGCGGTCAATTTTCTCGTGCTCGATCGCTGGGTTTTTGCGCAGCGAAGACCCGGCAAGCAACGCGATCGCCTGCCCTAACCCGGCTCAATAGGATCGAGCCGGAACGACAACAATTTGATGGCGCGCTTGTAGATGTTGCTGGCGGCCGGACTTGGCGGAATGCCGTCGAGGTAGTTGAAGGCGACATCGAGTATCCTGGCCTCGGCGAGGGCCGCCGTTGGAACGACGAACGAGACCGTTCGCGGCTCTTTGCCGGACAGCGTCACCGCATGCACCCGAACGCCATTCACCGAAATCATAACCCGCTGCGTGACCTGCGGCGGGCGAATGACGGCGGCCATTTGCAGCGTGGCCGTCACGCTGTCGCGGAGCGGCGGTATCTTCAGGCGAAGCCGCGAGGTCTCGCCCAGGGAATGGGTGCCGTCGGCAACGGGCCCCGACCAGCCGCAGACCCTCATGCCGGCTGCCTTTTTGGCGCCGTCGGACCGGAACGACACCGTCTCGCCTAGGGTATAGCTGCCGACCGCATCGCGATTGAGGCAGGTCGTCGTCCGGTCAATGTAATAGGCGCGATAATCGGCGTTGACATTCGGATTAAGAGCAAGCGCAAGAATGACGGTTTCTGTTCCCGCCAGAACCGCCGCCAGCGCGTAGCCGCCGAACGAGGCGGAGCGCCGATATGGCTCCGGAAAGCTAGACCAGGGCAAGATAGCCTCCGATCCATGCCACGGTCATGAAATAACAGGCGCTTAGGAAGAGGCCCAGAGCCGCGAGATAAGTCAGCTTCGACACGGACAGCAGCATGGCTAGCAACATTGTCAGAGGCGCAAGCCCGACGACGTATCTGACCATCGACGCCAGGTTCGTGATCAGCGGCAGGATGATGCAGCAGGCGCAGAACAACGCGGCGCCATACTGCCTGCGAACCGCCAGAACCGCCGATAGCGCCAGTCCTATGAGTGCGGCGAGCGCGCTCCATTGCGGCGCCGTAGGCAGCCATCTAGTTGTCGGAAGGACCGAGAGCCCATCCCATACAAAAGCGAGCGGATTGCCCGCCACCCGTCCAAACGCGCGCTGGACATGCAGGAAGGCAAAGCCGTCGCCGAGGGTCAGATGGAGGAACAGGACGTAGGCGAATAGACCGGCAGGCGAGATGAAGATCGCGACGAGCAGATCCGGTCGGCCAAGCAGCCAACGCGGGAACGACAGCGTCGGCCCGCCCTTTGCGCGGTAATCCCTGAACATCTGAATGACGGTCGCGAATACAACAAGCACTCCGACGAGCCTGGTTGCCGACAGGAGAGCCGATGACAGTCCAGCAGCCAGATAGCTGGAGCGTTTGAGCGCCAGAAAAACGCACGAAGTCAGGAGCACGAAAAGAGGTTCGGTCAGGAAAGTCGTGAAGTGATAGGAGAACGGGCCGCTGAGCAGGAAGGCGCAATACAGCACATAAGCGCGCATGTTCTTCTCGAGCAGTGGCCACGCCACCAGGCAGGCGGCATAGCTGCACGCAATCGATGTGATCGATGCGACCAGGATGGTCGGGAAAGGGAAAACAGACCGGATGGCCGCCACCAGCATCGGATAGAGCGGGAAGAAGCCCCAGCGTCCGACATTGCTCTGGCCTGGAATGGGAAAGCGCTCATAGCCGTGTTCGGAAATGCCGACATACCACGCGCAATCCCAGCGGCAGAGCGCCTGGGCATAGGCCGCGAAGCCGGGTTCTGCCGAAACCGAAGCAAATGCGGCATAGCGAATGGCCAGCCCACTGACGACGAACGCCAACGGCACCGCGACGACGGCTACCGCAACAAAGCGGCGACCGGCGTTCGGACGCGCGACAGCTTCGAGCGCCAAAATCTGCCTCCACCCGTTCAAATGGCAGGCGCCACTATGACGCGCCCCCCGGCGAATTCAAGCCGTGCGCGCGGCTCAAATTGGCGATACCGCCTATCCGGCGTCACTGAGCCAGACCAGCTCTCGCCGGGGTCGCGGTTGTCCCAGGCGAAATACGACACGGCGGTGACTTTCGCTTCCTCCACAGCCCGCGGTTCAGTGCGGTAGAACCCCTCTTCCCAGTTTTCGAAAGCCTCCTCTTTGGCAATTGCCGAAAACGTGACGCCGCCGCCCAGATGGTTCGGCTGCTTGTGTGTCTCGATCTCAGCGGTTCGCGGCAGAGCGATGCGGTGCCGTGGCTGGAATTCGACGCGCAAGCTGTTGTACATGACGGTTCCAATCCCGATACCGCGCCGGTGTATTCGGCCCTTGAGAATCCTCCAGCCTTCGGCAACATGGCGGCAAAGCTGAGAGCATGAGGATGAGTAAGGTCATTTCCGCCGCATCGCGGCGTCGGTCGGCGCCGCGCAAGTCACCGATGGCGCTGACCGAGGCGCTGGTCGCCCGCACCTTGCGGGCGGTCGAGGACGCCGGGCCGACGCCGGGCATGGTCTACATGACCGATGCCGATTACGCGCGCATTCGCGACGAGGTGCTGGCCGGCGCGCCGGCCGGGCCGGTGAAGCTGTTCGCCTATGGTTCGCTGCTGTGGAAGCCGGCCGGCGAGGTCAGGGGTGGCGAACGGGCCGTGGCGACGGGCTGGCACCGTTCGTTTTGTTTTACGGTGCAACGCTTCAGGGGCACCGTCGAGCAGCCCGGCCTGATGATGGCGCTCGACCGCGGCGGCCAATGTCAGGGCATGGTGTTCGAGATCGCCGAGCCCGTGGCGGCCAATCTCGAAGCGCTGCTGCGCCGTGAGATGACCATCCTGCCGGCCGTCAACGTGCCGCGCTGGCTGCAGGTCAGGACGGGCGACGGCATGGGCCAAGCGCTTGGTTTCGTTGTCGATCCCGCCAATCCGCGCTATGCCGGCAAGCTCGAAAAGCGAGCGATAGCGGCGACCCTGGCCACGGCCGTCGGCCATTGGGGTTCAGGCGCCGAATATCTGTTCGAGACCATTCGCCATCTCGACGCGTGCGGCATCCGCGACCGCAATCTCTGGCAGCTGCAGGAGCTTGTGGCCGAGGAGATCGGTCGGGCGCCGCCGTCGGGCTTCATTCGTCCCTGAGCCAGACCAGCATCTCGCCGGGGTCGCGGTTGTCCCAGGCGAAATACGGCACGGCGGTGATTTTTGCTTCCTCGACCGCCGGCGGTTCGGTGCGGTAGAGCCCCTCTTCCCAGTTTTCCAAAGCCTCCTTTTTGGCAATCGCCGAAAGCGTGACGACACCGCCCAAAAGGTTCGGCTGCTGATGCGCCTCGATGTCGGCCGTTCGCGGCAGGGCGATGCGGTGCAGCTGGCTGGAATTGTCGGTCTCCTCGACGCAATAGATCAGCGGTCCGCGTGCCAGTGCGACACGGCCGATATCCTGCCGCACCTGCGGATTGGCGTAGAGGCGGTCGACGGCCATTTCGAGGTCGAGCTCGACGCGGTCGCCCTTGCGCCATTCGCGGCGGATCGCGGCATAGCCGTCGCTGGTGATAGCATCCAGATGGACATCGGCGCCATTGACCTTAAGCGCCGCCTTGCGGCACCAGGCCGGCAGCCGCAGATGCAAGGTGAACTCGGTCGGAGCTTCCGGTTCGACGGAGATCGAGACCGCGCCGTCCCAGGGATAGTTGCTGGTTTGGGTGAGCTCTATTTGCGTCCCGGCGATATCGAAACGAGCCGTGCCGTTTCCATAGAGATGGACGGCAAGTGCTGTGTCCGACAGGCCGTAGAAATAGCTGCCGATCGAGGCGACCATGCGGCCGACATTGGGCGGGCAGCACGGGCAGCGGTGCCATTTCCAGCGGTGGTGGGCGCCGCGGCTTTCGAGCGGATTTTCGTAGAAGAACAGCGAGCCGTCCAGCGACAGGCCGGAGATCGAGCCGTTGTAGAGGGCCCGCTCCATGATGTCGGCGTAGCGCGCATTGGGACCCATGCCGAGCATGCGGCTTGCCCAGAACACCAGGCCGACCGAAGCGCAGGTCTCGGCATAGGCGGTATCGTTGGGCAGGTCGTAATCGGCGGTGAAACCCTCATTGTGCGAGGACGGCCCGAGGCCGCCGGTGACGTAGAGGTTCTTGGTCATGAGATCGTCCCACAACCGGTCGAGCGCCACCCGCAGCGTGTCGTCGCCATATTCGGTGGCGATGTCGGCCATGCCCGAATAGAGGTACATCGCACGCACCGCGTGGCCGACGACCTTGTCCTGCTCGCGCACCGGCTTGTGCGACTGGTTGTATTCGTAGGTTTTGAAATGATAGGCCTTGGGGTCGGCGCCGCGGGCGCGCGCCTCCTCGTCGAAATAATGCGGCTGCTGGCCCCGCTGGTCGATGAGGTATCTGGCAAGCTCCATGTATTTGCGCTCGCCCGTCACCCGCGCCAGCTTGACCAGCGCCAGCTCGATCTCCTCATGGCCGCAATAGCCCTTCTTCTTGCCGGGCTCGGGACCGAACGTCTCGGCGATATGGTCGACATAGCGGCACATGATGTCGAGCAGCTTGCGCTTGCCCGTGGCCTGGTAATAGGCGACCGCGCCTTCGATCAGGTGGCCGGCGCAATAGAGCTCGTGGCAATCGCGCAGATTGGTCCAGCGCAGGCCGGGCTGGATGCGCTGGTACCAGCTCGACAGATAGCCGTCGGGCTGCTGCAGCTTGCCGTACATGTCGATGACGGCGTCGATCTTCTTCTCGAGCTCGTCGTTGCGGCGGCGGTAGAGCGAATAGGCGGCGGTCTCGATGGTCTTGCCCCAGTCCGAGTCCCAGAACATCTGCGTGGTCACCGTCGATCCGGTGAACTCGTTGCCGGCGGTTGCCGCCTCGTCCGGTGAGGGTGAGTGGAACGGAATGACGACGCCGGGCGATGGCCGGTCCGGGTCGATCTGCTCGAGCATGCGCGCCTCGACGCAGCGGTCGTAGAGGATGCCGGCGGTTTTGCTCGCGACTGCATCGACGCGGTCGCCCCAAAAGCCGCGCACATCGACCTGCGGCACCGGCAGCGGGCGGAAGGCGAGTTTCGGCTTGGCGCCCTGACTGGCGGATTGCGATGCGGTCATCAATTTACTCCGGTTCGATTTCTTGTGGTCACTTGACGGCCCCTGCCATCAGGCCGCGGATGTAGAAGCGCTGCAGCAGCAGGAAGAGCACCAGGCACGGTACCATCATGACGGTGACGCCGGCCTGCACGGCGCCCCAGTCGATGGCGCCGAAGCGGCCGGACTGCAGTGCGGTCATCATGATCGGCAGCGTGAATTTCGACTGGTCGGTCATCAGCACCAGGGCTGCCAAAAACTCGTTCCAGGCGCCGAGGAAGGCAAACAGCGCGATGGTGACGATGCCCGGCCAGACCAGCGGCAGCATCACCCTGAGCAGCATGGTGACATTGTTGGCGCCGTCCATGCGCGCGGCCTCCTCGATCTCGCGCGGCACCGCGTCGAAGGCGTTGCGCATCATGAAGATCGAGAACGGCAGCTGCAGCGTGACGTAGACGCAGACCAGCCCGGTCAGTGTGTTGTGCAGGCCGATTTTTGTCAGCACCAGGAAGATCGGCGTCAGGATCGACTGGAACGGGATCATGATCGTCGACAGGATGACGACGAACAGCAGGTTCTTCAGCGGAAAGCGGAAGCGCGAAAAACCGTAGCCGGCGAGCACGCTGACGATCACCGACAGCACCACCGTCATCACCGAGACATAGATGCTGTTTTGCGCCGGCAGCCACAGGCCATCGCCGAAGGTGTTGAGCGTGGCGTAGTTCTCAAGCGAAAACCCAGTCGTCGGCCAGGGCGGCAGCGGCGGCTGGCGCGCCTCCTGCGCCGGCTTGAAGGCCGAAAGCACAGTCCAGGCGATCGGCGCCAGGAACAGAATGGATGCGGTGATGCCGGTCGCATGCTCGGCGATCTGCATGCCGATGCGGCGTTTGCGGCTCCTTGCCTGCGCCATCAGTCGACCCCCTCTGGCTGGCGCAGCAGCCGCAGCTGGATGAGGCTGAGCGCCACCAGGATGACCAGCAGGATCATCGAAAGGGCCGCGCCGTAGCCGAGCTTGAACGACACGAAGGACTGGTTGAAGATCCAGTAGACGGCGGTCAGCGTCTGGTTGCGCGGGCCGCCGCGCAGGATGATGTAGAACTGGTCGAAGGCGAGGATCGAGCCGGCCACCGACAGGATCAGCGCCAGCGCCAGCGTGCGGCGCATCAGCGGCAAGGTGATGGCGCGGAAACGCGCGAATGGCCCTGCCCCGTCGATCATCGCCGCCTCTTGCAGATCCGGCGGGATCGACTGCAGCCCGGTCATCAGGATGATCATGGTGAAGCCCGCCACCTTCCACACCACCATGGCGATGATCGACCAGAAGGCCGGTTGGAAGGTCGCCAGCAGGTTGAATTTCTTCTCGGTCAGGCCGAGGTCGAAAGCGGCCGGGCTGAACAGGCCGGAATCGACGTTGAGCAGCCACGACCACAAAAGGCTCGCCGAGGCGAAGCCGATGACGGCCGGCATGAAGAAGGAGGTGCGGTAGAAGCCGGTCAGCTGCCGCGGCCTTTCGATGAACAGCGCCAGCGGAAAGGCGACGGCAAAGATCGCGATCGTCACCACCACCGTGTAGTAGCCGGTGAACTTCAGCGCGTTCCAGAAACGCGTATCGCGCAGGATCGCCCAATAATTGTCGAGGCCGACAAAGCTATGCGCGCCCATCAGCGGCCAGTTGTGCAGCGACATCCAGGCGGTCATGCAAAGCGGCACAATGAAGAAGACGACGACAAGAGCGACGGCCGGCGCGACATAGAGCAGGCCGATCCACTGCCGGCGCCCGGCGCCGACGAGTTTTCTGGGGCGCGCCGGGGCGGAGATTGCTGTGATGGTGGTCATGCGGGTCTTCCATTGGTGGGACGTCCCCCTCCCCCTTGAGGGGAGGGTCCGGCCGAAGGCCGGGGTGGGGTCGCCTGCGAAGTGCTCCAACAGAAAAGAAAGCGTCGAGCACTGCCGCAACGACCCCACCCGGACCTTCGGTCCGACCTCCCCTCGAGGGGGAGGTGGCGCTTTACTTCTGCGGCGCCGAATCGATGATCGACTGCATGGTCTCCTGCGCATTGGCGATGGCGCCGTCGACGTCTTCGCCGAAGAAGACCTCGTTCATCATCTGGTTCCACGGACCGTTGGCCGAGTTGATCAGGTCGTTGAACACCACCGAATAGGGCGTGCGGCCCTTGCCCATGGCTTCGGCGGCGACCTTGTAGCGCGGGTCGAGGTCCTTCAACGCCTCATTGGCGATGTCGCCTCGCACCGGCAGGCTGCCGTATTTCGCCAGGATGGTCTGGCCTTCGAGCGAATAAGCGAAGTCGAGGAACTCCTTCACCACCGCGACCTTGGTGGTGCCTTTGGTGACGACGAAATTATCGCCGCCGGCAAACGACGACCAGCCGCCATCCTTGCCCGGCAGGAAGGTGATGCCGTAGTCGATATCGGGATATTGCGTGTTGAGCGCGCCGATGGCGAAAGCGCCGGAGGGCGAGATGCCGATATTGCCGGTGGCGAAGGCGGCAAAGAAGTTGGAGCCGGTGTCGGTCTGCGCGCCTGAAGGCACCAGGTCCTTCTTGACCATCGAACGGTAGAGGTCGATGGCGCCGCGCATCTGCGGCGTGTCCAGCGTCGCCTTCGAGCCGTCCTCCGTCAGGATGTCGCCGCCCGAGGCCCAGATCAGCGGCGTGAAGGTGAAGATGTTGCAGCCGCCGCAATTGCCGGAGAAATAGAAGCCCTTGATGTCGCCGCCGAGCGCGTTGACCTTTTCGGCATCGGCTTCGATCTCGGCCCAGTTGGTCGGGCCTTTTTCAGGGTCGAGGCCGGCCTGTTTGAACAACTTCTTGTTCCAGATCAGCACCGAGCTATCGGCCGAGAACGGCAGCCCGTAGATGCGGCCCTTATAGGTGCCGGTCTTGACATGCGCCGGCGACAGGCTGGCGAAATAAGGCAGCGATTTCGCCCAGTCGGTGATGTCCTCCAGCTGGCCTGCGGCGGCGAAGGACGGCGTGTAGATCAGGTCGAGCGACAGCGCGTCGGGCGCCGTGCCGCCGGCGGCGGCCGCACCGTATTTCGGGATGATTTCGGCGTTGGGGATGATGTCGAGCTTGATCTGGTTCTGATGCCCCTTGTTGAAGGCATCGACGATGCGCGGCATGAAGTTCGAGCCGTCGGCGCGAACCCAGATGTTGGCGGTGTCGGCGGCGGCCGAGCCGGCTGTTGCCAGCGTGCCCAGAATGCTCGCGGCGATGGCGAGCCCGGTAATGGTGGTTCTCATGCTTCTCCTCCACATGGTTCTAATTTAGCCGCGCCCCCAAGCAGGTGACTATCGACACGGCCCGTTTCGTTCAGCCGTCCGGCGGACGGCCGCATGACTGACGCACCACCAGCCGGCACGGCAGTTTTCTGATGCCCGGCAAAGCGGGTTCGCCGCCGACGAGCGAAAGCAGGGCAAGGCCGGCCTCGCGGCCAAGTGCTGCGAGATTCATATCGACCGAGGTCAGCGGCGGGCGGGTCGCCTCGGCGACGATCTGCCAATTGTCGAAGCCGATGACGCCGACCTCGTCCGGCACGCCGATACCGCGCTCGCGCAAAGCGTCGATGACGCCGCGCGCGATCTGGTCGTTGCCGCAAAACACCGCATCGGGCTTTTCGCCCGTGCCGTCGTCGCCGTCGAACAGTTTTCTGACCGCCTCATGCCCCCAGGCTTCCGACCACGGGCCGAGCAGCGGCTCCATGACGGGCAGGCCGTTCTCGGCCAGCACCTCGCGATAGGCCTGCGCCCGCGCGTGCACCACGGCAAAACTTGCGGGACCGCTGACATGGGCGATGCGCCGCCGCCCGAGGCGGCAAAAGTGCTCGACCGCCAGCCGCGCCCCGCCGGCATCGTCGGATACGAACGCGATGGCGTTGGGATCGGGCTCGGTGAAGGCGTAGATCGCCGGAATGCCGAGATTGGCGAGGTCGACCGGCAGATGGCGGTCGATGCGCTTGCCGGTGGCGATGATGCCGTCGACGCGCTTGTCGAGCATGGCATCGACATGCAGCTGGGCAAGGCGCGGGTCGTCCTCGACATTGCACAGGAACACCGAGACGCCGGCATCGACCAGCGCATCGGAAACGCCGGCCATCAGCGGCAGCGAAAAGCGGCCATAGGTGTCGTTGGTCAACAGCCCGACGGTAAAGGAGCGCCGCCGCAGCAGGCTCTGCGCCAGGCTGTTCGGGCGAAAGCCAAGCCGCTGCGCCGTCTCGCGAATACGGGTCCGCGTCTCGGCCGTCATCCGCCCTTGCCCGTTCAGCGCTTTTGACGCCGTGGCGACGCTGACGCCGGCAATGGCGGCCACCTCGCGCAAGGTGACCGGCTGTTTGGCGGGCGTTGGCTGCGCATCGGACGCCATGATTTGGATTTCGATCCTCCCATTGAGAAAAGCTTTTCTCTTATGGCCCCTGCGGGTGCTGAATGGTGGGGTCAGCGGCTGCGGGGCGATTTGGGAAAAGGTTTTCTCAGAGGGAGATTAGGACGAAGGATGTGGGGATGGCAAGGGGGAATGGCCTGGTTGTTCGGGCAGGCAACTGCGAATGTCTGCCCTAGGTCCACGACGGGCACCGCGATCGAATAATCGCGGTGCCGAAGTCTACCCGCAGAGCTAGCAGTTCTCAGTCTGTGGATCGCACGCCTTGTTTTTCTGTTTCTGTGGCTTGGGCTTGACCGCCTGCTCGGGCTCGGCCTGCTGCTGCTCGGCCGCTGGCTGCTCCTTGGCCTTCCGCTTCTCAGGCTTGGCAGCCTGCTCCGGCTCAGCCTGCTGCTGCTCGGCAGCGGGCTGCTTCTTGGCCTTCCGCTTCTCAGGCGTGGCCGTCTGTTCGGGCTCGGCCTGCTGCTGCTCGGCGGCGGGCTGCTTCTTGGTCTTCGGTTTCTTAGGCTTGGCCGCCTGTTCCGGCTCGGCCTGCTGCTGCTCGGCGGCGGGCTGCTTCTTGGTCTTCGGCTTCTCAGGCTTGGCCGTCTGTTCGGGCTCAGCCTGCTGCTGTTCCGTGGCGGGCTGCTTCTTGGTCTTCGGCTTCTCAGGCTTGGCCGCCTGCTCGGGCTCAGCCTGCTGCTGCCCGGCGGCGGGCTGCTCCTTGGCCGTCGGCTTCTCAGGCTTGGCGGTCTTTTCCGGCTCGGCCTGTTCGCTCGTTGCTGCGCCTTCGGTCGGCTTCGATTTGCGGCCAGCCTGAACCTGCTTCACCTCCTCGATGTCTTTGAGCTTAGCTGGTTTGGCATCGGCATCGGCTTTCACCTCACCTTGAAAGACCGTGACCGTATCGTTTTCCAATTTGCCGGACTGCTCGGGCGCGTCGGTCTTGCTGACCTTGACGGCAGTCACCTCCTGGTTCGTCTCCTTCTCGATCACATCAACATCAATGACTTTGTTGATCACCACATTGTTCTGGATCGTCACGTCGCCGGCCGGCTCGGCCGCCTCGACGATGCGCACAAACTCCGGCTCATCCCGGATAACGACGGTAGAAATGTCCGCAGCAAGGAATTCGCGGGTGGGGACCACAACCCAGTAATAATCCGGCGTCGTGTCGAAGGTCACCTCGATTGAAATCAAATCCGGATCGCGGCGCGGCGGCAGCGGAGCCCAAATCATGTGCTCCCTGTCACGACGCCAACTCACCCATGCCGGCGCCCAACGGGTGCCCGGAACCCAGTACCAGCCGATATCGTCGGCATAGCCCCACCGGCCGTAATGGTACGTCGCCCAGCCGAATGGCTCGTCGGATATCCACAGCCAGCCATACTGCTCGGTATAGGCCCAGTGTCCAACGGTATACGGACGCCAACCGTCAGGTACATCAACCGGCACGAAAACGGTCGCTCCGTGATACGAGACCCAATCACCATAGGAAGACAGGTCTTCGTAGAATGTGCTGATCGAAACGGTGGTGGCAGCCCTTGCCTCGGACACAAGCGACAACGGCATGATCGGGTTGGGAATTTGGACGACCGTGAGCAGACAGGCGGTTACGCCGCCGAGCATCAGTCGCACCGCAATTTGGGCAAGGACGCGTTTCATCGTAATCTTCCTCCGAAACAGATCGCCCTTCATCCTACAAACCCGCCGGCTGCCGGATTGTTCCACTTTGCTGACGTTACCCGCATCCCCTCCGGCAACGGCTTGGCATCGCACCATGATACCAAATATCAGAGTTGCTTCATGAGGGCGGTGACCGTCACAAATGCGCGGCGAAGGCGCGGCGATAGGTCGTTGGTCAGCGGGCCCGACGGTAAAGGAGCCGCCGCAACAGGCTCTGCGCCAGGCTGTTCGGGCGAAAACCCAGCCGCTGCGCCGTCTCACGAATCCGCTCGCGCGTCTCGGCAGTCATCCGCCCCTGCCCGTTAAGCGCTTTTGAGGCGGTTGCAACGCTGACGCCGGCAACGGAGAGGCCAGTAGCGTGTCGATTTGGGTGGTTGGCGACGCTTGAAGGACTGAGAAAAGGTTTTCCCAGAGGAGGTTAAGATGCGAATGCTGGGAATGCAAGCGGGTATAGTGGGGTGGGTGAGGCGAGCAGCGGTTACCAGTCAACGACCGCCTTGCGCCCAAGAACAGACGCTCGCGGCCAGCGCGGAGTTTGAAAACCCTCAAGCAGCGGGCGATTAGTCGCTTGACTGATAGGATGATGGCAACCCAGTTGTGGTAGTAGACTTAGGTAAGTTAATCACACGTCTCCAATGCTTTGAAATACGCAGTTGTGAAAAGGGGTTCCTCCAAGGCGGGCCCAGGTCGGGAGTTAGCGCACATGGAAGTCATGGATGCCGCGCTTAGGGCCGAGGACGACAAGGGAAATCGCGATCCAGCGGCTGCGCTTAGATCTAGCCCTCTCCGCATCGGTATCTCTACGCGCGCGCTTTTTGACTTGGAGGAAGAGCATCGCATATTCGAGGAGTACGGCGTCAAGGCTTATGCCGCTATGCAGCTCGAACGGGAGGGAGTCATCCTCGGCAGGGGCGCCGGCTTCGAGGTGGTCGAGCGGTTACTCGCGCTGAACGATCCCGGCGCGGCGCCTTATGTCGAGGTGATCCTCTTGTCGCAGAATTCGCCAGACCTCTCGCTCCGGGCCTTCAAGTCGATCGATCACCACGGGCTTGTCGTTAAGACGGGTAGTTTTACTAGCGGGCGGTCGCTTGCGCCCTTTGTACCGGCGTGGGGCATCGACCTATTTCTCTCGAACGCGGACGCGGACGTAAAAGGAGCGGTAATTGGCGGTGCGGCTGCCGCCCGGCTCGGCTTGGCACCTAAGGACCGTGCCGAAACGCCCTCGGGCGAGGTCCGGGTCGCGTTCGACGGCGATGCTGTCGTGTTTGGTCCCGAGTCCGACGCGATCTACAAAGAGGATGGATTGGACGCCTTCCTAGCTCATGAGACCGCGAACGCGAGCAATCCAATGGCGCGCGGCCCGTTTGGAAATTTTCTTCATAAGCTGTCCGCGTTGCGGCGAGTTTTCCTGGATGAGGGTAACGTAAGCAAGGTCCGCATCGCACTAGTCACGGCTCGGAACGCCCCTGCCCACGAGCGTGTCATTCGCACGCTGAGGGCTTGGGGGACACCTGCCGATGAGGCGCACTTCGTCGGAAGCCGTGAGAAAGCACCTATATTAAAGGCACTCGGTGCGCACATTTTCTTCGACGACCAAGAGAAGCACGTACTCGGCGCGGCGGCAGTGGTCCCCGCCGGCCATGTTCCTGGACCGCACGATCCGGCTGCACCGGTGATACCGGCAGGTTGACTCGGCGTGTTTTAAGATCGCGTCTCTCTTGGTCCAAGGTCAACAAGGCGCCACGAGCGGACGCTTGGCGAGTATGACCCGAGCGTCTCGATTGGGCCGTTAGCGGACGATCCGGTTTCAACCAACTTCTGCGGTAAAGCGGTCGTTCCGAAACCGACCCACAATGGGTCGTCGCATTTGTCAAAGCCGCGTCCCGTGCGAGAGCCGACCTCATCGTTGGCGAGTGGCCTAGTGTCAGATCTTCAAAAACCGATAGGCGAAGCGATCGGTCTCGCCCTTGATCGAGGGATCGAAGACCTTGATCGAGTGCGAATCGTCCTTGTTCGCGAGGATGGTGCTTTCCGCGTCCAGTACGAAGCCAGCCGCCTCCACCTCCTGCCGAACGGATGCAGGCTCAATACGATGCAGCGACTGGGCGTCGCTCGTGCCCGCCCCGACGGCGGCGGCGTGGTCTACGATGACGTAGGACCCACCGGGCTTCAGCCGCTCATAGACCGCTCGATTGAACTGGGCCGCCGTCGCGCCCCTGGCCTGAATCAGCGCGGTGTGGAGATCGTGGTAGAACAGGTGCAACCACAGGACATCCGCTGGCTGCGTGACCTCCGGCATCGCCACGAGGTCCGCCGAGACGGCCTCGACGTTCCCTCGGCCCGGCTCCTTCGAGAGCGTCTGGATGCGGCCGACCGGATCGTTCTTGAAGTGGGCGACCTCGGCCGGCACGAAGCTGTAGACCCGCCCCTCTGGTCCGACGATGTCGGAGAAGAGGCGCGTCCAGTCTCCGTCGCCAGGGTACACGTCGATGACGGTGGAGCCCGCATCGATGCGGGCGAACCGGATCAACTCGGATAGCTTGGATTGGTCGTACATCGGAATCTCCCTTACGGTTAGGCATTCGACGAGCGGGCGGCGTGCGAGGCGGGCAATCCACGGCTGATCCACCGTCTACCCCGAGCCGATGGCCGCAGAGGGCCAGCGCTACGCGAGCCCGGACGCGTCCATCTGCGAGGCCCGGGCCAGTGCTTGCGTGTCGACATATTCCCGGATGTTGGTCAGCCTACCATCCCGGACCGTGATGGCGAAGATCCAGTCGTCCTCGAACGTCCTGTTCGTAGCTTTGATCTTTCCCCTCGCGAAGCCGACGACGAGGACCCGGTCTCCTTGCGCTACGAACTCCCGGGGTTCCGTGGACGTTTCTATCGACTTGGATGCCGTCTCAAGCAAATCCGCCATCCCGGCGTGTCCGTGGCGCGTTCCGGCCAGCGGCCAGTCCTCGCCCGGGATGATCCACTCGATGTCTTCGGCGGCCAGCGCCAGCAGAGCCTCCCTGTCGCCGCGGCCGATCGCGGCGAAGAAGTCCTTCACCGTCTGGATGTTCTTCTCAATGCTCATGGAACTTCTCCATTTCGCACGGATCGCATCGTGCTCGATCCGATCCGTGCATCGTGGCCCTGCCGGTTGGCACGTCGTGTTCATCAGTCGAACTTGACCAAGTCCTTGAAGATCAGTTGACCCCAGCTATTTCCGCGCGCCTGGACTAGCAATCCGCCTTCCGAAAGCCCGCCAAGTTTGATCGGCGCGAAACCGAGCTTTTCCGCGAGCGCACCAATCTCCGCTGCGGCAGCGTCATCGTCGCTCGCCAGGAACACGACTCTCCTGCCACCATGCACGGCCGGGTCTTGGTCAAGGGTGGCAGCGATCAAATGGTTGAAGCCCTTGACCAGTCTTGCGCCAGTGAAGGCCTGTGCGACGAACTTGGACGAAGGCTGTCCTCCCAGTTCCTCAGGGGGCACGCCGTAGGCATTGGTCACATCGATGATCGTCTTGCCCTGCCAGCTGGGGAGCGCCTTCGCGACATCCGGGTGCGCTTCGAAACGGACCGCCAAAAAGATGATGTCCGCCTTGACCGCTTCCGCCAGTGTTTTGGGGATGATCGTGGGTCCGATCGCGGCCGCGTCGGATGCAAAGCTTTCCGGGTCGCGCGTGGTTGCCACGGACACTTCGATGCCCTTGCGGGCAAACGCCTTGGCGAGAGCGTGACCGATCTTGCCGAAGCCGATAAGTGCGTAACTCATAATGCTTCTCCGATCCTGTGTTAACGCCGGGTCAGACCTGCGCCATGCCTCCATCGACCGCCAGATCCACGCCGGTGATGTAAGAACTTTCATCTGAGGCGAGGAAGGTGACGGCAGCCGCAATTTCCTCTGGCTTTCCCCTGCGACCCATTGGGATCTGTGACGCAAACTGGGCGGCCGCTTGCTCGGCTTGCTCGGGGGTAAGGCCTGTCGTTGTCTCTAAGGCGGGGGTCTCGATTGGCCCGGGGCTCATCGCGTTCACGCGGATTTTGCGGTCTTTCAGCTCCAGTGTCCAAGCGCGCGCAAAGTTGCGCACAGCAGCCTTACTCGCGGCGTAGGTGCTAAACCCTGGAACCCCCAACACGTTCGACACTGAAGAGTTCAGGATAATCGAACCGCCGTCTTTGAAGAGAGGAAGGGCCTTCTGCACCGTAAAGAACAGACCCTTCACGTTCACATCGAAGGTCTGGTCAAAATGGGCCTCAGTAGCGACCGCGAGCGGTGCGATTGTCCCTGCGCCCGCGTTCGCGAAGAGAATGTCGATGTGACCATGTTTCTCTTTCACGATGGCATAGAGGTGGTCCAGATCTTCCAAGCGCGACACGTCGCCGACGACCGCCGTAACGTTTCTCGTAATGAAGGCTGCGGCCTCCTTCAGCTCTTTCTCTCTTCGCCCGGTGATCACGACGTGCGCACCTTCTTCCACGAAGCGCTTGGCTGTCGCTAACCCGATCCCGCTGCTTCCGCCCGTGATGACTGCGATTTTACCTTCGAGTGCTTTCATAATCTTTTGTCTTTCGCTGATTGGCTGTACGGTGAGGTTTCATCGAGATCCTCAAAATGGGTTCGCCGAAGTCAGGCGGTGAGTGCGGAATCGCGCACATCGGTGGTGCGAAAATGATCCAGCTACTACAGATCAGTGTGTTAGAATGGGCTTGGAAGGCGCACCGCGCGGTGCCGGATTGCACCATGATCGACTGGGATGACATTCGCTACTTTCTTGCCGTCGCGCGCGGAGGCTCGGTGCGGGCTGCCGCCAAGCGCCTCGGCGTCAACCACGCGACGGTGCTGCGACGCATCGCCCAGCTCGAGGACCGCCTCGGGGCGCAGATGTTCGAAAAGCTGCCTTCGGGCTACCGCCTGACGGCTGCGGGCGAGGAGGTCCTCGAGCTCGCGAACCAGATGGAAGCGTCGTCGCACCAGCTGGAGACGCGCGTCTTCGGGCGCGACCAGAGCGTGCGCGGGCTTCTGCGGGTGACGTTGGCTCCGTCCCTCGCGACACACCTGCTCATCGCGGACTTCGCCGATTTCGCGCGTCTGCATCCGGACATCGAGATGGAGATCTTGTCGTCCGGCGAGCTCGCAAATCTGACCAACCGAGAGGCCGACGTCGCCATCCGCGTCGTCTACGACCGCAAAACCCTGCCGCTCAATCTTCACGGCCAGAAGGGACCGGAGCTGTTCGGCGGCGTCTACATGTCCTGCGATCGACTAGCCGCATGGCGTGCGGGCGCGCCTGATCCCATCCGGTGGATCGTCATAAGCATTCATGGAATTCCGGAATGGGCCAGCGAGGGTGAGGTTCGCACCACGAGGATCCCATTCAGGACCACGGACGGCGAGGCGCAGATCGCTGCTGTACGGCAAGGGCTCGGGATGACGACACTGCCGTGCTTCATTGGCGATGCCGACCCCCTACTGGTGAGGGTGCCGGGCACCGATCTGCACATGTACGGAACGCTCTGGCTTCTCACACAGGGTGAAACACGCAAGACGAAGCGCGTGCGGCTCTTCACGGAGTTCGTATCCCGCAGGCTCGCCGCGTACGCTCCGCTTCTCGGAGGGCTGTCCATATCGCGCGAGGCGACGGTGCAGCTGTCGCCGGCTAGATGACCGAATGGCGGCTTCTAGGAGCAAGGAAACTTTGGCACGAATGACCGAATGTAAGGCGCATTGCTGCCATTCGAGAAGCGGACAATGAAGGTCGCCAAGTGGTCAAAAGTGGCCGTTCCAACTCACCCACCAACACGCCGGCGGCGCCTCACTGCTTAAAGCAGTTCTCGCGGTGCCACTGCAAGAAACGAGGATGCGGGCGCTCAGACTGTCGGCGAGGCGGAAGTGCACGGCGAGTCTTGTTTGCGAACGCCTGCACGCTGTCGAGGTCATTAACCTGTCGCGAGATCAGGATTTCCAGATCGTCGGATAGGCTGATCAATCCGCGATCGAACATCCAATGCGCTGTACCGGACAGTGCGATCCCATTGTTGACAATATCGGGACCGTTCGCTTCAACCGGTCGAATATGCGCCGCGGAAACCTCTGCTCGGCCGCCGCCATTTATCAACTTGAGTCCCGTAATCGCGCAGCGTTCGTCATAGGCGCGCAAGACGATGCGGCGGAAAATACGATCTCGTACGATTCGTGACCCAATGTAACTCACGCGGTCACGGCTCTGCTCGAACTCGAACGGCGCTGGCTCATCCTGAAAGCCAAGCGACGTGCCGCTCTCATCAACGCGCGGCAGCAATAACTCATTACTGTCCAAGCCGAGATCGATAATGCGGTTGAAGTCGGTTGGACTGATTGGCCGGACCGCCGATTGGGCGCGACCGGAAATCCGCCCTTCGTCGTTAAGTACACTCTTCTCAACGATGCCATTCGCGCCGTTAAACGGAACAGGATTGACGAAATCGAGGTAGGTTCCGGGCTCGATCAGAGCGAGGTACATATCAGGCTTCGCAGGATCGGGGATGACCTGTTGGACTTTGGCTACGGCGAAATAGCCGCGGCTCTCTTCTACCTTGCTGGGCTCATAGTAGATGATCCAGTCGCCGACGCATGCTTCAACCCGGCGCAGATATTGGCTAGGAAACTGGTATTGCTCAGCCGGGTGGTCTTTGTAGATCGAATCTGACCGGTGAATGAAGACCCCGAACCCCATGATCTTTCTACAATTTGTTCTTTGGAGATGCCTGCCCCAGGTAATATCATCCGACCTTGGGAGCTTAGTCCAGGTCGGAGAAGCTTTTCCCCACCTATCGGTCTTTGGAAGCTAATGGGGAACGCCCCTCCCCATGACAGAACGCGGCTCTAATTCACCGGGCCTGTCGCAAAAGCCCCGTCCCATCCGTCCCCCGACAGAAACGACCCCCCATGAGAAAACTCATCATCAGCGAATTCATCAGCGTCGATGGCATTGCCGAGGTCGAGAAGCTGCCGGGCGTGACCTGGAACGATGAAATGCAAAAAGTTCAAGGATGACGAGCTGGCCGACAGCGGCGCCATGCTTTTGTGCGCACGACCTATGAGATTTTTGCCGGCTCGTGGCCTAAGGAGACCGGAGACTTCGCCGACCGGTTCAACGCGCTGCCGAAATATGTCGCGTCGACGAGTTTGACGCCGCGTGGATCGGGGCGTCTCCGGCGATTGATGCGATCGAGTTCGCAGCCACCAGGCGGAAGGCGCCCTTTCTTGCTGCTGCGGTAGGAAGACTTCGTGATTCAGCCACCAACCCAAATTGCTGGATTTGGCAGCCCAGGAAGTATAGGCTTGGTTTTTGGTTCAGCGATGGAACAGAGACTAGCCGCAATTCTGGCTGCCGATATGGCGGGCTACAGTCGGCTAATGGAGGCCGACGAATCCGGCACGCTCGCACGCCTTCGCACCCATCGCATAGAACTGGTCGATCCCGCCATCGCGAAGAACAAGGGCCGGATCATCAAGACCACCGGAGACGGCATGCTCGTTGAGTTCCAGAGCGTGACCGATGCCGTGAAATGCGCCGTGGAAATCCAACAGCGCATGAAACGGCGCAATTCGGATGTGCCGCAAGAACGGCGCATCGAATTCAGGATCGGCATAAATCTCGGCGACATCATTTTCGACGATGATGATATTTTCGGCGACGGCGTCAATATTGCCTCGCGCATCGAGCAACTCGCCGACGTCGGCGGCATCTGCGTGACCGCAGCGGTGGCGACCCAAATTGCCGACCGTCTCGAAATTGCCATGGAGGACCTGGGCGAGAAGACGTTAAAGAACATCAGCCGCCCGGTTCGCCTCTATCGCGTTGGGTTTGACAGTCCTGTCCTGCCACAAGTCGAGGCAAAGCGATCCATCTCGAAACCTTCGATAGTGGTGCTGCCATTCAGCAACATGAGCGGCGACCCCGAGCAGGAATTTTTCGCGGACGGACTGACGGAGGACATCATCACGGAACTGTCCCGCCACCATGAGCTGTTCGTCATCTCGCGCAATTCCGCCTTCGTCTACAAGAACCGCGCCGTGAATGTGCGCGAGGTGGCCGAAAAACTCGACGTCCAATACCTGGTGGAGGGAAGCGTCCGCAAGATCGGCGACAGGGTGCGCGTGACGGTTCAGCTCATCGACACGGCGAATGACGCTCATATCTGGGCAGACAAATATGACCGGAAGCTGGACGACATATTCGCGATTCAGGATGAGGTGACCGCGGCGATCGCAGCCACGCTGCCCGGTCGTGTCGAGGCGGCTCAGCGGGACCAGCTCGCGCGGGCGAAACCTGCAAATATGGCCGCGTATGAATGTGTGCTTGCTGCCAAGGTGCTGCATCACCGAAGCACGATTGCGGATAATGAACGCGCGCAAACCTTGATAGAGAGGGCCGTCGCGCTCGACCCCGATTATGCCCATGCCCATGCCTGGCGGGCCTGCATTCTTGGCCAGGCCTGGGTCCATAACTGGTGCGAAGACAGGGATGCCGTCTGGAACAACATTAAGGCAGCGCTGGACAGGGCGCTGGCGCTGGACAACAACGATGCCGATGTCCACCGCATCCTCGCCGCAGTGAACGTGAACAACAATGAGCTGACCACAGCGCGCTACCATCAAGAGCGGGCGCTGGCCCTCAATCCCAATTACGACCTCGTGGTGGTGCAGCAAGGCGAGTTATTGACGTGGCTGGGGAGGCCGGAAGAGGGAATTGAATGGATCCGCAAGGCAATGCAGTTGAACCCGCACCACCCGGAGAGGTTCTGGAGCCATCTGGGAAAGGCGCATTTCGCCGCGCGCCAGTATGGCGAGGCGATCGAAGCTTTCATGCATCTGTCAACCATGGACTCGGTTCAGCACGCTTTCGCCGCTGCCTGCTACGGCTGGCTCGGCGACGAAATCGCGGCCGCGGCGCATCTAGGCAAGATCAGAACGCTCGATCCCCAATTCGACCTCGATTCATTTATCGCCACCCTGCACTATGCCCAGGAGTCTGATGTGCAGCACGTCCGCGAAGGACTGCTGAAAGCCGGTATTGCCCACCTGTAGGCAGCCGGTAACTACGAACCAGATCCAATCGGGGACAGGCAAAAAAGACCGGCCTCCGATACGGACCTTGTGGCATGACTGAACGACGGGCAGGCCGGAGAAGCTTCTCCCACGGTATCGGTCTTTGGAAGCGAACAGGGGAAAGCCCTGCCCCTGAAAAAGCGCCGCGCTAGTTGATGGCGCAGTTCGCACAAGACCCGCGCCCGCCTCCGGCAGAAAGGAACCCGCCATGCGAAAACTCATCGTCACCGAATTCATCAGCGTCGATGGGATCGCCGAGGTCGAGAAGCTGCCGAGCGTCGCCTGGAACGACGAGATGCAAAAATTCAAGGACGACGAGCTTGCCGATAGCGGCGCCATGCTTTTGGGGCGCACGACCTATGAGATCTTTGCCGGCTCGTGGCCCAAGGAGACCGGAGATTTTGCCGACCGCTTCAACGCACTGCCGAAATATGTCGCCTCGACCAGCTTGACGGCGCTCGACTGGCAGCCGGCAGAGCTGCTGACTGGCGCCTTGCCGGACGCGGTCAGAGGGATGAAGCAAGGCAGCGGCGGCAACATCTATGTGCATGGCAGCCTCAGCGTCGCGCAGGAATTGCTGCGCCACGGCCTTGTCGACCGCATCAGGCTGCTCAGCTACCCCGGTGCCGTCGGCCAGGGCAAGCTGCTGTTCCCGCCCGGCGCGCAATTGCCGCTCGAGCTGATTTCGGCCAGGCAATTCAGCAACGGCGTGGTGGCGCTGGAATATGCGGCTGGAATGGGCAAGCCGTGATGAAGGCTAATCTCCCCCCTTGAGGGGGAGATTGGCAGCTTCGGCCAAGGGCGCCTCGCCCAAATCTACCGCCCCCGCCCGCCTGCCTCCACCTTCTGCACGGCCGCAATCAGCATCTCGACAAACCTCATCACCTTGGGCGGGCGGAAGCGGGCGGCGGGGTAGACTGTGTAGATGCCGCCGGAGGGCAGCCGCCACTCGGGCAGGATCTGCACCAGCCGCCCGGCGGCCAGCTCGTCCCGCACCAAAAAGTCCGGCAGCACCGACAGGCCGGCGCCGGCGCGGACCGCCGCCAGCACTGCCGGCGTCGCGTCGATCGCAATCGTTGCCTGCATGCGCACGGCCTGCTCGTCATCGCCGCGCGAAAATTGCCATAGCAGCGGTTCGCGCAGCGCCATGTTGGCGACGAAGGGCAGCCCGGCAAGATCTTGCGGTTCGCCGGCGGTGAACCGGCCTGCAAAGCCGGCGCCGCATACCATGAATTGTTGGAAGGTGCCGATGCGCCGCGCCTGCAGGCTGGAATCGGCCAGCCAGCCGACGCGGATGGCCACGTCGATGTGGCCGGAAACCAGGTCGATCGTCTCGTCGCCCAGCGTCAGCTCCACCCGGCAGGCGGGATAGCGCGCGCTGAAGGCGGCGACCACCGGCACCACCGCCGACGTGCCGTAGTCGTTAGACGCGGCGATGCGCAGCGTGCCGGTCGGCTCGGCGGCGGCCTGCGCGAGCTCGTCGAAGGCATCCTCGGCCTGCTGCAGGACCTGCAGGCAGCGGGCATGGAATGTCCGGCCGGCCTCGGTCGGATGGACGCGCCGCGTCGTGCGGATCAGCAGCGTCGTTCCGACATCGCGCTCCAGCCGAGCTACCTGCTGGCTGACGACCGCCTTGGTGATGCCCAGCCGCTCGGCGGCCCGCGTGAACGATCCGGCATCGACCACCGCTGCGAAATAGGCCAGACGGTTCAGGTTCATGCTTCGCTCATGGCAGGTGCAGCTCATTGTCAGGCAATGGCATACATTACGTCTATTTTGTCGGCCTTCAATACGCATTCCGCTTTTGCAATCTTGCGGGCATCGAGGCTGCGCGCCGCCGAGTTCCGCATTCCCAGGAGACATCCATGTTCACACGGAGAGCCATCATGAAAACCACCCTCGCCGCCGGCGCTGCCGCGGTCTTTGCTCCCGCCGGGCTCGGCCATGCGGCCGGCGGGCTTTCCTGGAAGCATTTTCCCGCTGGGCAAAACGGCTTCTTTCGCGCCCCGGTGCTGGTCTCCGGCGCCGCCGAAGCCGTGCTGATCGATGGCGGTTTCACCTACCCCGACGGCCGGGCCGTGGCCGAGGCGATCAAGGCGACGGGCAAGACGCTCACCACCATCTATGTCAGCCAGTCCGACCCGGACTATTATTTCGGCCTCAAGCCGATCAGGCAGGCGTTCCCGCAGGCACGGGTGATCGCCGCGGCCGAGACGGTGGCCGCCATCAACGGCAATGTCGAAAAGAAGCTTGCCGTCTGGGGGCCGCAGCTGAAGGAGAATGGCCCGCAGGCGCTGGCCGATGTCGTCATCCCCGAAGCGTTCGACGGCAAGGCGCTCAGCGTCGATGGCGAGAGCATCGAGATCGTCGCCGCGGAAGGCCTCGCCAACCGGCGCTATCTCTTCGTGCCGTCGCTGAACGCGGTGTTCGGCGGGGTGATGATCTTTGCCGGCGTGCATGTCTGGACCGCCGACACGCCGACCAGGGAACTGCGCGCCGCCTGGCTTGCCAATCTCGAAAAGATCGCGGCGCGCAAGCCGGCGATCGTCGTGCCCGGGCACATGGCGCCTGAGGCCGCTACGGACCTTTCGGGCGTCGAGCACACCAGGGCCTATCTCGTCGCTTTCGAGGAAGAACTGGCCAAGGCCAAGGACGCTGCCGCGCTGAAGAGCGCCATGGAAGCCCGCTTCCCCGGCCTCGGCATGGGCGTCGCGCTCGACATCGGCTCCAAGGTCGCCACCGGCGAGATGAAGTGGGGCTGAGATTGGCGCCAATCTCGAGCTGATCCGCGCCACTTACGAAGGATACACGCTCATGGTCCAGCGGGCGCTGACGCCCGACGACTGACGGCTGTCATCCGCCGAGACGGTTTGTGCGCTTGCTGGTTTCGGCCTTGGTGCAGGCCTCGACCGCCTTTTCGATCTCGCGCTTCAGTTGGTCCTTGATCGCCACCGTCTCGGCCATCAGCGCCTCGACCTTCATGAAATCGAGCACCCGGTATTTCGACACCGCCGGCCGGATCAGAATGTCGGGCCGGCTCTGGTTGAGCTTGCTGGCGATGATCGACTGCATCATCAGCTGCGTGGCGCCGAACATCAGGTCGACGGAGGTCGGGAATTTGCGCCCGGCCTCGGTCGGCGCGCCGACCACGTCGACGGCAATGATGATGTCGGCGTCGAGCTCGATGAGGTCGAACGGCACGGGATTGTAGATGCCGCCGTCGATCAGCAGCCTGCCGTCGCGCATCACCGGGCGGAACACCGCCGGGATCGCCGCCGAGGCGGCCAGCGCCGAATGCAGCTCGCCTTCGTCGAGCACCGCGAGCTTGTGTCCGTAGAAATCGGTTGCCGTCACCTTCAGCGGTATTTTGAGTTCGGCGAAGGTCTCGGGAATGGCGTCGGGGAGGAATGCCTTGAGGATGCGCTCGACATTGAACTGGCTGACCCGCAAGCCGCCCTGCACCGCCTCGGCAAAAGTGCCGGGCCGCGCCCGCCACATGCGCGTCGCCACTTCGGCGCGGCGGCCGAGGATCGAGCGCGTATAGTCGTGGATGTCCTTGCCGGTCATGCCCGAGGCCATGCCGGCGCCCATGATGGCGCCGATCGACGAACCGGCGATTGCCGCCGGCCTTATGCCCAGCTCGTCCAGCGCCTCGATGACATGGATATGCGCCAGCCCACGCGCGCCGCCGCCGCCAAAGGCGATGCCGAAGCTAGGGCTCATCCCTTGTTGGCCGCGCCGAGCTTCGGCCCGACCACCATGACCGCCGGCTCGGCGGAGAGCAGCTTCTTCGCCGCCGCCTTGACCTGGTCCAGCGTCACCGCGTTTATCAGCGCGGCACGGCGCTGCATGTAGTCAATGCCGAGCTTGCCGAGCTGGATCTCGACCAGCGTTGAGGCAATCGCGCCGGAGGAATTCAGATTGTTGATGGCATAGGCACCGATCATGTATTTCTTGGTCGCCGCCAGCTCGGCTTCGGTCGGCCCCTCCTCGGCCATGCGCTTGACCACGTCGCGCACCACAGCCAGCGTCTCGGCCGCCCTGTCGGCGCGGGTCGAGGTGGTGATGGACAGCGCCTCGGAATGCTGGTGGTCGACGAGGTCGGAGCTGACGCTATAGGCCAGGCCGCGCTTCTCGCGCACCTCGTCGAACAGCCGCGAGGTGAAGGTGCCGCCGCCGAGGATCTCGTTCATCAGCACGGCGGCGAAGAAGTCCGGCGCATTCCGCTTCACGCCGGGATAGGCGAGTTGCAGCGAGGCCTGCGGCTGGTCATAAACGACCTCGAGCTGCTGGCCGAGCTTCAGGTCGATGTCGGGAACGGGCGTAAGCGCCTGCTTTTCCGGCAGGCTGCCGAACACCAGGTCGAGCTTCTGCTTCAGCGTCTCGGCGTCGATGGCGCCGACCACCGCGACATGCAGGCCGTTGCGGGCGAAATTCGCCTTGTGGAAGGCGCTGAGATCGGCCGGCGTGATCGTCGCGATGCTTTGCCTGGTGCCCTGGTCGGGCCGCGCATAGGGATGCCGGCCGTAGATCGCGTCCAGCCATTTGCGTTGGGCGAGCGTGTCGGGATCGCGCTCGTTGGCGATGATGCCGGACAGGATCTGCGAGCGGATGCGGTCGATCGGCACCTGGTCGAAGCGCGGCTGGTTGACCGCCACGCGCAACAGGTCGAAGGCGCCGTCGCGCTGCTCGGCCAGCATGCGCATCGAGCCGTAGATGCCGTCGCGCTGCGCATCGAAGCTCATCTCGGCGCCGACATCGTCAAGCTTGATCTGGAAGGCCTCGCTGTCGAGGTTGCCGGCGCCTTCGTCGAACAGGCCGCTCATCAGATTGGCAAGCCCTTCCTTGCCGCGCGGATCCTGCGTCGCGCCGCCATCGAAAACGAAACGAATGGCGACGATCGGCACCGAATAATCCTCCACCAGCCAGGCGGTGATGCCCTTCGACGAGGTCACCTCCTGGATGTTCATGGCGGCGCGGGCGGAAAGCGCCGGCAGGACGAGGAAGACGAGGGAGAGGATGAGGGTTGCTAGAAGAGGACCGGCGTGCGCGCGCTTCCCTTCTCCCCTTGTGGGAGAAGGTGGATCGGCGCGAAGCGTCGAGACGGTTGAGGGGTGTTGGACGGAGTGCCGTTGGTGCCAAGCTGGAACACCCCTCATCCGACCGAGCTTCGCTCGGCCACCTTCTCCCACAAGGGGAGAAGGGGAGGAGCCCACGAGGGGAGAAGGCAGAGCGGGACCATGCTGGCTCATCATCAAATCAATTCCCAGCCTGGGTTTGCGGCAGAAGATAGCCGGTCGTTGCGTGGTCGAGATTGAGATAGCGGGCAGCGACCGCCTTGACCTGGTCGGCGGTGACCTTGCGGATGCGGTCCGGCCATTGCTGGACATCCTGGACGTTACCGCCGGTGGCGAGCGTCGAGCCGTAGATGTTGGCCATGTCCTCCTGCTTGTCGCGGGCAAAGATCATCGAGCGGACGAAACGGTCCTTGGATTTTTCCAGCTCGTCGCTGGTGACGCCGTCTTTCGCGATGCGGGCGATCTCGGCGTCGACCGCGGCTTCGATGTCGGCAAGCTTGGCATCGCCGCGCGGCGCGCCATAGACGGTGAAATTGGTGTCGTCGAGCATGGTGCCCTGGAAGAAGGCGCCAGCCTCGGCGGCGATGCCTTGCCTGACGACAAGCTCCTGGTAGAGCCGGCTGCGGTTGCCGCCGCCAAGGATTTCGGACAGAACGTCGAGCGCTTCGGCTTCGCCCGGTTTTGCCGTGTGATAGGACGGAACCACCCATTGCGTGGTGAAGCTCGGAACGCTGACGCGCCCGTCGGTCAGCGTCACCGTACGCCTGGTGTTCTGTTCCGGCTCGACCGGGCGGATGCGCGGCGGCAGATCCGGGCCGCGCGCGACCTTGCCATAGGTCTTTTCGGCCAGCGCTTTGACCGTTTCCGGCTCGACATCGCCGGCCACCACCAGCACGGCGTTATTGGGCGTGTAGTATTTGTTGTAGAAGGCCATCGCGTCGGTGCGGTTCAGCTTCTCCATCTCCTGCATCCAGCCGATGACCGGAATGCGGTAGGGCTGGTTCTGCCACAGCGTGGCGTCGATCTCCTCGTCGAGCACCGCCTGCGGATTTGAGTCGATGCGCGAGCGGCGCTCCTCGAGGATGACGTCGCGCTCGGTCTTGATGACATCGTCGTTGAGGATGAGATTGCGCATGCGGTCGGCCTCGAAGCCCATCATCTCACCGACCGCCTGCGGCACCACCGTCTCGTGAAAGGCGGTGTAGTCGTAGGAGGTGAAGGCGTTGTCCGAGCCGCCGATGGAAGCGACGGCGCGGTCGAGCTCGCCGGCCGCATGCTCGCTGGTCGCCTTGAACATCAGATGCTCGAAGAAATGGGCAATGCCGGACTTGCCCGGCGGCTCGTCGGCGCTGCCGATCTTGTACCAGACCATATGGGTGACGATCGGGGCGCGGTGATCGGGGATGACGACGACCTCCATGCCGTTGTCGAGCAGGAAATCGGTCACGACGCTATCGTCAGGATTGTTATCCGCCAGAGCCGGCGCGGCCATCACCAGAGCCAGTCCCAAGAGCGTTCCGCGCAGCCATTCAGCCTGAAATGTCATAGATGGCTCCGGTTTGTGATGGGACGATAGGCGGGGTTGCTGGTCGAGGCAAAGCGAATTGTTCGTCATTTTGAAGGCGCCATCGTGGAAGCCGAACTCAGGCGGCCTCGATGAACCGGATGACCGTCTCGCCATAGTTGCGCTCGTCGACAACCGAAAAGCCCAGCCCTGCCTCGAACGGCGCCGCCGCCGCTTCCTCGATGACGCAGAGCGCGCCAGGGGCTAGCCAGCCGCCGGCCTTGGCCGAGCGCAAAGCGCGTTCGCCAAGGCCCTTGCCATAGGGCGGATCGGCAAAGACCAGGCCAAATGCGGCGATGGTGCCCGCCTCGCCCAAGCCCGTCGCGTCGCGGCGGAATATCTTGGTGCGGCCGGTGAGGCCGAAGACCTCGACATTGGTGCGGATCAGGCCGCGCCCTTCGGCGGATTCTTCGATGAAGACAGCGTAGGAGGCGCCGCGCGACAGCGCTTCGAGGCCGAGCGCGCCGGTGCCGGCGAACAGGTCGAGCACGCGCGCGCCGTTCAGTTTTTCGGGAAAGCGATGCGTCAGCACGTTGAAGACCGCCTCACGCGTGCGGTCGGTCGTCGGGCGGATGGCAAAGGTGCGGGGCGTCGCCAGCGGACGCCCGCGAAACTCACCGCCGACGATCCGCATTGCTTCCCTTCGGGCCGCCACGCGGCCGGTCGCCACCACTATCCGGACGCTCGCCGCGTGGCTTTCCGAACGGCTTTGCGCCGCCGCCTTGCGGCTTGCCGCCGGGCTTGCCGTAAGACGGCTTGAACGAGGCCTTGCGCGCCTTGTTTTCTGCCGCCTTGGCGGCATCTGCCTCAGCCCTGCCCTTGCCGATCGGCCGTGCGCCCGGCGCCATCCAGACATTGGCCTTGCGCTGGCCCGGCGGCTCGATCGGCCGCTGCTCGCGTTCGGATTTCTTCCCACCGAAGCCGCCACGAGGCTTGTCGCCACGGGGTTTGTCCCCGAAGTCGCCGCGTTCAGGTCTGGGGCCACGCTCGCCAAAGCTCTTTTTCGGCCCAAAGCTCCTGTCGGGGCTTGTCGACAGCTTGCCGAGCGCTTCGTCGCGGCTGCCTTCGCGGCGCTTGCGGTTCTTAATCAGGCCGCCCTCGCCGATCGGCCGGCGTTCGCCGTCGCGGGTGAATTTCGGCCGCTCGGGCTCCTCCTCCCGCTCACGCCTGACCGGTTTGTTGGAAAACGGCTTGGCGATATCGGCATCGAAATTGGCGCCTGATTCCTCGACCAGGCGCTCACCGAGCTGGTCGCGCAGCACGCGGCCCTTGATCTCCAGCACATGGCCGTCCGGCAAATCGTCGAGCTGGAACGGCCCGTAGGAAATACGGATCAGCCGCGTCACGTCGAGACCGAGCGAGCCCAGGATGTTCCTGACCTCGCGGTTCTTGCCTTCGCGCAGGCCGAGTGTCAGCCAGGCGTTCGAGCCCTGCTCGCGGTCGAGCGTCGCTTCGATGGCGCCATAAAAGACGCCGTCGACGGCAAGGCCTTCGCGCAGGCCGGCAAGCGCGCTTTCTTCGACCTTGCCGTGGACGCGCACGCGATAGCGCCTGAGCCAGCCGGTGGCCGGCAGTTCGAGCACCCGCGACAGGCCGCCATCGTTGGTGAGCAGCAGCAGGCCTTCGGTGTTGATGTCGAGCCGGCCGATGGTCATCAGCCGCGGCAGCCCAGGCGGCAGCACGTCGAAGACGGTTTTGCGGCCTTCGGGATCGCGGTTTGTCGTGACCACGCCGGCCGGCTTGTGGAACAGGAACAGCCTGGTGCGCTCGATCGGCGGGATCTCCATGCCGTCGAGATGGATGATGTCGCCGGGCATCACGTTGAAGGCCGGCGAGGACAACACCTTGCCATTGACCTTGACGCGGCCGGCCGCAATCAGTTCCTCGGCGTCGCGGCGCGAGGCCAGGCCGGCACGCGCCAGCCGCTTGGCAATGCGTTCGCCGGCTTCTTCCGTTGCCTCGACGCGACGCGGGCGCGGCTTGAAGCCGCCTTCCGATGCCGCCTGTGCCCTTTGTGCCCCATGGGGTCGATCGCCGCCAAAATCACGTTTGGGACGATCGCCGAAGTCACGCTTGGGATGGTCGAAGCGCCTCTCGCCGCCCTCGACTTCGGCAGCTGCCGGCCGGTCGCCGCGCGGTGCGTAAGGCTTGCGCGGACCTTCGCGATTTTCATAAGGCTTGCCCTCCGGACGCGCCCCTTTGCTGAACGGCCTGTCGCCGCCTTTGAAGTCGCGCTTCGGCCGCTCGCCTTCGGCAGCTTCTGGCCGGTCGCCGCGCGGCGCATAAGGCTTGCGTGGACCCTCGCGCTTTTCATAAGGCTTGCCTTCCGGACGCGGCACTTTGCTGAACGGCCTGTCGCCGCCTTTGAAGTCGCGCTTCGGCCGTTCGCCTTCGGCCGCCGCCGGCCGGTCGCCGCGCGGAGCATAAGGTTTTTTGGCGCCGAAGGACGGCTTGCCGCCCTTGCCGCGAGCGCTATCGCGACCGCGCGGCCCCGCCGGTTTCGGGCCGGCCTTGCGCGGGAATTTCTTGTTTTTGTCGTCCATGTGGCCTTTGCTCGTTTGCGCGGGTAGTAACAGGATCGCGCTCTAGTGGCGAGGAGATAATCGGAATGGAAACCGCGTGAAGCGGCAGGATTTCATGGCGCTGGCGCTGAAAGAAGCCGAAGCCGCCGCCCTGCGTGGCGAAGTGCCGGTTGGCGCGGTCGTCGTCGGCGGCGATACGGTCGTTGCGAGTGCCGGCAACCGCACCCGCGAGTTCGCCGATCCCACCGCCCATGCCGAGATGCTGGCGATCCGCGAGGCCTGCCGCAAGCTTTCCAGCGAGCGGCTCAGCGGCCACGATCTCTATGTGACGCTGGAGCCGTGCGCCATGTGCGCCGGCGCCATCTCCTTCGCCAGGCTGCGCCGGCTCTATTTCGGCGCTGCCGACGAGAAGGGCGGCGCAGTGGTCAACGGCGTTCGCTTCTTCACGTCACCGACCTGCCACCATGTGCCCGACATCTATCCGGGCATGGCCGAGAACGCTGCAGCAGCGCTGCTGAAAGACTTTTTTCGCGAGCGACGCGGACCCTGATTTTCTGGTCCGCCAGACGGTCCAAATCCAAGTCAACCATCCAGGCCAGAAAGTCTCTGGCGCCGTCAGGCTACCAAGGCAGCCAGTCGAACATGCCGCCACTCTTGCTCTTGGCGGCCGCCTCCTTCTTGAGGCGTCGTTCCTTCTTGTACTCGTCCTCGCCGAGGTCGCCCTGCGGCGCAGTGTCGGCAGCAGCGCGGTATTGCACCGGCGGCTCGCTCAGATATCTGCGGGTGGTCGGGTCGCCCTGTTTGCCTTCAGCCCGGCGGCGCATGATTTCCGCGGCGCGGCCCTTGTCCGAATCGGCCGGAGTCCAGGCTGGCGGGTGGCTCGAGCCCGACTGCTTCAGCGCGGCCTTGACCGACGCCGGATCCGTCTGCACGTCATCGATGACCTGCGCCTGGTAGGCCGGGTCGTCCTGATGCAGCGTGGCATCGGCGCGCAGGCGGGCACGGCGCTGCTCCGGCGATTCGGGCCATTCGGCGCTTGCCGTCTCGATGCTTTCCTGCGGCGGCGGCAAGACTTCCTTCTGCCCCGGTCCTGGCTTCACCAGCGTGGGGCGCGGCTTGTAGTCGATACTATCCTTGCGCTTGGGTGCGAAGGAAAACGCCCCGGTGAGGTCACCGGCAAGCTGCGCGCCCGCGGTCTTGTCGGTCCCGTAAGTGGGCGAGCCCATGCAGCCGGACAAAGCGAGGCCCGATACGACAAGCGGCGCTAGCAGCGCAACGCGCGCGTAAGTTCTCTCGGTCATGCCAAAAAGTCCCACTGTAGACAGCCTCTCGATTGCCGCCGGCCAAAGAAAGGTCCGGTCCCCATCGCCTATGCTCTTCCGACGGAATTCCGGCGACAATTTGTCGTCCGGAGTTTCGCGTGTTTACCTCAACCACTCGTTAAGGGCAACGCGCGGGGGCCGATCGGCCGCCCGCCGTGGCATTTGTGCACCGCCTTAGAGGCGGCTCAAAGCTTTCAGCTCATGCAGGACAGCGGCGTCACGGGCCGAAACATCGGGGAATTCCGGATCTGAGCCGACATCGGCGGTGTAGCGCCAGGAGCGCGCGCATTTCACCAGGCCGCGGTCCTCCGCCTTCTCGACGACCACGGCGACGCCCTTGACGTCGTCGAGGGTAAAGCTGCCCGCCGGCGCCTTGCCGTGCACGATTACCAGATCGCTGGTGATCGCCATCTCGGCCATGTCGACATCGGCGATCGCCGCTTCGAGCACGGCATCGTCGAGGGTGACGACCGGCACCGCTTCCAGCGAAGAGCCGATGACCTTCTGCGCACGGGCGATTTCCAACGCGCCGGTGACGACACGGCGGACCTGCCGCACCTTGCGCCACTTCTCCGACAGCGCCTCGTTCTTCCAGTCCGCCGGGATCTCCGGGAACTGGTCGAGATGCAGGGAGACCGCATCCGGATGACGGTCGAGCCAAGCCTCTTCCATGGTGAAGGGCAGCATCGGCGCCAGCCATTTCACCAGGCAGTCGAAGAGATGGCGCACCACCTGGACGGAAGCCTTGCGCTTCACGCTGGAAGGCGCTTCGCAGTAAAGCGCGTCCTTGCGGATGTCGAAATAGAGCGCCGACAGCTCGACCACCATGAAGTCGAGCAGCGCGCGGGTGATGCGCTTGAATTCGAAGGCGTCGTAGCCTGAGCGTACGACTTCATCGAGTTCAGCGAGCCGGTGCAGCATCAGCCGCTCCAGCTCCGGCATCTTGTCCAGCGGCACCTCCTCGCCGTCGTCATGGGCGAGCGTGCCCAGCATCCAGCGAACCGTGTTGCGCAGCTTGCGGTAGGCGTCGATGTTGGTCTGCAGCACGTTCTTGCCGAGCCGCTGGTCTTCCCAATAGTCGGTCGTCACCACCCACAGCCGCAAGATGTCGGCGCCGGACTGCTTGATGACGTCCTGCGGCACGACGGTGTTGCCGAGCGACTTCGACATTTTCCGCCCCTCCTCATCCATGGTGAAGCCATGGGTGACGACGGTGTCGTAGGGCGCCCTGCCCCTGGTGCCGCAGCTTTCGAGCAGCGAGGAGTGGAACCAGCCGCGATGCTGGTCGGAGCCTTCGAGATAGACGTCGGCCGGCCATTTCAGGTCCGGCCGGCCTTCAAGCGTGAAGGCATGCGTCGAGCCCGAATCGAACCAGACGTCGAGGATGTCCATCACCTGCTGCCATTTCGAGGCATCGTGATTGCCGAGGAACCGCTCCTTGGCGCCGGCGGCGAACCAGGCGTCGGCGCCTTCCTTCTCAAAGGCGTCCATGATGCGCTGGTTGACCGCCTCGTCGCGCAGCACATTGCCATCGGCATCGGCAAAGACGGCGATCGGCACGCCCCAGGCGCGCTGGCGCGACAGCACCCAGTCGGGGCGCTCCTCGATCATGGCGCGGATGCGGTTCTGGCCGGCGGCGGGCACGAAGCGGGTATCGTCAATGGCCTTCAGCGCGCGGCTGCGCAGCGTCGTGCCGTCGCCAAGCTCCTTGTCCATATAGACGAACCATTGGGGCGTGTTGCGGAAGATGATTGGCTTCTTTGAGCGCCAGGAATGCGGATAGGAATGCTTCAGCCGGCCGCGCGCGAACAGCGCGTTGCGCTTGATCAGCTCGTCGATGACAGCCTGGTTGGCATTGCCCTTTTTGCCATTGTCGTCGATGACGCGCGCCGCTCCACCCTCGCGGTCCGGGCCGAAGCCCGGCGCGTCCTTGGTGAAGAAGCCGGCATCGTCGACCGTGAAGGGAATCGCAGTGTCGATACCGCGCTGGCGAAGATCAGAGGCTGCATCCATCCAGGCGTCAAAGTCTTCGCGGCCGTGTCCCGGCGCGGTGTGGACGAATCCGGTGCCCGCATCGTCGGTGACATGATCGCCGGCGAGCATCGGCACGGGAAAATCGTAGCCGCCGCCTAGAGCTTTGAGGGGATGCGAAAGCGTAAGGTTTTCAAGCTCTTCGGCGCCAACGTTGCGAAGCCGATTCAGAGTGACCTTGGCCTTCGCGGCAGCGTCGTCCGCAAGCTTCTCGGCAAAGATCAGCTTTTCGCCGGGCTGAGGACCAAAGGCGTTCTCGGCCGCCGTAACCTCGTAGAGACCATAGTTGATGCGCGGCGAGTAATTGACGGCGCGATTGCCGGGGATTGTCCACGGCGTCGTCGTCCAGATGACGACGTTGGCATCAAGCAGATCGAGCGACGTCTGCGTCAGCTTGGGATCCAAGGCTGGCTGCCCATCCTCGATGTTGATGACCTGGCGAGCGAGGCTGACGACCGGAAACTTCGCCCAGATCGTGTCCGACTCATAGTCTTGGTATTCGACCTCTGCCTCGGCCAGCGCGGTGCGCTCGACCACGCTCCACATCACTGGCTTGGAGCCGCGATAGAGCTGGCCGGACATGGCGAATTTCAGCAGCTCGCCGGCGATCCGCGCCTCGGCGTGGAAAGCCATCGTCGTATAAGGATTGTCGAAGTCGCCGACGACGCCGAGGCGCTGGAATTCGGAGCCCTGCACCTTGATCCAGTGCGCCGCAAACTCACGGCATTCCTGCCGGAACTCGTTGACCGGCACCTCGTCCTTGTTCTTGCCCTTGGCGCGGTACTGCTCCTCGATCTTCCATTCGATCGGCAGGCCGTGGCAATCCCAACCCGGCACATAGTTCGAGTCATAGCCGCGCATCTGGAACGAGCGGGTGATGACGTCCTTGAGGATCTTGTTCAGCGCATGGCCGATATGGATGTTGCCATTCGCATACGGCGGGCCGTCGTGCAGCACGTATTTTTCGCGGCCGGCTGCGTCTTCGCGCAGCTTGCGGTAAAGGTCCATATCCTGCCAGCGCTTGACCAGCAGCGGTTCCTTTTCCGGCAAACCGGCGCGCATCGGGAAATCCGTCTGCGGCAGGTAGAGCGTTTTGGAATAGTCGATCGTCTCGGTATCAGTCATTCGTCTGCCATATGCGTTGCCCGGCGGCAAAAGGGCCCGGGCGTTGAACTATCATGATCTGGAAAAAGCGCGAGAGGCCGCGCGCAAGATTCCCGGCGGCTCCGGCGGCCGTCAGGCCGCCCGGAACACCGGGCCTGTAATTCGTATCGCAGTCGCGAGAAGGCGCGAAAAGCTCGTCATGGCTGGGCTTTTAACCGACAGAGGCGATATTGCAAAGCCCGAACTCTGATGCTTCCTTGCGCTATGTGCCAATTGCGCATACATTTGCAGGCAAATGGCCTGCAGTGCCAAGGAGACGTTCATGTCGGTCGCAGCAAGGGCAATTCGCGCAACACACGACTTTTCCGTCCCTACGGACAAGATCGATCATCTGCGCAGTCTGGGTTTCAGTAGCGAAGAACTCTATCGTATCGTTGCCCCCCGCCGCACGCTGGCGCGTCGCAAGGAACATGCCGAGCCGCTTTCGCCAGCTGAATCCGACCGCGCCCTGCGCCTAGAACGCATCGCCGAGCAGGCGGATCGGGTATTCGGCAGCCATGAGAAAGCCCAGCGTTGGCTGAGAAGCGAGATCATAGCATTGGATGGTGCAAGGCCGATCGATCTCCTCGAGACAGAGACCGGCGCCCACGTCGTTTCCGAAGAGCTTATCCGCATCGACTTTGGCATGCTTGCCTGACGATGCGCATCTGGCGCATCTCCAATTTCGCGGATCTCTCGGGTCGTGGCGGAACGCTCGTTGATGGAAGATGGAACAGGCGCGGGATGCCCATCGTCTATTGCACCGACCACCCTTCCACGGCACTGCTGGAGATACTGGTGCATGCGACGCGCGAAACCGTTCCGGAAACCTACCAGCTTATCGAAATCGACGTTCCGGACGGAATAGAAATGACCGAACCGGTTATCCATGACGGCTGGGACAAGGACATGGAATCGACACGGCGACAGGGCACGGACTTTCTCTCGGCCAATCGTTACGCGCTCATGAAAATTCCTTCGATCATAATGCGCAAAGCAAACAACTATCTGCTCAACCCGACCCATGACGATGCGTCACGCATTACGATTGCGGCCCTATACCGTTATCCGTTCGACAGCCGTTTGATCAAATGAGCCGACGCCTACCCGCTCACATCGAGAAATCGAAGCGATAGGTCGTCGACACGCCGATCATGAACTGATCCCTGGAGCCGCGCTCCTTGACCAGGCTGGAATCGGCGGCCGGGCCCATCAGGCGGGAATATTCGCCGAACAGGCTGGCCGTCATCGGCTCGGTCACCTTCCAGGTCACCGCGCCGCCGATGCCCGCCGACTTCACCCCGCCGCCGGGATGATATTCGCTGAGCCCCGAGGCCAGGGACTCCTTGGCATCAACGCCGTAATAGGCGTCGAAATAGTCCGATGAGGCGAACGAAACGCGCGGTCCGCCCGAAATCCTGACATCGGGCGTCACATCGTAAAAGGCGTCGGCGGCGATGTCGGCGACAAAGCCGTTGTGGGCGCGAATGCCGTGCCGCAATTCGGCGCGGGCACGCAGCCAATCCAAAGGATAGAATTCGAAGAAGCCGCCAGCCTCCCCGCCCCAGCGCACCGGGTCGAGACCCTTCAATTCGTCGGCGTCACCACCGTCGCGGGAAAACAGGAACTTGCCTGTCAGGCCGGCGCGGACGCCGCCATCGTCGATCAATGCCAATGAGATATTGTCGTTGCGCGACGTGAAGCGCGCCGCGGGACCAGCCTTGCCGAGCGAGATGATCGGCGAGGCGCTGAGCAGGTATTTCTTGCCGCCCTCGAAATTCGGGGCAACCATGCCGGTGGCGCCGACCGTCAGGTACCAGTCTCCGGACAGCCAGCCGAAGGTGCCCTCGCCTGCCTTGGCAACGCCGCAGGTGCCGAGCATGAATGCGGCCAAGACCGTCGGGATCGTCGGGACAGACCGCATCGTTACTCCATACGTCGAACGCGTTGGCCAATACAACCAGCCTTGACTGAAGCCATGGCGCCAGTTCGGTAAAATTTGACTTAATGTCCGTAACATTGGCGGCGTTGGCCGGCCTGTTCCGGATTGCAGCGAACTGTACTGGCGCACCAAGATCCCAGATCAAGACGTCTGGAATACGCCAGCAGTTGCCTCTGCAAGGGTTATAAATACTCGCGGACAAGCATGCCGGCGCTGTGAAGAGCGCGCCGACCGGCACTCAACCCCGCATTCCAAACCGGCCAAGCGTGAATCATATGCGGCCAAATTTCGAGACGTACTTTGACGTCAGCAGCGCCAGCGGCTTCCGCGAGCCGAGTTGCGTCCGACAACAGCGTCTCGGCCGAACCGGCTTGTATAAGCATTGGGGGAAATCCGCTCAGATCGGCGAACAAAGGCGAGATCAGCGGATCGCGCCGACTAGCACTATGGGGAACATAGGCGGCTGCCAGTTCCTCTAAATACGCCCGGTGGATGATAGGGTCGATCGCGTCCTTCGTTGATAGTGTCGCGCCGGACATCGAAAGGTCCGTCCAGGGCGAAACCAGCCAAAGACATCGCGGCAAGGGCTCGCCTGCCGCGCGCAATATACTGACCAGGCACAGGGTGAGGTTGCCGCCCGCACTGTCGCCGCCAACCACAATGCGATCCGGCGCGATCCCTTGCCGCCTCAGAAAGCGCCATGCCGTGAGTGCGTCTTCATGTTGTGCGGGGAAAGGATGTTCCGGTGCGCGTCGATAGTCGATCGCGAGGGTGCGCATTCCCATTGCCCGACCTGCCTCGGTAACCATTCGACGATGACTTTTAAGAGAGCCGGAGCAGTAGCCACCACCGTGGAAAAAGAGCAGAACCTTATTCCGGTCACTCCCAGGCGCCAGGGACCACTCGCCCGCGAGGCCATCGAAATCCACATGCTCGCATCGGATGTCCTCCGCAATCGGCCATACCGAACCGACTTCGTCGAGCCGTGCCCGGCGTTCGTCCCAGCGGACCGTTCGCGGCTTTGAGGTCAACAACCTCCGGACGGCGTTGATCTCTGTCAGATCGAGGTGTTCGTCCACATCGCCCATTTTGCTTCCCTAGTCTTGCCAAGCGTTGAAAACGGCATACAGCGGCAGCCACACGTCATCGACAAAGGGCCAATGCCAGCGCTGGAAATTTTTCGTTACACTTGCGCCATGGCGAATACACGGGACGACGGGTCGCCCGTAAACCCGCTTGTCATCTTTTAGCACTGGCCCACTCCCCGCACATGATCGAATATTCCATCTGATATTTGGCCGCTTCGGGTCAAAAGCGGAGGTCTGGCAAGCGGATCGCTCGGGAGTGTGGCGCTCACACCCTGCTCGCTTTACGAGAAGGCCTATCGGCGTTACCTTCAAAGCCGGCAAAAAAGGGCAAGTAGTCTTGAGGGAGAGGCGATGACACTGCACGGCGATGCCTTGAAAGATGCGATCAGCCAGACGCGGGCGAAATGGGGATGGTTCGTCGCGCTCGGGGTGCTGCTGCTTGTCTTCGGCGGCATCGCCTTCGGCAATCTGTTCATCGCAACCGTCGCCTCCGTCTTTGTCGTGGGCTGGCTGATGCTGATGGCCGGCGTTGTCGAAATCATCCATGCCTTCGGCGTGAAGACATGGGGCCGCTTCTTCTATTGGCTGCTCAGCGGTCTCCTCTACGCCGTCGCCGGCTTCTTCGCCTTCGACAATCCGGTCCTCGCCTCGACGGTGCTGACCTTCCTCCTGGCGGTCGCGCTGCTTGCCTCAGGCGTGCTCAGGGCTTGGGTCGGCTACAGCCACCGGCCGCAGCCGGGCTGGGGCTGGGTGGTCGCAGCCGGCATCATCAGCGCACTGGCGGGACTGGTCATCGCCATGGGCTGGCCGGTCAACAGCGTGTGGGTGCTGGGCCTGTTCCTGGCCGTCGACCTGATCTTCCAGGGCTGGACCTTCATCGCCCTTGGCCTGGCGCTGAAGAGATAAATTCTGGTTTGAGCATGATTTATCGGAAAACCGGTTCCCACTTTTTGCTTCGCTGACCTTCAGTTCGGGACGATGCTCTAAAAAGCTACGGCCGCGTCGAGCCCGGAAAGCGGCCTGACGCCGGCGAGCAGTGCCTTCGCCTCAGCCGCGTCGCGCTTCATCTGGGCGACCAGCGCGTCAAGCCCGTCGAACTTCACCTCCGAACGCAGGTAGCCGAAAAAGGACACGGCACAAATCTCGCCGTAGAGGTCGCCGGAAAAGTCGAAGACGAAGGTCTCCAGCAGCGGCGCGCCATTGTCATCGACGGTCGGCCGGCGGCCGAAGCTGGCGACGCCATCATGAAGCGAACCGTCGGCGCGGCGGAAGCGGACGGCATAAATCCCTTCCTTAAGGGTGGCTTCCGGCGAAAGCCTCATGTTTGCGGTCGGAAAACCGAGCGTCCGGCCGAGCTGCTGGCCGCCGATCACCTCCGCCTCGACGGTGAAACGGTAGCCGAGCAGGCCGGCGGCCTCGGCCACATTGCCCTCGCACAGCAGCGTGCGTATGCGGCTCGACGACACCACCTCGGCGCTTTCGTCGCGAAACGCATCGACCAGCGTGACGCCGAAGCCGTGGCGCTCGCCGGCCGCCATCAGATAGGCCGGGCCGCCCTGGCGGTCCTTGCCGAAGTGGAAATCGAAGCCGGTGACGGCGTGGCTTATGCCGAGGTTGCGCTCGAGCACGCCGGTGACGAAAGCCTCCGCCGACAAGGAGGCGAACTCGCGTGTGAACGGCTGCTCGACCAGCGCCGCAAAGCCCAGATGCGACAACAGCCGCGCCTTCATCGGCGGCGGCGTCAGCACGAACAGCGGCATGTCCGGCCTGAACACCTTTCGCGGATGCGGCACGAAGGTCAGCACCAGGGCAGGTACGCCGCGACGCTCCGCTTCGGCGCGCGCACGTTCGAGCACCGCCTGGTGGCCGCGGTGGACGCCGTCGAAATTGCCGATCGCCACCACGCCGCCGCGCAGATGGGCCGGCAGCGGTGCGGTTGCGGAAATGCGTTCGAACATGGCCGTCATGGCTTGAACCTATTGCAGCCTGGGAATCACTGCGACCGGCCTGTAGCCGTATTTTTCCAGGAAGGCGGCGAGCCTGGCCGGATCCGGCTGCAGCGCTTCACCGTAATCGCGGGCATGGATGCCGCCCGATACGTAAAGCACGTCGAAGCCATTGTCGGCCGCGCCCTTGATGTCGGTCATCATGCCGTCGCCGATGGCCAGAACTTGTGAACGCTCGACCGGGCGGCCGAGAATGTCGGCGATCTCCTTCATGGCGACGTCATAGACCGGCGCATAAGGTTTCCCGGCGATCAGCGTGCGCCCGCCAAGCTGTGCGTATTCGCGGGCCAAAGCGCCTGCGCACCAGATCATGCGTTCGCCGCGCTCGACGACGATGTCGGGATTGGCGCAGATGAAGGGCAGGTTTCTGGCACGCAGCCTCTGCAGAAGATCGGCATAATCTTCCGGCTTCTCCACCTCGTCGTCGAACAGGCCGGTGCAGACCACACCGGATGCTTCGAACTCCTCGACGAGTTCGACGTCGAGGCCCTCATAGAGCGTGAAATCCCGATCGGCGCCGATATGGAAGATCTTTCGCGGCCCTTCGGCGATCAGGTCGCGTGTAACGTCGCCGGACGTCACGACAAGGTCGTAGGCGGCGGGAGGAACGCCGATGGCGTTCATCTGCGCCACCACGTCGGCGCTGCGGCGCGGCGAATTGGTGATCAGCACGACAGGTATTTTCGCCGCGCGAGCAGTGATCAGCGCGGCAGCCGCCGCGGGGAAATGCCATTCGCCATTGTGCACCACGCCCCAGACGTCGCACAGGATGGCTGAATAGGCTCCCGACAGGTCTGTGAGCGAACCGATGATGTCGGGCGAATCCGCCATGCCGTTGTCCTTGTATCATGATGGTTGCAAGCGCCGCGACCGACGGTCCGTAGCGGCCGGCCCGGATTAGCCGAAGCGCTTCGCCATGTCACCAGCTTTCGTTGTGTCCGCACGATTGTCGCACGGGACACATCGTCGGCTGAAGGCGATGGGATTGGCGACTAAGGCAGGGGGCCCGGCGCGCTGGCGCAAAGGCTCCTGCCCTCATGCCCTTGCGGGTGATGGAAGCGTGTGGTGAGTGTCCCCACCCGGAGATGCGCTCTTGCCTGAACCCGCCAACCACTTTGCCTTCGCGCTGGTCTGCCTCGGCATGGTGCTGACGCCCGGCCCGAACATGATCTATCTGATCTCGCGCTCGCTGTCGCAAGGGCCGAAAGCCGGGCTGATCTCGCTGGGCGGCGTGGCGCTCGGTTTTTTGTTCTACGTGCTGTCGGCGGCGTTCGGCATCACCGCGCTGCTGCTCGCCGTGCCCTTTGCCTATGACGTGCTGCGCCTTGCCGGCGCGCTCTATTTACTGTGGCTCGCCTGGCAGACGGTGAAGCCCGGCGGGCGCTCGCCCTTCCAGATCCGCGAGCTGCCGAAAGACAGACCGCGCAAGCTGTTCGCCATGGGGCTGATGACCAACCTGCTCAAGCCGAAGGTGGCAGTGCTCTATCTGTCGCTGCTGCCGCAATTCATCAGCCCGGCAAGGGCCACGTGCTGTCGCAGCTTCTGGTGCTCGGTGCCACGCAGGTCGCGATCAGCCTGACCGTCAATGCCATCATCGCGGTGACGGCCGGCTCGATCGCCGTTTTCCTCGCCGGGCGGCCCTTATGGATTGTGATCCAGCGCTGGATGATGGGCACGGTGCTGACCGCGCTGGCCGTCAAGATGGCAACCGACGCGCAACGCTGATCGGTCCTACATCGGCCGCCTGACCTGCTGTGCCCGCTCCGGTTCGACCACCCTGCGGTAAAGATGCCAGGTCGCGTGGCCAAGGATGGGCATGACAACGGCAAGCCCGGCAAATAGCGGGATCGAGCCGATGACCAGGAGCACGGCGACCATCAGGCCCCACAGCGCCATCTGCAGCGGGTTTGTCATAACTGCCCTTGCCGACGTCTCGACTGCCGAGACCGCGCCGACGTCACGATCGAGCAGCAGCGGAAAGGCGACGACAGTCGTCGCCAGCACGATCGCGGCGAACGCGAACCCGGCCAGGTTGCCGAGCAGAATCAGCATCCAGCCCTTGCTGGTCGTCAGCACCTCGCGAATAAAGCCGACAATAGAGGCCGGAGGCTGATTGCCGTACAGGCTGGTGTAGATCGATTGCGCGGTGAACAGCCAGAGCAGGAACAGTACCACCAGCATGATACCGATGACCGCAATCGCGGGCAGCGCCGGGGAGTGGCGCACGTCGAGCGCATGCCACCAGGATGTATCCATGCCGAACTCGCGCCGGCGGCTGATTTCGTAAAGGCCGATAGCAGCGAACGGACCGACCAAAGCGAAGCCGGACATCAGCGGATAGATGAGCTGGATGGCGTTCGAGCCCGACGTCCACTGCGTCAGGATCAGGCCGACCACCGGATAGATCAGGCACAGGAACACGTAGTGCGACGGCTTGGCCCAGAAATCCTCTACGCCGAGACGGAGCGCATCGAGCAGATCCTCGGTGCTGATGCGGCGCACCGTGGGCTGTACATGCATTCCACCTGCGTCCGCCATGACATGAAAGCCGGCCATAACCTTTCTCCCGTGTGTCGGGGCGGTCACCGCCAGGATGGCCGCCCGCAGCTGCCACTTCAAGAACGGCGATATGATATCCGATCTCGGCACGCTTGTCGCGACCGCCCGGCGCCGGGGCGCCGGGCGGCTGAACGAACAGATTAGGCCGCGAAGCGATCGATCACCTCGGCCAGCGGCACGTGACCGAGGCAAGCGCCGGACCCGGCGGGCTTTTCGCCAGCTTCGACAGCGAGCGCGTATCGCACGGCCGGATCAGCTTCGATGCGGCGGCGTAGCGCCGCCAGCTTGGGATAAGCCGTGCCGTCGACCGCCTGGTGGAACTCCGCCCAGCGCGCCACGCCGATCAACGTGGTATCGGCAAGCGTCAGCCGGCCGCCGACCAGAAAGTCCGTGTCGAGGATCATCGCCTCAAGCTGATCATGGCGGTTGGTAACGACCTTGCGGCCAAAGTCACGCAAGGTTGCCAGCAGCACCGGATCGGCCGACTCCATTTCATATGCAGCCCAGAGCGGGGTGAAAGCGGCGGTGAAACCGGTGTTCACGAAAGCCATCAGCTGATGCATCCGGTCGGCTTCTGGCGAGCGGGGCTCGAAGCTGATACGGCGTTGCGTGTCGCGGGCTTCGAGCCAAGCGGCAATCGCCATGGTCTCGGTGAGCACCCTGCCCTCGTCCGTGATCAGCACCGGCGTTTCCTGACGGCCGTTGATGCTGGCATAGGCATCGTTCTTCATCTCAGTGAGCATGTCGACACGACACAGGCGGTAGGGTTGTCCGACGCGTTCAAATGCAGCGACAAGCCCCATCGAACTTCCCAGCGGGAAGCCGTAAAGGAGGATAGGTTCCATTTCTTTGTCTCTTCCATGATTTAGGGATTACGCTGCGCAGCGAAACTTGACCCTAAACGCTGGTCGCCCCATGTAAATTACGCACTATTCTGTAACCAGGTTCCCGCCATGAAAGATGTCGTCTCTCGCTGCCCGATCGAAGAGACAATGCGTGTGCTCAGCGGTCGCTGGCCCACCTTGCTGCTCTACTATCTCAAGGATGGTACCAAGCGCTTCAGCGACCTGAGGCGTGACAACCCGACAGTGTCGCACCGCATCCTGGCGCTCGAACTGCGCAAGCTGGAGGAAGCCGGGATCGTGCGGCGAACGGCGCATGCCGGCTATCCGCTACGCGTGGATTACGACCTCACGGAGCCCGGGCTCAAGCTTGTGCCGCTCATCGACGCCCTGGGCGACTGGTGGGAACATACCGAGGACGACCGGGCCGGCCGGGCTACATCGACGCCGGAAACGAGTCTGGACACAGCCGCCTAGCCGGTGGTGAAAATCGGACGCTTGCCACCCGAGGCTGGACAGCCGCTTTGGGTCGGATCCGGGCCGAATACCGAAATGCACCGGCAGCGCCAGAAGCTCATTGCCGAGCAGATACTCTAACGTCGCATTTTGGGCCGCAAGCGGACTGGCCGCTTTTAGGTCCTTGGACCATCGAGCCGGCCTCAGTTCGGATCTGCCGACGTTGCTTTCGACCGGCCCTGTGACCACGGCGGCTTCCACCGGATCGCCAGAAAAGCGAGGCAAGCGAGGGAAGGCAGCGTCAAGTTCGAGCCAGAGATTAAGAAGAACGGAGCCATCGCCGCATAGGCGTCTGCCTCCGTGGGTATGGACGGATTCACTCATGCGCAATATGAATGACGATGAGGCTGCCGTGGCGCTCACATTTTCGCCGCGTCGCTAAGGCGGGTGGCGCTCGTTCAATGCCGCTGCGCGGGGCGGGTTGGCCTTCTGGTCTAACGCCGCCCGCAGAAGTGTCGATATCAGGGGATCTGGTCAATGACCGACAACAAGCCAGACGTTACCAAGGATTGGCAAGCGACGCAGGGCCAGAAGTCCTCCGCCACGCGTCTTCGCCTTTTCGCCGCACTCTCGTGGATCGTCGCCATTGGCGGCGAGATCTACGGAATTATGCTGCTTCGCCAGAACAAGTTCGACCAGGGACACCTGCCGCTGATCATCGGCCTTCTGGTCGGCATCGCGATTTTCGCAATCGCCGGCAACTTGCTGTGGAAGGCGGCCAACAGGCACGATCCGGCCCGTGCATCCGACGCGGCCAGGTTCTTCTTCCAAAACCAGCTCGGCGCAATCATCACGCTGATTGCCTTCCTCCCGCTGGTTTTCCTGATCCTCACCGACAAAAACATGGATCCGCGGACCAAGAAGATTGCCGGCGGTGTCGGCGCTGCGCTGGCCGTGCTCGCGACGGTCACGGGGATCAGTTTCAAACCCCCGTCGGTCGAACAGTACACCCAGGATATGAACGCATGCGCAGCCCAGATCAAGTCGGGGCAGCCCACCACCGCCTGTTCGCCCGATGTCGCCGTTCAGGCGCAGGCGATCGCGACGGACACCGCCGCGGTGGCGGCGGCGACGAAGAACGCGAGCCACCCCGCCGGTCAGGATGTCGTCTACTGGATCGCGCCCGAAAACGGAGCCGCGAAGTCCGCCGAGCCGCATGTTTTCCACCTCTGCGCAGGCGTGAGTCCGCTGAAGGACAAGACCGTGAATAGTGGCTCCGTGACGGAGGCCTATGCACAGAACGCCATTCGCATCACGAAGCAGATCGATATGGAACAGAAGCAGTGCGGGTTCACCGCCACAACCAGCACCAACTGAACCCGCCTGCGCTCGCCCCCGCACTAGCGCCTTGGATCAGTGGGGGCGTCGTCAGCGGAGCTCGGCCCTTTTGTTGCGCTGCGGGTCGGCTTGCGCGAGATTCTGGTCCCCTGCCCGGCAAAAGCCATGATCACCGCTATGTCAGGCGGGAATGACCGTTGCGAAAATCGAAAATGATGAAGGCAAACCTGGCCTAAACAGGCGCATGCTGCTCAGAGCTGCCGGCCTTGGCGCCGTTGCCGGGCTCGTCGCCTGCGCCACCGCCGTGCTGCCCACCGGTGAAGGCGCCGGTGTCTCTGCTTCCGCCGCCGGCACCCTGACCGGCATTCGAGCCTCAGCCGGTCTTGGACCGCTTGTCCCCGATGCGCGGCTCGAGCAGGCGGCGCTGCAGCAGGCCGGCTACATGGCGCGCGGCGGCCGAATGAACCACACCACCGGCTGGGGCAAGGACTTTGCCTCGCGCGTCAAAGACAACGGCATTGCCGGCGCTGCTGCCGAAAACATAGCCGAAGGCCGCTTCGACCAGCAGAAGCTTTTCGATATCTGGGTACATTCGCCAGGCCACCGCCGCAACATGCTCGACCCGCGCTTCACCCGCTTCGGCCTCGCTTATGTACGCGACGGCCGCGACAGCACGCTTCGCTACTGGTGCCTTGTGCTCGGTAGATAAGCTTGCGCCATTGATCGGCGGAGGCCCTGCCGGATGACCGACCCGTCAGTCTTTGCGGCCGCCGAGCAATTCCTCGATGTCCTGCGCGCAAACCGGTTTGCTGAAATGATAGCCCTGCATTTCGTCGCAATTGTTCCTGCGCAGGAAGGCAACCTGATCATCTGTCTCAACGCCCTCGGCGATGACCCTCAGGTTGAGATTTTGCCCCAATGAAATCACCGCGCTGGCCACAGCCTGGTCGTTCTCGTCGGCGGCAAGATCGTTGATGAAGGACTTGTCGATCTTCAGCCGCGCCACGGGAAAGGTCTTGAGTGCGCTGAGGCTAGAATAGCCTGTGCCGAAATCATCGATTGAGATCTGGACACCCAGGCTTTGCAGGGCGTTCATGGTCGCGACGGCGAGCTCGATATCCTGCATGATAAGGCTCTCGGTCACCTCCAGCTCGAGATACCTGGCCTCCAGGCCGCTGTCCTTCAGCGCGCTGACGATGCGATCGATCAGGTTGCGTTCCCTGAATTGCCGCGGCGACACATTCACGCAAACGGTCAAGGGCGGCAGCCCTGCGTCTTGCCAGGCTTTGTTCTGCCGGCACGCCTCATTCAGAACCCAGTCGCCGATCGGTACGATCAGACCTGTCTCCTCGGCGGTCGGGATGAACATCGTCGGCATTACCGTGCCAAGCGTTGGATGGTTCCAGCGTATCAATGCCTCGACCGCAAAAACCCGACCTGATCGAAGGTCCACCTGCGGCTGGTAGAGCAGCGTGAATTCCGAACGCGCCAAGGCGTTTCGCAACTCTTCCTGAAGCACGAATTTTTCATGCGCCCTGGTGTTGAACTCGGGAGCGTAAAACTGGAAATTGTCGCGGCCGAACTCCTTGGCGCGATACATCGCCGCGTCGGCATTTGCCAGCAGCGTATCGGGATCCGTCCCATCCTTGGGATAGTTGGCAATGCCGATGCTGGCCGTCGCCCGTACAAGATGCGCTCCGAGCTGAACTGGCTCGGCGAGTGCAGCCCTGAGCTTTTGCAAGGTCTCGGAGACGAGATCGACGTTCGCCGGCTGGTCGAAAAGCACGACGACGAATTCGTCGCCGCCAAGCCGCACGACGGTATCGGTCGCCCGGACGCAGTCGACCATGCGACTTGCGACGATCTTCAGAAGCTCGTCGCCGGCATTGTGGCCGAGCGTGTCGTTGACGAATTTGAAATTGTCCAGATCGATGAACACCACCGTCACCCAGCGATCGTATCGCTGGGCGTACAAGACGGCCTGCGAAAGCCGGTCCTCGAGCAAGGCGCGATTGGGAAGCCCGGTCAGCACGTCATGATTGGCCATGAAGTGGATCCGGTCTTCGGCCTGTTTGCGTTCGATGGCGATCCCGGCGATGCGCGTGGTGAAATCGATCAGGCGGGTCTCGGCCTCGGTCGGTTCGCGCACCGTCATCGAATACATCGCAAAGACGCCAAGCACGACGCCCTGATGCGACAGGATCGGGGTCGACCAGCATGAACGCAAACCGTGCGGCCGCACGAGTTCGCGATAATCCTGCCAAAGCGGATCCTGCATGATGTCAGCGACGATCACCGGTTCGCGCCGATAGACTGCGGTTCCGCAAGACCCTGCCTTGGGTCCGACCGCGGCGCCGTCGACGGCGTCGGTGTAGTCTCTCGCCAGGCTCGGCGCAGCGGCGTGGCGCAAATGGGTGCCATCCTTGTCGAGCAGCAAGACCGAACCGAATATCCCCGCCAGTTGGGATTCGACCAGATGCATGAGCCGCTCGAGCACGTCGTCGAGGGGAGCACTCTTTGCGATCATCTCGAGGATATGCGCCTGCCCGTCGCGCAGGATTTCGGCCTGCTTGCGCGCAGTGATGTCGCGGGCAATGCCGACGAGGCCAAAAATGTTGTTTTGAACGTTGCGCAACGGCAGTTTCGTAGACAGGAACCATTTGCCGGTGCCTGACGCATCGACGACGAACTCCTCCTCGTCGATCATCGGTTGTCCATCGCGCATCAGTTGCTGCTCGATGAGGCGAAATTTCTGCGCAAGTTCCGGCGCATGAAGGTCGAAGTCGCTCAGACCGATCATGTCGCTCGTGCTGTCTCGACCGCTGTCGGACGCAATGGCTCGGTTGGCGACGACGAAGCGGCTTTCGGTGTCCTTCACCCACATGTAGTCAGGCACCAGGTCGATCAGCGTCTGCAACGAGATACGCTCGTCGACGACCAAGCGGTTGGCGCTGAGCTCGCTGATGTCCTCGTGCGTGGCCACCCAGCCGCCGTCGGGCATCGGCTGGTGGCAAACCTGAATTGTCCGGCCGTCGGCGAGCACGGCTGACCAGTTTCTCGAAGCCGTGCCGGAATTGACTGCCCGGGCCAACGGCAGATAGGCGTCCGCTTTCATCGGCGAGGTCCCGACAGCGACGCGACGTTCGACGATTTCGCGCAGAGCCAGGCCCGGCTGCAACTGCTCCGGCGCAAGGCGATAGATTTCCGCATAGCGGCGGTTGCACAGGATCAGCCGTTCATCGGCGTCAAAAAAGCAGATGCCTTGCGAGATGTTCTCGATCGCGGTCTGGAACCGCAGCGCCTGGTCCTGAAGTGCCGCAATCGTGGCGCGAAGCTCGCGCTCGAGGGCCTCATATGAGGCAGTCGCCAGTTGTGCCAGAGTCGTCAAATTGGCGGATTCGGGCGCTTCGGCGGTTTGCCTGGATGATTTCGTGGCCAAACACAATTCCTCCCGCTGATGCTTGAGGCAAGCAAAGGAGGCTCGCCTTTAACCCAAAAGCGACTGCATATTGGTCCGGATATACTAATGGCAGGTGAACCGGCTCAATGCCGACGCGACCGGTACAGGCAACGGAGCCTCGAGCCGGTCGCGGTTGCGGTAAGCCCTGAGGCTTAGTCCATGTGCGCGGCAGGCGCCCCACCGGCGGGCGGCGCAGCCTTTGGCTTGCGCAGCAGGAAAACAAACGGGACGGCAAGCAGTGTCATCATCATCAGCAGCTTGAAGTCATTGACGTAGGAGATCATCATCGCCTGTATGTTTACCATGCGATCCATCAGCGACAGCGCCGTCGGATCGCCGCCCGCCGCTGCCGGCGACGCCGCCCAGAGGTTGGGATTGAACGGATTGACATAGGCCGAGAGCTCCGCGTGGTTGATTTGCGTGTTACGCACCAGCAGAACCGTCACCACCGACACGCCGATCGACGAGCCAAGATTGCGCACCAGGCTGAACAACGCCGTTGCATCGGTGCGGAAGCGTGCGTCGAGCGTGGCGAAGGCCACGGTGGACAGCGGCACGAACACCATTCCCATTCCAAGGCCCTGGATGACGCCGGAGCTGAGGATAAGCCAGTTGTCCATCTGCGGCGAAAAGCTCGACATCGTGTAGAGCGATTGCGCGGTCAGCAGGAAGCCGATGACGACGAGGATTCTGGCATCGATCCTGTGCATGATCCGCCCGACGAACAGCATCGCAATCATCGTGCCGACACCGCGCGGCCCCAGGACGATGCCGATGGTGAGGGTCGGATAGCCGAAGATGGTCGACAGCATTGGCGGCAGCAGCGACATGCTCGCCAAGATGAGCACGCCCATGACAAAGATGAACGCCAGCCCGGTGACGAAATTGCGATCGAGGAAGATCTTCGGGTCGATAAAGGGGTGCTCCGCCGTTAACGTATGTATGGTAAATACCCAGAAGCCGGTGATGGAAAGACCAAGCTCGATCCATATCTCGATCGAGGAAAACCAGTCGACCTCGCCGCCGCGATCGAGCATCAGCTGCAGCGCGCCGACACCGAGCGAGAGCATGGTGAAGCCGAAGAAATCGAAGCTGCGCACCCGCCGGGCGACGCTGGGAAGATATGCGGCCATGCCGAGGAAGGCGATGATGCCGACCGGCAGGTTGATGAAGAACACCCAGCGCCAGTTGAAATTCTCGGTCAGCCAGCCACCCAGCGTCGGGCCAAGGATCGGTCCCAGCATGATGCCGGCGCCCCAGATGGCCATTGCCTGGCCGTGGCGTTCCCTGGGGTTGATGTCGAGCAGGAAGGTCTGCGACAGAGGCACGATGGCCGCGCCGAACACGCCTTGCATCAGCCGGAAGAGAACGATGGTCTCCAGGCTCCAGGCGATGCCGCACAGCATGGAGAAGACCGTGAAGCCGACCACGGCCGTCAGGAACAGCTCCTTGCGGCCGAAGCGATCGGCCAGCCAGCCGGTCACCGGCGTCATGATCGCGGCGGCAACGATGTAGGAGGTCAGCACCCAGTTGATGTTGTCGGGGGAGGCGCCGAGATCGCCGGTCATGGTCGGCAGCGCAACGTTGGCGATCGTCGTGTCGAGCGCCTGCATGATCGTCGCCAGCATGAGCGCAACTGTGATCAGGCCGCGGTGCGGTACTTCGCGAAAGGGTTCTGGGCTGCTCATGACGTAAAACTTCCAGCAGGTAACAAAAACGTGTACATTAGGTTTCCGGACGGCGAGGCCCTCGCTGTAGAGAGACCCTCATCGCGGTGGGACGCGAGCATCGATGTGGGGGATACATCGACTGAGCGTCTCGACAAAGCGGGCGCCTGCCGCCCGGAAACCTGAGGACCGAAGATCCTGAGCGGAGTTGTCTGCTCAGGGAGGCTAGAGTGCAGCCCGTCTACGCATTCAATTTTTCCTGCGCCTCCCTCGGACCAATCCTGTCACCTGCATCCATCTCGCTGTTTGCTATGCGGCCGCTGTTAGGCCTCCTTACTTGGCCTCGCCTGCCGTGGCGCGGCGGAAAATGCTCGGCAGCCCGCGGGAAACGCCGGTGTCCACCGTGACGGTCGCGCTCATGCCGGTGCGCAGCGCCATCTTGGCGTCGGCATCGGCCAATTCCAGGCGGACCGGAATGCGCTGCGTGACCTTGACCCAGTTGCCGGTGGCGTTCTGCGCGGGCAGCAGCGAGAACTCGGCCCCGGTGCCGGCGCCGATCGCCTTGACGGTGGCTTCGAACGTCTTGCCCGGATAGGTGTCGACCACGATTTCGGCCTTCTGGCCCGGCTTCATGTTTGTGAGCTGGGTTTCCTTGAAATTGGCGTCGACCCAAGTGTCGCCGGTCTCGACCAGCGAAAACAGCGGCGTGCCCGAACCGACATACTGGCCGACCTTGAACGAAGCGGCCTGGCTGACGATGCCGTCGGCAGGCGCCTTGACCGTGGTCTGGACCAGATCGTAGGCCGCCTTGTCGCGTGCGGCGAGCGCCGCCATTACCGTTGGATGCTTGTCGGTCTCGATGTCGGGATTGCCGCCAAGTGCCGCCTTGGCGCTGACGATCCCTTGCTGGGCCACGGCCAGTTGCTGCTTGGCCTTGTCGAGGTCGTTCTTGGCCTCGTCCAGCGACGACTTGGCGTTGATGCCCTTGTGGGCAAGGTCGGCGGCGCGGTCATATTGCGACTGCGCGTACTGGACCTGGCTTTCGTCGGACTTCTCCTGCGCCAGCGCCTGGCTATGGGCCGCACGCAGCTGCTCGACATTGAGCCGCGCGCCCGCCACCGCCGCGTCGGCTTGGGCCAACGCGATCCGGTAGGGCTCGGGATCGATGGCGAACAACACGTCGCCCTGCTTGACAGACTGGTTGTCGAAAATGTCGACCTGAACAATGCGGCCCGCCGCATCGGCGGCTATCGACACCTTGGCCTGCTGCAGATTGGCGTTTTCGGTCTCCTGATAGCGGCCGCCGGTCACCCAGACATAGCTGCCGCCGGCGATCAACGCAGCGGGCAGCACAAACATCAAAAGGAAGCGGCCGGCACGACGCTTCTTCTTCGGCGCCACCGGCGCCGGAGCTACCTGCGCAGCGACCGTTACCGGAGCTGCCGCCGGCTTCGCGGGAGCTTCCATCTCCAGCTTGGCCGCATTCTCATCTACTTTGGCTACCGCGTTCATGCTGCTGCGCCTTCCGTATTCTTCACTTTTTCCGAGGGCGGCGTGTCACCATCTGCAAGATTCTGCACCATTGTCTCCAGCGCCTTGACCAGGACGCGGCGATCTTCCGGCGAAACGCCAACGAGCGATTCCTCATAAACCTCGCCGGCAAGGCTCTTGACGTGGGCGTAGGCCGCGTTCGCCTTGGCGGTCGGGAAAATCATGCGCACCCGCCTGTCGGTTGCGTCCGGACGGCGCTCGATCCAGCCGCCCTCCTCCATGCGATCGACAAGACGCGAGACGCTGATCGGCTCGATTTCCAGAAGCTCGGCAAGCCGCGCCTGCGCGACACCCGCCTCCTTGGCGACGCGGACCAGAAGCCGCCATTGCGCCGAAGAAAGGCCAAAACCGCTGGCGCGCGCCTCGAAGCGCTTGCGCATCAGGCGCTGCACGTCGTGGATCAAAAAGCCCAATCTGTCGATGCCATCGGAAACCATGAGCGACATATATAATAAGCGTGCTCATAATTCAAGGAGCCGGATTATGCCAGAAGCCGGCAAGTGTGCATGGCAGTCAGTGCAGGGCGATCGTGGTTAGCAATTTATCACCCCGGGCGCTTGTGACGAGTATGCAGAAGATCGGCGTTCAGATGCTCAGACTATCGATCTCATCCAGGCGGAAAAGGCTTCGACATGCGCTTGTCGGGGGTGATTGGCTACGCAGGCAAGGTAAAAGCCATAGCCTGGCAGAGAGAGATCATGTGCCTTGACCAGCCTGCCAGCCTCGAGTTCGCCACTGACGACCACATCGCTGCAGATAGCGATGCCTTGGCCTGCCGCTACCGCGTCAATCGCGTGCAGCTCTTCGCGGAAACTTAAGTCCCATGCCTGGTTGGCATTGGGGATGCTGGGATCGATCGAGCGTGCGATCGCCAGCCATCGCTGCCAAGTCGGCGCTTCCGGGTCGCGGTTCGTCCAATTGAAATGGATGAGCGGGTATTGCAGCAGATCGGCGGCGCGCTCGATCTGTCGGTCGCCTCCTGCGAACAGCTCCGGGCTGCATACCGGAAAGAATGCGTCCCGAAAAATTTCCTGCGCGGGAACATCGCGCGGCATCCTGCGCGCATAGCGGATCGCGACGTCGGCGTCACCGCCTCGCAGGTCGAGAACGGCGTCTGTCCCGATGATCTCCAGTGGAATGTTCGGATGCTGTTCGCGCCACTTCGACAGGCGCGGAACCAGCCATCGGCTGGCAAATGCATTTGGGCTCGTCACGCGCAACGGGCGTTGGCCAACACGGGCCGAGGCTGATGCTATTGCCGCAGCGAAAGCGTCGAAGCCGCTGCAAATTACCGGAAATAGCCGTTCGCCCACGCCTGTGAGCACCAGCGGTCGTGGGCGCCGCCGGAACAGCAGTTGCCCACAGACCTCCTCCAGCAATCGAATCTGGTGGCTGATGGCCGTTGGCGTCACTCCGAGTTCCGTCGCGGCCTTCCTGAAGCTCATCAGCCTGGCAGCGGCTTCGAAGGCGCGAAGCGACCCGAGCGGCGGAAGTTTTCTCATCCAGGCAGCTTAGATGAATTTAGCTCATCCAGCGACTGAGATATTCGATTTTGCAGCGAATGGCGTCGCATGAGATCATTATGATCCGACACATGTCGGTGAACGAAAGCGGCCTGTCCAACCGTGCCAGATCACGAAGGGTATCCCTCGATGAGCATGTTCAAGCTTATAGACGGTTCCGAGCCGACGTTGCAGGCGCCAGATATCGCCCGGCTCAGGCAGGCGATTCGCGGCGATCTGATCCTTCCGGACGACCCTGGCTATGACCAGGCGCGCAGAGTTTGGAATGGCATGGTCGATAAGAGGCCGGCGGCTGTCTTCTATTGCGCCGAATCCAGCGATGTCGTCACGGCCGTCAACTTCGCCCGATCGCAAGGCTTCCTCGTCGCCGTCCGCGGCGGTGGTCATAACGTCGCCGGCAGTTCGGTATGCGACGGCGGCGTGGTGATCGATGTGTCACGCATGAAGCGGATCGAAGTCGACCCGATCCGCCGTGTTGCGCGCGCAGAAGCTGGCTTGAACCTGGGCGAGTTCGACGCAGCCACACAGGTCCATGGTCTTGCGACGACCATGGGTGTCAACGCGGATACCGGCATAGCCGGACTGACACTCGGCGGCGGTTTCGGCAAGCTTGGCCGCAAACATGGACTGAGCTGCGACAACCTTGTCGCTGTCGAAATCGTGACGGCGGACGGCCGGTTGCTCACGGCAAACGCGGCCGAAAATGCAGATTTGTTCTGGGGCATTCGGGGCGGCGGCGGCAATTTCGGAATAGTCACGACTTTCGAATACAAGCTCCATCCCGTGGGTCCGCTCCTCATCGCGGGATCGATGCTATACCGCTACGAAGAGGCACGCGAAGCGATGCGGTTCTACCGTGCGTTCTCGAGCGGCGCCCCAGATGAGCTGAGCCTGGATGCAGCACTTGTCACGGCGCCCTCGGGCGAGCGCTTCTTCAGCATATCGGCGTGCTACATCGGCCCGCTCGACGAGGGCCAGCAAATCATTCAACCTCTGAGAGAGTATGGTCGGCCGGTTGAGCGCCAGATTGCTCCTGTCCCCTATCTTCAAATCCAATCGGCCGGGGACAGCCTCTTTCCGCGCGGGCGGCGCTACTACTGGAAGGCGCAGTTCATGCGCGAAATCACAGATCAGGCGATCGATACCATGCTTGCGGCTTACATGACTGCACCCAGCGAATCGCTTCTGGTCCTGCAGCAGGTTGGCGGCGCCATCTCGCGAGTACCGATGGACGGAACGCCCTACGCCAACCGGGATGCACTTTACGATTGCTTCCCGATATCGATCTGGGACAATCCGTCTGACGACGAAACGCACATCCGATGGGCGCGTGACCTGTGGGATGCAATGAGACCGTTCTCGACCGGCGGCGTCTATGCCAACAATCTCGGCGAAGAGGGCACTGATCGGGTTCTGGCAGCTTACGGCGAGAATTATCCGAGGTTGGCCGCACTAAAAAACAAGTATGATCCTACCAATTTCTTTCGCTTGAACCAAAACATTAAGCCAACAACCTGAGCGACCGCCGCAGGCCGATGCCCGGAATTCTGTAGCGCTGCTACAACTCCAAATTCCAGTTCTGGCCGACCAGATCCTTGCCGAAGGAATGATGGCGCTCCTCGTTGGACAATTTAAAGCCCGCAGCCTCATAGATGTGGCGGGCGGCGGCGAGCACGTCGTTGGTCCACAGCGTCAGTGTCCTGTAATCCTTGGCGCGGCAAAAGCCGACACATTCCTCGACCAGCCGCTTGCCGATGCCGAGGCCGCGCGCCGACGGCTCGACATAGAGCAGGCGCAACTTCGCCACCTCGTCCGACTGGCGCACGACGAAGACCGAGCCGACGACCTCCGCTTCCCGCTCGGCGATCCAGCTGCGTTCCCATTTCGGATCGAAGGATTTGACGAAGGCACCGAGGATTTCGGCGACCAGCGCTTCATAGGTTTCGTCCCAGCCATATTCCTGCGCGTAGAGCAGGCCCTGGCGATGAATAATCCAGCCGATGTCGCCGACTTGCAGAGGCCGCAGCATATAGGGAATTTTGGGCTCGGCGCTTCCGCCCAGCAAACGCTGCACCGTCTGCATGGCCTTGACCAGCCTGTCCTGTTCGGCAACCGAAAGCCGTTCGAGCAAAGCCGCGACCTGGTCGTGCGAACCCTGGTTCAGCGGAGCGAAGGCCTGCCGCCCGGCCTTGGTCAGCGCGATCGACGAGCGCCGCGCATCCGCCTCGATCGTGGCGCGCTCGACCAGATCACGCTCCTCGAACTTCTTCAGCAGCCGGCTGAGATAACCGGCATCGAGGCCGAGGTCGCGCCCAAGATCCGTGGCGGTCAGGCCATCGCGATGCGCCAGCTCATAGAGCACCCGCGCCTCGGTCAGCGAGAAGGTGGTTTTCAGCAGCCCTTCGTCGAGCAGCCCGATCTGGCGGGTATAGAAGCGGTTGAAGGCCCGCACCGCGTCGACCTGCTCGTTGCCTGGGTGATGATGAATGGTCATGGCATCCTCCTCCCGGCAAGATCAGCCATTTAGTTGACTTAGTCAAGGATCCTGTTTGAAGCAATTGTCCTGATGATGCTCACCGGGCGCCTTGACTCGCGCGAGTTGCCAGCCTATTTCAGCGCCACGTTAGCACTCCTCCAAGATGAGTGCTAACCACATGTCCGGCGCCGCCGGACGGAGGAACTGTTCTCACCATTCTCATCGAGGAATAAAAAATGGCAAAGTCGAAGTTCCGCCCGCTTCATGACCGCGTGGTCGTTCGTCGGGTCGAATCCGAATCCAAGACCGCGGGCGGGATCATCATCCCCGATACGGCTAAGGAAAAGCCGCAGGAAGGCGAGATCATCGCCGTCGGTTCCGGCGCCCGCGACGAAGCCGGCAAGCTCGTCCCGCTGGACGTCAAGGCCGGCGACCGCATCCTGTTCGGCAAGTGGTCGGGCACCGAAGTCAAGCTCAATGGCGAAGACCTTCTGATCATGAAGGAATCCGACATCATGGGCATCATCGGCTGAATATCGGCCACACCCTCACTTAAATCTTCGGGCTCAATTCAAGCCCCTGCCAGGAGCTAAAAATGGCTGCCAAAGACGTAAAATTCTCCCGCGACGCTCGTGAGCGCATGCTGCGCGGCGTCAACATCCTCGCCGACGCAGTGAAGGTCACGCTCGGCCCCAAGGGCCGCAACGTCGTCATCGACAAGTCGTTCGGCGCACCGCGCATCACCAAGGACGGCGTCACCGTCGCCAAGGAAATCGAGCTTGAGGACAAGTTCGAAAACATGGGCGCGCAGATGGTCCGCGAAGTTGCTTCGAAGACCAACGACATCGCCGGCGACGGCACCACGACCGCGACCGTTCTGGCACAGTCGATCGTCCAGGAAGGCCACAAGGCGGTTGCCGCCGGCATGAACCCGATGGACCTCAAGCGCGGCATCGACCTCGCCGTCGCCGACGTGGTCGCGACGCTGATCAAGAACGCCAAGAAGATCAAGACCTCGGAAGAGGTTGCCCAGGTCGGTACCATTGCCGGCAATGGCGATGTTTCGGTCGGCTCGATGATCGCGGAAGCGATGCAGAAGGTCGGCAATGAAGGCGTCATCACCGTCGAGGAAGCCAAGACCGCCGAGACCGAGCTCGAAGTCGTCGAAGGCATGCAGTTCGACCGCGGCTATCTCTCGCCCTACTTCGTCACCAACGCCGAGAAGATGGTTGCGGATCTGGAAGACGCCTACATTCTTCTCCACGAGAAGAAGCTCTCCAACCTGCAGGCCATGCTGCCGATCCTCGAGGCTGTCGTGCAGACCTCGAAGCCGCTGGTCATCATTTCGGAAGACGTCGAAGGCGAGGCCCTGGCCACGCTCGTCGTCAACAAGCTGCGTGGCGGCCTGAAGATCGCCGCCGTCAAGGCGCCGGGCTTCGGCGATCGCCGCAAGGCCATGCTGGAAGACATCGCCATCCTCACCGGTGGCCAGGTCATCTCCGAAGACCTCGGCATCAAGCTCGAGAATGTCGGCCTGAACATGCTCGGCCGCGCCAAGAAGGTGTCGATCTCCAAGGAGAACACCACCATCGTCGACGGCGCCGGCAAGAAGGCCGAGATCCAGGGCCGCGTCGCCCAGATCAAGCAGCAGATCGAAGAGACCACCTCGGACTACGACAAGGAGAAGCTGCAGGAACGTCTCGCCAAGCTGGCGGGCGGCGTTGCCGTCATCCGCGTCGGCGGTGCGACCGAAGTGGAAGTTAAGGAAAAGAAGGATCGCGTCGATGACGCCCTCAACGCGACCCGCGCGGCCGTCGAAGAAGGCATCGTTCCCGGCGGCGGCGTCGCACTGCTGCGCGCTTCGCTGACCATCAAGGCAACCGGTGCCAACTCCGACCAGACCGCGGGCATCGCCATCGTGCGTCGCGCGCTGCAGGCTCCGGCCCGCCAGATCGCGTCCAACGCCGGTGCGGAAGCATCGATCGTTGCCGGCAAGATCCTCGAGAACAAGGGCGCGACCTTCGGCTACAACGCCCAGACCGGCGAATATGGCGACATGATCACCATGGGTATCGTCGATCCGGTCAAGGTTGTGCGCACGGCTCTGCAGGACGCGGCCTCGGTCGCTGGCCTGCTGGTCACCACCGAAGCCATGATCGCTGAGGCTCCGAAGAAGGAGTCGGCTGGCGGCGGCATGCCTGGCGGCATGGGCGGCGGCGGCATGGGCGGCATGGGTGGTATGGATTTCTAATCCAAGCAATCCATCAAGTCTTCAGATACGGAAAGGGCGACCGAGAGGTCGCCCTTTCTGCTTTGAGAGCAAGCCGCTAAGCTCAAACAGCGGCGTCAATGCACCGCGGCAGCGGCGCCCTTAGCCAGCAATGCCCCCTCAATCAGCGCGGCGACCTCATCGGCTACCGCCAGCACCGGGGCGCGGTCGTGGGTGGCGCGCGCGATCACCATCAGCCCTTCCAGCGATGATTCGACCAGCAGCGCCAGCGCATGCGCGCGGCGCTCGGGCACCCCAGCCCTGACGAAGGCGGCCCCGAGCAGGCCTATCCATTGCTCGAAAGCCGACCGGCACAACTCGGCCAGTTCCGGCATGTCGTTCGGCGAGTCCAACACCACGGGCGCGATCGGGCAACCGAGCGTGAACTGATTGTCTTCCAGCATGCGCGCGACCGACTGGTAGATGTGGTGGACAGCCACCGCCGGGTCCTTTTCGGCAGCGAGCGCGGCGTCTAGCCTCTGCGTCACATCGGCGACGCTGTCGCGCGTCACCTCGATGACCAGCTGATCCTTGCCGCCCGGAAAGTGAAAGTAGAGCGAGCCTCTCGGTGCAGCGGAGGCGCTCAAGATGTCGCTGAGCGACGTGCCGTGGTAGCCGCGCTGCCTAAGCAGCAGCGCCGTCGTCTCGAGTATGCGGGTGCGGGTGTCGTTCGCCATGTCAACCTCTGCCAGGAGTGAGCATTATAGGCCTTGCCTCGAATATGACAACCGGTCTACATAATATGTAGATCAGTCTACATATAGAGAGAAGCAGATGCGCAGTTATCGCCTTGAAGGAACGAGCGGGACCAAGGGCCTGGTGATGCGCGACGAGGCGCAGCCGACGCCGAAGCCGCACGAGATCGTCGTGCGTGTCCGCGCCACCTCGCTCAACCGCCGCGATACGATGATCCTCAACGGCACCTATCCGCTGGCGCCGCGCCAAGGCGTTATCCCGCTGAGCGACGGTTCCGGCGAAGTCGTTGCCCTCGGCGAGGCCGTCACCCGCTTTGCCGTAGGCGACCGCGTCACCGGCAGTTATTTTGCGCGCTGGATCGATGGCCGCATCAATGCCGGTCTTATCGACCAACTTGGCTGCACGCTGGACGGGATGCTGGCTGAATACGCCGTGCTCGACGAGCAATGGGCGGTGCCGCTTCCCGATCATCTCGACTGGCATCAAGCGGCGACGCTGACCTGCGCCGGCCTGACCGCCTGGAATGCCGTGACGGCGGCCGAGATGCCGAAGCCCGGCCAATGGGTTCTTGTCATCGGTTCAGGTGGCGTCGCGCTGTTTGCGCTGCAATTCGCCAAGCTGCTCGGCTGCCGTGTCGTGGCCGTCACCTCGCGCAACGAGAAGCTGAACCGGCTGCGGGCGCTCGGCGCCGACCTCGTCGTCTCGACAGCCGGCATGCCGGAATGGGGTGCTGCGGTGAGCGAGCAGACCGGCGGCATCGACCTCGTCGTCGAGACCGGCGGCCCGCCGACCTTCGCACAATCGATGATCGCCTGCGCCCTTTACGGGCGCATCGTGCTTCTCACCATACAGGATGCGAAAGGCGGGACCGTGCAGATCCCCGGCCCGGTCTACCAGCGCAGCCTCGCCACCATCAGCCGCCTGTTCGTCGGCAATCGCACCAACCTCGAAGCCATGCTGCGCGCCATCTCGGTGCATCGGCTCAAGCCCGTCATCGACAAGGTGTTCGCCTTCGACGAGGCCAACGACGCCTACCGCTATTTCCAGCAAGGCGACGTCTTCGGAAAAGTGGTCGTCGACGGCGCCTGACTGGTTCGCCCCCAAAAAACTGATCAACCCTCAAACTAAAAGGAGAGACACAATGACCATTCGTGAAGCAGAGGCCCAATGGCAGGGATCGTTGAAGGAAGGTTCGGGCCGGCTGAGGCTCGGCAGCGGCGTCTTCGAAGGTGCCTACTCCTTCCCGTCGCGTTTCGAGAACGGTCCCGGTACCAACCCGGAGGAATTGATTGTGGCGGCGCATGCCGGCTGCTTCTCGATGGCGCTGAGCGCCATCCTCGGCCGCGAAGGTCACACTCCCGCGCACATCCACACGATCGCGAAAGCGCATCTCGGCGCCACCGCGGCCGGACCGACGCTGACCCGTATCGAACTGGAGACGGAGGCAAGCGTCGCCGGGCTGGCGGCGGCGGATTTCGAGCGGCTGGCGCAGACCGCCAAGGAGAGCTGCCTCGTGTCGCGGGCGCTGGCCGGCGTCGCCGTGATCACGCTCAAGGCCCGCCTCATCGAGGCCGCTACTGATCACTGAAGGGAAAGGAATATCCAATGACACAGGAACTCATCATCGATATCGCCGCAGCCGAACGCTCCGCCGAAACGGCCGAAATCATGCGGCGCTACAACGACGTCTTCCAGCGCCACGACCCGTCGGCGCTCGACGATCTGGTGGCGGAAGATTGCGTGATCGAGAACACCACGCCAGCCCCGGACGGTGCCCGCCGCATCGGCAAGGGCGCCTGCGTCGAACTGTGGTCGGCGATCGCGACCGGACCCGGCACGCGCTTCGACATCGAAGAAACCTTCGTCGCCGGCGACCGGGCGACGATCCGCTGGCGCTACTGGATGGCCGACGGCAATTCGCTGCGCGGCGTCAACCTGATGCGCGTGGCGGACGGGCAGATCGTCGAGGCCATGGGCTACGTGAAGGCATAAAGCTGTCTACCGGTCCGCCAGCGCCAGTTTGGCGCCGAGCATGACAAAGGCTCCGGCGAAGGTGCGGCGCATCCAGGTCAGCACCTTTGGCCGCGACACGACATGGCTGCGGATTGACGCCGCAAAAACGCCGTAGCCGACAAAGACCACGAAGGTGAGCACCATGAAGACGCTGCTGAGCTCCAGCATCTTCGACAGCGCATGCGATTCGGTGGTGCTGACGAATTGCGGCAGGAAGGCAAAGAAGAAGATCGACAGCTTCGGATTGAGGATGTTGATCAGAATGCCGGAGGCGATCACTTTGCCGGCCGAGCGCGGCGCGACATTTTCGTCGACGCTCAGGCCGCCCTTCTCCTTCAGCGTGTTCCAGGCCATGTAGAGCAGGTAGGCGACGCCCAGATATTTCAGCGTCTCGAAGGCGACGGCACTGGTATGCAGCAGAGCCGCCAGGCCGGTGATGGCGGCCGCCATGTGCGGAATGATGCCGAGCGTGCAGCCGAAAGCGGCAATGATGCTGGCCCGCACACCACGTGAAAGCCCGGCGCTCAGCGTATAGAGAACGCCGGTACCGGGCGAAGCCACGACAATCAGCGACGTCAACAAAAATTCGATGCTCACGGATGGTCTCCCGGTGCTGGCCCTGCCGCCGGCAGCGTAGTCAGCGAAACGTGCGGGCACAAGCCAGCCTGAGAGCCTATGCGCATTCAGATCATGCTGTTGGCGTGCAGCTTGCTATCGGCAATGGGCTGCCGAACTTCCCAGTGTTCGACGAGCTTACTTTCGTTCAGCCTGAAAATGTCGACGATGGCCAAGCCTTCCTCCTCCGGTTCACGTTTTGCGTGCATGTGCACGATGACGAAATCCCCTTCGGCAAAAATCCGCTTCACCTCTCCCTTCACGAGGGGAAATGACTGTTTGAGCTGCTGCAGATAGGCTTTGAAGCCCTCCCCACCATCCGCAATGTTCGGATTGTGTTGTATGTAGCGTTCGCCAAAATGCATCGAAGCAGCTTCGATGTTGCCCTGGTTTACCGCTTTGTCGATGAAGTCCAGGACGATCATCTTGTTGGTCTCGAGCGAACTATGAGCCTTGGCTGGAAGTGGATTTGATGGTTCGTCACGCATGTTTTGCTCCGTCAGGTGCCTGCTTCTGCCCGGCGTGGACAGGAGCGTCCGCACGCCAACATTGCCAACATAATCTGTCGCGATTGTGAGATGGTCGATACGCTATTCCGCTAGATTCTTATCCGATCGTCTAATAGCGTCGTCCTATTCATCGTTGGAGGATGGTTCTCGTGGACGCCTTGTCCGAAGTTCTTGCTTCGCTGAGATTTGGCAGCGCCATGATCGGCAGCGCGACCCTGCATCGGCCATGGGGTATTTCGGTGGATCCGACAAGGAATGCCGCCATCCACGTCATACAGAACGGCGAATGCTGGCTGCGGCTAGCCGGTGAAAAGGTGCCGATCCGCTTAGACCAGGGAGATGTCATCCTTGTCGCGAGCGGTATCGGGCATGCCCTTTGCAATCCGGCGGATGCACCGACGGCATCGATATCCGCCGTCCTTTCCGCAAATCAGAGCGGACCAGAACCGAAAAGCGAGCGCCCCGCGACAACTCTTCTTTGTGCGAGATATTCACTCGACGGCGTCGGGCCATACCCGATGGTTTCGCTGCTTCCTCCGCTGATTCATTTGACCCGAAATCAGATAGGCACCAGCGAGCCGCTGCGGCTTGCCCTGGAACTTCTGCAGGTCGAAGCGAAAGGCGATCTCGGCGGCCACGACATTGTCGCCCCAAGCCTTCTCGACAGCACGTTGATCTTCTTGTTGCGTGCCTGGATCGAACATCAGCCACTCGGAACGGGGGGATGGTTTGGCGCCTTGCGCGACAAAGGCATTGCGCAAGCTTTGCGGCTGATCCACGAGCGGCCGGGCAATCCCTGGACTGTCGCTTCCCTTGCCAGCGGCGCAGCACAGTCCCGGGCCACCTTCGCGCGTCGCTTCGCTCAACTGGTGGGACAGCCGCCGCTGTCCTATGTGACCCGGTGGCGGATGAACCTTGCCGCCAAGGCCCTGCGGGAAACGAACCAGAACATTGGCGAGATCGGGCGCGCCGTCGGATATGAATCGGTGCCGTCGTTCTCGCAGGCATTCAAACGGTTGACCGGACGATCGCCCGGCCTCTACCGCAGCGACTTTCGATCATCTGACTGAAGAAATTCAAACTGGGACGCCAGCCCGAGGGCCGTCATTCAAGCGTCGGCAGTCCGTGAGCCCGGCGCGCCATCAGGCAGTCGTCATCGCCCGGCATGCAGGCGCGGCAGACGTCAGGACGGATCTCGTAGATGCCGCAGGCGGTCGACTTGCCGACCTCGCCGCACAGTGCCGAACAGCGCGCGCCGTCGCAGCGCATGCCGGCTTCGTCGGCAGCCACGTATTTTTGCGGGATAAGGTCGAGCTGCGCGTCATCCTCGGTGGAGAAGCGCGGCCATCTGGACGAGTAGGCACAGCAGGCGCCACAGGTCTGGCAATCGAAGGCAACCGGACCGGCGCCCTCTTGTGGCGACGAAAAATCCTCCGCGACCGCCAAGGCAAGCGGCCTTGGCGCGGATTTCCGGCCGGCATTTTGCTGCAAGGGCGCTATTTCTTCTTCGGCTTGCGCGGCGGCGCTTCGGCCGGCGACCTGAACAGATCGGTGCCTGCTTCGGCGGCTTCACCGGTTTTTGGCGCGGCGGACGGCTTGGCCGGCTTCACGGCGGCAGCAGGTGCTGCCGGTTGGCCCTTGGCGGAAAACTTGATTGCCATATCAATCCTCGTCAGAGAAACGCGATGATGGCGCATTCGGATTGCGAAGGCGGCCGATGAGCGCCGAAACGGCCGTGATGTTCATTTCTTCGGGCGACCAGTTCCTGGCTTCCTCGATGTGCCGGGGCGCCAGCTCGCGATGCGTGCTGCCGCTGTAGGCGGCATCCTGAAAGGTCACGCGCTCGTGGGTCTTGGCGTTTTCCCGGACGTATTCGATCAGATAATTGGGGCATTCGGCACGGCCGCGGACGCCGAGCCGAACCTGGGCATCGCCGTGGACACGCCGGCAGCGCTCGAGCTTTTCAAGCACGCGCCGGACATATTCGACCGGCTTGTCGAGTTCGCTCACGACATCGGCGATGGTCGAATCGGCGGCGATCGCCTTTTGAGGCACACGTTTGGTGGCCATCAGCGTTTGCCTGCGCGTCTTGGCGAGGCCGCGAGCGCAACCGCTGCCGCCATTTCGTCGGCTTCCTTTTCCAGGCGCAGTTCGCGCAGCCGCGCGGTCTTGGCTTCGCGGGCCTGGCTGACGGCATCCCGTTCGGAATTGATGCGGTCGAGCGACATCGACTGGGTCCGCGTCTTGCTAAAAATGGATTCGGCCTGGTCGCGGGGTTTTTTTGAAGGTTCGGTCAAGGTCTTTCTCCCGGTTCGGAGCGCGCCGCCGAAAAAGTGACGAGACTGGTCTTTTGGCCAGGATCCCGCACAAAGCAATACGGCAGCCGGTTTCAAATTGCTGGAACGTCCTTACAGCCTCTTAGCACGTCCGGGCCGTCGAGCAGCGCTCTTTCGGCGGTCGAAGCGCAAAAATGAAAAAGGCCAGGCACCGCCTGACCTTCCATGAGAGCGCCCGCGCATCCCGAGAGACGCGCAAAGAAACGTTCTTCTCATGCCCATGAGCGGGGACTTAACCTCCCCGCGACCATGCGCCGGAATTTGCCATTCACCGGTGCCAGTACATCCGTGGTCACCGGTGAGGCTGAATTCCGTCTTAGGCCGCCTTCAACTGGTCGGCGGACATTTTGCCCGACTTGTTGTCGCGGACCATCTCGTAGCCAAGCTTCTGGCCCTCGACGATGTCGCGCATTCCGGCGCGCTCGACGGCTGAGATGTGGACAAAAACGTCGGCAGAACCGTCGTCAGGTTGAATAAAACCAAAACCCTTGGTGGCGTTGAACCATTTAACTGTGCCTGTGCTCATAACGAACCCTTTCCATGGCAAATATTCGTTCGTCGTCATGCGGATGCACAACAACGTTTGTCTCGATTTTGATGGGGAAGTTCGTCAAAGGCGCGCCTCGGCGCGCGGATAACAAAAGTCGGTCAAACAAACATCGACAAAATTCTTGTAGACTTCTTTGCGCGCTGTGTCAATTTTTTTGATTTGCCACACTCGCAGAGACGCGCGGCGGCGACCCGCGCTCCGGCAAATCCGACAGCAAAACCGGGCTACTGCCCGCCGAAAAACCACTTAGACCGGTTCATCGTTCACGGAAACGATGAACCGCTCTATCTCTTTGTTTTTGCGCAATTCCGGACGGAAAACCGTTCACACTTTTCCTGGAATTGCTCCAGCCGGGAACCATTTTGGCGACGCGAGCATTACTGTCGATGTCGAAAGCCGTTCTCGAAAGAGCGATTTTGAGAAAGGCGGACGACAAACAGGACGCCCCCCGCGCAGATAAAAGGCACGAGGGGCGTTCCTGCGTGATGCGACCATTCGCGCCGCTGCACCCTTCCCCTCACAGCATGCCGCGGCTGAGCCCGCCATCCACCGGCAACGCCACGCCGGTGACATAGGCGGCTGCGTCGCTGGCCAGGAATGCGGCAACCGCGCCGAATTCGGCGGGAGTGCCGTAGCGCTTTGCCGGGATTTCAGCCTGACTCTCGGCGGCGATCACAGCAGCGTCGACACCCCTGTCGGCGGCGTCCATGGCGTCGAACTGTTTCGTCCGGTCCGTCGCAAAACGGCCCGGCAGCAACAGGTTGACGGTGACGCCGTCCGCCGCCACTTCGCCGGCCAGCGTCTTGGCCCAGCCGGCGAGCGACGCACGCAGCGCGTTCGAGGCGGTAAGGCCGGGGATCGGCTCACGGACGGAAGTCGAGGAAACGGCGATGATGCGTCCCCAGCGCCACGCCCGCATGCCGGGCAGGAAAGAAATGGCGATGCGCATCTGGCTCAGCACCATGCTGGTGAACTGCTTCTCCCAGACGCTCGCATCGAAGACGCTGGCCGCGAAGGGCGGCGGGCCGCCGCCGTTGAGCAGGACGATGTCGATCCGCTGATGCTCGCCCTCGACGGCACGGATCAGCCGGGAGACGCTGTCGTTGTCGGAGAGGTCGGCGCTGAAGGTCGAGCAGATGTGGCCGGCGGCCTCGATCGCGCGCCGCGCCGCATCCAGGGTCTTCTCCCCTCGTCCGACCAGGATGATCTCGGCGCCTTTCGCCGCGAGCGCTTCGGCGACGCCGAAACCGAGGCCCTTGCCTCCGCCGAGAACAAGCGCCTTCCTTCCCTCAAGATTTGCAGCCATCAAGCCAAGCGTCCTCCTGGTTTCACTGCCCATTTCGGGCGACTTCCCTAGCGGACATGCACGATAGCGTCGGCTTCGACCGGAACATTGGCCGGCAAGCCGGCCATGCCGAGCGAGCAGCGGGCGTGCTCGCCACGCTCGCCGAAAACATGGAGCAGAAATTCGGATGCTCCGTTGCAGACCTCCGAATAGGCCGAAAAGCCGGCCGCCGCATTCACATAGACGGTCAGCTTGGCGAATTTCACGACACGGTCGAGATTGCCGTCCAGTTCCTTGTCCAGCCAATAGACGATGTTGGCCGCGCAGAGCCGGGCGGCGTTCTGCGCAGCAGCCAGATCGATCTCTCTGCCGACCTGGCCGATCGCGGCGATCTCCTGCGCGATCTCGGGAATCTGACCGGAGACATAGACGATGTCGGCGACCCGAACCGTCGGCGAGAACGGCAAAGCAGGCCGCTCGAGCGATGGCCAAGCGACACCGAACTCCTCAAATCTTCTTCTGTAGGACAAGGTGGCTGCTCCTGTTTCCGTTCGTGCGAGCGGACCTTGAATTCAGATCGGGCTTTCGGATAGCCTGATAGTGCTGACACAGCTATCAGGAATTCTTATGACTGAAGATATCGACGTCAGGCTGCTGCGCGCCTTCGTCACCGTGGCCGATACGGGAACGATGAGCCGGGCGGCCGATCGGCTTGCCCGCACCCAAGCGGCGGTGAGTATGCAGCTTCAGCGCCTCGAGGGTGAAGTCGGCGCCGAGCTGCTGCGCCGTTCGCCGCGCGGCGTGACGCTGACCGAGGCCGGCGAGATCCTGCTCGCCTTCGCCCGCAAGGCCATCGCGATCGGCGACGATGCCAGGCGCGAGATAGAAGGCCGCAGGCTGGTCGGCCGTGTCCGGCTGGGCATCGTCGAGGATTTGGCGGTGACGCGGCTGCCGTTGATCATTGCCGACTTCCGCCGCCGGCATCCTTCCGTGGAGATCGAGCTGACATCAGCCAGCAGCACCGATCTCAGCAAGTCGCTGGGCGAAGGAAAATGCGACATCGTCATGGCCGATCCGGCGCGCTTCACAATGGCGCCGCGAGGCCATCTGTCACGACAGCTGGTCTGGGCGGCAAGCCGCATGATCGAGATCGATGACGAGGTCGAGCTTCCGCTAATCATCTTCGAAGGCGCCTGCTCCTGGCAGGACAGAATGCTGGCTTCGCTCGCCGAGGCCGGGATCGGCTGGAAGATCGGCTGCCGCGTGTCGACCTTCGCGACACTGATCTCGGCGCTGAGGGCCGGGCTTGGCATCGGGCTTCTGCTGCAGGAAGGACTACCGCCCGACTGCCAAAGCCTCAACGGACGCTTCAACCTGCCGCCGGCGCCGATGGCGGATTTCGGGGTCTATCTCGCGAGGGACCCGTCGCGGCTGGTCGAGGAGTGTGGCGATTTCCTGCGGGCGGGATTCGAAGCGTAGCGAAAAGATCTGACGCCGTTCACCGTTCCTGGTCGGTCGGGCGGATAACGATCTCGTTGACGTTGACGTGTGCCGGCTGGCTCACTGCGTAGAGAATGGGCCGCGGCGATGTCCTCGACGGTCAGCGCCTTCATGGCGGCGAGCCGCTGGTCGAGCCCGGCCTTCGCCGCCGGGTTGGTGATATGGTCGCCGAGCTCGGTGCGCACCAGGCCGGGCTCGATGACGGTGACGCGAACCTTATCGGCATAGACTTCGCGGCGCAGCGATTCGGAAAAGCCGACGACGCCGAACTTGGTTGCCGCGTAGCCGCTGGCGCCCGGATTGGCGACACGGCCGGCGACCGACGAGACATTGACGATGTGACCTTTGGCGGCCCTCAGATGCGGCAGCGCCGCTTTGGTGACGCCCATCAGCGCCAGCAGGTTGATCTCGACCATGCGGCGCCAGTCGTCGAGCACCGCCTCGGCGGCCGGCGACAGAAGCATCACCCCGGCATTGTTGACGAGGATGTCGAGGCGGCTCCATTCGGCGACAACCTTGTCGACCATGGCGCTGACATCGTCGTTGCTGGTGACGTCGGCCTCGATGCGGAGCGCCGTGCCGCCGGCCTTTTCGATACGCGCGGCCAGCGCTTCGAGCCGATCGGCGCGGCGTGCGGCAATCGCCACCTTTGCCCCGGCGGCGGCCAGCGCCACAGCGGTTGCCTCGCCGATGCCCGATGAAGCGCCGGTGACGAGAGCGACCTTGCCGGCCAGTGCGGAAGAAACAGCTATCATGGTGAAGTCTCCAAAGCCCCTGCCCGATCTTCAGATAGGCCGCGGGGCGCGAAGTGGAAGACCGGCTTTGCTTGGTTACTCGTCTGGGCCGGGCTCCGGCCAAGGCTCTTTCGCCGCCTCGGCATACCAGTGGCGCATCGCCGGCATCGAAAGCACGGCGTCGACATAGGCGCGGGTATCGGTTGCCAACATGCCGCCATAGGTGTCGAAGCGGGTGACGACCGGCGCGTACCTGGCGTCGGCCGCGGTGAAATGGCCAAACAGAAACGGCCCGCCTTTGACGTATTTTTCGCGGCATTGCCGCCACAGATCCTCGATGCGCGCCCGTTGCGCCTCACCTTCGGCGTCGAGCGGCTTGTGGCCTTTCGGCCGGCGCAAATTCGTCGGCCAGCCATAGCGGACCTCGCGAAAGCCGGAATGCATCTCTGTTGCCGCCGAGCGGGCCAGCGCGCGGGCGCCGATATCGGCCGGCCAGAGCTTTTTCTCGGGAAACAGCTCGGCGAGATATTCAAGGATGGCAAGGGTTTCCCAGACGATCCGGACCTCGCCGTTCGGCAGCCGATGGTTCAGCACCGGCACTTGGCCGTGCGCAGGCGCACAAAACCTTCCTCGAACGGGATCTCCAGATGCTTCATCGCCAGCCATGGCCTCAGCGACCAGGACGAGAAGCATTTGTTGCCGATGAAGAGCGTGAATTCAGCCATTGTCCCTCCGGCCCTGTCTGTTCGGGCGTTCTGGTGCACCCTATCCTGTCGGCTTCGCGGCCGGAAGCTATCCCAACTCGACCGGCCGAACCCGGAACCTAAGCGATCCGCGACCGTTTCTCCAGGCGAACGGTTCAGGAGATGCGAGATGGTGAACAAGGATCAGGTTGCCGGCGTTGCCAAGCAAGCCAAGGGCTCGGTCAAGCAGGCCGCCGGCAAGGCCACCGGCAACAAGCGCGCCGAGGCCGAAGGCAACGTCGACAAGGCGACCGGCAAGATGCAGAAGGCTTACGGCGACGTGAAGGACAAGGTGAAGAAGGCGCTTTGACGCCAGCCCTTCGCAAACCAGGAAAAGGCGGCTCGGCCGCCTTTTTTGCGTCCTCTCCTGCCCGTCAGAAAATCAGGCTTTTGCTGTACGCATTGGTGAACGTGACCTCGCCATGATCTCCGGCGGCTTCGCCCAGCACCACATCCATGCTGTTTTCGCTCACCCGCGCCAACGCAAAGCCGCCCATGAAGGCAGCCTTCGGCTTGAACATATCGAGCCCGTCACGGTGGTAGATCATCGGCGTCGCGTGCTGGTGGCCATGGAAGATGCCGACGACGTTGTAACCCTTCAGCACAGCCAGCAGCGCCTGCCTGTCGGCTTCGCTCCACCAGTGCGGCGGACCCGTGCCGCCGTCGTCGAAGGTTTTCTCGGCGGCGTCCCATCTTTCGATCGAAAAAGTATCCCAGCCGTAATGCTGGAACAGGATGACCGGGCGGCCGTCGCCGGCATAAGTCGCCAGGTCCTGCTTCAGCCATGGCAGGCTGCTGGCGGCGCCATGACCGGTATCGCCGGCAAAACGGTGCGTCTGGACAAGATGCAAGCCGCCCCAATCCCATGAATAGCAGTCGGTCTCGACGTCGTAGTCGGTCGCCGGCGCAGGCGGCTTGAAGAACACGCCGGGGCGGTGGTTGACCTCGACGTGGTCGCGCATTTCGCGGCGATACCAGTCGACATGAGAGCGCGGGCCGTTCTGGTCGAGGTCGTGGTTGCCGAGGCCGACATAGACCGGCATGTGCACGCGGTCGGGGCCGACGCCTTGCTGGTAGCGCTGGCTGAACTGAAGCAGCTGCGTGCCCTCGCTGGGCTGGGTGATCTGGCCGCCGCCGTCGTCGGTGATGTCGCCGCCAACGACGAGGCCGAGCGGTGTGCCGATGTTGCCCGTCGAGCGCAGGCCGGTGGCAACGCCATCGATCTCAGCCGGCCATTGCCGGTCACCGACGCCGTTGAGTGCGGCGACATTGCGCAGCAAGGCAGCGTCGGTCTTGCCCTCCTGCTCGCAATGCGGGCTCAATCCGTTCGCCATGCGGCAGGCATGGACATCAGCGATAAACAAGAAGGTGGCGTCGATCGGCGGAATGCGCTGCCCGGTCTGGCCGAAGGCCGGGCGCGAAACGGCGCCGGCCGCGGCAAGGCCCGCTGCCTTCATCAGGAAGCTGCGCCGGGAGACCGGTCGGGCGGAAATGCGATGCATCATGCGCTAAAATTCAGCACGACGCGGACCGGCAGTCCAGTTGCTCGCAAAGTGTGTCGACACGTTCTCTCAGGTCTGGCATTGCTTTCGGCATTCAACTTGCGCGGGCAGAGGAGGACGCCATGAACACTGCATCCATCGGCATGACAATGGCCATTCTGGCGATGACGAGCGCAGCGCATGCCTCCGAGTGCATCGACGCCAAATCGGCCAAGGCCGGCTTCATTCTCGAAAGGCCCGGCATCCACAGCGAATTTCGTCCGGCGGCGGGCGGAATGGTTGCCGTGGCCAACAAATACCAGTCGCAATCGCCGCAGTCGCAGTACCTGTTCGGCGGGCTGATCGAAGTGTTTCGCGACAGCAGCACGGGGCAGCTGGCGATGATCCCGTTTTCCGATCTCAGGAAGGTGTTCCCGCTGAAGGCGGGGGCTAAGAGCAAGATCGTATTTGCCCGTCTCGCACCGAACAAGCCGCCGAAGGGCACCGAGACGCTGGAGATCAACGTCAAGGGCAAGGAGACGGTCAGCCTGGGTGATTGCAAATACTCCGTGCTCGCGGTCAAGCAGACGATCAGGAGCGAGGCCGGCGAGACGCGGGACGAGTTTACCGCGCTCTACGCACCCGACCTGCAGGCAGTTGTGGCCAGGCGCTATGACGAGGGCACCAGTGCCGAAAGCGTGGTCGGCTACGAGCTGATCAAGCCGCTGCCGAATTAGGAGCTCGGCCTTCCCGCCTTGGTCGTGACATCAGCGACAGGGCGCCTCTGTCCTGCCGGCGTCAGAGGGCTCTGTGCAGTATCCTGCTACGTCGCCTCGTTCCTGTTTTGGACGACATAACTCCCTGCTCCAACGCCATCAGGCAGTCGCGCAGCACGCTTGCGTCCTGTGCGGTCTTGGCCATCGACATGGCGCCGGAATAGCTGGCGACGGCTAACGCTGCAAAGCGCTGCGGATCGGTGCCCAGCTCCCGGCCCGCCTGCTGGTCGGCGCTGATCTTGTCGGCGATCGCCTGACGCCAGGTCGAAAAAATGCCGGCAAGGGCAATGCGGAAATCCGGATCGGCAAGCGACAGCTCATGCGCCAGGTTGTTAAGCGGGCAGCCGCGCACGAAACCCTGCCGCTCCAGCTCCGCCGCGACGGCCGCGAACACGGAGCGCACGCCCTCGCGCGCTGAGGGAGCCTCCCGCACCGGTGCGATCCATGTCTCTTCTACCGCGGCGGCGACCCGCTCCTCGATCACTGCAAGCGCCAGCGCCTTCTTGGTTGGGAAATGGTGGTGCAGCGCGCCGCCGGTGACGCCCGCCGTCGCCATCAGGTCGCCCATGCTGGAGGCGTGATAGCCGCGTGCCTGAAACGCCTCCTCGGCGACATCGAGCAACTTTTTGCGCATGCCTTCGGGGTCGTTGGTGCGTTTTTGAGCCCGCGACTTTGGGCGAGCGGTTATCTCTGCTGACATCTTCAGACGATAGCAGATTGACAAAACAGGACAACCGGTCTGTTTTATAAACAGGATGACTGTCCTGTTTTGGAGATCCAGCGATGAACCTGCCTTTGAACGCCGAATCTAAATCCGATCTGCTCGCCTCGCCCGTTGTCGAACTCCGGCAATACACGCTGAAACCCGGCCGGCGCGAGACGCTGATCGGCGTCTTCGACAATCAGCTGATCGAGGGCCAGGAAACGGCGGGGATGACCATCATCGGCCAGTTCCGCGATCTCGACCGGCCGGATATGTTCGTCTGGCTGCGCGGCTTCGACGGTATGGAAGCGCGGAAAAACGCTCTGACCGCCTTCTATGACGGGCCGGTCTGGGCTGCCTGGCGCGACGCCGCCAACGCCACGATGATCTCATCCGACGACGTGCTGCTGCTGAAGCCGGCCTGGCCGAGCGCCGGCCTAGACCTCTCGGGATCGCAACGGGCAGCCACACCGGATTTCGAAAAACCAACCGTAAGCAATGATTTGCAGGCAATTGTTGTCATCAGGATTCATCATTTGCGGCCGGGCCTGGAAGCCGGCTTCGCCAGGGATTTCCAGACCGGGGCTCTTCCGGTGCTTGCCGCACTTGGCGCAAGGCCGCTCGCCGCCTTCGTCACCGAGCATGCCGAAAACAGCTTTCCGCGGCTGCCGGTGCGGGCCGGCGAAAACGTCTTCATCAGCATCACGGGTTTCGACAGCGCCGAAGCGCACGCTCGCCACGAGGCAGCCTTGGCTGCCTCCCCGGAATGGCAGGCATTCGAGCAGGCCGCGCAGCGGGAATTGGCCAGGCCCGTGGAGGTTCTGCGCCTGGCGCCGACGGCGCGATCGCTGCTCGGGCGCCGGTATGACCAACGCCGTTGAAGCGCCTATATCCGCCGGAGTCCCCTCATCTGGTTCACGCCTGAAAATGCCTGGCATGGATCACCTGATAACGCGCCGTCCATGCGGTTGCCTGCTCCAGGTCAAGGGAAACGCGAAGCAGCCGGTGATCCTCGTTCTTGCGGCCAATAAGCTGGATGCCAATCGGCAGGCCGCCTTTCGACTGGAACAGCGGCAGGCTGGCGGCCGGTTGGCCGGTGACATTGAAGATTTCCGTGAAAGGCGCAAAGCCGTAGGCCCGGCTCGCCCAAGCCTCGTAATCGAAGACAGCACCATCGCCATGGATGGCGCCAAGCCGGGGTGGCAGGTCGGCCGTGGTCGGCGTCATGATCAGGTCGAACGCATCGAAGGCTCTCGCCATCGCCAGCGAAGCGCTGTGCACGTGGTCTTGCGCCCTCAGATAGTCGGCGGCCGAAGACCGCCAAAAACAGTCGAGCGCGTGACGAGTCAGGCCTTCGATTTCGCCAGCCGCCGGCATCCGCCCGATCTCATCGGCGCGCTCGTCAACCAGCCGCGCAACCTCCGACATCCAGAAGATGCTCCAGTCCGCTCCGGCGCTGGCTTCCCGCGGGAAACGCGCCTCTGTGACCTCGTGCCCCATATCCTCGAGGAGGATTATGGCTTCCTGGAATTTTTCCCCAATCTCGGACGCGACCGGCGTGCCATCCGGCCGGTGCGCCAGGCACGCGACGCGTAGACGCTCGCCGGCGGAAGACAGCCAGTCCAGGTAGGACGGCACCGATTTCGACACGGAGTAAGGCGCTCCTTGTTCTGGACCGGCAGTCATGTCCAGCATGGCGGCGCTGTCCCGAACGGTGCGGGACAGGACGTTCTCGGCGTAGAGCCCGGCGCCGACCTGACCTCGACCAGGCCCGACAGGCGTGAGCCCGCGCGACGGCTTCATGCCGAACACGCCGCAACAGACAGCCGGCACCCGGATCGAGCCGCCGATATCGGAACCGTGGGCGACCGCCACCATGCCGCTTGCCACCGCGGCAGCAGCACCACCGCTCGAACCGCCCGCCGTCAGCGAAAGATCCCAGGGGTTCAAGGTGGGGCCGCGAAAGCTGGGCTCGGTCACGAAGTCGTTGGCAAATTCCGGCGTGTTTGTCTTTCCCAGCAAGATCAGACCGGCGGCCCGCCAGCGCCGGACGATCTCGCTGTCGGGCTTCGGCTCGGCGTCCTTGAAGTAGAGCGACGAGTGCGTCGTCGGCCACTCCCGTACATTGACGCCGGTGTCCTTGACCAGGAAGGGAATGCCGGCGAGTGCGGCTTGCCGGTTGCAGCTTGCCGCGGCGGAAAGCGCCCGGTCCGCATCGATTAGTGTCACGGCATTGATGGCGGGATTGATGCTTTCGATCGCCTCGATAGCCGCCTCGACGACCTCGATAGGCGATAATTCGCCCGAGCGAACATGCCCGGCCAGGGCGACGGCATCCAACGCCACGTATTCGGAAAGATTCATGACTGCTCTCAGCCCGGATTGCCGGTCGCTTCGAGGTCGGCTTCATTCCAGACCTTGAAATATCGGGCGATGGCTGCCGCAACCAATGCCGGATCCTCCCAATGCGAATTATGCCCGCATCGCGCCGCGCTCACGAGCTTGGCGGCAGGGATTTCTTCGAGGAGCCGCCGTTGGTGCGTTTCGTCGAAGAGAACGTCGCGCCCGCCAGCAATGACAAGCGCCGGCAGGCGCAGCGTGCGCGCCTTGTCGGTCAGATCGATGCGCCGAACCTGCTCCAGGATTGCGCGCCAAAGTGCCGCCGGCATGGCTGACGCCTCCTCCGCAGTCATGGTCAGGAAGTCCGCTGGAACCTCGGCCTCGCAGGCATGCCAATAGTCATAGAACGGATCGGCCGGCGATATCGGATCTCGAAGCGCCCGCACACCAATGGTCATCGGGTGGTCCTCACCGATCTGCGGCCGCAGCGTTCCGGCCATCAGCACCAGGCCGCCGATCATCTCGGGGTAGCGCGCGGCTGCCTCGATCGCCACCATACTGCCCAGGGAATGCCCGACCAGAACCGGCCGCTCGAGCCGCAATTGCTCGATCAAACCCGCCACGTCTTCCGCGAAATCCGCCGGGGCGAAGCCGCGTGTGCCGGCCGGCGAGGCGCCATGCCCGCGCAGGTCTGGCATGACAAGCCGGCGCCCGGCGAGATGCGGCGCCAGCAAGGAGAAGCTGCGGCTCGTGTCGGAGAAGCCGTGCACCAGCACCAGCGCGGGCTCCTGACCGTCGATTTCGACGCAGGCCGTTTCAGCGCAGCCGGGACCGACCCTGCGCTTGCGGCCGTTCCAGCCCGCCTGATCGGCCGATATCACAGGCCGAGCTGCTGCTTGACTGCATCGAGCGCGGGCTTGCCATCGAATGTGGTGACACCGGCAAGCCAGGCGCCGAGCCTATCCGGATTCTCCTTGATCGCCTTCAGGCCGGCTTCCTCCGGCTTCATGCCGTCGTTGATGAGATAGCCCATGCCGAGATTTTCGAAATCGATATCGAAGGCGAGGTTCTTCAGCAACTGCCCGACATTCGGGCACTGCTGCAGATAGCCCTTGCGCACCTGCGTCGTCACCGTCGCGGCGCCGAAGTTGGGGCCGTAGAACTTGTCGCCGCCGCTCAGATATCTGAAGTCGTACATCGTGTTCATTGGATGCGGCGCCCAGCCCTGGAAGACGATGAAGCGCCTTTCCTTGATCTCGTAGCCGACCTCGGAAAGCATGCCGGCTTCACTCGATTCGACGACCTGCCAGCCATCGAGGCCGAGCGACTTATCAGCGATGGCGTCCATCATCAGCTGGTTGGAGCCCGGCTCGATGCGGTACATCTTCCTGCCGAACTTGTCTGCGAACTTTTGCAGGTCGGCAAAATCCTTGACACCGGCCTCCCAGACGTAAGTCGGTACGGCAAAGGTGTATTTGGCGCCGACGAGATTGACGCGCACATCGTCTACCGAGCCGTCCTTCTTATAGGGCCCGTAGTAGGTGATCATCGCCGGATCCCAATAGCCAAGGAACACGTCCAAATCATTGTTCTTCAAGGATTCATAGATGACGTTGATGCCCAGAAGCGAGCTTGCCGGCTTGTAGCCGAGCGCATCGAGCAAGACGCTGGTGACGCCGGTGGTGAAGGCAAGGTCGTTCCATCCAGGCTCGGCCATGCGCACGACCTTGCATTGCTCGGGTTCAGCCGCAAAGGCCGGCTGGCTAGCCAGCAGGACGCACAGCGAGGCGCCCATTCCAAGGCTACGAAGCATTTCGGTTCTCCTCATTTCATCAACAGTGTTGACCACTCGGTTTTTATATTGTCCCGCTGGTTAATTCTTGATCTCGACGGACGAAAATGTCAACGTCGGTTTTCGATGCATGGATCCGGCCCGTGAAACTCAAGCGTCTCAGCGACATACGCCGCAAAGAGCTGCGGCAAGCTGCCTTTGCCGTGCTTCAGCGCGAAGGCATAGCTGGCGCGACCATCGAAAAAGTGGCGGCACAGGCCGGCGCGTCGAAGGGCATCGTGCTGCACTATTTCAGCAGCAAGCGGGAACTGTTCGAGCACGCCATGCGGGAATCGAACCTGGTGCTGCGTCATGCGGTGGTCGAGCGGCTGAGACAGGCGCGCACGCCAATGCAACGGATGGACGCCATCATTGAAGGCAATTTCGAGCCGCATCTTTTCCAGCCGTCCCTCTGCCATGCCTGGCTTTCGCTTTGCGCGGAGGTGCCGCGCGACGAAAAGCTGGCTCGCATCCAGAAGGTGATCCATGCGCGCATGCGCTCCAACCTGCTATCCGGCCTGCGCGGTCTGGCGCCGGCGCGCGATGCTGACGAGATCGCTTTCGGCGTCACCGCCCTGATCGACGGGCTGTGGTTGCGGCTTGGCCTGCAGCCCGGCAGCGTCACGCGTGAACAGGCCATTCATCAGGTCAAGGATTTCGTCGCTACGCGGCTGGCTGTTCGGCGCGGTGCAGCCGCTGCCGAATAGACCATCGTGCCCGACAGCCGAAGTTCATACTGTGAGATAGGCCGGCGGCTTGACGACAATCGGCGACGGCGCTGCTCTCCTTACCAGACAAGACGGCAATGCGCGGGAGTGTTGGATGAGACTAGGCGGCAAACGGGCACTGGTCACCGGCGGCTCGGACGGGATCGGGCTGGCAATCGCCGAGGCGTTTTTGCGCGAAGGCGCGGACGTGCTGATCGTCGGCCGCGACGGCAAAAAACTCGAGGCCGCCCGCAAGCAGCTCGGGGATAATGTCGAAACGCTGTCGGCCGACCTGTCGGCCAGTGCCGGCATCGATGCCGTGGTCGAGCATGTCAAACGCGGCCCGCCTGTCGATATCCTCGTCAACAATGCAGGCGTAGCGTTCCTGGTGCCGTTCGAAACCGTCAGCGAGGACCAGTTCCAGCAGTCCTTCGCACTCAACGTCACGGCGGTATTCTTCCTCACTCAGCGGCTGTTGCCGCATCTCGCGCCGGGCGCGGCTTCGGTGATCAACATCTCGTCCTATTTCGCGCACAAGATGATCCCGAAGCGGCCGTCCAGCCTCTATTCGCTGTCGAAGGGCGCGCTCAATTCGCTGACCAAGTCGCTCGCCTTCGAGCTCGGGCCGCGCGGTATAAGGGTCAACGCCATCGCGCCCGGCACGGTCGACACGGCGATGCGGCGCAGGTCGATCGAAAATCTGCCTGAGGCCGCGCAAGCCGAGCTCAAGGCCTATGTCGAGCGCAGCTACCCGCTCGGCCGCATCGGCCGAACCAGCGACCTTGCCGGCATCGCGGTCTATCTCGCGAGCGACGAAGCGGCATGGACCAGCGGCGGTATCTTTGCCATCGACGGAGGGTACACGGCGGGGTGAGGAGCGCGCGCTCTTCTTTCTCCCTTGCGGGAGAAGGAAAAGGCGCTGCTTCAACCGATTTGCATCCCCATCGTCCGCAATCTCCGCTTGAACGCGTTTGTGCAACGCGATACGCCGTTTGCAAATTGCAAACCGGAGAGACTTCGTGAGCGTGCCAGAGACCAGAACCGAAACCGACACGTTCGGTCCCATCGAGGTCGCCGCCGACCGCTATTGGGGCGCGCAGGCGCAGCGTTCGCTGGCCAATTTCAAGATCGGCTGGGAGAAACAGCCGGCCTCGATCGTGCGGGCGCTGGGCATCGTCAAGCGGGCGGCAGCGGAGGCCAATATGGAGCTGAAGCGGCTCGATCCGGCGATCGGCAAAGCCATTATCGAGGCCTCCCAGGAGGTCATCGACGGCAAGCTGAACGAGCATTTCCCGCTGGTCGTCTGGCAGACCGGTTCTGGCACGCAGTCCAACATGAACGCCAATGAGGTGATTTCCAACCGGGCGATCGAGCTTTTGGGCGGCGTCATGGGGTCGAAGAAGCCGGTGCATCCCAATGACCACGTCAACATGAGCCAGTCGTCGAACGACACCTATCCTACGGCCATGCACATCGCCTGCGCCGAACGCATCATCCACGATCTGCTGCCGGCGCTGAGACATTTGCATGCGGCACTCGAGGCCAAGACCAGGGCTTTCGCCCACATCGTCAAGATCGGCCGCACCCACACCCAGGACGCCACGCCGTTGACGCTCGGCCAGGAATTCTCGGGCTACGCGGCGCAGGTCGCCTCGTCGGTCAAGCGCATTGAGATGACCCTGCCCGGTCTGCAGGAATTGGCACAGGGCGGCACCGCGGTCGGCACCGGCCTCAACGCGCCGGTCGGTTTTGCCGAAAAGGTGGCGGCGCGCATCGCCGCAATCACCGGCATCGATTTCGTCACCGCGCCGAACAAATTCGAGGCGCTGGCCGCCCATGATTCCATGGTCTTCTCGCACGGCGCCATCAATGCCTGCGCGGCAGCGCTGTTCAAGATCGCCAACGACATCCGCCTGCTCGGCTCGGGCCCGCGTTCGGGCCTAGGCGAATTATCGCTGCCGGAAAACGAGCCGGGCTCCTCGATCATGCCGGGCAAGGTCAATCCGACCCAATGCGAGGCCATGACGCAGGTTTGCGTGCAGGTGTTCGGCAACAACGCGGCGATCAGCTTCGCCGGCAGCCAGGGCCATTTCGAGCTCAACGTCTACAATCCGCTGATGGCCTATTGTTTCCTGCAATCGGTACAGCTGCTGGCCGACGCTTCGGTGTCGTTCACCGACAATTGCGTCGTCGGCATCGAGGCCCGCGAAGACAACATCAAGGCAGCGCTCGACCGTTCGCTGATGCTGGTGACGGCGCTGGCGCCGACAATCGGCTACGACAACGCCGCCAAGATCGCCAAGGCGGCGCACAAGAACGGCACAACGCTGCGCGAGGAAGCGCTGGCCACCGGGCTGGTCAGCGAAGCCGACTATGAGCGGCTGGTACGGCCGGAGGACATGACGCACCCAGGGTAAGTTGATCGCGAAAACGTTACCTCGGTGAACAATCCGTAACCAATCCGACGTCTTTGGTGAACAGTCGGCATGCGCTAACTGGACGGCTATCCCAAGTCGTTTGGCCAAACCCTTCTGGAGAGTTACGCATGTCCACCAACACGTCCACCAACACTTCGTTTGCCGGCACCGCCTCCGGCGCCTCGGGCACGATCCTGCTCGGCCGCATCCTGCTTTCTGTCATCTTCCTGCTTTCCGGTTTCGGCAAGCTGACGGCCATTGCCGGCACCGCCGGCTATTTCGGCAGCCTCGGCCTGCCGCTGCCGATGGTGACCGCCATCGTCGTCGGCCTGATCGAACTGCTTGGCGGCCTCGCCATCCTCGTCGGCTTCCAGACCCGGATCGTCGGCTGGGTGATGGCGATCTTCACAGTCGCCACCGCACTGGTCGCCCACACCGGCTGGGACGATCAGATGCAGATGATCAATTTCATGAAAAACCTCGGCATTGCCGGCGGCTTCCTCGTGCTCGCCTCGTCGGGTGCCGGCGCCTATTCGATCGACGCCAAGCGCGGCTGAAGCGGCCCAGCATTTCCTGAACAAAGGGGCGCGGAATTTTCCGCGCCCCTTTTTCGTTGTCGGTTTATATCTGCTGGCTGGAACTCTGCTAGGATCGGCCGCCGATATCGGAGGAGACCATGCCTCGCAATGCGCTGCTCTTGCTTTCCCGGCTGCTGCTCGCCGCGCTGTTCGTGCCGTCCGGCTTCCATGCGCTTGCCGACATCGCCGGCACATCGGGCTATTTCGCCGGCCTCGGCCTGCCGCTGCCGACGCTGGTGGCTTGGGCGACAGGCCTGTTCGAGCTGATCGCCGGACTGCTCATCCTCGTCGGCTTCAAGACACCTATCGTGGCACTGCTGCTCGCTGCCTTCTGCATCGCGGCGGGCTTCATCGGCCATTATGGTCAGGGCGGCGACGATCCGACGCTGACCTTCATGCATTCGCAGATGCTGATGAAGGACATCGCCATATCAGGCGGTTTCCTCGCGCTGGCAATGGCTGGCGCCGGCGCATGGTCGGCTGACGGGCGGATGCCCAGAGCAATTGCTTCACCCAAAAGCTAGCGCTCGACTCGTCCACCTGCAGAAGTCGGCGCCGCCCCTCATCTGCCTGCCGGCATCTTCTCCCCGTATAGTGACGGGGAGAAGGAAGCTGGCCGCGACCCCGGCACCCTTTCTGCAACGCTAGGAGTAAGCGAAATCTGTTGCGAAGGGATCTTTCTCCCCGTCGCTATACGGGGAGAAATGCCCGGCAAGGCAATGAGAGGCAGCGCCAACCTGAAGCGATTGCCTTGAGGCGGAGCTAAGATTACTTGGCTGAGACAGCCTACTTCACCGTCATGCTCGGCCCGCCCTCGACTGCCAGCACCAGCCTGCGGTTGGTGACCCTTGCCAGCTGTGCCAGCCGGCCGGCCGGCCGCTCGCCGTAAAGATCGGCCAGCGCTGCCGGCAGCACCAGCGCCAGCACGCCATTGCCGCGGTTTTCCCATTTCAGCCGTGGCATGACGCCCGGCATTGCCGCGGTCAGCAAATAGACGACGCGCAGCAGTGCCGCCAGCACGCGGGCGCGTTCGAGATAGCGCGGTGTCGCCAGCCCACGGATTTCCGGAGCGGCTTCATTGAACACCCCCTCGTGGCGAAACAGGCTGACAAGCGCCAGGAAGGCGCGGCCGGGATGGTCGACGCCAATGAACGAGGCGTGGGCGATGATGTTGAGCGATTGCTTGCCGCGATATTCGGGATGGGCACGCCAGCCGATATCGGCGAGCAGGCAGGCGGCGTGGCGGTAGCGCGCTTCATCCCTGGTTTCGTCGATGCCGAAGGCGGCGAACGCCTTCCCGGTCCATTCGACAAGCTCATGCGCGTGGTCGACCGAGCGCGAGCGCAGGCGGGCAAGCTCTTCCGCCGCCGAGATCAGCGGATCGGCTTTCTGCTCGGCCTTGTCGAGCAGCGAATAGAGAAAGCCCTCGCGCACGCCCAGCGCCGAGACGATGATCTTCGAGGGCTGCATCGCCGCCATGATCTCCTGCAGCACGATGGCGCCGTAGGGCAGCAGCGAGCGGCGGTTCTTGGAGACGCCCTCGATGCCTTTGATCTTATCGATCTCGGCCTTGGCGACCTGCCGAAGGAAGTTTGCGGCGCTTTCGATGCCGATCTCGTAATGGTGCATGACGCCGAGCGGGTAGTTGGTCATTTCCATGTGCAGCCGGGCGAGGTTTCGCCAGGTGCCGCCGACCGTGTAGAAGGCCCTGCCCTGCCCGCCCTTCAGCAGCTTCGCCCGCGCCAGTTGCTCGCGCGTGATCCTAGCCGCCTGGGTCAGCGAGTTCTTCGCCATGTCCTGCAGGCGCAAGCCGCCCAACGGCAGCGTGATGCCGTCACCGATCGTCTCACCATCGATGTCGATCAGTTCGAGGCTGCCGCCGCCAAGGTCGCCGGCAATGCCGTTGGCCGGGTGGAAACCGGAGATGACGCCGAGTGCCGAATAATGGGCTTCCTCGCGGCCGCTCAGCACCTGGATCTCGGTCTTGAGCACGTCCTCGGCGCGGTGGATGAAGTCGGGGCCGTTGACGGCCTCGCGAGCGGCGGCGGTCGCCAGCACATACATGCGCTCGGCGCCGGCCTGGTCGGAAAGCGCGTGGAAGCGGCGGAACTCTTCCATCGAGCGCGTCACCGCCTCGGGATCGAGCTTTCCGGTCGAAACGATGCCGCGGCCGAGGCCGGCCAGCATCTTTTCGTTGAAAAGCAAGGTCGGCGAGCGCGCCAACCCCTCATAGATGACAAGACGGATCGAGTTCGACCCGATATCGATGATGGACAGCGGTCGGCGGTCCTGCAGCCGGCCCTGGGACGCTGAAATCATCAGCCCGTCGCTGCGTTCTGTTTCTTGCGGCGCTTGAACTGCGCGATGCGCTTGGGGGCATGCGACTTCAACGCATCGCCCCGTCCGGACAGGCTCGGATTGGTCATGAAATATTCCTGCGCGTTGAACGGTTCCTCGCCCTCTTCCAGCACGACGCGCCGGGAGGTTCCATCAGCCAATACGTCGAAACTTTGCTGGTTGTCCATGATGTTGCCGAGCATGATCTGGCCGAGCACCTGTTCATGCACAGTTGGATTGGTGATCGGCACCATGGTCTCGACGCGGCGGTCGAGATTGCGTGGCATTAGATCGGCCGAGGAGATGTAGACGATCGCCCCGTCCGATGGCAGGCCGTGGCCGTTGCCGAAGCAATAGATGCGGCTGTGCTCGAGGAAACGGCCGACGATCGACTTCACCCTTATGTTCTCCGACAGGCCGGGCACCTGCGGCCTCAGGCAGCAGATGCCGCGCACGACGAGATCGATCTCGACGCCGGCGCGGCTGGCGTCATAAAGCGCATCGATGATGATCGGATCGACCAGCGCATTCATCTTCATCCAGATGCGAGCCGGCCTGCCGTCCAGCGCGTGGCCGATCTCGTCCGAAATGTGCTTGAGAATGCGGTTGCGCAGCGTGAACGGCGATATGGCCAGCCGCATCTGCTCGGCCGGTTCGGCATAGCCGGTGATGAAGTTGAACAATTGCGCAACATCGCGCGCGATCGTCGGGTCGGTGGTGAAGAAGGACAGGTCGGTGTAGATGCGGGCGGTGACCGGGTGGTAGTTGCCGGTGCCGAGATGCACGTAATTGCGTAGCCTGCCGTCCTCGCGCCGCACGACCAGCGACATCTTTGCGTGGGTCTTCAGCTCGAGGAAGCCGAAGACAACCTGGACGCCGGCGCGCTCGAGGTCGCGGGCCCAGCGGATGTTGGCCTCCTCGTCGAAACGCGCCTTGAGCTCGACCAGCGCCGTCACCGACTTGCCGGCTTCCGCCGCATCGACCAAAGCCCGCACGATCGGGCTGTCGTTGGAGGTGCGATAGAGCGTCTGCTTGATCGCCACCACTTCCGGATCGGCCATCGCCTGGCGCAGGAACTGCACCACCACGTCGAAGGATTCGTAAGGGTGGTGGACGATGATGTCCTTCTCGCGGATGGCGGCAAAGCAATCGCCGCCGTGCTCACGGATGCGCTCGGGGAAGCGCGGATTGTAGGGCGTGAACTTCAGATCGTCGCGGGCGACGGCGACGATCTCCGAGATCTGGCTAAGCGCCAGCGGGCCGGTAAGCACGCTGATGCGGCTGGCCGAGACGCCGAGCTCGCCGGCGACGAAATCGCGCAATTCGGCCGGCATCAGCCTGTCGAACTCGATGCGGATGACCGAGCCGCGGCGTCGCCGCTTCAGCGCCGTCTCGAACAGCCGCACCAGATCCTCGGATTCTTCCTCGACCTCGATATCGCTGTCGCGGATAATGCGGAACGTGCCGGAGCCCTTGACCTCATAACCGGGGAACAGCTTGCCGATGTAGAGGCTGACCGCCTCTTCGAGCGGAACGAAGCGGACGTGATGCTTGCGATCCGGCAAGCGGATGAAGCGCCTCAGCGCCACCGGCAGGCGCAAAAGCGCGCTCATTTCCTCGCCGTTCTTGCGGTGGCGCAATTGCAGCGCCATCGAGAAACCGAGATTGGGAATGAACGGAAACGGATGCGCCGGGTCGATCGACAGCGGCGTCAGGACCGGAAACACCTGCTCCTGGAAATGGTCCTCGAGCCAGGTCTTCTCGTCCTTGGTCAGGGCATCGCGGGTGATGCTCTCGATGCCTTCCTTGTTGAGCTGCAGCATCAGCGCCGAAAGGCTGTTCTGCTGGTCCTCCTGCAGGCGCTCGACCTCGCGCAGCAATTGTTCGAGTTGCTGCTCGGGTGTGCGGCCGTCCGGGCTCTTCAGCACGATGCCCTCGCGCACCTGGCCGGCAAGACCGGCGACGCGGACCATGAAGAACTCGTCGAGATTGGCGGCCGATATCGACAGGAAGCGAACCCGCTCGAGCAGCGGATGATTGGCGTTCAGCGATTCCTCGAGCACGCGCCGGTTGAATTGCAGCCAGGAAAACTCGCGGTTGACGAAGCGGTCAGGATTGCCGCCTTCGCGGCTCGCCGCCTCGATGGTGATGAATTCGTTCTGGACCGGCTTCAGTTCGTTCATAGTTCCTGCTCTTCTCACACCTGTCCGCGGATTACGGTGTTAACCGGCTTAACTTATCCTCTGACAGGCTTTTGCGACAGTTTCATTTCATCGATCTTGCAAAGAGACGGGTTATGATCCAGATGCAACCGACAAGATCAGGAGACGACGATGGCAGGCGGTTCCATTCCCCATTTCCAGAACGATGCGGGCTATCCGGCAATCGACATCGGCGTCAAGGAATTCATGTGCACCGGCGCCAATCCGCCTTTCGATCACCCGCATGTATTTCTCGACATGGGCGACGACAATGAAAAAGTCTGCCCCTATTGCTCGACGCTCTATCGCTATTCGCCGAAGCTGAAGGCATTGGAAACGCAGCCGCCGGGCTGCCTCTATATCGACCAGGCCGCCTGATTCTTCCGCGACAAGCCTGATGCAGGAAACGCAGTCCCGGCAGGTCGTCATCGCCGGGGCGGGCGTCGCCGGGCTGACCGCGGCACTGGCCTTCGCCGACCGCGGCTATCGGATAAAACTGTTCGAACAGGCGCAGCACCTCGAGGCTGCCGGCGCCGGCATCCAGCTTTCGCCCAATGCGACACGCATTCTTCGACAATTAGGCGTACTCGATCGGCTGTTGCCGACGGCGGTGCGGCCGGAGGCGGTCGTACTCAAGGATGCCCCCACGCTGCGCGAGCTGGCGCGCGTACCGCTTGGCCAGGCAGCCGAAACGCGCTGGGGAGCGCCCTATCTCGTCGCCCACCGCGCGGATCTGCAGTCAGCGCTGATGGAGCGGATAGCCGAGCGGCCCGGCATCGAACTTGTCACCGGCGTTCTCGTCGTCAGTGCCGCCGTCAAACCCAATGGCATCGCCGCAACGATAGAGGTTGCCGGCACGGCCATCGAAACGGAAGCATCGTTGCTGATCGGCGCGGATGGCGTCTGGTCGTCGGTGCGAGAAACGCTTGCCCGCAACGCGGCCGAATTCGGTAGTAGCCGGTTTTCAGGTGAGCTGGCGTGGCGCGCCACCGTCGGTGCCGACAGCCCTGCCGGACAAACCTTTGCAGCGATCGGTGCGCCCGATTGCGTTACTGCATTCCTCTATCCCGGCTTCCATATGGTCGCCTATCCGGTGAGCCGTGGCACTGTCTTCAACCTCGCGGCCTTCACCAGGGGCGAGCGCATCGCCGAGGGCTGGTCGGGGCATGCCGACCCCGCCAGCCTCTCAAGCGCCATGCGCGATACCGCGCCGGCGCTGGTCCGTCTGGTGAGCGAGGCCGCGCCGTGGACGGCATGGCCGATCCACACCGTCGAGCAGCGGCGGTGGACGACGCCGGAAGGCATCGCGCTGATCGGCGATGCGGCGCATGCGATGACGCCCTTTGCCGCACAGGGCGCGGCGATGGCGATCGAGGACGCGGCGACGCTTGCCGGCTTCGTTGCCGCTTCGCCAGCCGATCTTGAGGGGGCGCTTGCCGCCTGGGAACAGGCGCGGCGGCCGCGCGTCGCCCAGGTCGCCCGCCGCGGCGCCGTCAACCGCCTCGCCTGGCACGCGGCCGGGCCGGTGGCGATGGCCCGCAACCTGTTCCTGGCGATGCGCTCACCCGAAAAACTCGCCGCCGATCTCGACTGGCTCTATGGCTGGCGGGCGTTGGACGATGGCGCGCGATGATACGCACGACAGGCTGGCGGGACAGCGCCCCTCTCTGTCCTGCCGGACATCTCCCCCACTTGGGGGGAGATTGGCCACCACATATTGCCTTTCGCCAATCTTCAAGGTTGCATGACCTAGCAAGGCACCGAAGCCGCTAATCTCCCCCCTCGTGGGGGAGATGTCCGGCAGGACAGAGGGGGCGCGAAGGAATGAGAGGTTAGCATTCGACAGCAATACCCCCGCCTAGTAAGAACGAGCTATGGCCAAGGTCATCCGATACGCATTTGACCCAACAAATTCGCCTCCGCTGACAGATGTCCAGAAAGCGGAAATCGCAGCGCTGAAAGCACGTTCGACGGATGATGTCGATACGAACGACATCCCTGAATTGACCGAAGAATTCTGGCAGAGCGCTGTCCGAAATCCATATTTCAAGCGGATCGGCCGGACCGCAGAACCGATTGATGAGCCTAAATAGCTAATTGTAAAGCCGCATCGACAGGCCGAGCGAGGCTGGCAGCGGGTTCCACCAGCCGGTGCGCAGGCCGGCCGTGCGCAGTGCCGCCGCCGTCCAGGTGTTGCAGCCGATCAGCGCATTGAAATGGCCATTGGCTTCGAAGAACCGGTCGAAGCGGGAATAGGCCGCATTCTCGATCGGAATGGCCCCGTTCGGCCCCTGCTGGAAGCTTGCCGCAATGTAATCGAGCAGCGCGGTAAAGCGTTCGTCGCCGATGTCGAAGCCGGCGACGTCGGGATGCGGCTCGGCGATTTCGCCGGAAATGTCGACATGCATCACCGAGGCATCGACGGTCAGCGCCTTCATCACCGGCACCGCCTTCAGCGCCGACCAGGTCGGCGTCTCCAGATAGAAGGCGCGGCCGCCCCAGCCGAAGACGACGTAGCGGACCTCCACCATGTCGGCTGTAATCCGGCATCGACCGGGAAATGGAAGCGCCGGCGCACATCGTCGTCGACCGGGATGGCGATGTCGGTGTGGATTGGATTTTGCAGCACCAAGATACGGTGGCTTGCGCCGATCGGATCGGCAACGGCCGCCGGCCAGAGCGGGCGCGGCAGCAGCGTGCCCAGCGCTACCGCTAGCGCTATTGCAACGGCCAGCAGGCCAAGAAAGCGGGCAAGCTTCTTCATGGGAAAGGCATAGAACAAGCAATGCTCAAGGTGAAGCCTCTCCGGAACTTGCGCCACTGACAAAGCGCTTGACGCATATCCTCCCCGGGAGGATATGCTGAGGCATGTCAGATCACCTCCACGCTTCGCATCCTTCCATCATAAAGCGCCTGAAGCGCGCGCAAGGCCACCTCGCGGCGGTGCTGGCCATGATCGAGGCGCGTCGCCCTTGCGTTGATCTGGCGCAGCAGCTTCATGCCGTCGAAAAAGCGATCAGCAGCGCCAAGCGCGAGCTGATCAACGACCACATCGAGCATTGCCTGACGGACAGCGTAGAAACCGGCGGCAACTCGCTGGCGGAACTCAAGCAGCTGGCGAAATATCTATGAATGCCATCGTAGCCCGCATTCTGGACTGGCTCGGGTTCGGCTCGCACGCCGCACATCATCACGGCGGTCACAGTCCGCACGGTCACACCCATGGCGTCATCGATGCGACAATTGCCACCACCGATCGGGGCATCTGGGCAATCAAATGGTCGTTCGTAATCCTGGCCATCACCGCGGCATTGCAGATGGTCGTGGTTGCGTTGTCGGGAAGTGTGGCATTGCTGGCCGACACGATCCATAACATCGGCGATGCGACCACGGCGATCCCGCTATGGATTGCGTTCGTGCTGGCGCGGCGCAAGCCGTCGCGGATCTTCACCTATGGCTTGGGCCGGGTCGAGGATCTGGCCGGCATTATCATCGTGCTCATCATCCTGTTCAGCGCTGTAGTCGCCGCCTACCAAGCCATCGACAGGCTGATTAATCCACAAGTGGTGACACACCTCGGCTGGCTGACGGCGGCGGGCATTGTCGGCTTCCTCGGCAACGAGGCGGTTGCCGTGTTCCGTATCCGCGTCGGTCGCGAAATCAACAGCGCGGCACTGATTGCCGACGGCTACCACGCCCGCACCGACGGACTTACCAGCCTTGCCGTGGTCATCGGAGCCATCGGCGTCTGGCTCGGCTTTTCCTTGGCCGACCCGATCGTCGGCCTGCTGATCACGATTGCGATCTTCGGTATTGTCTGGCAATCGGCCCGCTCGGTGCTGACCCGCATGCTGGATGGAATCGAACCCGGTGTGATGGATGAAATCCGACATGCCGCCGAGCATGTTCCGGGCGCGCATATTGTCGATGCCAAGGCGCGCTGGGTCGGTCATAGATTGCACGCCGACATCGCAATTGCCGCAAACGAAACCCTGCCGCTGTCGGAAGCGAACAAGATCGCGGCAGCGCTGAAGGACGAACTGTCCCAGCATATGCCAGCCCTGGCCGAGGCGAATGTGCGGTTTTCAACCGGACATGGAGAGAACGACCATCCGCGCCCTCACGAGCACACGCATGACCACGGCCAAATGCACTGACGCTCGCCCATTTTTTGCTAGTCTCGTCCGATGTTCCAGACCCTCGTCGAATTTCAGCGCACGATCTACCTGACGCTCGGCGAGCAGATCAAACTGCTTTCGGCCGGAGGCAATTGGCTGGCGTTCATGGCCTTCCTGCCAATGGGCGTCGTGTTCGGGGCTGCCCATGCGCTGACGCCGGGTCACAGCAAGGCCGTCCTGGCGACTTATCTTGCCGGTTCGGATGCGAAGGTCTCGCGCGGCCTGCTCGTATCTATCACGCTGTCGTTCACGCATGTGACGATTGCCGTTCTGATTGCGGCTCTCTCGTTACCACTGGTCTCAATAGCATTGGCAGCGTCGGCCGCGCTCCGCTTCTGGAGCATATCAGTCGCGGGCTGCTCGGCCTCATTGGCGTCTCGATGCTCTGGCGCGCTTTGAGCCACAGCCATCACCACAGACACGAGGGCGAGGCTGTCGGCGTCATGGCAGGCCTGATCCCATGCCCGCTGACGCTTTTCGCGATGACTTTCGCCATCTCCAGGGGTGTTCCGGCAGCGGGCGTCCTGTTTGCCATCACCATGATGGTCGGCGTGGCGGTGACGCTGTCCTGCGTTGCGGTGTTGTCGATCCTGTTTCGGGAACGGCTTGTACAGTTTTTCGCGCGCCAGCCACGGCTGTTCGAAACCATCTCCCGGGCCATCGAGGGCGCCGCCGGTCTCGCCCTTGCCGGAGTCGCTGTCTGGCAGATCACCTCAGCTTGAGGGAAAATTTGGCCCCAGCCACTGCATGGCGTCCGGGCCGGTGCAGCGGTTGGAACGAGCCTAGGCGACGCCGGTCATGTCACATCGATCACGACCATCAGCCCGCCGCCGCCCTTCTCCTCGACATTGTTGTTCGTGGTGTGATGCGGGATATGGCAATGGATCAGCCATTTGCCCGGACGCTGCGCCTTCCAGATCACGTCGTAGCGCTGACCCGGCCCGACATTGACCGTATCGGCAAGGAAACGACCCGAGGCAGGGATCGTCTCGCCGTCGCGGGCAATGACCTCGAACGGCCCGCCATGGATATGCATCGGATGGATGAAGCCGTTGTTGGTGCCGATGAACCGCACCTTGAGCGTCTCGCCGACCTTCATCGGGATCGTCTCGGTCGAGGGATAGGCCTTGCCGTTGATGGTGAAGAAATTCGGCATGCCGCCCTCCATCGGCATCGACGGGTAGGTCAGCCCTTCCCGCACCAGCCACTCCTGAAGCTCGATGACGTAATCATGGTCGGCCGCGACCTCATCGGCGGGATTGGCGGGATCGATGATCAGCGCACCGTAGAGGCCGAGCGCCTGGGTCCGGTCCGGCTTGGCATGGGGGTGGTAGAAATAGGTTCCGTGCTGGGTTGCGGTGAATTCGTATGAATAGGATTGGCCGGGCTCGATCGGCGCCTGCGTGATCTCGGACGGCCCATCCATCTGGTTCGGCAGGATCAAGCCATGCCAATGCACCGTCGTTTCCTCAGGCAGGCCGTTGGTGACGTTGATCCTGACCCGGTCGCCCTGGCGAATGTGAATTCGCGGGCCGGGAATCTGGCCATTATAGGCATAGGCGTCGACCGCGACGTCCGGCAGGATCTGCCAGCGGACCACCGAAGGCCGGAGCTCGAACACCTTGATGCCGTTCTCCATCCGAAACGGCAGGTCCTGGTCACCCTTTGCCGTCAGGCCATAAGAGGCGGCCACGAGGCGCGGATCGGTTGCTGCCATGTCGCGCATCGTATCGGCCGGCGTGTCGCGATCCATGATCATGCCTTGCGGCATGATCACCCCGCCGACGTCGCGTGCCGACAGCGTCAGGTTCAGCCAGTTCGCCGGCGCGACCATGCCGATGGCGAGCGCCAGCAGGGAGACGGCACCTAGGGCAGCGACCTGCGGCGTCGTGGCATCTGTCTCCATGTGATGGCCGCCGCCTTTGCCTTTGTGGGAAGCCATATCGTGGCGCTGTCCGCGACGGCCACTGGCGTCGGCCTGCTGCATCTGCATCTGCGCATGTTGCCTCGTGGCAGGCTGCTCTCGACCATCGATGCCGGCTGCCTGCGCGCGCTGCGTCATCAGCCCATGCTTCAGCCCCCGGGCGACCAGCCAGACATTGGCCGGGTAGGCAAGCGCAAAGCCGGCGATGACACCCATCGACATTACACCCCAGAACAAAAGCTCCGTCGGTTCCATCGCGCGCATGTCGCGGCCCATCATCAGAAAACTCATGACCGGCGCCATGCCGGCCATCATGAAGTTCATCGAGATGAATTCGGGCAGGAAGCTCTTGCGCACGTTCTCCCAATAGGTGCCGCCCATCATCGATTTCATGAACAGCGACTGGAAGATGAACAGGCCGAAGGCAAAGCCGGCGAGATATTCGACGATCAGGTCGATCCACATCGGCAGGCCGAGCGCCGCCGTGACGGCGGCGGCAAGAATGATGCCGGTGGCATCTCCGGCGACGCAGTGGATGGTGGAGCCGACGCCCTGCTTCCAGAGCGGCCGGGTGAAGAGTTCATGCTCGCCCGGCCGGGGCTCCTTGTCGGCGAGCACGTAGAGCAGCAAGCCGAGCGGACCCATATAGAGGGTAACCAGGATGAAGCCCCATTTCATCACCACCGGCTCGGGATTGTTGCGATATTGGTCGAAGCCGACATAAAGCGTCGAAGCCAGCGCCAACGCGAACCAGACGACGAGGAAATAATCGATCGGTTGGATGAGCATCAGGATGAACCCTTGACCTGTCGCCGCACGCGCCCACGCGGCTTGTTATACAACTCCTAATGGCAACAAACGCGGCTGGCGCGCTTATGATCCGCGTCGGCCGTGCTCTGTTCAGGCAGGCCAATTTTTCGTTGTAACCGACTGATCTGCTGACGCCTGCCCGCAGCTCATTTCCGGAACTTTCAGTCTTATCATTGCGGCTCTCCTCTAGTGGGGTCGTTATGAGGCTTCCCATCACAGGAAGGTCAAGGGCTTTTGAGCCACCTCAAATCATCGCCGCCGTGCCGAGGCAGCACATCGCAAATTTGCCTCTTGACCTTCCCGTGATGGGAACCTTTATGTCGTGTGGCAACTGCCCGGTTGGAGTTGCAAGCCCATGACTGCCGTCACTCCTCGAATCCCAGACGAGCCTGTTTCCGCTCCCGCGATTCAGATTGGCACCGAGGGCATGACCTGCGCCTCCTATGTCGCCGGCTGGCATGACGTGACCGAGGCTAATGTCAATCTGGCTACGGAGCGTGCCACCTGAGTTATACCGCGTGCCGACGCGCGTGACCTTAATCTCGGAGACAACACATGGATCGACGCAGTTTTCTGGCGGCAGGCGTTGCCACGGTTCTCGCCAGACCGCGCGCCATCGCCCAGATGAAGATGGACGAGATGCCCGGCATGGATATGGGCGGTCACGCGGGTCACGACATGGGCGCGGCACCAAAAAGCGCGGCCATGCTGCCTGAGGGCCAGGCGTTGCGCGAGTTGCCGCTGCTAGCCAATGAAGCCAATGCGCCGCGCCTGTTCAGAGCAAACCTCACGGCTGAACCCGCCATGGTTCGCTTTGCAGAAGGGCTCGACACGCCAATCCTTGGGTACAATGGCATGAGCCCGGGGCCATTGATCGAGGTGACTGAAGGCGACCGTGTCGAGATTGCATTCACGAACCGAATTCCTGAAGAGACGAGCACCATCCATTGGCATGGCATGCCGGTTCCGGCTGACCAGGATGGCAATCCGATGGACCCCGTTGCGACGGGCACGGAGCGCACCTACAGCTTCGAACTGCCCGAAGGAAGCGCGGGTTCGTATTGGTACCATCCGCATCCACACGGCAAGACGGCCGAGCAGGTCTATCGCGGACTTGCCGGCGCGTTCGTGGTCAAGCCGAAGGCGGACCCGATCCCGGCCGAGTATGGCGACACTGTGCTGGTGTTCACAGACCTTCGCCTTGCCGCCGACGGCACCATGCCGGACAACACCATGGTCGATTTGATGAACGGGCGCGTCGGCGATCACGTGCTGGTCAACGGACAGAAAAATCCCGCGCTATCGGTCCCGTTTGGAACAAAGCGGCGATTTCGGTTCTACAACGCGACTAACGCTCGCTTTTTGCGGCTCTCCTTCGACGGCGCACCCATGACGATCATCGGCACCGATGGCGGTCTGCTGGAGGCGCCGGTGGCAGCCAAGGATGTCCTGCTCAGCCCGGCGGAACGCCTTGAACTGATCGTCTCGTTTGAGAAGCGCGGCCCCGTCACCCTGAACACGCTCGACTACGATCGCGGCTGGATGGGCGCAGGCCGCCCCGCCGATGCAGGCCTGACATTGCTTACGGTCAATGTTTCGGACACACCTGCAGAGGCGTTTCCTCCGCTGCCGGAAAAGCTTCGACCAATTGCACAACTTGGCACCCCTGCCGTCAGCCGGCGTTTCGTGTTCACCGAAACGATGACGATGAGCGCGACGGATATGCAGATGGGCTTCCTGATCAACGGCGCGGCGTTCGACATGGGCCGCATCGACGTGGTGTCGAAAACAGGACAGGTCGAGCTCTGGGAAATCGTCAACAATGCCGACATGGACCATCCGTTCCATGTTCACGGGACGCAGTTCCAGGTGGTCGAGCACGAACGTGGTGGGCAGGTCTCGAAACCGGCCCATCTCGCCTGGAAGGACACGGTCAACGTGGCGCGCGGCGAGACGGTGCGGCTCTTGCTGCGCCAGGATCGCCCCGGGCGGAGGATGTATCATTGCCACATCCTGGAGCACGAGCAGCTTGGCATGATGGGCGTCATCGACGTGCAGGCATAGCCGGTCGCTCGACGTGGCTGCACTGGCAATCTATGGCGCCCTGTTCACCAGCGCATTCCTCGCCGCAACCATCTTGCCGATCTCGTCGGAAGTGATGCTCGCCGGCTTGGTTGCCGCCGAACGTGGCGATCCGGTGCTGCTTTTTGCGATCGCCACAATCGGCAACACGCTCGGCTCGGTGGTGAACTGGATGCTGGGGCGTGGCATCGATACGCTGCAATTCAAGCGATGGTTTCCTATCACTCGTGAACGATACCAGCGGGCGAGCCGGACCTTTCGCCGCTTTGGCGCGTGGTTGCTCCTATTCGCCTGGCTGCCGGTCGTCGGGGACGCCTTCACCGTCGCGGCAGGCGCGGCCCGCATGCATCTCGGCGTATTCGTGATGCTTGTCGCATTGGGCAAGGCTGCACGATATGCGGTGATCGTCGCAGGAGGATTGTGGCTGCTAAGATAGTTCCCGATGTTCGCCATCGACCAAAGGGCAGATCCTCCCGAGCATCACCGCTCGTCGAATACGGCCCGAGCAAGACAGAGAGCCCGGTCCGCCGGTCTTGTCCCGAACCGTACAGGATCAGTGCAAGATCTGCGACAGGAACAGTTTCGTGCGCTCATGGCGCGGGTGGTCGAAGAACTCGGCCGGCGTGTTCTGCTCGACGATCTGGCCTTGGTCCATGAAGATCACCCGGTTGGCGACTTTGCGCGCAAAGCCCATCTCGTGGGTGACGCAGAGCATGGTCATGCCCTCCTCGGCCAGCCCGACCATCGTCTCCAGCACTTCCTTGATCATTTCCGGGTCGAGCGCCGAGGTCGGCTCGTCGAACAGCATGATGCGCGGGTTCATGCACAGCGAGCGGGCGATCGCCACGCGCTGTTGCTGGCCGCCGGAAAGCTGACCGGGATATTTGTTGGCCTGTTCCGGAATCTTGACGCGCGTGAGGAAATGCATGGCGATTTCCTCGGCCTGCTTCCGCGGCATCTTGCGCACCCAGATCGGCGCCAGCGTGCAATTCTCCAGGATGGTCAAGTGCGGGAACAGGTTGAAGTGCTGGAACACCATGCCGACCTCTCGGCGCACCTCGTCGATCTTCTTCAGATCGTTGGTCAGTTCCTTGCCGTCGACTATGATCTTGCCCTTCTGGTGTTCCTCCAGCCGGTTGATGCAGCGGATCATCGTCGATTTGCCGGAGCCAGACGGGCCGCAGATGACGATGCGCTCGCCGCGCATCACCTTCAGATTGATGTCCTTCAGCACATGGAATTCGCCGTACCATTTGTGCATGGCAATGATGTCGATGGCGACATCGGTGGTGGAAATGTGCATCTTAGCGGCATTGACCTTGATCTCTTCCGCGCTGACGGCGTTTTCTATGGCCATAACAAGGTCCCCTTTTTAGCGTTTGTGGCCGGTGTCGAGACGGCGTTCCGTGTACATTGAATAGCGCGACATGCCGAAGCAGAACAGCCAGAAGATGAAGGCCGCGAACACCAGGCCGGATCTGGCCGTCTGCGGCGTCGCCCAGTTGGCGTCGGAGAAGTTCTGTTTGACGATGCCGAGCAGGTCGAACATCGAGATGACGATGACCAGGCTGGTGTCCTTGAACATGCCGATGAAGGTGTTGACGATGCCGGGAATGACCAGCTTCAGCGCCTGCGGCATGACGACCAGACCCATCTTCTGCCAGTAGCTGAGGCCGAGCGAGTCGGCGCCCTCATACTGGCCTTTGGGGATCGCCTGCAGGCCGCCGCGCACCACTTCGGCCATGTAGGCGGCGGCAAACAGCGACACGCCGATCAGCGCGCGCAGGAACTTGTCGAAGCTGACGCCGGCCGGCAGGAACAGCGGCAGCATCACGCTGGCAAAGAACAGCACCGTAATCAGCGGGATGCCGCGTACCGTCTCGATGAAGATCACGCACAGCAGCTTGACGATCGGCATGTTCGAGCGCCGGCCGAGCGCCAGCACGATACCGATCGGCAGCGACACGGCAATGCCGACGAAGGACAGGCTGAGCGTCACCAGCAGCCCACCCCAACGCGACGTCTCGACATGCGGCAGGCCGAACATGCCGCCGACCAGCAGAACGAAGGCGACGACCGGCAGCGCCAGGAAGAGAAGGATGGCGTTCAGCCCTTTGCGCGGTACGCGCGGTATGAGCAAAGGCACCAGCAGTGCCACGAACAGAATGGCCACCACGATCGGCCGCCAACGCTCCTCGACAGGATAGGTGCCGAACATGAACTGGCCGAACTTGGCGTTGACGAATGCCCAGCAAGCACCGGTCCAGCCATCTGGCTGGATGCCGCCTTGCGCCACGGTGGCGCAGACCGAGCGGTCCGGTCCGGTCCACTGGGCGTTGATGAAGGCCCAATTGATGATTTGCGGCAGGATCATAGCGACCAGCGCGATGCCGACGATGGTCAAGATGGTGTCGCCCGTGGTGGCAATCAGGTTCTTGCGGATCCAGGCGGTGAGGCCACGCTCGCTCGACGGCGCCGGCTGCGCCAGCGTCATCTCCGTCCGCACCCAGGACATGTCGTGTTCCTGCATGGCCCTACCTCTCCACCAGCGCCATCCTGGCATTGACGACGTTCATGATCGCCGACGTGATCAGGCTGAGCGCGAGATAGACAGCCATCATGATCACCACGCCTTCGACCGCCTGCCCGGTCTGGTTCAAGACAGTGCCGGCAGTCGCCGTCAGGTCCGGATAGCCGATGGCGATGGCGAGCGAAGAGTTCTTGGTCAGGTTCAGATACTGGCTGGTCAGCGGCGGAATGACGATGCGCATCGCCTGCGGCACGACGACAAGCCTGAGGATCGATCCCGAGCGCAGCCCGAGTGCCGCGGCCGCCTCGGTCTGGCCCGTGCTGACGCCCCTGATGCCGGCGCGCACGATCTCGGCGATGAAGGCGGCCGTATAGCAGGACAACGCCAGATAGAGCGACAGGAACTCCGGCCTGACCTGAAAGCCACCGACCAGGTTGAAGGTCGATTGTTTCGGGAATTCGAAGCTCAGCGGAAAGCCGCTCAGCGCGTAAGCCAGCAGCGGCAGGCCGACGATCAACGCTATGGATGTCCAGAGCACCGGGAACGGCTGACCCGTCGCCATCTGCCGCTGTCGCGCCTTGCGGGCGACGAACCAGGCCATGGCAATGCCGAGGAGCAGAGCGACCAGGATCAGCCAGGAGCCTTCGCCCCAGACAGCGCGCGGAAAATAGAAGCCGCGCTGGTTGAGAAAGGAGCCGAACGGCAAATTGATGCTCTCGCGCGGCGGCGGCAGCACAGCAAGCACGCCGGAATACCAGAAGAAGATGACCAGCAGCGGCGGGATGTTGCGGAAGACCTCGACGTAGACAGTGCAGATCTTCCTGATCAGCCAGTTGCGCGACAGTCGGCCGATGCCGACGATGAAACCGATAATGGTGGCGGTGATGATGCCGAAGACGGCAACGATCACGGTGTTGATAAAGCCAACCAGGATGGCTCGGAAATAGGTCGAATCCGACGAATAAGCGATCGCGCTTTCGCTGATATCGAAGCCGGCGCGGCCCTTGAGGAAGCCAAAGCCGGAAGCGATGTGCAAGCGCGTCAGATTGACGAGGACGTTGTGGGTAACCCACCAGACCCCGGCTACAAGCAGGACGAGGACCACTGCCTGAAAGAATATACCGCGGACGCGAGGATCATTGATGAAGGAACCGCGGCTTGGCTCCTCGCGAAGAACTTCCTGCGATGCCATTCGACAGTCCCCTGGAAAGAGAGACCGGAAGGCAGACGATCTGCCTTCCGGATCCATTTTCGATCAGCGGATCGGCGGAGCGTATTGCAGGCCGCCCTTGGTCCACAGCGCGTTGATGCCGCGCGCGATCTTCAGCGGGCTGCCCGAGCCGACATTGCGCTCGAACATCTCGCCGTAATTACCGACGGCCTTGACGATGTTGACGACCCAATCGTTGGAGACCCCGAGATCGGTGCCGATCTTGGTGTCGGCTTCCTGGCCGAGCACGCGCTTGATCTCGGGACTATCCGAGTTCTTCATCTCGTCGACATTGGCCTTGGTGATGCCCAGTTCCTCGGCGTCGAGCAACGCGAAATAGGTCCACTTGACGATGTGGTACCATTGGTCGTCGCCCTGGCGTACGGCCGGCCCAAGCGGTTCCTTGGAGATGATTTCGGGCAACACGACGTGGTCGGCCGGCGCACCGAGCGTCAGGCGGATGCCATAGAGGCCCGACTGGTCGGTGGTGTAGACGTCGCAGCGGCCGGCGTCATAGGCGGCGTTGACCTCTTCCAACTTTTCGAAGACGACCGGGTTGTACTCCATCTTGTTCGACTTGAAATAGTCGGCAAGGTTGAGTTCGGTCGTGGTGCCGCTCTGCACGCAGACCGCCGCGCCCGAAAGCTGCAGCGCCGAGTTCACGCCCGGAAGCTTCTTGGCGTTGATCATGAAGCCCTGGCCGTCATAATAAGTCGTGCCGACGAAGTTCAGGCCGAGTGCGGTGTCGCGATTGATGGTCCAGGTGGTATTGCGCGACAGGATGTCGATCTCGCCCGACTGCAGAGCGGTGAACCGCTCCTTGGCGCTGAGCGGCGTAAACTTCACCTTGGTGCCATCGCCGAACACGGCGGCCGCCACAGCGCGACAGAAGTCCGCGTCGATGCCTTGCCACTCACCCTTGTCGTCCGGCGCCGAGAAGCCGGCCAGACCGGTCGAGACGCCGCATTGGATGAAGCCCTTCGCCTTGACATCGTCGAGCGTGGCCGCCGAGGCCGCCGAAGCCGCCAATCCAAACGCGGCGGCGCCCAAAATGCCGATTGCAATGTGTTTCATGACCCACAGACCCTTTTCTGTTTTTTCCAGGCGAACCTGACTTTTTCCCGTGTGAACGCAGCTATGTATTCCGGCCCGTTACCGGAATCCCGCATCGTAACCGACGCGCTGCCTCCCATTCACGAACAACATCGAAGGCGATTATTCCTGTGAGGTCAAGGGAAATGACCAAATCCGAAAGACTTTGAAAACCCACCGCCTGAAATGCCTGAAATTGCAGACAAACGCGCTCGCAAATTGGTCAGCGCGCCAATAAAGCCGGCAAAGTCCGACCGTGACTTGCCAAGCGCACCTAGCAGCCGCCCAGAGGATCTACGGCGCACTGCTGAATTGGCATATTCAAGACCTTGGCCTGGCGAGTGCGGTGCGGTTGCGCGGCCAATGCCGCCGCACTATGGCTAACGACCTACCCATGGGACGAAAAGCAATGGCAAAAGACGGCAGCGAGACGGGCATCAACACGCGGCTCGCCCATTCCGGCAACAACCCGCATGACTATTTCGGCTTCGTCAATCCGCCGGTGGTGCATGCCTCGACCGTGCTCTATCCCAACGCGGCGACGATGGCTTCACGCAGCCAGAAATACACCTACGGCACGCGCGGCACGCCGACCACCGATGCGCTGAACAGCGCGATCGATGCGCTGGAAGGCTCCGCCGGCACGGTCGCGGTGCCATCGGGCCTGGCCGCGGTGACGCTGCCGCTGCTCGCCTTCCTGTCGGCCGGCGATCATCTGTTGATCGTCGATTCCGTCTATCATCCGACCCGCAACTTCGCCGACACGATGCTGAAGCGGCTGGGCATCGAGGTCGAGTATTACGAACCGCGCATCGGCGCCGGCATCGCAGCGCTGATCAAGCCCAACACCAGGGTGGTGCTCACCGAATCGCCGGCTTCCAACACTTTCGAGGTGCAGGACATACCGGCCATCGCCAAGGCAGCACATGCCGCCGGCGCCATCGTCATGATGGACAACACCTGGGCGACGCCGCTCTACTTCCGCCCGCTCGATCACGGCGTCGACATCTCGATCCATGCGGCGACGAAATACCCTGCCGGCCATTCCGACGTGCTGCTCGGCACGGTCTCGGCCAATGCAGCCTGCTGGAATCAGCTTTGCGAGACCTTCAACACGCTGGGCTGCTGCGCCGGACCAGACGACGTCTACCAGGTGCTGCGCGGCCTGCGCACGATGGGCGTGCGGCTGGAGCGCCATCAAAAGAGCGCGCTTGCTCTCGCCGGCTGGCTGGAGAGCCAGCCGGGCGTGGCGCAGGTGCTGCATCCGGGGCTGCCCAGCCATCCCGACCACGCTTTGTGGAAGCGCGATTTTTGCGGATCGAGCGGCATCTTCTCTATCGTTCTTGCAGGCGGCGGACAGAAGCAGCAGCACGCCTTCCTCGACGCGTTGAAGTTTTTCGGCCTCGGCTATTCGTGGGGCGGCTATGAGAGCCTTGCCGTGCCGGTATTCCTGGGCGACCGCACCATCGCCAAGGGCCCGTATGACGGGCCGCTGGTGCGCCTGCAGATCGGGCTCGAGGATGTCGAGGATTTGAAGGCCGACCTGGCGCGCGGGCTGGCGGCTGCCGCAGAGGCCTGAGCCAGCACCTTTCCAGGCTGAGCCAGGAAATCGGCGTAACAGCCTGGAAAAATTGCGATCCTGAGCGATGTCATGGCGACCGACCAGCCGATGATACGGCGTCTACAAAATAGAAACCCCGGTGTGGTGGAGGCGGTAGAATAGCCTCTGCCGGCGCTTGATGCGGATCGAGGCTGGCCGGCGGATTGGTCGGGAACCTTTTGCCGGCCGATGCATCCAATGTCGCGATGAGAAGCCTATCAGGAGATCGGCCATGCCTGCTGCGTTGACGGCAACGCCCGCCGCTTCCGGCGACATGCAGCTTGTCGGCCGCGCGCTGGCACGCGATGGCGATGCATTCCGCACCATCATCAAGACGCACAACCAAAGGCTCTACCGCATCGCCCGCGGCGTTGTGCGGAACGACAGCGAGGCCGAGGACATCGTCCAGGAGGCCTATGTCAGCGCCTTTGCCCATCTCGAGGCCTTTCGCGGCGATGCCTCGCTCGCCACGTGGCTGTCGCGTATCGTGATCAACGAAGCGCTCGGCCGCTTGCGCAAAAGGCGGCGAATGGTAGCGATGCCTGAAAACCCGCAAGCCGAAATCATCCGGTTTCCCCTCAACCCGAGCGACGATCCGGAGCGGACGATGGCGCAACGGCAGATCCTTGAGCTTGTCGAACGGGCAACCGACAGTCTTCCCGATGTCTACCGGATGGTGTTCGTGGCGCGCGTCATCGAAGGATTGAGCATCGAGGAGACCGCCGAACTGCTTGGCGTGCGACCAGAAACCATCAAGACCCGGCTGCACCGCGCCCGTGCGCTGGTGCGCAAGGCGCTGGACGACCAGATCGGCCCGGTGCTGCCCGACGCCTTTCCGTTCGCGGGCCGGCGCTGCGAACGGCTGACCAATGCCGTGATGCAGCGGCTTGGTCTTTCCGGATAGGTCGCGCCGATTTTCGCGGGAACGTTTGCCGGCGACCTGCATCCAATGAGCGTCACTGAAAACGAAGCCCGATGCAGCTCCGCGTCGGGGTGAAGGAGAGCATCATGTTTATTCGACCGACCGCGGCACTGGCCGCATTTTTGCTGCTTAGCGCAGCGCCCTTGTCGCAAGCTGCCGACAAGCCGACCGATCCGCAGATCGCGCATATCGCCTACACAGCGGGCGTGCTTGACGTCGAAGCGGCCAAGCAGGCGCTGAAGAAATCGAAAAACAAAGAGGTCGTGGATTTCGCCAAGGACATGGTGCAAGATCACGAGGCGGTCAACAAACAGGCTCTCGACCTGGTCAAGAAGCTCAAGGTCACGCCTGAGGACAATCCGACCAGCAAGGCGCTGACCAAGGCGGCGGCCGAGGAACGTACCAAGCTTGCCAAGCTCAAGGGTGCGGCGTTCGACAAGGCCTATGTCGCCAGCGAAGTGGCCTACCACAAGCAGGTCAACGGCGCGCTCGAAACGCTGCTGATCCCGTCGGCCAGCAATGCCGAGCTGAAGAGCCTGCTGGAAACCGGCCTGAAAATATTCCAGGGCCACGAACAGCACGCCGAGCACGTCGCCGGCATGCTGAAGTGAGGATAGGGCCAATGGTGTCGAGGCGGCATCTGTGGGTCGCGCTGGCGCTGACCATCGGCGCCGCGCCGGCCAAGGCCGAAACCATCGAGGTGACGATCGACAAGCTTGTGTTTTCGCCGGCAAGGATCGAGGCGAAGGTCGGCGACACAATCAGGTGGGTGAACAAGGACGTGTTCGCCCACACGGCAACCGTCAACGGCGGCTGGGAAGTGATGATCCTGCCGAAGAAGGCGGCGAGCCTGACGGTGAAGAACGTGGAATCAGTCGATTATTTCTGCCGCTTCCATCCGAACATGAAAGGCCATCTCACGGTGACGTCGCCCTGACAGGCTACTGCATGTCGCGCAAAAGTGTGCAGCGGTTTTGCGATAACGACATGCATAAACAAGAGCCTAAAGCGCGTCGCATGAGGCGGGTCGAATGCGACGCGCTTTTAGGCCGCCAGCCATGCCGTCCCTACAAGAAGCGTGACCAGCGTCAATGGCAGGCCGACCTTGAAGAAGGCGATGAAGCCCAGCGGTTTGCCGGAGACCCGCGCGTGCTCGGCAACGATCAGATTGGCGACCGAGCCGAGCAGCGTGAAATTGCCGGCCAGTGTCGAGCTCATGGCGACGACCAGCCAGGCCCGCTCGGGGTTTTCCAGTCCGGGCACGAACGGCTTCAGCGCCAGCACGGCCGGGACATTGCTCATGATGTTGGACAGCACTGCGGTGAAGCCGGACAGCCGCCAGACATCATTTAGTCCAAGGTCTTTTGCCGAAGCGATGATGTCGGGCGTAAGCAGCGTCTTCTCCGCCCCGGCGACGACGATGAAAAGCCCGGCGAACATGAACAGCAGCGGCCCATCGATCTCGCGATAGATGCGCTCAGGCTTGATGGCGCGGGTCAGCAACAGAATCGCGCCGCCGATCAGCGCCGCCTTGGCAACGGGAACGCCGGCAAAGAAGGCGACCGCCAAACCGATACAGACGACCACCGCCTTGAGCACCTGCCCCGGCAGCATGCGACCGCGATAGACTTCGGGGCTGAGCTCGGCCTTGCGCGAAAATTCGGCGCGGTAGACGATGCGGATGATGACGATGACGGCGACGAGGCCGAACAGGGCCACCGGCGCAAGCGCCGCCGAGAAGGCCGGATAGGAAATCCCCGACAGGGCGCCGATGACCATGTTCTGCGGATTGCCGGTGATGGTGGCGACACTGCCGCAATTGGATGCGGTCGCCGTGGCGATCAGGTAGGGCACCGGGTTGCGGTTGATGACGCGGGTGACGTGGACGACGATTGGCGCCATGACCAGGCAGATGGCGTCGTTGACGAGGAATGCCGACAGGACGCCGGTCAACAGCGTCACCATCACCAGCAGCATGAACGGCGCATGCGCATGCTCGATGGCGAACCCGCCGAGCGCGCGAAAGGCGCCCGACACTTTCAGATGCGCCACGACGATCATCATGCCGAGCAGAAGCGTGATGGTGTCGAAGCTGATGGCGCGGTAGGCGTCTTCCATGTCGAGCGCGCCGATGGCGATCATCGCCGCACCGCCGAGCAGCGCGATGCCTGCCCGGTCGAGGCGCAGCCCGGGTACCCTGCCGACGGCAACGCCGGCATAGGTCAGGACAAGGACCAGCAGTGCCGCCGCGCCCATCGCTGTCATGTTTCGGAAATCCTGTGCGACTGGCGAGTGAACGTGTCCGGAATGGACCTAAAAATATTGGCGATCCCGACAGGATTCGAACCTGTGACCATCGGCTTAGAAGGCCGGTGCTCTATCCAGCTGAGCTACGGGACCGCTGGCCGGCCGCATGACCGGCGGATTGTGCCGGCAGGGCCGGTATGGGATCAATGCGTCCAGGGCGTCCTGCGGTCATAGCGGAAATTCTCCGCATAGGAAATCTGGCGGCGCTTGATTTCCTTCGGCTCCTCGACGCGGAAAGCCAGCCCTTCCTTCTCGGCATAGGCGACCGCCTCTTCTCTTGTGTCGAAGGTCAGCCTGATCTGGCTTCGCATGTCGCCGGACGTGGTGTAGCCCATCAGCGGATCGATCTTCTTGCGCTGCTCCGGATCGAATTCCAGCACCCAATAGCCGGTCTTGGCCTTGCCGGACTGCATCGCGGTTTTGGCTGGGCTGAAAATGCGGGCTGACATGACCACCTCATTGCTGGTTGCAAGCACACGACCCCGACACCAGATTACTGTTCTCTGGCCATGCACTAGCCCGTCATTACTGCGCAATGCCGCCGGCAGCAAGGCCGATGGCTTTTTACGCTTGCTTTGGTGGGCCGAAATCACTAGGCAACAGACCGTTCGGAGTGTAGCGCAGCCTGGTAGCGCATCTGGTTTGGGACCAGAGGGTCGGGAGTTCGAATCTCTCCACTCCGACCATTCATCAAGCGAATCTCGTCGGCAGCGCAAGCGGATCACGCTCGAGCGTGTCTCCGTCGTCGGTCATGCTTAAGCGACGGACGGACAGCACGAGCCCGCGCTGCCCGTCCGACATGCAAGCCGTCAGCCCTGGATGAAGGCCAGCAGATCCGGATTGATGATCTCCGGGTGGGTGGTGCACATGCCGTGCGGTAGGCCCTTGTAGACCTTGAGCGTGCCGTGCTTCACCAGCTTGGCCGCAAGCAGCGCGGAATCGGCGATCGGCACGATCTGGTCGTCGTCGCCATGCATGATCAGGACCGGAACCTCGATCTTTTTGAGGTCGTCGGTGAAATCGGTCTCCGAGAATGCCTTGATGCAGTCGTAATGGGCCTTGGCTCCGCCCATCATGCCCTGGCGCCACCAATTGTCGACGGCGCCTTGCGAAACCTTGGCGCCGTCGCGGTTGAAGCCATAGAACGGGCCGGCCGGCACATCCCTGTAGAACTGGGCGCGATTGGCGGCCAGAGCGGCGCGAAAGCCGTCGAAGACCTCGATCGGAAGACCGCCGGGATTGCTGTCGGACTTGACCATGATCGGCGGCACGGCGCCGATCAGCACCGCCTTGGCAACACGCCCCCCGCCGCCATAAAGCGCGACGTAACGCGCCACCTCGCCGCCACCGGTCGAGTGGCCGATGTGGATCGCATCCCTGAGATCGAGATGCGCGGCCAGCGCCGCCACGTCAGCAGCATAGGTGTCCATATCGTTGCCGGTCGCGGTCTGCGACGAGCGGCCGTGGCCGCGGCGGTCATGGGCAATGACGCGGTAGCCCTTTTCGAGGAAGAACAGCATCTGGTTGTCCCAATCGTCGCCGCTGAGCGGCCAGCCGTGATGGAAGACGATCGGCTGGCCCTTGCCCCAATCCTTGTAGAAAATCTCGGTGCCGTCATGGGTGGTGAATGTGCTCATCGTTCTACTCCTTGATGGAAAGTTGGGGGGTAACACGGAAGCTTTTAGCCCCTTCAGCTGGACAAATTATAACAGCGCGGTCAGGGTGAGCATTGGCAAAACGGACATTCAACGTGGCAAAACTGACAAACGACGGCTGCGCGTGATCTGATCGAAATCGGCCTTGTCTTGTATCCCGGCGTGCAGGAAGCAGCCGTGCTCGGCCTGACCGATCTTTTCATGCTGGCAAACCGGCTGGCTGTCGAGCGGTCGCCGGACGCGCTGAGGCTTCGCGTCAGCCATTGGCAGTGGCAGGAGGCGAGCCAAACGGTCATCCGCACCTTCGACAGCGGGTCCGGTGCTCGCCATGGACCTGCCATGGTCATCTTGCCTCCGACCCTAGGTGATCCGATTCCGCGCGAGGCGGCAGCACCCTATGCCGGCTGGCTCAGGGACCGTCATGCCGCAGGCGCGACGCTCGGCTCGGTCTGCGCCGGCGCCTTCGTGCTTGCCGAGACCGGCCTGTTGTCCGGTCGCGCGGCGACAACGCACTGGGCCTATCGCGACGCGCTGGCGCTACGCTTTCCAGACATCCTGCTCGACGCCGACAGGCTGGTCATCGACGATGGCGACATCATCACCGCGGGCGGCTACATGGCCTGGACCGACCTCGGGCTGAAGCTGGTGGACAGGGTGCTCGGGTCGGCCGTCATGATGGACACGGCGCGTTTCATGCTGGTCGACCCGCCGGGCCGCGAGCAACGTTTTTACAGCCCGTTTGCGCCGCGGCTGACCCATGACGACGAAGCGATCCTCAAGGTGCAGCATTGGCTTCAGGCGAACGGCGCGCGCGACGTGACGCTCGGCGCCATGGCCGAGCATGCCGGGCTGGAGGAGCGGACTTTCCTGCGCAGGTTCCGCAATGCCACTGGCCTCAGGCCGACGGAATATTGCCAGCACCTGCGAGTCGGCAAGGCGCGCGAGATGCTGGAAACCACGATACGGTCGATCGACCAGATCGCCTGGGAGGTCGGCTATGACGATCCCGGCTCCTTCCGCAAAGTATTCGCCAGGATAACCGGGCTGGTGCCCGGCGATTATCGCCGGCGCTTCGGCGCGGAACGAGCGGTGGTTGCAGGCGGCGATCGGGCTGAAGCGATAGCGAGGCTAGAGCAATGACCGATCGACCAAGCACGACCTGCGATGAGTGCGGCAGTACATACTTCGCCGACAGCAGTGCAATGGCCAGTGCCGAATGCGCATCTTGGCTCTATGGATATCCAAACTGCCAGCATCATTTCGAAAACGGCCGATGCACGGTCTGCGGGTGGGACGGCTCTCAATCAAAATACGTCGCCGACCTCGCTTCCAGGCGAGACCGATAGCGATCGGGATTGCCGCATGACGGCAAGCTCGCCGGGCGAGAACCCCAACCACCCATCTCCCGGCGAGCCCACTAACCTGATTTGATACGCAATCAGGACCGGGATTAGCCGGCAAGCTCTTTGCTGCAAGACAGATGCCAGCCTTTTTTCTCGAAATGGGACAGTGGCGGAACTGGAATCGTCAAATCTCGAACTCGCCCTGCCCTTCGTCCATGGCGCTGACCGTCTCGGCTGCCAGGGCGCGGGTGATCGGCGTCTTGCGCTCGAGCGCGGTGCGGTCGAGCCGTTCGACCACCCGCATGGCGGTGGCCAGCGAGCGTTCGATGCGGCGCACCAGATATTGCACGACATGCGGCTCGACCTCGACCTGGCGGTCGGCGAACAGCTTTGTGATGACGCCGGCCAGCAGAAGATCGTCGGGTTCGTGGATCTCGACGGTCGCCGCCGCCTTGAGCCGCGACGCCAGGTCGGGCAGCCTGACACCCCAGGCGGATGGAAAGCGCCGCGCCGTCAACAGCAAGGTCGAGCCGGCGCCGCGCACCGCGTTGATCAGGTGGAACAGACCGTGCTCGTCGACCGGGCCGGCGTCGACATCGTCGATCAGGGCCGGATGCGCGCCGAGATTTTCGATGCAGTCGCCGATGCGGCCTGCCTCCACTTTCACCGCGTCGGCGCGGGTCCGCCAGATCGAGGCCAGATGGGTTTTCCCCGAGCCGGCCGGCCCGGCCAGCACAACGACCGGCGACGGCCAGTCCGGCCAGCGGTCGACAAGCGCCGCCGCCTGGCTGTTGGTGCTGGAGACGACGAGCTCGTCGCGCGAATAGCCGGTGCCGTGGCCTAGATCGAGCGGCAATTGACGCGGCGGATCGATCTTGTCCGGCATCTGGCTCAACCGCGCGTGCCCCCGCGGCGGCGCACCTGCAGCGGCGGCACCGGCTCGTCGGCATGGCCCTTGTAGAGCGGCGATTCGAGATAGCGCGCGATGGCGAAGCGCACCAGAACGGCAACGGCGGCGGAAGCCGGTACGGCAATCAGCAGGCCGACGAAGCCGAACAGCGCGCCGAAGGCAAACAGCGCAAACATCAGCCACACCGGATGCAGGCCGACGCTTTTGCCGACTAGCCTGGGCTGCAGGATGTTGCCCTCGATGAACTGGCCGACGAAGAACACGCCGGCCACTGCCGCGACCATGGTCCAGTCCGGCCAGAACTGGACGAAGGCGACGCCGACGGCCAGCACCAGGCCCGTCAGCGAGCCGACATAGGGGATGAAGGAGATCAGCCCGGCGAACAGGCCGATGAGGATGCCGAAATTCAGTCCCGTCAGCGTCAGCCCGGTGGCATACATGGCGCCGAGCACCAGGCACAGCGTGCCCTGGCCGCGCACGAAGCCGGCGGTCGCCGTGTTGATGTCCCTGGCGATCGTCCTGACGGTCTTGACATAGTCGCGCGGCACCCAGCTGTCGACGATTGTCACCATGCGGTCCCAGTCGAGCAGCATGTAGAAGGCGACGACCGGCGTCACCACGAACAGGCTGATGACCGAGACCAGCGCCACGCCGGAGCTCCAGATCGAGGTGAAGACAGTGGTCAGGAGGCCGAAGCCGGAGGTCAGCAGCGAGTTCAAGCCTTCGCGCAGGCCGTTGGCGTCGACGCCAAATTTCTCTTCCAGCCATTTCGGGTCGAAGCTGGTGATCAGGCCTTGCAGCCGAGTCAGATAGTCCGGCAGCTTACTGGCGAAATCAGCCATCTGCGAGGCGAGCACCGGAACCAGGATGACGACGGCCAGCACCAGGACGACGATGAAGGCGATGAGGATGACCACCGTCGCCATCAGCCTGGACAGGCCGAGACGCTCCAGCCGGTCGGCGACGGGATCGAGGAAATAGGCGAGCACCATGCCAGCGACGAAGGGTAGAAGGATGCCGCTGAAGACATAGAGGAAGACGGCGAGGATGATGGCGCTGACCAGCCAGAAGCGGATCTGGCGGCGAAACGACGCCGATGCCGCAGCCTCCGCTGCCGCGGCTTCGGCCTCGGCGTCGATGGACCGTTCGTCAGGTGCCCGGTGTTCAGGTGCCCCGTGTTCAGGTGCCCCGCGTTCAGGTGCCGGGTGTGGAGCCTTCGCCATAGCCGCTCATATGCCTCAGCCAAGCCACGAGATAGGCCGCGGCCGAAGCCACGGTCAAGACCCCGGACAGCAATATGAGGGCCGGCCTCAGCGGATCGAGACTGATGTCAAAGGCGAGTTCGCCAAGCACCACCGCCGCCAGCACGATCTGGATCGCAGTATTGGCCTTCGACACCAGGAGCGGCTTCATCTCGACGGGATGCGCCATGACGGTGGACAAAAGCACGGCGCAGACGATCAGCGCGTCGCGCGACACCATGGTGATGACCAGCCACAGCGGCAGTTCGCCGCTGAAGCCCATGACCACGAAGACCGAGACGAGCAGCAGCTTGTCGGCCATCGGGTCGAGATAGGCGCCGAGCCTGGAAAACTGATTGAAATGGCGGGCAATGAAGCCGTCGACGCCATCTGAAATGCCGGCAATGAGGAAGCCGGCAAAGGCCCAGTCCCAGCGTTCCTGCAGCATGGCCAGCACCACGGCCGGCACCAGCACGAAGCGCATGATCGTGATCATGTTGGGGATGGTCAAACGCATATCCCGTCGCACTTGTTTGTCGATACATGATCGAGATGGAGGGTTACGGCAAGTGAGAAGCGACAAAAGTTGGGCCGTGCACGCGTTTGTCGAGAGCGCACTGGCAGCGAAGCTGTTTTGGAACAAGCGGCGCAGTGGCTGGACTCTTCGGCAACCATCAAGGGCACCATGGCGCAACAAAGAGGGAGTGAAACCTTGTCTTTGGCCGTTGGCGAAGCGCGTAAGTATCTCGATACGTTCATGACGGGACATGGCTTTCGCCGCATCCGGAAAGGCGTCTTCGAAGTCGACCGGAGCGACGATATCAGCCTAATTCTCGAAGAGGCCTTTACTGCGAGCTATGGCGATGTTCATGTGAACATGCTCGTTTACCTGGACTTTCTTACCGTCAGGCCGTTGCTTGAAAGGCTGTACGGCAAAAAACGGATCTGGCCCGGACTGTCGCAGTTTCATCCTGAAACGATATTTAACAATGAGCTGAAAGCTTATGCTCGTTACTTCGAGCACCTTGACCAGACGAGCATAGATAGGTTGCTGGGGAAATATGTCGAGCTGGCGCGACGGATCAGGGCTCAGAACCCGGACCTCGCCAGTTACGTCGCCGGACATAGCGAGTTGCTCGACAAACCTTACGAATTCACACAGCCCTTCGCAGTTCGGATCCTCGCGCTGATTGCCTGCGAAATCGAACTTGGGCACTACGAGCGGGTGAAGCAGGCTGTGCACTGGATTCGAACGAACAATAGCGGAATAGCGCTGAGCGGCTACGCCAAGGCACAACTCGACCGCGTCGACATGGTTCTGGCGGAACGAGAGGGGCGTCCGTAAGGGCGGCAGCTTGGGCGACTGTCCACTCTTTTGTCGAGCCAAGACCGTCTGATCCCGCCGTCATCCTTGCGAGGTGCGGCCGTTCATGCGAAGAGCCCGGGAAAGCAATAGCTTATTTTCCCAACTGCCGAACGACGATGGCGCAGAGAATCACAATCGCTTGGCGAGTCACGCTTTGCTATCTGGCCGGACTGACAGAAAGTCTGCTGGCTTTCGCATCTTTCGGAACCCCGCACCGCAACATAGCGACGCAAGATCTTCTGTGGGCCTTCGCTCTTGAGCTGGCCGTGGGCGTGGTCGTCTCTTGTTCGCGAGGTCGGTCGTTGCAAACCCCGGTCTGTGGGCTGCCGCGGCGGCTTTGGTCGCCGCCGGCTTCTCGTATGGAATTCTGCCCTTCGACGGCGAAATCAGGTCTCTTGCCACCGTCGGTGGCCTCGCCGCAATTCTGGCGGGGATTTCTTTTTACTGTTGGAGTATATCGCGCCCGGTTCCGCCGGTATCCAACTAAAAACACCATCATCGCGCGCTTGCCTTGCGGGGCAAAACCGTTCATGCGAAGAGCCCGCAAGCGAATGAAACCAGCGACAGGCAAGCGCAACAGATGAGCAGGCGCCGGAAATGAGCAAGCGCAAGAACGGGCTCACCTATGCCGAAGCGGGCGTCGACATCGATGCCGGCAATCTCATGGTCGAGAAGATCAAGCCGCTGGTGCGCGCCACCCGCCGGCCGGGCGCCGATGGCGAAATCGGCGGCTTCGGCGGCGTGTTCGATCTCAAGGCAGCCGGCTTTACCGATCCCGTGCTGGTCGCCGCCAATGACGGCGTCGGCACCAAGCTGAAGATCGCCATCGATGCCGGCAAGCACGACACGATCGGCATCGATCTCGTCGCCATGTGCGTCAACGACATCGTCGTACAAGGCGCCGAGCCGCTGTTCTTCCTCGACTATTTCGCCACCGGCAAGCTCGATCCCGACCAGGGTGCTTCGATCGTCGGCGGTATCGCTGCCGGCTGCCGGCAGGCCGGCTGCGCGCTGATCGGTGGCGAGACGGCGGAAATGCCCGGCATGTATCACGACAAGGATTACGACCTTGCCGGCTTTGCCGTCGGCGCCGCCGAACGCGGCCAGCTGCTGCCGACCGACGACATCGTCGAGGGCGATGTGCTGCTCGGCCTTGCCTCGTCGGGCCTGCATTCGAACGGCTTTTCGCTGGTCCGCCGCATCGTCGCGGTAAGCGGCCTTGGCTGGGGCGATCCGGCGCCGTTCAATGACGAGGCGACGCTGGCCGAGGCGCTGCTCGAGCCGACGCGCATCTACGTCAAGTCGATCCTCAAGGCGATCCGCAACACGCATGGCATCAAGGCGCTGGCCCATATCACTGGCGGCGGCTTTCCCGAAAACATCCCGCGCGTTCTGCCCAAGGATTTTTCGGCCGAGCTCGATCTCGGCGCCATCGAGGTGCCGCCGGTGTTTTCGTGGCTGGCCAAGACCGGCGGCGTCGCGCCGGAAGAGATGATGCGCACCTTCAATTGCGGTATCGGCATGATCCTGGTCGTCGCCTCGGGCCAGGCGGCTCAGGTCGCTGCCGTGCTACAGGAAGCCGGCGAGACGGTGACGCCGATCGGCCAGATCGTGCCGCGCCGCGATGCCGGCGTCATCTATCGGGGCTCGATCGGCCTATGAGCAAGAAACGGACGGTCGTACTGATCTCTGGGCGCGGCTCCAACATGACGGCGCTGATTGCGGCGGCGAGCAACCCGGCCTATCCGGCCGAGATCGTCGGCGTCATCTCCGATCGCGCCAATGCCGCCGGTCTCGGCATCGCCGCGGCTCGCGGCATCGCCACCAGGGTGATTTCGCGCTCGGACCATGCCAGCAAGGAAGCGCATGACGGGGCGATCGACGCGGCCCTTGTCTCTTTCGGCGCCGAGATCATCGCGCTGGCCGGCTATATGCGCATCCTCGGCGCGCGTTTCGTCGAGAAATGGCAGGGCCGCATGATCAATATCCACCCTGCCCTGCTGCCTGCCTTCAAGGGGCTGGATACGCACGCGCGAGCCATCCGCGCGGGCATGCGCATCCATGGCTGCACGGTGCATTTCGTCACGCTCGACATGGATGATGGGCCGATCATCGCCCAGGCCGCCGTGCCGGTGATGGTCGGCGACAATGAGGATACGCTGGCCGCGCGCGTGCTCAAGGCCGAGCACCAGCTCTATCCGCTGGCGCTGGGGCTGGTCGCCGAAGGCAAGGCGCGGATGGAAGGCGGCCGCACGGTGTTTTCGCGCTTCGCCGACGATGCCGACAACGCCACGTCGGTGGTGATCGCGCCCGACCCGCTGCGCGAAGAGACCGATCTCGAGCACCTGGCGCGGATCACGCCGTGATTGCTTTTTAATCGGCTGGGTCGTGAGCCCCACAAATTAGCCGTGCGGTGGGCTGCGAGAGTCTGCTGTCTCGACCCAGATTTTTCGGCAGCGCAGCGCAAGGATGCGATGTGCCAAAGGCAGACGCCAGTGATATTGATTTCGGGTACAACGAGGTATGACGTCCGTGCCCGAAACGACAGACTATGACACCATCGCAGGGCGTTACTCGGCGATGATCGATGACCGGCCCTGGAATGCTCTCTACGAGCGCCCGACGACCTTGCAGCTCCTGCCATCGGTCGACAATATCGATGTTCTTGACGCCGGTTGCGGTCACGGCTGGTACGCCGATTGGCTGACGTGCCACGGTGCTCGCGTGGTCGCTGTAGACCGCAGCGCCGCAATGGTTGCTCTCGCGCAGAAGCGCGTCGCAGGTCGCGCCCGCGTGATCAAGGGCGACGTGAGCAATCTGCGAGGTACCCTCGGCGACGAGACTTTTGACCTCGTGCTATCTTCGCTCGTCCTCCACTACCTGGCGGACCTACCAGCCGTCTTTTCTGAATATGCGCGGCTGCTTCGACCAACTGGCACGCTGGTATTTTCGACGCATCACCCAGTTCACGATCACGTCAGCATTCTCGATCCTGGATATTTGAATGCCGAACTGATCGAGGAGGAATGGGGATGGCTCGGCGAGAAAATGCTCTACTATCGAAGGCCGCTGCGCGATCTGACTGATCCTCTTGCGGATGCCGGATTTGTCATTGAGCGGATGTGCGAGCCGACGCCAAGTGAGGAACTGAGGCTGAAGGACCCAAAGGGACATGATCGACTTTGCCGCCTCCCGGCGTTCATTTTCGTGCGCGCCCGGAAGGGCAGCTCATAGATGACGTGATGTCGCCGACAACGCAGGTAAATCAAAGGAGACAGCTTGATGGTCACCGTCGAAAAAGTCAGCGAGGTGCTACCCGAATGGGGGCTTGACCAGCCCTTGCGCATAGCCGAAGCGGAGCGACTACGGAAAGCCTGGACAGATGGGCTGGAAAGCGGTCCGTTCGCGCGGTTCGACATCGGGGAGATAATACAGAAAGCTCGCGGCCGGTTCGGCAACGCCACCAACAACCAGCGGAATGGCTGACATCCAGATCGTTGACGATCGACAATTATCTCGTGCTTTATCGGCTGGCCGAACAGCGCGTCGAGACCGTCCGCGTCGTGCATGGCGCACGCGACGTTTCGGCCTTATTTTGAATCCATGAAGCAACTGCTGCTCCTGCGTCACGCCAAGTCGAGTTGGGACGATCCCGATCTCATCGACTTCGACCGGCCGCTGTCCGGGCGCGGGCTGAAGGCAGCGCCGCTGGTCGGCCGCGAACTGGCCCGGCGCGGCTGGCTGCCGGAGCTGGCGCTGGTATCGCCGGCGCTGCGCACCCGCGACACTTGGCGGCTGGTCTCGGCGGAATTGCCGGCGAAGGTGCAGGCCAAATTTGCCCAGGCGCTCTACGAGGCAGCGGCGGCGGACATCCTCGCCAAGGTTCGGCAAGTAAAGGCGGGGACCGGAACGCTGCTGGTGCTTGGCCACAATCCCGGGTTGGAGGAGTTCGCGCGCGGTCTTGCCGGGGCTGGATCGGATGAAGCGGCGCTGAAGAAGCTGGCGGAAAAATTCCCCACCGCGGCCCTGGCTCGGTTCGATGTCGATGGCGATTGGGCCGGTCTCAGCTTCGGCGGCGCCCGGCTGACGCACTGCATTTGGCCGAAGGATCTGCGTTAGGGATTTACCAACAGGCCGGGGGAAGGATCGCCGATCCTTTCGACCGACCGAGCTTCGCACAAACAAGAGCGGCGGGCCAGGCCCGCCGCTCTTTGTGCTCCGGAGTTTGAGGACCTATCGGCCCCAGTTGCCCCGGCCAGATTGGGGCACTACGGGTTGATCCGTGCCGAAGCGGGTCGTCGCCTCGGTGTCGACGGCGTTGTGCTCAGCCGTCAGCGGCTTGCGGATGGAACCGGTTAACCCGCCGTCGATATTGCCGACAGGCGCATTGCCAACAGGCGCGGCCGGCTGGTTGACGCCGTCCGAACCAAAATGATCGCTGCCGGCTAAGGCGCTGCCCGTGGCGATGAGGACGATGGTGGCGACGGTAAGAGCAATCTTGGTCATTTCAGGTACTCCAGTGTACTGGTCATTCGTGAGTTGTCGTTGCTTTCAACGCATTCGAGATGAGAGCGCTGTCCGCGCCGACGAATACGCACCCGGCCTTTTCCGACGTGCACGTTGCTGGACGATTTCAGCAACCGAGATTGTGGCTACAGATGAAACCTGCAAATCAAAGTATGGCGTAGGATACGACCCGGCGCGCACGCCCGTTGATAGGCGAAAGCAAGAGTAGCGGGCCAAGCCCGCCGCTCTTGTGTTCCAGGGCTGTGATAATCAGCGGCCCCAGATGCCTTGGCCGGATTCAGGCGCCACCGACTCGGAGGTCGTCTTGGCCCCGGTATGCTCGGAAGCGACCGGCTTGCGGATCGAACCGGTCAAGGTGTTGTCGACGTTGGCAGCAGGAGCGGCCGGCTGGTTGACATTGTCCGAGCCATAATGGTCGCTGCCGGCAAAAGCGGTGCCGGTGGCAACAAGGATGGCCGCGGCGGTAAGAGCGATCTTGGTCATTTCAGGTACTCCGGTATTTCTTCGTTCTGTCCGTCACGTGGCGTGCCTTGGGAGGAATTCGCGTCGCTCGGACCACCCCGAGATGGGTCGGCAAGCCTGTCGTTTCCAATCACGAAAATTTTGTACGGGTGCGCCAAATTGGCCGCTTGAAATTCGACATGCGGCTCCTTTAGCCACAATGTTATTCTTTCTTTTCAATTGGTTATGCGGTCATTGGTGATTTGCGGCGCTAACATTCTGTGAGCCGGCGTTCACCGCTTCCCGTACGCTCCGTCAACAGAACCGAACCGTTCGGTTCGAGTTCGTTTACGTTTGGCTGATCAGCGCTTTCAGAGCCTCGATCGACATGCCTGCCGACGGATCAATAGGCAATGAAAATCACGCTGCCAGTTCAGCGCCAGCGGTTTCATGCTTGGGCCGCGCGCTGGCCAGAAGCACGACGGGGCAGTTGCAGGCGGCTAAAACAGCGCCGGCGGTTTCGCCGAAGAACAGGTCCTCACCCGGACGTTGGGTAACGCCCATCACGACGATCGCCGCGCCTTTGGCCGCCTCCCGGGCGATCGCCTTGTCGGGTGTGACGCGGGTATGGAACGCTGTGTCGACATGCAGGCCGTAGCGGCCCGCCAGATCGGCGATGTCTTTCAGCACGGCCTCTTCGCGGCTATGCGACACGGATGTCGACCTGCGGCCCTTGGCTGCCCTTTGCGAGACGTAGAGAACCTTGATCCGCGCCCGGTTTGGACGGGCCAGCGCCAGTGCCAAGTCGGCGGCGCGACGCGCCACCTGGGTTCCGTTGACGGGGACGAGAATGCTGGTGCCGGCCTTCAGCGTCGGCATCTTTTCGGCAGCATTGCCGCCGTTCAGGACCAGGCAAAGCGGGCCGTCAAATCCTGCGGCAATGTCGTTGAGGGCCGGTGCAAAGGCGCCATCGGCGGTCAGCACATCGTCAAGGCCGACCAGCAACAGGCCGTATCCCTTGCGGGCCTCTTCGGCGATCGTCTTACCCGTGGCTTCCAATTCGGTGCGGGCCGTCAGGTGGACTTTATCGACAAGCGTATCATCGATCCGTTTCACCGCCTGGGCGCTTTTTCTTGCACCCTTCTTGATTTCCTGCAGGGCGCGCTCCTGTCCCTTGCTATCGGTTGGCCTGTCAATTCGGCCGTCTTTCGGCTGAAGCAAGGTGGTGGGCAGGCGAAGCAAGGTGGTGGGCATGCCGCTGCCTCCGCCGACTAGTCCGGCGAGATAGGCAGTGAACTTGCCGATCCTGCTGTCGTCGACCAGCACCAGCAGCCGCTCCAGCCTGGAAATGAAGCCGTATTCGTCCAACGCCTCGCGCTCGACACGCTGCTGCTCGTCGTGCCCAACCGGCAGCCGGCCGAGCGCCCAGCGCAGCATCGGAGGCATGGCCAAGGTGGTGATCACGGCCATGGTGACGATCATGGTGAAGAGATTGTGCGACAGGATGTTCATCGACAGGCCGATGCTGGCGACGATCACCTCGGTCGAGCCGCGCGCGTTCATTGCACTGCCGACGGCGATTGCTTCCTTGAACGACATGGCGGCGAATTTGGCGCCGATGAATGCGCCGCCAAACTTGCCGATGCTGGCGATGACCACGAGTGCGCCCGTCAGCATGGCAAGCGTCGGATCGGCGAGCACGGTGAGATCGGCGGAAAGCCCCGCCATGCCGAAGAAGATCGGCATGAACAGCGCGGTGATGACGCCGCGAAGCTGGCCTTCGATATGGCTGGAGAGGATAGGCGATTCCCCGACAAGGATGCCGGCGACGAACGCCCCCAGCACGGTATGGACGCCTATCAGATTGGTGATCAGCGCCATCGCTCCCATGATGATGAGGATCATGGTGATCACCGCAAACTCGCTGCGGAATTGATCGTTGGTCCAGCGGATCAGGGTGAAGACAAGACGGCGGCCAATGGTGAAGGAGAACACCATGAACAGTGCCACCGCGGCGATGGTGGTCACCAGCGGCGCGAACTGCAGCCTGCCGTTGGTGGCGATACCGAAGGTTACGGCGATGACCAGCCAGCCGATCGTGTCCTCGATGATCGCCGAGGAAATAATCACCTGTCCGAGGTTGCGGCGCATGAAGTTCATTTCGCGCACCACCATGGCGACGACCTTGACCGACGAGATCGACAGCGCGGTGCCCAGGAACAGCCCGGCGACGGTGCGTTGCGTGGGGTCAGCCAGCAATGCGTCCGGCAGGAACTGCGCCAGCGCGAAACCGCAGATGAAGGGCACCACGACGCCGGTAGCCGAAATGGAAAAACAGGCCGCGCCAACCCGGCGCACAAGCCGCAGGTCCGTCTCCATGCCGGTCAGCAAAAGCAGCATCAGGATGCCGAGCTGCGAGACCGCGTCGATCATGCCCTTTTGCGCGGGATCGCTGGGAAAGATCAGGTGCTGAGCCGACGGCCACAGCCAGCCGAACAGCGAAGGACCAAGCAGGATGCCGCCGATCAGTTGGCCCATGATTGCCGGCTGGCCATAGCGCTGCAGCACTTCGCCCAGGCCGCGCCCGACAAGCAGCAGAAGCACGATCTCGGCGACGAAAGCGCCCTCGCCCGAACCGCCCATGCCGGAGGCCTTGGACCCGGCAACAAGCGTCTCCGCCGCCCAGGCCGCGCCTGCGGGGACGAAAGCGCAAACCAGCAGCGCCAGGCTGGAACGTGTCGGAGCCTGCCAAGCCATGAAACCCCCATCGCCCAATGCACGTGTCCAACAACGCGCGACAGCGCGTTGCGTTGCCAGACAGGGCGTTGCTAGACGTGGACGTCACCGAAGGAGAGTTCGCCGTCGTCGCTCTCCGTCAGGAAGGCTGCCACCAATAGGCCGGCATAGAGGACGGCGACCAGCACGACGATGACCGCGCCCGGAACTGGGCCTAAGGCAGCACTGGTGACGGCCTCACGCATCGACCCAACGAAACCGATGCGGACGCCTTCGTTTAAGAGGCTGGGGGTCGACAGTTTGAGGATCCAGGCCAGCAGCAGGATCAGCAGCATGTAGATGTAATTGCGACGCAGGCGGCGCGCCAAAGCCACTCGTTGCGAAATCAGGAATTTTGGTGCGCGCAGGCTCTCGCCGACGATCAACAGCCAATCGGACGCGAAATCCGGCCGCGGCGAGAATACCTGCGCGAAATAGTGCCGTTCGAACTGGCGCACGCGAGCCCGATAGAAGTCGAAGAAGCGGTATCGCCGCGCCTCTATCCACAGCAGCAGCAGAACAAGCAGCATGGCAAACAGCAGCACGCCGTGGTGAGCGCTGGCTGTCGAAAGCGAGACAGACAGCATCGCCGCGACAACCGTTATCGCCCAGTTGCTCGTCCGGTCCAGGCGGTCGCGCCACCCAGCCATGCGCGCAATCTCGGCGCGATGAAAGTGGGACATCGTGGTTACGAGTTCGCCGGACGACAGTGTCCTTCCGATGGGATCCGGCGCCGCCAACGCTTCTGCCATGACCATGCCTCCACCCGCCACGCGAAAACGGCCGGATGGAGATATCGTTCCGACGCTCAATCCGCCGGGCGCAGCCAGACCTTGTTGTCGTGGAAGGCGGCGCCGCCATAGGGCGCCGGCGCATCGGCGCCGGTCAGCACGTTGATGCCCTCGCCGCGCTCATGGGCGCTGTTCGGCCAGATGCCTTCGGCGACGACCACGCCGCGCCTGATGCCGTCAAACAATCTTACGTGCAGCACCACCTCGCCACGCTGGTTGCCGACTTCGACACGGCCGCCGTCAGCAACGCCGAGTGCCGCCGCATCATCGGGATGCAAGAGCAGCTCCGGCCGGCGCTCTTTTGCCTGCGACACCGGCGTTTCGGCAAAGGTCGAATTGAGGAAATTGCGCGCCGGCGAGGTAGTCAGCCGGAACGGGTGCGCCTCGTCCGCCACCTCGATCAGGTCGACATGATCGGGGAATTCCGGCAGGCGCGCCACCGGCCCGAACAGGCCCATGGTTTTCGGTGGCCGATTGGGCGACGCCTGGCCCGTCCAGTCGGCGCGAAAATGGAATTTCTTGTCGGCATGGCCGAAGCCGTCCAGGAAGTGCGCGGCCGCGAAATTCGGCTGCAAATCGACCCATTTCTGCTCTTTCAGGCTCGAAAAGCTGCCCAGCCCGCGTTTGCCGAGAATGACATCGATATGCTGCTGCTCGGTCATGCCGAAGCCCGGGCGATCGGCGACACCGAGCCTTTTGCCGAGCTCCTCGATGACGAAATGATTGGTGCGCGGTCCTTCCGGCGGGTCGATCAGCTTCGGCCCGAGCGTGATGTGCTGGTTGCCGCCGCCCTTGTAGACGTCGTCATGCTCGAGAAACATCGTCGCCGGCAGCACCACATCGGCGAGTTTGGCGGTGTCGGTCATGAACTGCTCGTGCACGCAGGAAAACAGATCGCCGCGCAGAAAACCTTGCTTCACCAGCCGCTGCTCCGGCGCGACATTGACCGGATTGGTGTTCTGGATCAGCAGCGCCGTCACCGGCGGGCCGCCATAGAGCGCATCCTCAGCCCCGGTCAGCACCGGGCCGATGCGCGAATGATCGAGATGACGGATCGCGGGGTCGCGCATCCGCGTGCCTTCGAGCAGTTCCTGGTTGAGCTTGAAGATGCCCGAATTGGTATGGAAGGCGCCGCCGCCCTCATATTGCCAGCAGCCGGTGACCGCCGCGATCGAGGCCGCGGCATGCATGTTGACCGAACCGTTGCGCTGCCGGGAAAAACCGTAGCCGAGGCGGAAATAAGTCTTCTTCGTCGTGCCGACGAGACGGGCGAAGGCCTCGATTTCGTCGACGGAAAGCCCGGTGATGTCAGCGGCCCATTGTGGCGTCCGCGTCTTAAGATGCGCTTCCAGACCGTGCGGATCGTCGGTGTATTTTTCCAGATAGGCGCGGTCGGCCATGCCGTCACGGAACAGCACGTGCATCACCGCGCAGGCCAGCGCGCCGTCGGTGCCGGGCTTCAGCACCAAGCCGAGATCGGCCTGCTTCATTGTCGCATTTTCGTAGACGTCGATGACGACGATCTTGGCGCCGCGTTCCTTGCGCGCCTTGATTGCGTGTGTCATGACGTTGACCTGCGTGACCACGGCATTGGTACCCCAGATCACCACGCAGTCGGACTTCGCCATTTCGCGCGGATCGGGGCCGCGCAGCGCGCCGGCGCCCATCATCCAGCCGGTCCAGGCCAGATTGGTGCAGATCGAACCGAAGAAGCCGGAGTATTTTTTGGCGTGCCTGAGCCGCTCGATGCCGTCGCGCTGCACCAGCCCCATCGTGCCGGCATAGTAATAGGGCCAGACCGTCTCCGAGCCGTATTTCGCCTCCGCCGCAATGAACTTTTCGGCGACGAGGTCGAGTGCGGCCTCCCAGCTCGCTTCCTTCCATACGCCCTCGCCCTTGGCGCCGGCGCGGACCAGCGGCTTCAGCAAACGGTCGGGATGATGGATGCGGTCGGCATAGCGGGCGACCTTGGCGCAGACAACGCCGGCCGTATAGCTGTTGGCCTTGGCGCCATGGACCCGGCCGATGCGCCTGGCGTCGAGCAATTCGACCTCGAGCGCGCAGGTCGACGGGCAATCATGCGGACAGGCCGAATGGCCGATTTTGAGCTTGGCGTGCTGATTCATGGGAGCAAACTAGCCGGTTGTGATAGCGGCGTGTAGGGCCAGTTACCCGCCATCAATGCTCTTGAGCAAGGCGTTGTAGGCGCCGCATTTCGGGCAATGTATGTGGCGCTCGACATGCGATGATCCGGCTGCGTCGATGACCAGCAGATTGCCGTCTCCACACTCAGGGCATTTTACGACAGCTTCGGAATTGACAACCAAAACCTTGGCAGCTTCGATCCAGAGTTTTGTCGACATCGTCCTACTCCGCCGTGCCTTCCTCGTACTCCGCCGACATCGACAGCCATTTTTCCTCGTGGCCGGCCAGCTGTTGCGCAAGTTGTGAGCGCTCCTTGGCCAGCCTTGTCGCGGTTGAGGGGTCCTTTTCGTAGACGGCCGGGTTGGCGAGTTCATCCTCGATCAGGTCGATGCGCTTACGGAGGCGGTCCATCAGCGCTTCGGTGGCGCGGATTTCCTTGGCCAGCGGCTCGAAGGCAGCGCGGCGCGCGGCTGCATCGCGGCGGCGGTCGGCTTTCGAGGCTTTGTCCGCCTCGCGCTTGCCGCGGCGGTCGCCGGAGACGCCGGTGACCAGCGTCTTGTAATCTTCGAGGTCGCCGTCATACGGATTGACCGCGCCGTCCTTGACCAGCCACAGCCGGTCGGCGGTCGCTTCGAGCAGATGGCGGTCGTGCGAGATCAGCATGACGGCACCAGGAAAATCGTTCAGCGCATGGATCAGCGATTCACGGCTGTCGATGTCGAGATGGTTGGTCGGCTCGTCGAGGATGAACAGGTTCGGCCCCTCGAAGGCCGACAGGCCCATCAGGAGCCGGGCCTTCTCGCCGCCGGACAGATCCTTGGCGGCCGTGTTCATCTTTTCGGTGGTCAGGCCGAACTGGGCGACGCGGCCGCGCACCTTGGATTCCGGCGCGTCCGGCATCAGCCGGCGGACGTGCTCATAAGCGTTTTCGTCGGGCCTGAGGTCGTCGAGCTGGTGCTGGGCGAAGATTGCCGCCTTCAGCCCGGGCGCCACCGTCATGCTGCCGGTCTCCGGTTTCAGCCGGCCGGCCAAAAGCTTGGCGAAGGTCGACTTGCCGTTGCCATTGGCGCCGAGCAGCGCGATGCGATCGTCGGCATCGATGCGCAGCGTCATCTTTTTCAGGATCGGCTCGCCCTCGGTATAGCCGACATTGACGTTGTTCAGCGCAATGATCGGCGAGGCAACCGTCTTCACCGGCTCCGGAAAGGAGAACGGCCGAACCGTGTCGTTCACGATCGCGGCGATCGGCTTCATCTTCTCCAGCGCCTTGATGCGCGACTGCGCCTGCCTCGCCTTCGACGCCTTGGCGCGGAAGCGCTCGACGAAGGATTCCATGTGCTTGCGCGCGGCCTCCTGCTTGACGCGGCCCTTCTCCTGCAATTCGCGCTGCTCGGTATATTGGCGCTCGAACTGGTCGTAGCCGCCGCGCCAGAAGGTCAGCTTCTTCTGGTCGAGATGGACGATCGAGTTGACGGCGCGGTTGAGCAGGTCGCGATCGTGCGAAATCAAGAGCACGGTATGCGGGTATTTCGATACGTAGTTTTCCAGCCACAGCGTGCCTTCGAGGTCGAGATAATTGGTCGGCTCGTCGAGCAGCAGCAGATCGGGCTCGGCAAACAACACGGCGGCCAGCGCGACGCGCATGCGCCAGCCGCCGGAGAAGGACGAGGCCGGGCGCCGCTGCGCGGCATCGTCGAAGCCGAGGCCGGCGAGAATGGTCGCCGCGCGTGACTCGGCCGAGTGCGCATCGATATCGGCCAGCCGCATGTGGATGTCGGCGATGCGGTGCGGATCGGCCGCCGTCTTTTCCTCTTCGAGCAGTGCACTCCGCTCAAGATCGGCCTTGAGCACGATCTCGATCAGCGGCTCCTCGGTGCCCGGCGCTTCCTGCGCGACCTGGCCGATGCGCGTGTTTTTGGGCAGGCTGATCGAGCCGGTCTCGGAGGCGAGATCGCCGGTGATTGCCTTGAACAAGGTCGTCTTGCCGGTGCCGTTGCGACCGACAAGGCCAGCCTTGCTGCCGGCCGGCAAGGTCAGCGAGGCATGGTCGAGAAGCAGGCGTCCGGCCATGCGGAGCGAAAGGTCGTTGATGATCAGCATGGCCGCGCTTTTGCACGGGACAACCATGCTTCGCAAGGGCTGGAGCCCCGGTTCGCCGCATAAGGCGCGAAAACCGGCAAGCAGGTAAGTCAATCCGCCTGGCGGCGACTCCCGCAAGACGCAAAAAGAACCCGCTATCCTGAGGGGGGACAAGGAGAGCGGGTTCTTTCGTGAACGGCGGCCTTGGGAGCGTCCGATCGACACCCAAACACGCAGCAGGCGGGTTTGTTCCATGTGTTGATGAACAAACGCTGGCGTGGCCGGCAGGTTTGTCCACAGGGGCGTGCCGTCTGTACGCTATCGACCATGACGCTGCGGAAAGACTCGGCTATCCTTGGATGTGCGGCGGGCCTGATCTCCGCCTGGCCGGCGCCATCAGCTTCCTCCCAAGCGGCGCCGGCCACCTCTTTGACCGGTGCCGATGCTATTTCAGGTGGTCATTGTTTCGGCGGCGTGCCGGGCTGATCGCCGCCGGTCGTCGACTTCGGCACCGGATTCTTGTCGACCTGCGGGTTCTGCTCGACCGTGTCGCCAGGGGCCTTGGTCGGCTGGATGTTGTTGTCGCAACCCGCAACCGTCAGAGCTGCCATAAGCAGCAGGATTGAGCGCTTTTTCATCGCAGTCTCCTCTCGCCCGACAACGAGGCGTCGGCGATTTGGTTGCGCGGCCGGTGTCGTTCCTGCATTCGCCAAGGGGCCTGGGAACAAAATGCCGCGTCTCCGGTTGCTCCACAATCAATGGAGGAAGGCATGATCCGTCTGCTCATCGCCGGGGCAATCGTCTATGTCGCCTATCGCGTCGCCAAGAAAGTGATCGACGAGGTACCCGACGATTTTGATCCGCTGCTGCTGCCGCCGCCACAGGACGATCGCGAGGCGCTGCGGCGGCAATCGGCAAGGATGGGCGTCGAGCCCGAGCGTTAGTCGACAGGTCCGCCCGCAAGGCTCCGTCGCTCACGAGCCCTATTGGTCTCCGCAAACCGTTGCGAACAAAGCAGAAACGATGCTTGATGAGCGATGAACCTCGCCGCCAGTGATTCGTCTTTCCAGCCGGCCTATCTGGCGAAGCTCAATGCCGAGCAGCGGCTTGCCGTCGAACATGGCGACGGCAAGATCGCCGGACCGTTGCTGGTCATTGCCGGCGCCGGCTCCGGCAAGACCAACACGCTGGCGCACCGGGTCGCCCATCTGATCGTCAGGGGTGCCGACCCCCGCCGCATCCTTTTGATGACATTTTCGCGCCGTGCCGCAGCGGAAATGGCCAAGCGGGTCGAGCGCATCGCCGGCGAGGTGCTGGGCCGCGATGCTTCTGTCATCACCGATGCGCTGAGTTGGGCCGGCACATTCCACGGCATCGGCGCCAGGCTGCTGCGCGATTATGCGCTGGAGATCGGTCTCGATCCGGCCTTCACCATCCACGACCGCGAGGATTCCGCCGACCTGATGAACCTCGCCCGCCACGAGCTTGGGTTTTCGAAGACCGAAGCCCGCTTCCCGACCAAGGGCACCTGCCTTGCGATCTATTCGCGTGCCGTCAATGCACAGGCGCCGCTCGGCGAGGTGCTGGGTTCGGTGTTCCCGTGGTGCGCCGGCTGGGCCGAGCAGCTGAAACAATTGTTCGCCCGATATGTCGAGGCCAAGCAGGCGCAGAACGTGCTCGATTACGACGACCTGCTGCTCTACTGGGCGCAGATGGCCGGCGAGCCGGAAATCGCCGCGCATCTGGGTGCACGTTTCGACCATGTGCTGGTGGATGAATACCAGGACACCAACCGGCTGCAGGCATCGATCCTGACGGCGCTGAAGCCCGACGGATCGGGGCTGACGGTGGTCGGCGACGACGCGCAGTCGATCTATTCGTTCCGCGCCGCGGAAGTGCGCAATATCCTGGATTTTCCCAAGCAGTTCGCGCAGCCGGCCGAGGTCGTCATGCTGGAGCGCAACTACCGCTCGACCGAGACGATCCTGGCGGCGGCCAACGCGGTGATCGGCGAAGCGTCGGAACGTTTCACCAAAAATCTCTGGTCCGAGCGCAAATCGGCGGAAAAGCCGAAGCTGGTGAGCGTGCGCGACGAGACCGAGCAGGCGAGCTATGTCTGCCAGGCGATACTCACCGAACGCGAGGCCGGCACCGTTCTCAAAGCGCAGGCCGTGCTGTTTCGCGCCTCGCACCATAGCGGCCCGCTGGAGATCGAGCTGACGCGCCGCAACATCCCCTTCGTCAAGTTCGGCGGGCTGAAATTTCTCGATGCGGCTCACGTCAAGGACGTGCTGGCCGTGCTGCGCTTTGCCGAGAACCCGCGCGACCGCGTCGCCGGCTTTCGCGTGCTGCAACTTCTGCCCGGCATCGGCCCTTCGGCGGCGAATGCGATCGTCGAGACCATGGCCACGTCGCTCGACGAGACGATGGGGCTTGCCCGCTACCGGCCGCCGCAGCGGGCCGCCGACGACTGGCCGGGCTTTGTCGCGCTCTATTGCGGCCTGCGCGCCGGCGCGCAAAAATGGCCGGCCGACATCGAGCAGGTCAGGCTCTGGTACGAGCCGTATCTGGAACGCATCCACGAGGATGCAACGACGCGCCGGGCCGATCTCCTGCAGCTCGAACAGATCGCTTCCGGCTATGCCTCGCGCGAGCGCTTCCTCACCGAGCTGACGCTCGATCCGCCGGACGCGACCAGCGACGAGGCCGGCCCGCCGCACCGCGACGAGGATTATCTGATCCTGTCGACCATCCATTCGGCCAAGGGCCAGGAGTGGAAGAGCGTCTTCGTGCTCAACACCGTCGACGGCTGCATCCCGATCGATCTCGGCGTCGGCAGCAAGGAGGACATCGACGAGGAGCGGCGGCTGCTCTACGTGGCGATGACGCGGGCCAAGGACAGCTTGCACCTGGTCATGCCGCATCGCTTTTTCGTCCACGGCCAGGCGGCGCGCGGCGACCGCCATGTCTATGCCTCGCGCACGCGCTTCATCCCGCGCTCGATCCTCGGCGCGTTCGAGCAGGTGGCTTGGGCCAGCGTCCAGGCCAGAGACGATCCGCGCCGCCAGCCGCAGGTGCGTGTCGATCTCGGCGCCCGCATGCGCGGCATGTGGAAATAGGCACCCGCCTCGCCGCTGGCGCTGCTCGCCCGGCGACCGCTCCCAGAGCCGGCGAAAAACAATCCCGGCAACATGGAACCTCGCGCCGTGATCCGCGTTTCTGCCCGACCCCCAGACCGGAGAACGGCGTCCGCCGTGACCTCCGCCCATTCGAGAGGCCAGAATGCACGACAGGACGTTTTCCACCCCGGTCGCCCTAACCGTTGGCGCCGGCTACAAGCGTACGATCGCTTCGTTCTCCGAGATGCACGAATTCCTGACCGAGTTCCCGCCTTCGCGCCGGCGGCTGAGCTATGGCGCCGCGGTAAAGGCCTGCGAGGCGGCACGTGCCGGCGAGATCTCGGCCGAAGCGGCACGCGACGCCCTGATCACCTTCGCCGTGACGGCAGGCATCCTCTGGCCGGCCGCGCAGCCGGCAGTCTCGGTCAAGCCGGTCGCCCGGGGCCTCGGCGGCTACGCCGCCTGACAGAAACGACCGTCAATGGACCGTCATCGGGCCGCCGCCCGGCGGGTCGCCCGCTGCCGCGGTCTCGAAACTGACCTGATCGCGGCCGTTCGATTTGGCCTTGTAAAGGTGCTTGTCCGCCACCACGAACATCTCGGCGTAGGTGGTCGGCCCGCTGAAGGCGACGCCGCCGATGCTGACCGAGAGAGGACAGGGCCGGCCGCCAGGCGAGAACTCCGCCTCACGGACGCGTCGGCGAATTGTCTCCGCCACCAGCCAGGACTGCGAAGGATCTGCGCCGGGAAGGAAAACCGCAAATTCCTCGCCGCCGATCCGGCCGACGATATCGGCGCCGCGCAGCTGGCCCTGGATCGTCCTGGCGATCAGCTTGAGCGCCTGGTCTCCGCAGTCGTGGCCGAGGCGGTCGTTGACGGATTTGAAATGGTCGGCATCGACGATCAACAAGGCGCCGGCATTGACGACGGAATGGCTGCGGGCCTGTTCGAGATAGGCTTCGACGAGCATCGAAAACGCACCCCGGTTGAACACCGCCGTCAGGCTGTCGGTCGCCGCGACGATGGCCAGTGCCTTCTGCGCGATGGCCAGCTGGCGCATTTTCCACATCAGGAAAAAGAAGAACGAGCCGGCCAGCACAAGCGGCAGCAGCAGGTCGGTGAGCTGCGCCCGCCACAGCGCTTCCGGCGACAAATACGGGAAATTGAAGGAATCGACGAAGAACGCGGCTGCAATGCAGACCACGGTGCCAGCGACGGTAACCGCCACGACCCTGCCCCAGCTCGTCGGGGACAAATCGATCCGCATTTTTTTGCTCCTGCTTCAGCCGGCCACCTTGAAGCAACAGCGCAAACGAAGTCCTAAGACTTTGCTTTCAATTCGATCGCAGTCGAAGCGAACCGGCCGTCGAGATGGCGGCCAGATAAGCGGGTCGGTCCTAAATCAGCTGCCTTCTGACACTCATCCGGGTCACCGCAGTCACAAGAATGGCGCCGATCATGAAATAGATGGTCGCGACGATGTCCCCCTGGTGGAAATAATAACCGGAGTTGAGGAGCGCCAGGACCACGGCGAAGAACGCCACAAGGCGCAAGGGTTCATTGGGCATGCGTGCCAATTCTCGCTGTTGCTGCTGAATGCTGCTGAAGCGGCCGCCCTCACGACCGTGCGCTCCATAAAATGTTTTGGCGCGTTTTGCAATCTCGGCAGATCGTCCTCTATCCACCGTCCGCTTCACCAGCCGCCCCAGGGTTAATGCATGTCGCGCAAAAGTGTGCAGCGGTTTTGCGATTACGACATGCATCAAACAAGAACCTAAAGCGCGTCGCATGGAGGCCGGTCGAACGCGACGCGCTTTAGGCGAATGCTCTGCCCTCCTCGCTGCGCTGGAACATCGTCAGGTCCAGTCCGAGGCTTGGCTTGCCCAGAACGGTCAGGATCGCATGCGCCTGGCCGCGGTGGTGGGTCTGGTGGTTGAAGAAGTGATCGAGCGCCGGCGCCAGCCGCTGCGAGACGGTGCGCATATCCGAGACGGTCATGTAGGAGAAGCGGCCCGACAGCGCCTTGTCGCTCAGGCCGTCGACCCAGTCGATGATCCGTTTGTCCTCGGCCTCGCGCGCCAGCCGCAAGCCGGGCAAGGCGCGGTGCAGGATCGTGTCGAGCCTTGCCGGCGCGTCGCCCTCGCCGGTGAAGCGTTTCATCCAGATACGGTCGGCTGCCAGGAGGTGGTTGAGCGTTCCCATCATCGAACCGAAGAAGACGCCGACATTGCGGTCGAACTCTTCCTCGTCGAGATCGGCGGCGGCGTCGTAGATGCGGCCGTTGGCCCATTGATTGTAGGCCGCAAACATCCTGAAATGCTGTTTCATTCTTCTCTCGACCTGCGAGACCCTGTTTCGCGCGGGTCTGTTTCGGGCATAGTTAGACTGCAAGGACGCTGCCGCCAATGACCATTCTGCTCTATGACCTTGTCGGACGCGACGCCGCCCGCCCATTCAGCCCACATTGCTGGAAGGCGGCGATGGCGCTGGCCCACAAAGGGCTCGACATCACCAGCGTGCCGACCCGTTTCCTCGAAGTGCCGAAGGTGGAAGGCGGCGTCTCGAAGCTCGTTCCGGTGATCCGCGACGGCGAGACGGTGGTCGCCGATTCCTTCGCCATCGCGCTCTATCTCGAGGAGGCCTATCCCGAGCGGCCGACATTGTTTTCCGGCGACGGTGGTAAGGCGATGGCGCGCTTCATCGAACGCTGGTCGCAGCTGACCATCCATCCCTACGTCACCACCGCTGCGATACTGGACCTACACGCCATGCAGGACGAGGCGAACGCCGCCTATTTCCGGCAGACCCGCGAGCAGCGCTTCGGCAATCGCCTGGAGGCGGTATACGCCACCCGCGACGCTGGGCTCGCCAGCTTCCGCGCCTCGCTGGAGCCGCTCCGCTCGATGCTTGGCTATCAGCCCTTCATCAGCGGCCAGTCGCCGCTATTTGCCGACTACATCGTTTTCGGCGCGCTGCAATGGGCGCGCATCGCCACGCCCTACCGGCTGCTCGACGACAGCGACGTCGTGGCGCAATGGTTCGAACGATGCCTCGATCTGCATGGCGGCGTCGGCCGCACGGTCGCGCCGGCAGCGATCGCCCCGCTTGAGGGGTGAAATCGGCAGTTTCATCGGCAACGCCACATTTTGTTCTTGCTTTGTGCGGCAGCTATGCTACTAATTTGGGTATGGTGCTGATTCGTACCGACGACCCGCCCGGCTTGCCGAGGCGGGTTTTGTTTGCCGATCAAGGTCCAACGGCGTAGATCGCGGCAATGTCGTCCAGCCTTGGCTAGAGCGCGTCGCGTCCGACCGGCCTCATGTGACGCGCTTTAGGTTCTTGTTTTGATGCATGTCGTTACCGCAAAACCGCTGCACACTTTTGCGCGACATGCGTTAGAATTGCCGCCCGGCGAAATGCGACAATGCGGGTAGCAGACGTGTCGCTCGAAGCGCCTCATCAGCACCCGGATCGCAGCAAACAAGACGAACATCCGGCGAACCGGACAATCACAACAAAGGCAGCGCGCCATGACCGCAAACCCAGAGTTCCCGGCCGACTTTCGCGCCGGGCTCGCCAATCTCTTCCTGTGGCGACGCGACGTCAGGCGGTTCAAGCCGACGCCGCTCCCCGAAGGGGCGCTGGAGCGGCTGCTCGAGCTTGCCAGCGCCGCGCCGTCCGTCGGGCTGAGCCAACCTTGGCGCTTCGTCGTCGTCGAGAGCGTAGTATGCCGCGCTGCCGTCAGGACATGCTTCGAGCGCTGCAACGCGGAGGCACTCCAAACCTTTTGCGGCGAACGCGCCGCGCTTTATGCGCGCCTGAAGCTTGCGGGCCTGAATGAGGCACCCTGCCAGCTTGCGGTTTTCGCCGACCGTACAACCTCGCAAGGGCATGGGCTCGGCCGCCTGACCATGCCAGCCACCATAGACTATTCGGCTGTCATGGCGGTCCACACGATGTGGCTGGCTGCGCGCGCCGAAGGAATAGGCATGGGCTGGGTCTCGATCCTCGATCCGGCCGAGATGGCGACGATCCTGGACGTGCCGCCGGAGTGGACACTGATCGGTTACTTCTGCATCGGCTACCCGAGCGAGAACCACAGCGTGCCGGAGCTGGAACGGGAAGGCTGGGAAATCCGGCGGCCGTCTATCGTGACAAGGCGGTAGTGGTATGGCGGCGCTGCCATCCTCTTTGCGGGGAAGAATGACTCCTCCGCTGCAGGGCTGTGGATATCATGGATGGTTTCGCCGATCGTCAGCATTGCCAACAAGACACCATGGCAAAGCCGGTCGTGACGACCTTGACCTGAGGAAGGGCATAGAATGTTTCGCTACGACATGCAGGCCGAGATCTGGGTCTATCCGGGCAAGGGCGGCTGGCATTTCGTGACGTTGCCGCCGGAGCTTGGGACCCGGATCAAAACGGCGATGATGGGGATGGCACGGCCCTGGGGTTCGCTTGGCGTGGAAGCCGTCATCGGCCAGACCAGATGGCGGACATCGCTGTTTCCCGACAAGAAATCCGGCAGCCTGCTCCTGCCGATCAAGACGGCGGTGCGGGTCCGCGAAGGCCTTCGGGCTGGCGACACCGCCAACCTGACGATCGAGATGCAGTTATGACGACATTGGTGACGCGCTGTGCGGCGGCTAGTGCAGAAATGCGCGCCGCGCCAGCGTCCCCTTGGCAAGCCGGCGGGCGGCTTGTATAGAGCCCGCCACCCTCAATTCCACTCTCCATCACAAGGACGATCCCATGGCGCTCGAACGCACCTTTTCCATGATCAAGCCGGACGCGACCCGCCGCAATCTCACCGGCGCCATTACCAAGATACTGGAAGATGCCGGCCTGCGCGTCGTCGCTTCGCGCCGGGTGTGGATGAGCCGCCGCGAGGCGGAAGGTTTTTATGCCGTCCACAAGGAGCGTCCGTTCTTCGGCGAGCTGGTCGAGTCCATGTCGTCGGGCCCGACCATCGTGCAGGTACTGGAAGGCGAGAACGCCATTGCCAAGAACCGCGAAGTGATGGGCGCCACCAATCCGGCAAGCGCCGCCGAAGGCACCATCCGCAAGCTGCACGCGCTGTCGATCGGCGAGAATTCCGTGCACGGTTCTGATGCGCCGGAAACCGCCGCGCAGGAGATCAAATACTGGTTCTCGGACACCGAGATCGTCGGCTAAGCCGGCATCCCGAACCCCATCAAAGAGGCCGGCGCAACGCCGGCCTTTTTTGTTAGCGGACATTTTCAGCTTCAGGCTCCTCGACGGATCATGGGTGCGTTAAGCTCGAGGGCACCGATCAAACGCGGTCCCGACAATGGAGCCGACCAGGCCATGACCAGCACCATTCCCGGCTTCTTCCAGGGCACCGAAATGCCGACCGGCGGCTGGTGGGAAGCGCTGTGGCCCGAGCCTGCCAGTGTCGTGGCGGCAGTAGGCATGAAGCCCGGCACGGACGTGGTCGATCTTTGCTGCGGCGACGGCTGGTTCACGCTGCCAATCGCCAGGGTCGCCCGTCATGTAGTCGCCATCGACATCGATGCCGATCTCCTCGAAGTCGCCCGGCGGCGACTGGCCGAAGGTGGCGCGAGCAATTGCGAGTTTGTGGCGGGCGATGCCTATGAGCTTGCCAGGCTGGTGCCTCAAACCGTCGACTTCGTCTTTATGGCCAACGCTTTCCACGGTGTTCCGGATCGGCCGCGCCTTGCCCGCGCCGTGCGCGCGACGCTTGGCCCTGCTGGTCGTTTTGCCATCGTCAACTGGCACCAGCAGCCGCGCGAGCAAACCACGGTCCTCGGCGAGCCGCGCGGGCCAAAGACCGAGCTGAGGCTGTCACCCGAACAGACCACCGCGGCGGTGGAAGCGAGCGGGTTCAAGCTCGCCGAGCTGGTTGATGTGCCGCCCTATCACTATGGCGCGGTATTCAAACTCGCAACAAATTGAGAATGCCTGGTGTATGCGGTCGTCGCCCGATAGATCTCGCCCGCCGCCCCCTAGCGGCGGGTTCTGCCAGTCTATTTCGCCTGGCGTTCCTTCACGTTCGCATGTTCATTCGCCGCGTCCGTGTCGGTGGCCGGGGTCTTGGTCTCCTCACCTGTGAACGGGCTGCCCTGCCCGGGCGCGAGATCGCCGCTATGACCAGCCTTGTTGGTCTCGAAAGGCTGGCTGTCAGGACTGAGACCATGCTGAAGGGCATCGAACAGATGGTCGTCCGCCTTGGCAAGACCGGTAAAGGCAAGAAGCGATGCACCGGTGGCGGCAACGATAAGCGTATGCGTTTTCATCTCTGGACTCCTTTGAGTGGCCAGAACGAGCCGCAGCCATTCTGGCGGCTTCAACGAAGGGACAAACGTCCCTTTTGCCTTACCCGCCATCTTATGAACGACTAACGCGCCCCCTGCCCGGCCTATTCCCGCTGAAACACAACGTGATCGGCATGCGGCCGATCAGGCGACCGAATAGCCGCCGTCTGCGAGCAGGCCGTGGTCGGAGACAAACGAGGCGTCATCCAACGCCTCGGGAGTGAGCGGAGCGTCGAAGCTGCCGATCTCCTTCTCAGCGAATGAGCGGCGTGTCCCAAAGGTCGCCGAGCAGCATCTTCAGCTCATGAAAGCGTTTTGAGCCAAGTTCCTCAGCCCATTCCCGCTCGATATCCAGCAATATGTCGGCCATCTTCTGATAGGCGGCGCGCCCGCGGTCGGTGAAATTGACGATCGTCCCGCCGCTTTCGTCAGGTGCTGCGGAGCGCCTGATGTAGCCCATCGTTTCCAGCGTCTTCAGCAGCTGGTTCATGGCCTGTTTGCTCATGGCGGCGCGCTCGGCAAGCGCGCTTGGCCTCAGGCCGTCAGGGCCGGGATATTGGATCACGGCCATATGCGGCGGGCTGAGATCCTCGAAACCCGATGCCCTGAGTTCTCTGATCAGCTTGCGGTGGATGGCCATGGCAGGCACGCGCAGCAGCGCGCCGATCAGCGGCGGCTTCCTTGGCGGATCTTCAATGGGCGATGGCATTGACACCTTGGTAAATTGAGTTTACTCGTCATCGGTAAATTCGATTTACCACATGGGAGGATGGAATGCTAGAAAAAGCCAGCCAGGTCCGCGTCAATCCTGCTGACGAGACGATCAGCCATGGCGGTCTTGCCGTGCGTTTCCTGCTCACCGGCGATCAATCGGCCGGCAGCATCGCGGCCTTCGAACTGACTGTCCCCGGCTCGCAGCGCCTGCTCGCGCCGGCACACAGCCACGACCACTACGAAGAGACGATGTACGGGATCGATGGCGTGCTGACGCTGACCGTCGACGGATACCGGCACGATTTGGGGCCTGGACAGGCACTGTGCATTCCGCGCGGAGCAATCCATCGCTTCGACAATAACGGCACAGAGACGGCCAAGGTGCTCTGCATGGTGACGCCGGCGGCGATCGGGCCGGAATATTTCCGCGAGGCCTTCGCCATCTTCGGCGCCGGCGGCCCGCCCGACCGCGCCAGGATCATGGATTTGATGCACCGCTTTGGCCTGACGCCTGCGCCACCACAGGTGTGATCGTTTCGGAACGGTCCAAGGCCTGTTGAGATTCAGGGCAGGCCGAGCCGGTGAAGCCCTTACCTGAATAGCGACAGGCTCAGCTCGCAGCATTGAACCGCAGGATGACGCGATCATCCTTGTCGGCGATGATGAGCTTGCCGGCGTCGATATGGTACGACGCTGCCTTGGCCAGCGCCTCGAACAGCGCCTTTTCCTCGGCCATGGTCTCGGACGCGCAGGCCTTGAAGGTCGAACCGATGTCACTGATGGTAATCGTCGAACCATCGACTTTGGCGGTGGCGAAGTAGACGTTGCAAGGGCCGCTGCCGCCGGCCTTGCCGGCTTCGCTGATCCGGAACGTCGCCCGCGGCTCGGCAATCACGCCGATGCCGTCGATATATTCGATCAGCCAGCTTTGACCGAACACGGAGGCTGCCGCCGGCTCGTCGCTCGGCGCCGCCATTTTCAGCATGATGGTCAGGGGTGCATCGCTCAGCGGGTCGACCTGATGACGCTCGTCGGAGATGAACAGCAGCCTGTCGTCGGCGGTGATGCGTGCCTGCAGCACGTAGGTCATGTTCGGCCTGATCGCCTGCGGATCGAAGCTGATCTCGAACTTGATCGGCACCTGGCCGGTGGGCACGATCTTGCGTTCGCCGATAATTGCGGCCGGCGCGTCGGCCAGCGATACGTCGGCAAGCTGCACGGAAAGCACGGCGTTGGGCGGCAGCGTGATGCGCTCGCGATACATCACCTCGCCCTTGAGGGTCTTTTCGGCGGCCACGGAGTGATCCGGAACGGCCAGTATGCCGACGGCCAGCGGCACCAGCCCGAAGATGAAGAACTCGGCGATCCTGTCCAGCATGATCCTGCTCCCCTTCCGGCCAAAGGTCTCGCAGGATTGCGGTCAATGAATGGCTGGCGGGGTATGGGCACGGCTGTCCCAGGGATTTATTTGGACGGCGGGCGCTTCCAGTGGCCCGCCGCCTTGTCGTCGGCCTTCTTGGCCGCTCCGCAAACCCTGTTCAGGCCACCCTCGGCCAAGCCTCAGGCGATCACGAATTCGTGTTCCAAACAGACGTAACACGGCGGGCGTCCGGACCGAACTGACCAATGCGCACTGAGGAGAGTGCGCTTGAAACCCAACCGGAGGTGAAATCATGTCAACGAGATCAACCGTGAGCGCGGCCTTACTGGCCAGCGCCGTTGCCACGGCTCTTGCTTCTTTTGCGACGGCCGCGCCGCTGACCGAGGCACAGGTCAAGGCAGCAATGGACGCCGGCAAGGAGAAGTGCTTTGGCGTCGCCTTGAAGGGACAGAACGACTGCAAGGCAGGCCCGGGAACCACCTGCCAAGGTACCTCGACCGTCGACTATCAAGGCAACGCCTGGAAGTTCGTCGACGGCGGCACCTGCACGACGATGGACCTACCCGGCGGCCGCAAGGGCTCACCCACCGAGCTGACCCGCGACGTCCCATCGTAAGCGATGCACCCTGCCCGGAAAGTGGCGATGACAATGAACGGACCGACCCGTCCAGCATCCCGCATGTCGAAGACCTCGCGCTTTCCGGCGCACCCGGTCGCCGGCCTTGCCGGCACCAGTTTCAAGCATGAGCGTTTATCCGCAATCCTCGGCGACGGTCCCCAAAGCGGCTTCTTCGAGGTTCATGCGGAAAACTACATGGGCGCCGGCGGCCCGCCGCACGACGCGCTCGCCCGCATCCGCCGCAATTATCCCGTCTCGCTGCATGGCGTCTGCATGTCGATCGGCGGCCCGCAGCCGCTCGACAAGGCGCATCTTGGTCGTTTCAAGGCGCTGGTCGATCGCTACGAGCCGGCGCTCGTTTCAGAGCATCTCGCCTGGTCGACGCACGACACCACCTATTACAACGACCTGCTTCCCCTGCCCTACACGCCGGCAACGGTTTCGCGCGTGGCTGATCACATCGACGAAGTGCAGGGCACGATAGGCCGCCCGATCCTGCTCGAGAATCCTTCGACCTATGTGCTTTTTCCGGAATCGACGATGAGCGAGACGGATTTCATCCGCGAGCTGGTTCGGCGTAGCGGCTGCGGCCTGCTGCTTGACGTCAACAACGTCTTCGTCTCGGCCACCAATCACGGCTATTCGACACGTTCTTATCTCGCGGACTTCCCGCTCGAACATGTCGGCGAAATCCATCTGGCCGGGCACGCCAAGCAGGAGGACGACGAAGGCGACCTGCTGCTCATCGACAGCCATGACGGCCCGGTTGCCGACGCGGTCTGGAAGCTCTTCGATACCGTCATCGGCCGATGCGGGCCACTGCCGACGCTGATCGAATGGGGCAGCGACATTCCCGAGTGGCCGGTGCTCAAGGCGGAGGCCGCCGCCGCCCAAGCCATCCTCGACCGTCATGCCGACAGCTATTTCGGAAAAGCCCATGCCGCAGGATGAGCTCCAGTCGGGCGATCTCGGCCACCGGTTTGACTATGCCGCGGCATTCACCGCCGGTTTGCTCGATCCTGACCGTGCCCCGCCTGACTCTGTCTCGGGGCCGAACGGGAAGGCTGTGGTCAAGCGATATGCCGTCTACCGCAACAACGTCACGGTCAGCCTGATCGATGCGCTGGCCGCCAGCTTTCCAGCGACGCTGCGCATCACCGGCCCGGATTTCTTTCGCGCGATGGCGCGCTTTCACATCCGCGAAACGCCACCCACCTCGCCGCTTCTATTCGAATATGGCCGCGACTTTCCCGATTTCATCGAGCGCTACGAATACGCGCAGTCAATGCCGTGGCTGGCCGACGTGGCGCGCATCGAGCGGGCCTGGCTCGACGCCTATCATGCCGCCGACGCGGAGGCGCTGTCGGCTGAGGCACTGGCGTCGATCCCTTGCGAGAGGCTTGCCGATACCGTGCTGCGGCCGCATCCGGCGACGCGGGTCGCGCGCTCCCGGTTCCCGGCAGTCACGGTCTTCGCGGCAAACCGGAACGAGGCTCCTGTTGGGCCGATCCGGGCAACGGGCGCTGAAGATGCGCTGGTCACGCGGTCCGGCCTCGAGGTCTTCGTTCGCCACCTGCGGCCCGGCGGCGCAGTGTTTATCTCGCATCTGATCGCGGGCGAGGCGCTCGGCGCGGCGGCCGCGGCGGCATTTGCGGAGAGTGCCGAATTCGAGCTTTCCGCCAACATTGCCGGCGTGCTGGAAGCGGGAGCCTTCACGACGGCACATCAGGAAAGGTGAGCACGATGAGCGATGGGCAGAACGCGAGCACCGAACCGCGAGGGGTCGCCGCTCTCGTCGAAAGGCTGAATGCCGCCCTGCGCACGATCGCGACGCCATCGCTGACGCAGCTTGTTCTGCGCTGCGCCCTCGCCGTCCCGTTCTGGCGGTCCGGCGTCAACAAATGGGACGGTTTTCTACAGTTGAACGATGTCGCCGTGCTGCTTTTCAGCTCGGAACTCAAATTGCATCTGCCGGGCGGCCCTTACGATTTTCCGGCACCTGGGCTGGTGGCGTTCGCCTCAGGGTCAGCGGAGATCGTGTTGCCAGTTCTCCTTGTTTTCGGCCTGGTGACGCGACTGGCGGCATTCGGGCTGCTGCTGATGACGCTGATCATCGAGCTCACCGTGCCGGACGGCTGGCCGCTGCACATTACCTGGGCGGCGATGGCGCTTGGCATCGTGGCTTGGGGACCCGGCCGGATTTCGCTCGATCATTTGATCGGCACCGACAAAGGCTGACGCCCTCGCGGAAAGCCTGGTCAGTCTCGCTTCCAGCGGCTCGCCGCCTTGTCGTCGGCCTCCTTGGCGTCGACCCAGCCGCCCTCGGAACCGTCGCTATGGTGTTCCTTTTTCCAGAACGGCGCCCGTGATTTCAAATAGTCCATCAGGAAATTCGCGGCCTCGAACGCCGCCTGCCGGTGGGCGGAAGCGGCCACCACCAGCACGATGTTTTCGCCGGGAGCGATCTTGCCGTGGCGATGGATCGCGGTGAGCCCCTGCAGTGGCCAGCGCTCGATTGCCTCGCCGGCGATGCGGGATATCTCGGCTTCGGCCATGCCGGGATAATGTTCGAGCTCGAGTGCGGAGAGCCTGCCTTGCTCGTCGCGGCAAAGGCCGGAGAAAGTCACCACGGCGCCGATGTCGTTGCGACCCCTGGTCAGCCTGGCGATCTCGGCGGCGACGTCGAAATCCTCCGCCTGGATGCGCACGACAGGCACCACCGCCGACATGGTTCAGCCACCGGTCATCGGCGGGAACAGCGCGATCTCGCGCGCGCCGGCGATCTTCTCGCGGTGCTCGACATGTTCCTGGTTGATGGCGACGCGGATCACGTCAGGATATTGCAGCGCGTTCTCGTATTCCTCGCCGCGTGATTTCAGCCAGCGCAACAGGTCGGCGACCGTTTCGATGCCGGCCGGCAGTTCGACCTCTTCCTCCGGTCTGCCGATCCGCTCGCGCACCCAGGCGAAATAGATGAGCTTCGTCGACATTTTATTCATCCATGATGTGCTTGAGGCCGGCGCGGAAATAGTCGTAGCCGGTGTAGAGCGTGACCAAGGCGGCGATCCACAGCAGCACCAGCCCGGTCTGGGTGGTCAGCGGGAAGATCTTGTCGCCGGCAGGTCCCGCCAGCAGGAAGGCGATGGCGATCATCTGGATGGTGGTCTTCCACTTTGCCAGTTGCGTCACCGGCACCGAGACCTTCAGGGCCGCCAGATATTCGCGCAGGCCCGAGACCAGGATCTCGCGGCACAGGATGATGATCGCCGCCCACAGCGACCAGCCGGCGATGCCGGCATGGCGGTCGGTGTCGGCGGCGAGCAGCAGCAGGCAAGTGGCGACCAGCAGCTTGTCGGCGATCGGGTCGAGCATCTTGCCGATGTTGGAGGTCTGCTGCCAGGCGCGCGCCAGATAGCCGTCGAAGTAATCGGTGATCGAGGCGAGCAGGAAAATGATGAGCGACGACCAGCGAGCGAAGTCGCTCGATTTCAAATGCCCCTCCAGGAAAAAGCACAGCACGACCAGCGGCACCGCCAGGATGCGGGCGTAAGTGAGCATGTTGGGCAGGTTGAACGCGCGCTGGGACATGTTTTGGGAACTCTTTCTGCCTGCTTAGTCAAATCAGAAGCGAATGTGGGGGGTCAACAGGCCAGAATCGATTAGCCGGCCGAAATATCGGCAATAGGTCTTAGCTCTCGTGAAAATGATTGTAGACCAATTTCGCCACCTGCTCCGAAATGCCGTCGACCTTGACCAGGTCCTCGACGGCGGCGCGGCTGACCGCCTTGGCCGTACCGAAATGCATCAGCAGCGCGCGCTTGCGGCCGGGGCCGATGCCGCTGATCTCGTCGAGCGGGCTCTTGACCATCTCCTTTTTTCGGCGGGCGCGGTGCGAACCGATGGCGAAGCGATGGACCTCGTCGCGCAGCCGCTGGACGAAATAGAGCACCGGATCGCGTACGGGCAGCGAGAATGAGTCCCTGCCCTTGGCGAAGAAGCGTTCGCGGCCGGCGTCACGGTCCTGACCCTTGGCGATGCCGATGGCCACGACGCGGTCCTCGATGCCGAGATCGGCGAGAATCTTCCGCACCGCCGTCATCTGCCCTTGGCCGCCGTCGATGAGGATGACGTCGGGCCAGGCCGGGAAGCCGCCGGCGTCCTCGATATCGTCGCCCGGTCCGGTAGGGCTCGCCTCGTCCGCGCCCTCGGTTTGCGGGGCATCGCCATGTTCCTTCAACAGCCGCGAGAAGCGCCGCTGCATCACCTCGCGCATCATGCCGAAATCGTCGCCCGGCGTGATCTCGGTCGAGCGGATGTTGAACTTTCGATACTGGTTCTTCACAAAACCTTCCGGCCCGGCGACGACCATGGCGCCGACGGCGTTGGTGCCCATGATGTGCGAGTTGTCATAGACCTCGATGCGCACCGGCGGCTTTTCCAGGCCGAAGGTCTCGGCAAAGCCATTGAGCAGCCGCGCCTGGGTCGAGGTCTCGGCGAGCCGCCGGCCGAGCGCTTCGCGCGCGTTCTGCAGCGCGTTGTCGGTCAGGTCCTTCTTCTCGCCGCGCTGCGGCACGGAGATCGACACCTTGCGGCCGGCGCGGGTGGAGAGGGCCTCCGCCAGCAATTCCTGGTCCTCGATGCCATACGACAACAGGATGGTGCGTGGCGTCGGCTTGTCGTCGTAGAACTGCGCCAGGAACGAACCCAGCACCTCGCCAGCTTCGAGCGCCGGATCGGCCTTGGGAAAATAGGCGCGGTTGCCCCAGTTCTGGCCGGTGCGGAAGAAGAACACCTGGATGCAGACCTGGCCGCCCTCCTGATGGATGGCGAAGACATCGGCCTCGTCGACGGTCTGCGGATTGATGCCTTGATGGCTCTGCACATGCGACAGCGCCGCCAGCCGGTCGCGATAGATGGCGGCCCGTTCGAAATCGAGGTTCTCCGAAGCCTGCTGCATGGCGGCGGAGATCTCCGTCTTCACCTTCTGGCTGCGGCCGGAGAGAAAATCCTTCGCCTCGGCGACGAGCCTGGCATAGTCGACATGCGAGATTTCGCCGGTGCACGGGCCGGCACAGCGCTTGATCTGGAACAGAAGGCAAGGCCGGGTGCGGTTCTCGTAGAAGGAGTTGGTGCAGCTCCTGAGCAGGAAGGCGCGCTGCAGCGAGTTGATGGTGCGGCCGACGGCGCCGGCTGAAGCAAAGGGGCCGAAGTAGTCGCCCTTGCGCGAGCGCGCGCCGCGATGCTTGTAGATGCCGGGCGAGACATGGTCGCCGGTCAACAGGATATAGGGGAACGACTTGTCGTCGCGCATCAGCACGTTGAAGCGTGGCCGCAAGCGCTTGATGAGGTTGGCTTCAAGCAGCAGCGCTTCGATCTCGGTGCGGGTGACAACGAACTCCATCGTCGACGTCTCGCGCACCATGCGGCCGATGCGGCTGGTGTGGAACCGGCCTTGCGCGTAGTTGGTGACCCGCTTCTTCAGGCTGCGTGCCTTGCCGACATAGAGCACGTCGCCGGCGGCATTCATCATGCGGTAGACGCCGGGCGCATTGGGCAGCCGCTTGACCAGCGTCTGAATCACCTCGGCGCCGACCATGCCGTCGGCGTCGCCGGCATGCGGGGTCCAGTCGATGGCGGTGAAGGTGACGTCCGGACCGCTGGCTGCAGGCTCGACGACCTCCTCGGCCGCCTCGTCCTCGAGGTCGATTTCGGGCGGCAGGTCGTCGGCGCCGCCGCGCGTTTTGTGTTTCTGGTCCATCGGGCTCATTCGGTCATGCCTGTCACATCGGGCGTCTGCCATGCAAGATGCTGGCCGCCGTCAAGCGCGATCATCTGGCCGGTAACCGAGCGTGCCGCCCAGAGATAGCGGATAGTGGCACCGAATTCCGGCAATTCCGGGCCGCGCTTCAGGATCAGGCCGGCAATCTGGGCATCGAAATCGCTGTCGTGCTGGCGCGTGTTCTTCAAGGTCGGGCCAGGACCAATGGCGTTGACGCGGATGCGGGGACCCAGCGCCTGCGCCATCATCTCGGTCGCTGCCCACAAGGTCGACTTCGACAGCGCATAGGAGAAATAACGCGGCGTCGGCCGCCAGACGCGCTGATCGATCATGTTGACGATCAGCCCCTCACTGTTCTGCGGCAAGGCCCGGGCGAAAGTCTGCGCCAACAGCGCCGGCGCCTTGACATGCACGGCGAAATGGCGATCCCAGGCCGGCCAGTCGAAATCCTCAACGCTGTCGTGCTCGAACAGCGAGGCGTTGTTGACCAGCAGCGAGACCGGCCCGAGCGCCGCCGCCGCGCGGCCGACAAGGTTGCCGACGGCGTCCATGTCGGTCAGGTCGGCAGCAATCACAGCGGCCCGGCCATGTCGACCAAAATGACCACTGTTGATTTCGGCCGCCAGTGCCTCCGCCTCGGCCAGCGAGCGATTGCAGTGGATGGCGACGGCAAAACCATGCGCGGCAAGGTCCTCGACGATCGCCCTGCCGATCCGCTTCGCGCCGCCCGTCACCAGTGCCGTCGCGGCGACCTTGCTCATCTGTCAATCCTCAATCCGATGCCGATTCATACCTGCCGGGATCGTGCCGGCGAAATATGGCCCGCCAAGCGTTAAATCCCATTTCCACCTGGGGCAGGATTGTGGCAAAGTGGCCGGTGGGCGTTCTGGCTCGACCGGAATTCGGGCCAGCCCGTCCGCAATATAGGGCGCTGGAGCCCTTACACCAAGCCGTGTGCAGTGCAGCACGGCGAACCTGCTGACATTCGCTGTTGCGAAGATGCAACGTCAAGGTTCTGCCTCATTCGTGCCAGGGAATGACCCAAGTTCAGGTTCGCTTCAGCCGCATTTCGACACGACATTTGGAACCGTTGAACGCCGGATCCGTTTCACCCCCCGGACGGGTTGAGGGCGCTCATTAAAAAACAAGCCTGTGTCCTGTGGCTTAAGGAGTAAAGAACAATGCAAGCCAATCTTAAATTTGCGCGACCGCTCGCGGTGGCGTTTGGGCTGTTCGCCCTCGGCGGAACTGCCTATGCCGCGGACGTGGTTCAGGAAGAGCCGCCGGCACCTGCCCCGATTGCAGAACTTCCGGTCGCATCCTGGGCCGGTCCCTATGCCGGTGTGAGCGTCGGCTACGGCTTCGCCGGCCATGCCAAAGCCAAAGACATTGGTGTCGACGTCGACACGAAGGGTTTTGTCGGCGGCGTCTTCGGCGGCTATAACTGGCAGCAGGAGAACTTCGTCTACGGTGCTGAAGCCGATATCGGCTACAACGGCGTCAAGGGCGACGATGCCGGCATCGAGGCCAAGGGTGGCTTCGAGGGCTCGTTGCGTGCCCGCCTCGGCTACGCTGTCACCCCGGATATCCTGCTCTACGGCACCGCCGGTGGCGCGCTGAAGAACCAGAAGATTGAAGCGGCCGGCGTCAGCGACACCAACACCCAGTTTGGCTGGACAGCCGGCGTGGGTACCGACATCAAGATCACCGACAATGTGTTCGGCCGTGTCGAGTATCGTTACACGGACTTCGGCAGGAAGGACTTCGACGGTATCGGCAAGGTCAAGTCGACCGACAATCGCGTCACTTTCGGCGTCGGTATGAAGTTCTAAGTCGTCCAAGCCACGACACGAAAAAGCCGGGCCTCGCGCCCGGCTTTTTTTGTGGGCACCGGCTGAGACCCCCGCCCTCAAGCCGGGATGCCGGGCTTCAGCTCCGGGAATTTCTCGTCGAAGCGTGCCGCCCAGCGCGTCAGCCGGCCGCGGCCCTTTTCCCATTTTCCGGCGAAGCGCAGCGAGAGATAACCGAGGCAGGCGCGCAGCGCGATCTGACCGACGGTGATTTTCTTCGGCAGCTTCGGCGGGTTGGCGTTGAGCAGATCGAGCGCGGCCGAAATCTTCGTCCACTGGCGGTCAAGCCACGGCTGGTAGACCATCTCTTCCGGCCGCGTGCGCCGCTCATAGACCATCGACAGCGCGCAGTCGCAGATACCGTCGGCCAATGCCTCCAGCACCTCCGCCTCAAGGCGCTTGTCGGGATTGCGCGGAATCAATGCGTTCTTCGACATCCGGTTGAGATGCTGGGTGATGGCGCGGCTGTCGTGGACCGAGCGTCCGTCATCGAGCACCAGCACCGGGATCTTGCCGAGCGGATTGGCGCCGATCAGTTCGGCCGGCCTTTCCTCGGTCTTTATCGGCACGAGATCGACCGCAATGCCGGCATGAAGTGCTGCCATGCGCACCTTGGAACTGTAGGGAGAAGTAGACGCGTAGAGCAGTCTGGGCATTGTCGATTCCTGTTTGCCGGCTACAGCTCCATATGCCCTGTTGGACGCGCAAAAGGACGCGGTAGCATTGTGACTTCGCCATGACCCGTACCGAAAATCGATTCCGACAGGGGCTCGTGCGTGGGCACTGTTGACTGATCATGCAGTGTTCATCAACGGCCAGAGGCGGAAAACCGCGCCGCCAGCGTGCAACCATAGTCTCGACTTCGGATGTGATGAGCCGGAGGTGCGGCGGCAGACGCGAGCAGGTCGGACGATCCAAATCCGATCAGCTACCAACTCGGCCATTGCACCGAAGGTTGGTCTTTGGCAGCCACGAAAATCCCACCGGACTTCGCCGCATGGCGAAGTCCTGGGAGCTGCGAAAAGACGTCTTCCTCCCGCCTCTTTCTCGTCCTGCCCGATCGTCAACCAGCAAGCGAGGCGCCTGTTCGGCATCCCGCCCTGGCCGTCTTGAGTACTGTCCCCGGCGGTAGCAGGGCGGCGGCTACTTCTTGGCCTTCGCCTTTGCGGGCGCTGCCTTTGGCTTGGCCGCGGGCGCTGCCTTCTTCACTGCTGCAGAAGATTTCGCAGCGGCGGCCTTTGCCGGTGCTGCCTTCTTCGCAGCGGGCTTCGCCGCGGCCTTTGCAGCCGGCTTCTTGGCCGGTGCCGCCTTCTTAGCCGGTGCAGCCTTGGCCGGTGCTGCTTTTGCCTTGGCAGGTGCTGCTTTCTTCACGGCCGGTTTTGCCGCGGCCTTGGCGACCGGCTTTTTGGCTGGCGCTGCTTTTGCCTTAGGCGCAGCGGCTTTCGCTTTGGCAGCGGGTGCTGCTTTCTTCACAGCAGTTGCGGTCTTTGCCGCGGCTGCTTTTGCTGGTGCTTTCTTTGCCGGTGACTTTGCCGGTGCCTTGGATGCCGGCGCTTTGGATGACTGCTTAGCCATATCATGCCCCTTCCGTTGTGCCGACGGCCGTTATTGACCCGGCGCGCATTGCATATCTGACTCGCGGCTTGCTAGCCAGCGAAGCATTAGAATGATTTTTGCAGCTTAAGTTTCCGTTACGGCGAGCGCGCGACCATTTTACCGGCGCAAAAATCGGCTGCGAATCTTTGTGTCCCGCAGCGAAGTTCTGCGACAGAAATTCTGGTCGCTCTATCTCGACCGGTCTTCTCGTCAAGCTCAGGACCTTTTCGACCAGCTTAGCGCTTCAACGTCCGACGCTCGGCGCGAACATTGTCAAGAGCGAAGGCGGTCGCCCGCCTCGTCTTGTCCGAAACGATAAACTACAGGTAAGTAGGAAGCAACGCGACGAGCACGCCGCTGCACTATCTTGCACGACACGATGAAAGTAAGCAGATAGCTCGCATTTCTGAAAGACAGGATATCGCTCGATAGATCCGGTCGAGCCGACCTCGAATGCGCTCGGCTGTTCAGGCGCCGAGCGGCTCGCGCTGCATCTGCAGCCGGCGCGAAGGCTCGGCCCTGTGGAGGTGGACGGCGAAGGTATCCCATGGCGGCATGACGGAAATCTGCGCCAGGATGCGCCCCGCTTCACCGCGATGATAGCCGCCGTGCAGTACGACGTGGGTCAGCATTTCCTGTCGCGACATCAATGCCTTATCCCCGTCGGTGAACACGAATGCGACGGGCTCCGACAACTGCCGCGACGAAACGGTTTCGAGATAATCGAAATACCAGCGATCGGTCGCCGCGACCGCGGCGCGAAGTTCGTCGAACGCCGGCGTGTCCTCGGTGGTGTCGGCGGAGTAGCCATGGCTTGCGGCAATCAGGTGCGCCGAGAATATCCGCGACACCACATGGCTGTGATCGACGAGCCGTATCACGGCCTGCCGTTCCTTACCGTGAACGTGCGGGTCGAGACTCGCGAGCTTTTCCAACAGTTCGTCATTGGCCCAGGCCTGATAGGCAAACAGGCTGCGAAGCAGAGCGAGCGCACTCATGGTCCTGTCCTTTTTCGGAAATGCGAGTATGTTGTCTATATTTTCAGGGGAATGAGCGGGCGTGTCTACTCGCATTGCAAAACCGCATCCGCGCATGCGCAAGCAGCCGCGCCAGGCGCGTTCCAGGGCAACCGTCGAGGCGATCATCGAGGCGGCGGCTCATGTTCTGAGCGGGCTGGGCTGGGCCGGCTTCACCACCAACAAGGTGGCCGAGGCGGCAGGTGTGAGCATCGGCACGCTCTACCAGTATTTTCCCGACAAGCTTTCCCTGCTCGAAGCCGTCCGGCGCCGTCACTTCGATCATGTGCTGTCGGTCATTCGCGATTCGGCGGAAGACCAAAAGCCGCTCAGGAAATTCGCGCAGGAGCTGGTGCGCGGCATGATCGCGGCGCACAGCATTCACCCGACACTACACCAGGTGCTGCTCGACGAGGCGCCGGGCGATCGCGGCTCCAGGGCCGCCCATGCTTCGTTCCAGGCACAATACCTCAATCACTATGCGACTGCTGTCGCCACTTATCGCAAGCCAAGGAAAGGCGCCGACATGGAGACCGTGGCGCGCGTGCTGTCGTCGGCGATCGAAGGTGTGATTCATAACGCGGCACGCCGGAACATGCTCGCCGCGCCGGAGCTGCAAAAGCAACTCGTTGAACTGATCAGCGCCTACCTATCGGGAGCGGGCCGCATCGGTCGATAGCGCAGGCCACGACTGTGCACGTGCCGTTATAGGCGACACCAAGCCGATGGCGCGCCTTTTCACGACCATGTCGTGTTGCCGACATCTCAATTGCAACGCCGCGGCATTGGCAAACGACCTACGGCGGAAGTCGGGGATTTCTGTATGTCGGATTCAAAACCGGCTCATGAGATGCGGCAAGGACGATGCCAACAATGCTGCACCTGATGCGGCCAAGAGCGTAAGGACGATCTTTCGAAAAGTCGCCTCGCTAATGCCGATGTAGAGACTCGCGCCAAGGAGTGTCGGTATCAACATCGCCGGCGCGACGATGGCAAACATCGGCAGCATTTCGAGCTTGATCTTTCCGGCCGCAAGATACGCGGCCATCGTCATGGAGAGGGTCACAAGATTGAAATTCTGGATGACAATGCGCTGCCTGTCCTTTTCCCATTGGCGCAGCACGCACCACAGCGTTGGAACCGGGCCGGTGAAGCCGCCAAGTCCACCCATGATGCCGCCGACCAGACCTATTGCACCGTCTGCAACAGGACCCCCGACCGTGATGGGAGGGAGGCGACGCGCAAAGAGCATCAAGGGACACCAAACGACCAGCAGCGCGCCGAAGACCAGCTTGAACAACTGCACATCCAGCAAGGGCAGGATGGCCACACCGACCGGAATCCCTATGGTCCCGCCGATCAGGAAGGGCAGCAGAAGCTTGAGGTCGAAACCCCGGCGGACGGTGACGGCAGCGATGATCTGACCGGTGAGCGCCCCAAAGACCGCCATGGCGGCAGCAAGCTGGGGCTCCACGGTCCAAACCCAAAACGACATGGCAACCAGGCTGAAAGCGAACCCGGACAGCCCCTGGACGAAGCCAGCAACGACCGCCCCGAGAGCAACAACGTAGACAAGCGAATCCATGTAGTGCTGCTTCCCTGCAAACTCGTGACAGCAGATCGCGCTTCCCGCGAATGCTGCGCCGCGTGGAAGCGGTGACGGTCGATCAGGTGACCGGTGCTAAAAAGTCGGAATCAGCGAGTGCGCGATCAGCGCAGGACGCGGCAGCGGCCGTTATACACCATCCAGCGGTCGAAGCCCGAGACGCAGAATTCGACATTGTCGCCGATCGAGGCAAAGCCCTGGCCTTCTTCGATCAGGTACCAGATGGTGCGGGCGCGGCCGTCGGAGAGGCTAACGGTGGCGCCGCAATAACGGCGGCCGATCGGCCAGGTGTCGTCGGCCGGCAGATAGCGATGCTGGTGGATACGCTGGAAGTCGACGATCTGCACGTCGGGCAGATGCGGCACGTGATGCACCTGATAGGAGAAGCGGTCGGTGATCTTGTTCAGGACCCAGGCGTCGCCGCAGACGCCGCTATCCTCGTCGGTATAGATTGCAAGGTCGGCCGCCTGGACTGCCTGGGTGACGCCAAGAGGTGCGGCCAGCGGCGTGCAAAAGGCGAGCAGTGCGGCAAGGGCGGATTGGGCGAAGCGAGTCATGGCAGCCTCTCAAGGTCGACTGCGCGCACTGTGCGGATTCGCTGACGCGCGGTCAAGCGGTTGTAGTGACGATGGTTGTAGTGACGCGGTTGCGCTGACGGAACGGCAAGGACTGCATCTCAAACTACTCTCCCGCGAGCCAATCCAGCGTCCAATGCGACGGCTGCTCGAGTGCAAGCAGCCGGTGCAGCGCCGGCAGCAGTGTCCGTAACTCGCCTTCCAGCGTGAAGGGCGGATTGACCACCACCATGCCGCTGCCGTAGAGGCTCGGCTCGACGGAGGCCGGTCTGATCTCAAAACCGATGTCGAGCAGCTTCGGAATGCCCGTCTGCTTCAGCGCCTTTCGAAAGGCGGCGACCACCTTGCGGTCCTTGAGCGGATACCACAGCGCGTAAATCCCTCCTGGCCAGCGCCGATGGGCTCTTTGCAGCCCGTCGACCAAGCGACCGAACTCGCCCTCTTCCTCGAAAGGCGGATCGATGAGCACGAGGCCGCGCTTCTCCTTTGGCGGCAGATGCGCGCCGAGCGCCAGCCAGCCGTCGAGTTCGATCACCCGGGTCTGGAAGTCACCGTCGAACAGCGCCTTTAGCCTGGCAACATCCTTAGGGTGCAGTTCGACCGCCGACAGCCGGTCCTGCTTGCGCAGCAGGTGCCGGGCGATCAGCGGCGAACCCGGGCATTTTTTCACGCCGCCGTCCGGATTGAGCGAACGGACGGCTTCAAGATACGGCGCCAGCAGTGTTGCCGCCGGGGCATCCAGGGCCGCATCGACCAGCCGGCCGATGCCGCCTTGCCATTCGCCGGTCTTTTGCGCTTCGGTCGAGGACAGATCGTAACGGCCGATCCCGGCATGGGTGTCGATGACGCGAAACGCCTTGTCCTTCTGCTTCAGATATTCGATCAGCCGGCTGAGCACGACATGCTTGACGACGTCGGCGAAGTTTCCGGCATGGTAGGCGTGGCGATAGTTCAATTGGAGCCCCTGCCCCAGCGCGGCGGTGGCGGCTGCGAGTTCGGATTTTCCGGCCGGCGGCCGCCGAAACGAAATGCCAGCACCAGCCCGACCAGGCCGGCCGCCATCAGGGAAAAACCGACCGGGCGCGCCCGGCGGTCGACCTCGCCGGCAGCCGAGCGCAGCATGATGTCGACGGCCCGCATCGGAATGCCCTCGGCGTCGCCCGGACCGACGGTGAAGATGTAGGGCCCGGCGGCAACGCTCGGGATCAGGCCGGCGTCGTCGCGAAAGATCCTGTCCGGCAGCTGTGGACTGACCTGGCGCGGATTGTCGGAATGGTTGAACTGCAGCGTCGAGGCGAGCACCGTCCTGCCGCCGGTGGCGGCAGTGAGGGTTAACACGGTGCGCTGCTGCGACACGATGCGCTCGGCTCTTGCCGTAAGGTCGACCAGCACGCGCACCGGCCCGTCGCGTGCGCTCAGGGGCACCGTCACCGGCTTGAACCGGCCCTGGTCGTAAACCCGCCAGGTGCCGATCTCATGGCAGGAGAAGTTGGTCATCGCCCAGGGGTAGACGACGCCGATGCTGGTGCCGATGAGCAGGATCAGGGCGAACAGAGAGCGCATGAGGTCAAGACCCGGTGTTCGGCGCGCTGGTGCCGTCGCGGGCGCGCTCCATTTCGTCCAGGAGCATGTCAAGGCCGAGATCAAACGTCCGGTCGAATTCGGCGGTGCCGAAATAACGCCCGGCCGCAGCTACTTTTGGAAAATCCTGCGCCAGTTGCTCATCGCTGACGGTGGTCACGGCCGAAGGCCCCTTCGCATAGCCGGCAGTCTCGTCGAGGATGGCACCCATCAGATAATAGCCGGTGGTGCGGAACAGCCGCGCACCAAGTTCCGGTCCGAAGCCGCCGGCCTCGAACAGGCCGAGGATGCCGTTCAGCCACGCAAGGCAGGTCGGCGAGTTCATCCGGTAGGTGACGAAGAAGCTGGCGAAAGCCGGGTGCTCACGCGCGACGCGGCGGAAATCCTGCACGGCGATGGGCAACCTTTGTCGCCAAGGTAGGTCCGCGTCGGGCATTTCGAGGGAGCCGATCAGCCGATCCACCAAGGCTGCGAAGAGATGCGCCGCCGAAGGAAAGTGGTGATAGATGCTCATTGCCTCGCAGCCGAGTGCAGTCGCCAGCTTGCGCATCGAAAAACCGGCGAGGCCCTCGCTCTCGATCACCTTCAAAGCGGCATCCTCGATCATCTCGCGAGACAGCCGGCCGCGGGGTCGCTTTTTTTTGATCGATGTGTCCATGATGCCGCTTAACAACTTACGCTGTAAGGTTCATTTTCAACATTACCTTACATCGTAAGGCCAACAAAAACCAGAGGAGAACATCATGTCTGTCTGTCGTACTCGTTCATCAAAGCATTCTTCCGTCCGCCGTGCCTGCCTGCTCGCCGCCGCCTACGGGCTGACCCTGGCTGCAGCCCCTTCTTATGCCGATGAGTATGACGCAACCGTCAAGGACATCCAGTCGACCATGGGCGGGGTGCCCGGTTTCGTAAAGCAGTTCCCGAAAGCCGGTCTGCCCGGTGCATGGGCCGAGGTCAAGGCCATCCAGCTCAGCGACAAGACGGCGCTGCCGCCGAAGGTCAAGTCGCTGATCTCGCTGGCGGTGGCGGCGCAAATCCCGTGCAACAACTGTATCTGGTCGGACACGCAGGACGCCAAGCGCGCCGGCGCCACCGACGAGGAGATCCAGGAGGCGGTCGCCGTTTCAGCGCTGACCCGCCATTGAAGCACCATCTTCAACGGCATGCAGGTCGATTTCGATACGTTCAGGAGGGAGATGGGCGGGCAGTAATGCTTTCGTTATTAGAGCGGGATGCGTTCAAACTGAATTAGCCATCCCGCTCTAACGGTTTGTATGATCCGCCAGCACCTCATTGATAAGTCGCCACGATTTTTCCGCCTCGCGCTGGTTGCTGTCATGTCCCGAAGCGACGATCAGCGCCTTCCACAACGCCCAGCCCCTTGCGCGCGCCCAGCTGTGCTCGTCAAGGGCAATGCCGTCGCGGAACGCCTGACGGCTCTCGCCGTAAAATTCCGTCCACGCGATCACCAGGTCACAGGCAGGATCGCCGATAGCCGAACTGCCGAAATCGACGACCGCACAGAGCTTGCCATCTTCGACGAGCAGATTGCCCGAGGCGACGTCGCCATGGACCCAGACCGGCGGCGCTTGCCATCCAGAGGCAAGCGCAGTCGCCCACACCGCCTCGGCGGCGGCCTTGTCGATGCGGCCGCCGAGCGCCGAAAGCGCACCTCGGGTCTCGGCGTCGTAGACCGAAAGCCGGCCACCGCGGTGGAAATTATGCTGCCCTGCCAGTGGCCCACCGACGGCGTCGATCCGGTAGAGCGCGACCAGAAAGCCGGCCAGCGAACGGGCGAACTCAGTGAGATCGGCAATCAGTTCACCAGCCGCCGGTCTGCCGCCAAGCCAGCGATAGACGGACCAAGGCCATGGATAGCCTTCCCCGGGCGCGCCTTTGGCCAGCGGCACGGGTATCGGCAGAGGCAGGTGAGGCGCCAGGCGGGGCAGCCAGCGATGCTCCTTCTCGACCTGGGCAACATAGGCGGCAGCGCTCGGCAGCCGCACCGACATGCTGTCGCCCAGCCGGAACGTGCGGTTGTCCCAGCCGCCAGGCTCGACCGGCTCTACCGGCAGGTCCGCCCATTTGGGGAACTGCGCGACAATCAGCCGGCGAACAAGTGCGGCATCTATCGGCATGCCTGGTGTTCGTTCATCGTGCGGCATCGGGCTTGCTCAGATCTTCTGGATAGCCGGCGGTCCATCTTTTTGTTTTTCGCATTCTTGCGGCGCCAGTGATTTCACTTGGCTGCAAATGCTCTAAGCTTTGCGTTCCCAGCGCCGGTCGGGCGTTTGCTGCCAGTAGGTCACGGTGTGGCCGGCCTCCTTCATTGTCTTCCAGTACGTGCGTGCCGCCTCGACCTGAGCCGCATCGTGGCCGTCGAACAGGAACACGGCGCGCTGGTAGCCGCCAAGCTCCGGCGGCACCGCCCCATCGACCAGGAAGCGTATCTGCGCCTGGTTCGGATTGTCGGGGCCGACGGTCAGAAGCACCGGCTGCTCGGCGGGATGGGCTTCGCGGTCCGTTGCGTGGGCCAGGAACGAATCGTCCCGGAAAGTCCACAGATGCTGGTCCAGCGCGTCGCGCCGTTCCTCGGTGCCGGTCTGCACCACGGCGCGCCAGCCACGATCGATACTGCGCTCCAGGAGGCCGGGCAGCGCATCCTCCAGCGTCGATTCGGTCAGGTGATAAAACAGAATCTCGGCCATGCGTTCAGTCTACATTGTCGGAGTCCGCCCCAGCCGCTCATTGCTCGTAATGATCGCGTAGCAGCCGGTCGAGCAGCCTGACGCCGAAGCCGGAAGCCCATGACTGGTTGATCTCGTTGGAGGGCGCGCCCATCGCGGTGCCGGCAATGTCGAGATGCGCCCAGGGCGTGTCCTTGACGAAGCGCTGCAGGAACTGCGCGGCGATGATGGCGCCGCCATGGCGGCCGCCGATGTTCTTCATGTCAGCATTCTTGGAATCGATCAGCTTGTCGTATTCGGCGCCGAGCGGCATGCGCCACACCCGCTCCTGCGTCGCCTGTCCGGCCGCCGTCAGCCGGTCCGCCAACTCGTCATTGTTGGAGAACAGGCCGGCATAATGCTGGCCGAGCGCGACCATGATGGCCCCGGTCAGCGTCGCCAGATTGATCATGAATTTCGGCTGGAAGCGGTCGTTGCAGTACCACAGCGCATCGGCCAGCACGAGGCGGCCCTCGGCATCGGTGTTGAGCACTTCGATGGTCTGGCCAGACATCGAGGTGACGATGTCGCCCGGTCGCTGAGCGTGGCCGTCGACGGCATTTTCAACCAGCCCGACAATGCCGACGACATTGACCTTCGCCTTGCGCGCGGCCAGCGCGTGCATCAGCCCGGTGACGGCAGCAGCGCCGCCCATGTCGCCCTTCATGTCCTCCATGCCGGAGGCCGGCTTGATCGAATTGCCGCCGGTGTCGAAGGTGACGCCCTTGCCGACGAAAGCGACCGGGCTTTCCTTGGCCTTGCCGCCGTCCCACCGCATGACCGCGATGCGGGCGCCACGCGGCGAACCCTGCGCTACGCCCAGCAGCGAACCCATGCCGAGCTTCTTCATCTCCTTCTCGGCCAGGATCTCGACCGTGACGCCGAGCGCCTCCAGTTCGGCGATGCGAGCGGCGAATTCCACCGGTCCCAAAACATTGGCCGGTTCATTGACCAAATCGCGTGCCAGCAAGACGCCGTCGATCACCGCCGCTTCATCGGCGAAGGCCTTCTTTGCAGCTGCCGGATCGGCGGTGTGAATAGTCACCTTGATCGGCTTTTTTGGCTCGCGCTTGTCGTCACCATTGTTCTTTTTGGTCTTGTACTTGTCGAAGGAATAGCTGCGCAGCAGGATGCCCGCTGCAAGCTGAACGGCTTGCCTGCCGCTGACGGCCGCACCGGGAAGATCGAGCACGACGGCCACTTCGGTTGCCTTGCGAAAAGACGCGGCAATCGTGCCGCCGAGCTTCAGCCAACCGTAATCATCGAGATTGGAGCCCCTGCCGGCACCGACCGCCACCAGCCGCTCGAGCGATGTCCCTTCCGGTGCCAGCACTTCGACCAGGCTGGCGAATTTGCCGGTGAAGTCGGCGACCGGAAAAGCCCGCTCGAGGGTCTTTGCCGGATCGCAAGCCCTGGCGGCATCGCTGAGGCCGCCCTCGTCGGCCGCCAGAACGAAAACGCTGCCCTTTTTGGGCGCGGCGAATTTGGCGAAGGCGATCGAGGGTCTCGAATTCATGATGTCCTGCTTTCGGGAAGTGCGTTGGATTATCGCGGGAGGCGTTCGATTGGGCAGATCGGACCGAAGGTGCCGTGTTGTTGCGTCAGTGAGCGGCGGGTTGAAACAGCTCGATGACATTGCCCGATGGGTCTTCGAGCAGGGTCTGGGAACCGCCGACGCCCGTTATGATATCGTTGCGAAAGACAAGTCCAGCACTCTTGAGGCGCGCAACCTCTTCTTTCAGGTCCGGCACCACCAACAGGATGCGGTTCCAGCCTCCCGGAACCGGCTGCCGGCCATCCGGCATAGCCCGTGCACCCGAACTGCCGGGTCCGCTTAGAAGGAGCCGTAACGCGCCGCGCGTGACGGAAGCAAAAGCCGGTCGCGCGTCCTGTTCGACGGCGAAGCCAAAATGTCCACAGTAGAAGTCGATCGAGGCGGCGACATCATCGACCATGTAGCGAATGCTGACTGGCGTCATGATCATTGACCTTTCGGTTCGAGCACGTTTCGACAAGGCGTGTCTATTGCGGGCGGAACAGTCGGCACAGTCCTGCTCATCATCGCTGCTTGACAATCCGCGCCGCTATCGCCCTGGCCTGAATGCGGGCATTGGCGAAACAACCGCGAATGCTCGGCCGCATGCCGGCAAACCACAGGCCGGGCAATTTCGGATCGGCATCGCCGCCGTTGAAAAGCGGAACGCCCTTGCCGTCGAGAACGCCGAGCTTGCCGACCATCTGCTCCAGACCGGTGCGATAGCCGGTCGCTGCAATGACGATGTCGGGCGTGATCAACCTGCCGTCATTCAGTATGATGCCGTCTTGGGTAAATTCCCGCAATGGTGGCACCACCACGATCGTGCCTGCCTTGATGGCGCGAACCGCGCCGTCATCGGCTGCGATCGCGGTGTAGTCGGCGCTCAGACGGCTCGCACCGCCTATGGGAGCCGGCGGAAGCCCAAATTTCGTCAGGTCGCCGAAAACCAGGCGCTGGGTTGTCGTCATCACCGCATCGGCAATCCGCATCGGCAAACGCGCCATGACAGGCGAAAGCCTGTGGACGGCGATCTTGCCGATGCGTTTCGGCAGCAGCGACGGGCCGTTGCGGGCCGACAGCCAGATGCTTTGGGCGTCTGCATTCGCAAGATGATTGAGTGCGTCGAACCCCGAATTGCCGGCACCGACCACCAGCACCTTTTTGCCGGCATAGTCCTTCGCCTTGCCAAAATCGGCCGAATGGATAATTCGGCCGGCAAAATCGTTCATGCCTTTCCACGCGGGAATAAACGGCTGCCGGTCGCGCCCGGTGGCGACGACGACATGGCGCGCCAGACGACGTCCGGCGTTCGTCCGCACGGTCCAGTGATCGCCATCGAACGTGATCTCTTCAACGGCAGCGCCGAATGCGATCGGCAGACCATGCGCCTGGCTGAAATCGTTCAGATGGCGAATGACGGCCGATTTGTGCGGAAAAGCCGGGGTGCCTGCGGGATAGCCGACGCCGGGCAGCGTCGAGAGATCGCGATGTGTATTGAGGTGCAGCCGCTGGTGCCGCCGATGCCAGGGTTCGGCAAGCCGGCTCTCCTTTTCCAGGACGAGCGTCGGTACGCCGGCCTTCACCAAGGCGTGGGCGGCGGCAAGGCCGGCCGCGCCGGCGCCGACCACGATCGCGCCGTCAAAGACGGTTTCCCGACCGGTTTGACTGCGCAATTTTTCCGCTTCCATGCTGGGGCTCAACAGATCCTGACCCGTCTTATCACGCCGCGGCGGTCGCGACCGGCGCGACATTTGGTCGTTTTGCCGCATTTGACAAGACTTTGGCCGAAATCGCTCCCATATGCGATATCGAACCATCTACGATTCGTCGCGGCACGGCCCCGCTTCCCGCCGCAACCTGTTGTTAACCAACAATGTTCGCCCTTTCTTATCCATTGCCGCCGACACTCCGGCCCAGCGGAATTTGCGATACGGGACAGAACCCAGATCGAACCGCCAAACTGAGCCAGTTGTGCAGCCGGCGCCGGACGACTACCTTGTTCCAAGGCATGATGCCGTTCGAAATCGCCGAGAAAAGCCTTCATGAAGGTCGTTGAACGTTACATCATGCGCCGTGCTTTCGCGGTATTCGCGCTGGCGCTCGTCTGGACGCTGGCGATCGTCTGGACGACTCAGGTGCTCGCCCGCATCGACCTCGTCACCGATAGCGGTCAGTCGGCCCTCACCTTCTTCGAAGTCGCAGCGTTGATCATCCCGACGATTGTTCCGATCGTCGTGCCGTTCGCCCTGGTGGTCGCGGTCGCTCAGATACTCAGTGTGATGAATTCGGATTCGGAGCTCGCCGTCATCAATGCCGCCGGCGCTTCACGCTGGACCATCGTCAGGCCGATCATGCTTCTGGCGCTCGCAGCCAGCGTTTTTTCGTTCGCCGTCGACAATGGCGTCGACCCTTACGCACGCCAGAAGAACCGCGAGTTGATTGCGTCGTCGCGTGCCGATCTGTTGTCGTTGATCATCCAGGAAGGCACCTTCCGCAAGATCGATGACGGCCTGTTCCTGCAGGTTGGCGAACGGCTTCCCGACAATCGCCTCGGCGGCATCTTCGTCGCCGATTCGCGCGAAGAAGGCGTCAATCTCGTCTATTACGCCAAGACCGGCAGCATCATCGAACGCGGCGACGAGAAGGTGCTGATGATGAATGACGGCGTCATCCATCGCAAAACCATGACCGGCGACCTCTCGGTGATCCGGTTCACCTCCTATGCCTTCGACCTGTCCGCTTTCATGTCGGCCTCATCTGACATCCTGCTTTTGCCGAAGGACCGGACGACCCAGTATCTGCTCAATCCCAGTCCGAACGACAAGCTGTACCAGCAAAAGCCGAACAGGTACCTGGCCGAGCTCAACCAGCGTTTTTCCGAGTGGTCCTATTCGCTCGTCTTCGCGCTGATCGCGCTTGCGGTCGCCGGAGATGCGCGCTCGCATCGCGAGGCGCGTGTGCACCCGCTGATCACGGCAATCGCGATTGCGCTGTTCGTGCGCTGGCTCGGGTTCTTTGCCGCCGGCAAGGCCGACAAGGTGCCGCAATATGCCTATATGGTCTACGGCGTCCCGATCGTGGCATCGGCGATCGCCATCTGGTTCATCGTGTCCAACCGGACCATGGAATTGCCGGTTGCCTGGGCCGATTGGATAACCAATCTTGCCGGCCGCTTCAGTGACGGCTGGAGCGCCATCAAGCTCCGTTTTGCCAGGCGTGGCGCATCCGGACAGGGGGCCGGCTGATGGGCTGGACTCTGGGTCGGTACTTCTTCTTTCGCTATGTGACGATCACCATCTGGTTCTTCATCGGCCTCTTGGCGCTGGTGTTCCTGATCGATTTCACCGAGCTTTCCGGCCGCACGACCGGCGTGCCGGGCTTCACCTACGCAACTGCGTTCGCCATTTCGGGGCTCAGGATGCCGATGATCATGCTGCAGACGGTGCCGTTCGTCGGCTTGTTCTCGGCGATGGCGACGTTGGTGTCGCTCAACCGCAAATATGAATTGGTCATCGCCCGTTCCGCCGGCGTCTCTGCATGGCAGTTCCTGCTGCCATGCTGCATCGGGGCGCTGCTGTTTGGAGCCTTGTCGGTCGGCGTCATCAATCCGGTAGCCGCGCACGCCTATTCCTGGTCCGAGGAGATCGAGACCCAGCTCCGTTCGGGCAAGTCGAACAGCGTCTCGGCCGATGCCGCGCCCTGGATCAGGCAGAAAACCAACGCCGGCGACACCATCATCGGCGCGCGCGCCATTCTCAACCAAGGCCTCGAGATGGCCGACGCGGTCTTCTTCAGTTTCAGCCCGCAAGGCGACATCATCGAGCGCAAGGATGCGGCGCGCGCCTTTTTGCGGGACGGCTACTGGGAATTGCAGGACGTGAAGGTGTTCCGGGACGGCACCATCCAGTCGTTATCCAGCGATCGGCTGCCGACCAATCTCAAGCCGGAATTCGTGCAAGAGCGGTTGGCGCGCCCTGAGACCATTCCCTTCTACGATCTGCCCGGCAAGATCGAGGTGGCCCGCTCCTTCGGCCTCAAGGCAAATGCCTTCGCCATGCAATTCAATTCCCTGATTGCGCTGCCTTTCCTGCTTGTCGCGATGACGCTGATTGCGGCAACGGTATCAATGCGATTTGCGAGGATGGGGCAGTCGGCAACGATGATTCTGGGTGGCATCGCGGCCGGCTTTCTGCTTTATGTCGTTTCGGTGCTGGTCAAGGCATTCGGCGTAGCGGGATTCGTACCCACTGCCGTAGCGGCTTGGGTCCCGGTTGTCGTGGCTATGTTCTTCGGGGTGACATTCCTGCTATACAAGGAAGACGGCTAGTGAGGGAGGCGGTTTTGCGCAGCCATAGGCACGCCGGTTTGGCACGCCTCTCTGCGGCGAGCGCCTTGGCATGCCTGCTTGCCAGCGTCGCCCCGGTTGCTCCGGCTTTTGCCCAGGAGATCAGTGACCTGGCAACGAAGGTTCCGAGCGGCACGCAGATGCTGCTGGCAGCCGATACGCTGGTCTACGACAACGACAAGCAGACCGTGACGGCCGTCGGCGGCGTCCAGATCGACTATGGCGGCAACCGTCTGGTCGCCCAGCGGGTCGAATACAACCGCAACACCAAACGCCTCGTCGCCAGCGGCAATGTCGAGCTCGTCAATAGCGACGGAACCAAAATCTATTCGCAGCATGCCGACATCACCGACGATTTTGCCGACGGCTTCGTCAACGCGCTGCGTGTCGAGACCATAGACAAGGCGTATTTCGCCGCCGAAAGCGCGGAGCGCATGGGCGGCGTGCTGACGACGTTCCACAATGGCGTCTACACCGCCTGCGAGCCGTGCGAGGACAAGCCCGACAAAGCGCCGACCTGGCGTATCAAGGCCAGGAAGATCATCTGGAACGGCGAGAAGAAGACGGTTCGCTTCGAGAACTCGAATTTCGAGTTCTTCGGCTTTCCGCTGGCCTATCTGCCGGCTTTCGAGATCGCCGACCCAACGGTCAAGCGCAAGAGCGGCTTCCTGATCCCCGGCGTCGCCTACAAGAGCGATCTCGGCGTCGGTGTTAAAGTTCCCTATTATTTCGCGCTCTCGCCGACCTACGATCTCACTGTCACCGGCAGCGGCTATACCAAGCAAGGTTTCCTCGGTGAGGCCGAGTGGAGGCAGCGCTTCAACAACGGTCAGTACAGCCTGAAGATTGCGGGCATCCGGCAGGAGAATCCCGACGCCTTCATCGACGACAATGGCCACAACGTGAATTCGGGTACCGAAGGCGACCCGAACAGATTCCGCGGCATGATGGGCACCCAGGGCCAGTTCGCCATCAACCCGCGCTGGGACTTCGGCTGGGACATCCTGCTGCAGAGCGACAAGAATTTCGCGCGCACCTACGACATCGATGGCTTCAACGATAGCGTGCACCGCTCCGAGGTGTACCTGACGGGGCTCAACGATCGCAATTACTTCGATGTGCGCGCCATGCACTTCGACGTTCAGGAAGACACGCTCGCCAGCGATCCGACCGCACGCGCCGCCAAGCAGCCCTGGGTGCTGCCCTCGCTCGACTACGCCTATATCCCCGACATGCCGGTGGCCGGCGGGCAGCTGTCGTTCGACGTCAACGCGCGGGTCATTGACCGCGACAGGCTCGATACGGCTCTTGCAAATTCGGGCATCCCTTCGTCCGTCAACAACGTCCGCGGCATCGACGGTCAATCCGGCCGCCTTACCGCGGAAGCCGAATGGAAGCGCACCTTCACCACCGATGGCGGGCTGCTGCTGACACCGCTCCTGGCGCTGCGCGGCGACGCCGGCTACGTCAACGCCTCCTCGGCCTCGCTCGACGCCATCAACCAGATGGCGACCAATCTCGGCGTCGAGGACGATATGCGTTCATCGCTTGCCCGCTACATGGCGACCGCCGGCCTTGAGATGCGCTGGCCGGTACTGTTCTCGATGACCAGTTCCAGCCATGTCTTCGAACCGATGGCGCAAGTATTCATGCGTCCGAACGAGCAATATGTCGGCGGGCTGGCGGTCCCCAACGAGGACGCCCAGAGCTTCGTCTTCGACGCCACGACGCTGTTCGAGCGCGACAAATTCTCGGGCTATGACCGCATGGAAGGCGGCACACGCGCCAATGTCGGGCTGCGCTATTCCGGCGCATACGACAATGGCTGGGGCACTAATGCGGTGTTCGGCCAATCCTACCAGCTCGGCGGCCAGAACTCGTTCGGCACGCCGGACCTGGTCAATGTCGGCGCCTATTCGGGTCTTGAAACTGCAACCTCCGACTATGTCGGCCTTGTCGGCTTCAACAGCCCCAGCGGGTTTTCCGGCTCGGTCAGTGGCCGTTTCGACGAGCAAAGCTTCGAAATCCGCCGCGCTGAGGTAAAGGCCGCCTTTTCAGGCCTGCCGGTATCGCTGAGCGCCAAATACGCCTTCATCCAGGCGCAGCCGCTCTATGGGTTCTCGACCGATCGCCATGAAGTTACGCTCGGCGCCTCGACACATCTTGCCGAGAATTGGCGCGTCTTTGGCACCGGCACGTACGATCTGGAGCAGAGCGTTCTGGTCAAGGACGGGGTCGGCTTTGCCTATAGTGATTCGTGCTTTACCTATTTGATGACGTTTTCGGAAAGACGTGACCTGAACACCAAGGAAGTATCGCAGAACGTCGGCTTCAACCTGTCGTTCCGCACGCTCGGCGATTTCGGCTCGTCGCAACGCTCCATCGACACCATTCAATAACGGGCAGCGGTCGGCAACGGGGCGGCTGGCGGACGACATTGTTTCGCCGCATAGAGCAGGCACGAATTTCAGCGGCTTGAACTGGGATAGGTTGGGCCGAATCGGGATGGAATTGGGATGCTTTCGATGAGGAAATACCTCTTTTCGGCAGGGTTCGCGCTGCTGGTGGCGTTCTCGATCACCGCAGTGACGCGGCCAGTTTTCGCCACCGAGATCAAATACGTCGTCAACAATATACCGATCACCACCGGCGACATCCAGCATCGGGCCGCTTTCCTGCGCCTGCAGCACAGAAAGGGCGATGCCGGCCAGGAAATGATCGACCAGACGCTGCGTCTGGCCGAAGCCCGGCGGCTCGGCATCCGCATCAGCGACGCGCAGGTCGATGCCGCTTATCAGCGTTTCGCCACCAGCAACAAGATGCCGCTCAAGCAGCTTGACGGCGCCATGGCGCAATCCGGCGTCACCAAGGAGCATTTCAAGGAGTTTATCCGGGCGCAGATGGCCTGGAACCAGGCGCTGACCGCGCGTCACCGTTCTAGCGACGGCGGCGGCGCCATGAGCGAGCAGGACCTCGTCAAGCGCATGCTCGAAAAAGGCGGCAGCAAACCGAGCGCCACAGAGTACATGCTGCAACAGGTCATCTTCGTGGTGCCGGCCGCCGAGCGAAGCGCGACGCTGGCCAAGCGCAAACGCGAAGCCGACGCCATGCGCGCCCGCTTCAACGGCTGCAACACCACGCGCGAATTCGCCAAGGGCCTGATCGATGTCACGGTTCGCGATCTCGGCCGGGTGCTGGCGCCGCAATTGCCGGCGGACTGGGCCGAGCAGATAAAGGCTACAAAGGTCGGCGGCGCCACCACGACGCGCGAAACCGACCGCGGTGTCGAATTCATCGGCATCTGCTCGTCGCGCGAAGTGTCAGACGACAAAGCCGCGCAGATGGTGTTCCAGAGTGAAGGTTCGAACGACAAGAACGCCGACGAACTCTCGAAGAAATATGTCGAGGAGTTGCGGAAGAAAGCCCGCATAATCGAGCGCTGAAGTCGAAGCGCCGTGCCTGACGTAGAGCTTCCGCTGGCGTTGAGCGTCGGCGATCCGTCCGGCGTGGGGCCGGACATCGCCATCGCTGCTTGGCAGGCCCGCGATAGCGCTGGCGTTCCGTCTTTTTATCTCCTTGCCGATCCGGCACTGATTGCCGCGCGGGCGCACAGGCTCGGCACCGATATCGCGATTGCCGAGACGACGCCGGCGCTAGCGCCGGGGGTGTTTTCGCGCGCGCTGCCGGTGGTGGCGCTTGCTGCCCGTTTCGTCGACAGTCCCGGCCGCCCGGATCCAGCCAACGCCGCCGGCATCATCGAGGCGATCGACCGCGCCGTTGCCGACTGCCTGGCTGGCCGCGCTGCCGCGGTCGTCACCTGCCCCATTGCCAAGAAGCCGCTCTACGATGTCGGCTTTCGCTTTCCCGGCCACACCGAATACCTGGCGCATCTGGCATCGCTTCACACCGGCACCGAATTGACGCCGGTGATGCTGCTTGCCGGCCCGGACCTGCGCACCGTGCCGGTCACCATCCACATCGCACTGGCCGAGGTGCCGAAGGCGCTGACGACCGACCTGATCGTCGCCACCGGGCGCATCACCGCCGCCGACCTTGCAAACCGCTTCGGAATTGCCAAGCCGCGGCTCGCCGTTGCCGGCCTCAACCCGCATGCCGGCGAAGGCGGCGCGATGGGCACCGAAGACGAGCGGATCGTGCGCCCGGCGATCGACCGGCTGAGGCAGGAAGGGATCGACGCCTTCGGGCCATTGCCGGCCGACACGCTGTTTCACGCCCGCGCCCGCGCCGGCTACGACGTGGCGCTCTGCATGTATCACGACCAGGCGCTGATCCCGGCCAAGGCGCTGGCGTTTGACGAGGCGGTCAACGTCACGCTCGGCCTGCCCTTCGTCCGCACCTCGCCCGACCACGGCACCGCCTTCGACATCGCCGGCAAGGGCATCGCCCGTGCCGACAGCCTGATTGCGGCGCTGAAACTCGCTCGCCTGCTTGCCGATACCGGGAAAAGGCCGTAGGCCCCTGAGCCCAATGAGCCCAATTCCATGGCATTAACCCGATGAGCCCAGCCCGATGAGCATAGACGGCCTGCCGCCACTGCGCGAGGTGATCGAGCGCTATGGGCTGCAGGCGAAAAAGGCACTCGGCCAGAATTTTCTGCTCGACCTTAACCTGACAAGCAAGATTGCACGGATCGCCGGCGACCTGTCCGATGTTACGGTTATCGAGGTCGGTCCCGGTCCGGGCGGGCTGACCCGGGCCCTGCTCCTCAATGGCGCCCGGCGGGTCGTCGCGATCGAGCGCGACGAGCGCTGCCTGGCGGCCTTGGCCGAGATCGCGAACCACTATCCGGGTCGGCTCGAGATCGTAGCCGGCGATGCGCTGAAAACTGATTTTGCAGCGCTTGCCAAAGGAGTGCCGGGAAGCGGCGGGTCGGCGAAAATCGTCGCCAACCTGCCTTACAATATCGGTACCGAATTGCTGGTTCGCTGGCTGACCGTGACCGAGTGGCCGCCTTTCTACACATCGATGACGCTGATGTTCCAGCGCGAGGTCGCCGAACGCATTGCAGCCAGCCCCGGCAGCGAGGCCTATGGTCGGCTCGGCGTGCTGGCCGGCTGGCGGACGGAGGCGAGGATTGCGTTCGACGTGCCGCCGCAGGCGTTCACGCCGCCACCCAAGGTGACGTCCTCGGTGGTGCATCTGGTGCCGCGCCCCAACCCCTTGCCGGCAGAGGTGAAACGGCTCAGCCGCGTCACCGAAGCGGCATTCGGCCAGCGCCGGAAAATGCTGCGGCAGAGCGTGAAAAGCCTCGGCGGCGAGGCACTGCTCACCCGCGCCGGCATCGATCCGACCAGGCGTGCGGAGACGCTCAGCGTCGAGGAATTCGTTCGCCTGACCAACGCGGTGTGATGCAGGGAAGCGTCCGCGTGGAATTTCCGCTCTCATGGCATAGATAGCCTGACAAACCTTGCCCGGAGACAAACAGTGGCCGCCTATGTCATTTCCGACGTCGCGATCCGTGACGCAGAGGCTATCGAAGCCTATCGCGCCCGCGCGGCTGCCTCCATCGCCCAGCATGGCGGGCGCTATCTGGTACGCGGCGGCGAGGTGGAAATGTTGGAAGGCGACTGGTCTCCCGGGCCGCTGATCATCGTCGAATTCCCCGACATGGACACGGCGCGGCGTTGGTATCGCTCCGCCGAATATGCCGCGGCATTGGAACTGCGCGACGCCGCACTCAGTCGCAATCTGATCCTGGTCGCGGGGACAGCGCCTTGATCAATCCGTCTTTTCGTCGAGCAGCCCCGAGACGAAATCGAACAGGCCTGGCCGGCGATCGCGTCTGAGCCGTTCGGCCGTGACGATGCCCCGCACCTCGGCGAAAGCGCGGTCGAGATCGTCGTTGACTATGACGAAATCATATTCCTTCCAGTGCTCGATCTCGTTGCGGGCGTTCTTGAGCCGCGTCTCGATCACCGCTTCCTGATCCTCGGCGCGACGCTTCAGCCGCGCCTTCAATTCCTTCATCGATGGCGGCAGGATGAATATCGAGACGATGTCGGCGCGCATCTTCTCCTTGAGCTGCTGAGCGCCTTGCCAGTCGATGTCGAACAGCATGTCGCGGCCTTCGGCCAGCGCCTGTTCAGCCGGCTCGCGCGGCGTCGCGTAGCAATTGCCGTGCACCTCCGCCCATTCGAGCAGCGCATCGGAATCGCGCAGCCGCTCGAACTCGCGCATGGTGCGGAAGTGGTAATGGACGCCCTCGATCTCGCTGCCGCGGCGTGGCCGCGTGGTGACCGAGACCGACAATTCCAGGCTGGAATCGCTCTCCAGCAGATTGCGCGCAATCGTCGACTTGCCGGCGCCTGACGGCGACGACAAGACCAGCATCAGCCCGCGGCGCCGAATGCGGGAACCCACATCCCTAGCGGTCATGGGGCTTGGCAGTCATGTGGCTTGGCATCGGGATCATTCCAGATTCTGGACCTGTTCGCGAAACTGGTCGACGACCGCCTTCAGCTCCAGCCCGATGGCGGTGACCGCAGCGGCATTCGACTTGGAACACAGCGTATTCGATTCGCGGTTGAATTCCTGTGCTAGGAAATCGAGCTTGCGGCCGATGGCGCCACCGCCGGCGAGCAGCGCCCGGCCCGACGCCACGTGCGTCTTCAGCCGGTCGATCTCCTCGCGTATGTCGGCCTTGGTGGCCAGGAACGCCGCTTCCATATGCAGCCGGCTGGCGTCCAGGTTGGCGGACGCGTCCATCAACAGGCGGATCTGCTCGGCGAGCCTTTCGCGGATCGTGGCCGGCTCGCGTGATGGATCGGCCTCGGCCCGCAGCGTCAGCGCCTCGATGGCGTCGATATGGCCGGACAGCAGGGAACTAAGTGCGGCACCTTCGCCCTGGCGCGCCTGCTGCAGCCCGTTCAGTGCTGCTTCCAGCGCCGACAGTATCGCGGTATCGAGCACACTGCGCGCCTCTTCGGTTTCGATGGTTTCGGGAATGTCGAGGACGCCGCGCAGCGCAAGCAGCCCGTCGGCCGCCGCAGGTGCTACTCCGAACTGCTCCTGCAGTCGCTTGGCCAACCCCGCCAGATCCTTCAGGAAAGCCTCGTTGACCACGGGTTGCGCTTGAGCGCCGGCGGCGCGGCCAATGGTCAGCGTCATCTGGAAATTGCCGCGCGCAAAACGCTTTTGCACCGTCTGCCGGACGGCCGGCTCCAGCCGGTCGAAACCTTGCGGCAGCCGCAGCCTGACCTCGACGCTCTTGCCGTTGACGGACTTGGCTTCCCAGGCAATCGAAGTGCCGTCGTGTTCGGCGACACTGCGCGCAAAACCGGTCATGCTCTGCAAGTTCATGTAGCCGTGCGTCCCTTTGCCGAATGCTCTCAAGCCGGAACGATTTCTCCGGACAGGATCATGTGAATTTCAATGTCATAGCTGCCCTTGCACATCCACCCGGACATGCACAGGGCGAACCTGATGGCGTCCGGCCCTACTGGGCGGCGGTGGCGCCCGCATCGTCAACGATGGCTCCCGCCGGCGTGTCGGCTCCGGTATTGGTTGCCCCGGCCTTGGCGGCGTCCTGCGCCTGCTTTTTCAGCAGTGCCCGGTAGCGAGCGACATTCTCGTTATGCTCATCGAGGGTCGAGGCAAAGACGTGGCCGCCACTGCCGTCGGCAACGAAGTAAAGATCGCTGGTCTTCGACGGATTGGCGACTGCCTCCAGCGCCGCACGACCGGGATTGGCGATCGGCGTCGGCGGCAGGCCGTTGATCAGATAGGTGTTGTAGGGCGTCGGCTTCTGGATGTCCGACTGATAGATGGGGCGGTCGATGGGTTTGCCCTTGCCGCCGAACAGGCCGTAGATGATGGTCGGGTCCGACTGCAGCCGCATACCCTTGGCCAGCCGGTTGAGGAAGACGGCGGCTACGCGCGAGCGTTCATCGCCCTTGCCGGTCTCCTTCTCGACGATCGAGGCCAGGGTGATAAAATCCTCAACGTTGGCGATCGGCAGATCCGGCGCTCGGCGCTGCCAGACTTCGTCGACCAGCTTCTTCTGGTCGGCCAGAAGCTTGTCGACCATCTGCTGGCGTGTTGCGCCGCGGGTGAAGCGCAGCGTGTCGGTGGCGAGGCTGCCCTCGGGTGGAGTGGTCGACGGCATATCGCCGGTCAGCGCGTCCTGCTCGGCGATCCGTTGCAGCGCCTGCTCGACCGTCAGTCCCTCGGGGATAGTCAGCGAATACATCACCGACTTGCCGCTCTTCAACAGTTCCATGATATCGTGCATCGACGCCTGCGGCTTGATCTCGTATTCGCCGGCCTTCAGGGCGGAATCATTGCCAAAGGCGCGCACGCCAAGGCGGAAGATGCGGGCGTCGCTGATCAGCCCTCGCCGCTCAAGCTGGTCGGCGATCTCCTGGACGCCGCTATTCGGCTTGACCAGGAACGTGTCGCCATTGGCCGACGGGCCGGGCTCGTTGAACTCCTGCTTGCCGAAATACAGCGCAACGCCTGCCGCCAGAACCATCAGCATCACCGAAGAGATGACGAAGTTCATGAACACGACGAACTGGCTGCGCGAGGCACGCGAGCGCTTCGGCGGCGGCGTGCCGGCCTCGGGCCGCAACGCCTCGCTGGCCGTCTTCGGCACGATCGGGCCGGGCGTTGCTGGCCGCTGCCCGAATTCGCCGTTATCGGCCGGATTTGTGTTCATAGCGCCCTACCATTTGATCTTGCGACGAATCCCCTCGGGCAGAGTAGGGGCGAATATGGCAAAATTGACGGCAGACGGAAACCGGCGGAGCGGTCAGCCATTGTAGCGCTGGAAGACGAGCGAGGCGTTGGTGCCACCGAAGCCGAAGGAGTTGGACAGCGCCACCTCGATCTGCCGGGCCCGCGGTTTGTGCGGCACCAGGTCAATCGCCGTTTCGCGCTCCGGATTGTCGAGATTGATGGTCGGCGGCGCGATGTTGTCGCGAATGGCGAGGACCGAAAAGATCGCCTCGGCAGCACCCGCCGCGCCCAGCAGGTGGCCAATCGACGATTTGGTCGACGACATCGATATCTTCGAGGCGGCGTTGCCGACCAGCCGCTCGACGGCGCCGAGTTCGATCGTATCGGCCATGGTCGAGGTGCCGTGCGCGTTGATGTAGTCGACATCGGCCGGCGTCAGCTTCGCCCGGTTCAGCGCCGCGGTCATGCAACGGAAAGCGCCGTCGCCGTCTTCGGCAGGCGCGGTGATGTGATAGGCGTCACCGGTCAGACCGTAGCCGGTGACCTCGGCATAGATCTTGGCGCCGCGGGCCTTGGCGTGTTCGAGCTCCTCGAGCACGACAACACCGGCGCCCTCGCCCATGACGAAGCCGTCGCGATCGCGATCGTAGGGGCGTGAGGCCGTTTGCGGCGCGTCGTTGCGCTCGGTGGAGAGCGCGCGGCAAGCGGCGAATCCGGCGATCGAAAGCCTCGTCACCGGCGCTTCGGCGCCGCCGGCGACCATAACGTCGGCATCGCCCCAGATGATCAGCCGGGCGGCATCGCCGATGGCGTGCGCACCGGTCGAGCAGGCGGTGACGACGGCATGGTTGGGGCCTTTCAACCCATGCCGGATCGAGACCTGACCGGAGACGAGGTTGATGATCTGGCCGGGGATGAAGAACGGGCTGATGCGGCGCGGACCGCGTTCCTTGAGGATCATTGCATTCTCGGCGATGCCTTCGATGCCGCCGATGCCCGAACCGATCAGCACGCCGGTGGCGCACTGTTCCTCATGCGTCTTCGGCTGCCAGCCGGAATCCTTGAGTGCCTCGTCGGCGGCCGCGATCCCGTACAGGATGAAGTCGCCGATCTTGCGCAATTCCTTCGGCTCGAGAACGGCTTCAGGATTGAAAGTGGCATTGGAGCCGTCACCGCGCGGAATGACGTGGGCGACCTTGCAGGCAAGGTCTTCCACCTCAAATTCGGTGATGCGCTTGGCTGCGCTGCGGCCGGTCAGAAGCTCCTTCCAGCTGTGCTCGAAGCCCATGCCGAACGGCGAAAGCAGCCCAAGGCCCGTGACGACGACACGCCTCATCGCAGGTCCTCCCCGGTAATGACTGCAAATAGCGTCAGGCGGAGGCCTTGTCGATGTATTTCACCGCATCGCCAACAGTCAGGATGGTCTCGGCCGCATCGTCCGGGATCTCGACACCGAATTCTTCTTCGAACGCCATGACAAGTTCGACCGTGTCGAGGCTGTCCGCGCCCAGATCATCGATGAAGCTCGCCTGCTCCGTCACCTTGTCGGCATCGACGCCAAGGTGCTCGATGACGATCTTCTTGACGCGCTCTGCGGTGTCACTCATTTGGGCATCCTCGTCTTTTGGTTGTCTGTCTTCGTTAGCGGGCAGAATGCCGCTAATCAAGCTGAAAGATGGTCCTGCCGGAAACGCAACGGAACAGGACCGGTTTTTGCCCGAACCGCCGGGTTGCGGGCGGCATTACACGAAAAATCCCGTGCATCCAAGACGGAATGAAGCGTTTTCCCAAGTGTTAGATCATTGCCATGCCGCCATTGACATGAATGGTCTGGCCGGTGACGTAGGCTGCCTCGTTGGAAGCTAGGTAAGCGACGGCAGAGGCGACTTCGGCGCCCGTGCCCATGCGCCGGGTCGGGATCGCCGCCATGATCGCCTCTTTCTGCTTGTCGTTGAGCTTGGCGGTCATCGCCGATTCGATGAAGCCCGGGGCGACGCAGTTGACGGTGATATTGCGGGTGGCGATCTCCTGCGCCAGCGATTTGGAAAAGCCGATCATACCGGCTTTGGAGGCGCAATAATTGGTCTGGCCGGGATTGCCGGTGACGCCGACCACTGAGGTGATGTTGATGATGCGGCCATGGCGGCGCCGCATCATCGGATGGGTAAGCTCGCGGGTCAGCCGGAACACGGCGGTCAAGTTGACCTCGAGCACGCTATCCCAGTCGGCGTCAGCCATGCGTACGAACAACCCGTCCTTGGTGATGCCGGCATTGTTGACGAGGATATCTACGCCTTCGAGATCGGCCTCCGCCTTCTGGCCGAGCGCCTTGACGTCGTCGCGATTGGAAAGATTGGCCGGGAAAAGCTTTACCCGGTCGCCCAGTTCGGCGGCCAGCGCCTCCAGTTTCTCGATACGTGTGCCGTGCAGGCCGACGATGGCGCCCTGGGCATGCAGCACGCGGGCGATCGCCTCGCCGATGCCTCCCGATGCGCCAGTGACGAGCGCCTTGCGGCCGGTCAATTCGAACATGTTTTATCCTCTTCCCAAATCATACTGGCCAATCATAGGGGCTGGCGAGTTCGGCTATCTTAAAACGTCGCCGCGGTGGCCTATGGTTACCACCAGAATGACGAGCCGGTTATCCTGCACATCGCAAATGATGCGATAATCTCCGACGCGATATCTCCAAAAGGTTGCGAGCGGACCCTTCAGCGGTTTGCCGAGTTCACGCGGGTTGTCGAGAACGGCAATGCGGTTTTCGATAAAATCACGGATACGGTGACGTGTCTGCGGATCCAATTCTTCGACAAATTTTCGCGCCGAGCGGGCGTATTCAAGCGTCCAGGCCACGCCAGAAGTCCTCGGCTCTCATGACGTCTTCTTCACCACGCCTGATCCGCTCAACGACTTCGGCAGCCAAGTAGTAATCTTCCAAGTCCTCCAGACCACGTTCAATGAGCTCGCGCAGATAGTAGGCCTTGCTGCGACCAGTCTTGGCGGCGAGAAAATCCAGGCGCTGCTCGACTTCAGGAGAAAGGCGGATCGATGTGGGCATGCCGCACCTCGTTGCGATACATGTATTCATCTAGCGGCAAGCACCGATGAATTCAAGCTACGTGGTCACCCCAAGGCGGCAAGTGCCGTCTCGACCTCCGCCGCCGATCCGATGCTGCTGGTGGCAATGTCGCGGTTGATGCGGCGGGCCAGCCCCGACAGCACCTTGCCGGCGCCCACTTCGTAGAGCGTCGCAACGCCATTCGCGCCGAACCACTCCACCGTTTCGCGCCAGCGCACGCGCCCGACCACCTGTTCCACGAGGCGGCGGGCAATCTCGTCGGGATCGCTCGTCGGGGTCACCGTAACATTCGAGACCAGCGGCACGACCGGCGCAATCTTCGTCACGGCGGCCAGCGCCTCCCGCATGATCTCGGCCGCCGGCTTCATCAGCGCCGAATGGAAGGGCGCCGAGACCTGCAGCATCAGCGCCCGCTTGGCGCCCTTCTCCGTGCATAGCTTCGCCGCCAGTTCGACCGCCGGCCGGGCGCCGGAGATCACCAGCTGGCCGCCGCCATTGTCATTGGCGATCTGGCAAACCAAGGCTTGTGCGGGATCTTTAGCCGCGCCTTGGGCGGCCTCTGCGCAAGCGGCCTCGACGTCGGCTTGTTCCAGCCCGATGATCGCCGCCATGGCGCCCTCGCCTGCCGGTACCGCCGCCTGCATGGCGTTGCCGCGGATGCGCAACAGCCGGGCAGCGTCCGCGACCGAAACGAAACCGGCGGCCGCAAGTGCCGAATATTCGCCGAGCGAGTGGCCGGCCACATAGGTGACCTTGCCTTTCAGGGAGAAGCCGCGCGCCTCCAGCGCCCGGATTGCGGCAAGCGACACCGCCATTAGCGCCGGCTGGGCATTGGCGGTCAGCGTCAGCATCTCTTCCGGCCCTTCCCAGATCAGCTGCGATAGTTTTTCGCCGAGCGCGTCGTCGACTTCCTCGAAGATCTGCCGCGATTCCACAAAGGTTTCGGCGAGGTCCTTGCCCATGCCGACAGCTTGGCTGCCCTGCCCCGGAAAGGTGAATGCGATGGCCATCGTCGGCTCCCAGCTGCTGGTTCTCGTTGCCTGTGACGCAAGGCGTGCGGCCAAGTCAAGTCCAACCTTCACCTCGTAATGGCGGCCGAGTGCCTGTTTCGGCAGGCCTTTTTGGCGATCACTCATGATGAAAACCGCTCACGATTTGTTTGCTGGCTCTTCTTATTTTCGCCGCAGGCGCTAGGCTTTGCGTCACAGTTCGATGACAATCGAGTGACGCTTTTGTTGCGGGCCGGGGAACTATTGAAGTGGCAAAGACCAAGCAGAGCGCAGCCGAGGCGGCGCCACAGTTTCTTGAAGGCGATCCGTCGACCGGCTATCTACCGGAGCGCAAATGGCCTGTCATCCGCTATGGCCTTATCAGCTTGCTGGCCGCGGCCATCCTGGTGTTTGCCATCGAACTGATCGTGCGCGGCAACTTTGCCGGCACTGTCGATTTCTTTCTGCAGCCTTTCAAACCCGGCTGGACCACGATCATCATTTTTGCGCTGATCCTCATCGGCCTCGACGCCGTGCTCGGCCGCAGTCATCAGAGCCTGATGATAGTCGCGCCGCTGACGCTGTCGCTGGCGTTCGTCGGCCACCAGAAGTCGCTCTATCTCGGCGATCCGCTCTATCCGACCGATTTCCTCTATTCCCGGCAGATCGTGGCACTGATGCCGCTCCTGGTCCGCGATCGCCCGGGAACCGCCATTGCCCTGGCGATCGGCATTGTCGGCGGGCTGTCGCTGCTCGTCTATGGCTGGCGGCTATGGCGCCGCCGCGTTCCGGCACTCAGCCATAAGGGCCGCCTTGCCCGGCTGACACTGACGGTGCCGCTGATCGCCTTCTTCGTCTCCATCATGGACTATGCCACTTTCTCGTGGACGCGCGACCGGCTGCAGATCATCCCGATCATGTGGGACCAGAAGGAAAACTACGCTTCGAACGGTTTTGCGCTCGCCTTCGCGCTGAACGTCCCGATGGCCCATGTCTCGGCGCCGCCCGGCTATTCCGACAAGGCGATCGAAGCGATCGGCAAACCGCAGGTGACGGCCTCGGTACCTGCTGAAAAGCCCGACATCATCGTCGTCATGAGCGAATCCTTCTGGGATCCGACCAAGCTGCCCGGCGTCACCATCACACCCGACCCTATCCCCAATGTGCGGGCACTGCGCACGGGCTACATGTTCTCCCCCGAATTCGGCGGCATGACGGCCAACATCGAGTTCGAGGCCCTGACCGGCTTTTCCAACGCCTTCCTGCCGGCGGGCAGCATTCCCTACCAGCAATATGTGCGGACACCGACCCCTTCGCTGGCGACCTTCCTGAAAAGTCAGGGCTACCGGGCGCGTGCCATCCATCCCGGCACCAACTGGTTCTGGAACCGAGGGGCGGTCTATGCCGATTTCGGCTTCAACGACTTCAAGTCCGAGGAGACGTTGCCCCCCATGCAAAAACGCGGACCGCTCGCGTCGGACGCAGCTATGACGGACGAGATCATCCACGAGGCCGATACCAGCGCCGAGCCGGTCTTCTTTTTCGCCGTCAGCCTGCAGAACCACGGACCATATGAGCCGTATCGCTATAACAATCCGACCCATAAGGTGCAGGCGCCGATCAGCCAATGGGCGCGTGAATCGCTGTTGAGCTATGCCGAAGGCTCTTCCGACGCGGACCGCGGCCTCGAGCGGCTGATCGAATGGGCGAAGAAACGCGAGCGGCCGACGGTCATCGCTTTCTTCGGCGACCATCTGCCGCCGCTTGGGCCGGTCTACGTCGAGACCGGTTTCCTGAAGGACAATGTGGCGCCGCGCAAGGAGGCGGCCGACCAGATGCTGCTGCACCACCAGACGCCGCTGATCGTCTGGTCGAACCGCAGTGGCCCGGCCGAGGATCTGGGTGCCGTCAGCCCGGCCTTCCTGCCCTACCATATCCTGAAGACAGCCGGCATCACCCATCCCTATTACACCGGCTTCCTCGGCCAGTTGCGGGACCGTTATCGCGTCATCGACCGCAATTTGCTGTTGGCACCGGGGGGCGACGCCACCCCCGATTGGTCGCGTCGGAAAGAGATCGACCCGGCAATCCGCGACTTCCGTCTGCTGCAATACGACATGATGTTCGGCAAGCGCCATGCGGCGCCCGATTTCTTCCCCGAAACCACAGGCAAAGTGGCTGCGCATACGAGTTGAGCAGCGGCGGCGGGAGAGCGGCCTGTGGCCGGCGACATTGGTCTGGAAATAACGGTCGAAGACGTCCTTGCGCGTAGCGTCGATGTCGCCGAGATGCGAAGATGCAAGCCACGCCCGCCGGTGCTGGAACTTCGCATGGTGGTTAAGGTCCGGTTTCAGGAAATCCGTAAAACCTTGCCGTCGAGGCCCGTGGCGCTCTGGGACGGTGGGACACTAATCGAGCCGTTTGCCCTGTCGTTTGGCCTTGCTTTGCGGTCAAATTCCTGTATAGACGCCCGCAATCTGCCGGTCCTTGCTGGGGGCTGAACGGAGGGCCGGAGGTTTTTCGAACCTTCGCGTGAAGCCAGAAGCGCTTCCGCCTCCCGTGTCTCCGCTCTCGACCGTCTCGTCATGCTCCTTTCTTCCCCGCCTTCGCAAGGATTGCGGGTCAGAGAAGTTGCAGAGGCTTTTGCCGCCGGGAACCGGGAGAGAAACGAAGAAAGGCACGAACACTATGGCTCTATACGAACATGTGTTTCTTGCCCGGCAGGACCTCTCGCAGCAGCAGGTCGATGCGCTTGTCGAACAGTACAAGGGCGTCATCACCGCGAATGGCGGGTCCGTCGGCCGGGTCGAGAACTGGGGACTGAAGTCCCTCACCTACCGGGTCAACAAGAACCGGAAGGCATATTATACACTCATGGACATCACCTGCCCGCCGGCCGCGCTCAATGAAATGGAGCGCCAGATGGGCCTGTCCGAGGACGTACTGCGTTTCCTGACCATCAAGGTCGATGCGCATGAGGAAGGTCCGTCGGCAATGATGCAGAAGCGCGAAGAGCGCTCGGAACGCGGCGGCTTCGGCGATCGCGACCGTGGCGATCGTGGCCCGCGCTCATTCGGCGACCGCGATCGCGGTGACCGTGGTGATCGTCCGCCGCGCAGCTTCGGCGATGGCGGTGCCGATCGTGGCCCGCGCCGTCCGCGCGAAGGCTTTGAAGGAGCCGCAGAATAATGGTCGACATCAATCAGATCCCAACCCGGCGCCCCTTCCATCGTCGCCGCAAGACCTGCCCGTTCTCCGGCGCCAACGCGCCGAAGATCGACTACAAGGACGTGCGGCTTCTGCAGCGCTACATTTCCGAGCGCGGCAAGATCGTGCCATCGCGCATCACCGCCGTCAGCCAGAAGAAGCAGCGCGAACTCGCCAAGGCGATCAAGCGTGCCCGCTTCCTCGGCCTGCTGCCCTACGTGGTCCGCTAAAATTTACGCGGGCGGTTCGCCGCCCGCTTTTTTTCACCGGCCACGACGGGCGTAGCCGGATCGAACACTAAATCCCGGGTTGGATTTCGACAAGAGATCCTAACTGCCGCGACAGGCAGGACAGCGACACAGGCGGCGACGCCCCAGCTTCCTGACCTGTTCCAGACAATTCGGCGCCGATCCTGAGGATAGCGCCCAAGCGAAGGAACAAAACCATGGAAGTCATTCTTCTCGAACGCGTTTCCCGCCTCGGTCAGATGGGCGACACCGTCAAGGTCAAGGACGGATTCGCCCGCAATTTCCTGCTGCCGCAGGGCAAGGCGCTGCGCGCCAACGAAGCTAACAAGAAGAAGTTCGAAGGACAGCGGGCCCAGCTCGAAGCCCGCAACCTCGAGCGCAAGTCCGAGGCCGCGCAGATTGCAGAAAAGCTCGACGGCAAGAGCTTCATCGCCGTGCGCTCGGCCGGCGAAACCGGTCAGCTTTATGGTTCGGTCTCGACGCGCGACATCGCCGAGCTGGTGACGGCGGAAGGTTTTTCGGTCAACCGCAACCAGATCCTGCTCAACCAGCCGATCAAGACCATCGGCGTCACCAATGTGGCGATCGCGCTGCACCCGGAAGTCGAGGTTACCATCACGCTCAACATTGCCCGCACGGCCGACGAAGCCGAGCGCCAGGCCAAGGGCGAAACGCTGACCACCGCCGAAGCCATCTACGGCGAGGACATCAACGATAATGCGCGGCCGGAAAACTTCTTCGATCCGAATGCGGAGTTCGAGGGCGGCGAAGACAACGGCTGATCGTCATTCGTCGGCATTCGCCGGCTAATCGCTATTCTGGACCAATGCCCGGGCCTCGTACCCGGGCATTTTTATGCCAAATGGAACTTTTCGAACCCCTATATCTTGATGCAGAATAAGACAGCCTGTCTGACCGAGAGGGGACATTTGGTCATGAATATTCTGCTGAAACGCGTTCTCGACCGCCTGGTCCGCACAGGCAATCTCAAGGTGACAGGGCCGCAAGGCTCGATGGTGACTTTCGGTGACGGCAGCGGCGAGCCGGTGCACATGCATATCAAGACAAGGCATGCCGAGCGCGCCATCACTTTCGATCCGATGCTGGCGGTGCCGGAAGCCTACATGGACGGTGAACTCGACATTCTCGAGGGCGGCGTGCTGGGGGTGATGCGCATTGCGTTCCAGAACATGGGCAGCGGCGGTATCGATGCCACCTGGTCGAAGGCGATCGAGGGTCTGCGCCACGCCTTCCGGCGCCTGCAGCAGATCAACACGGCGTCGCGGGCGCGCCGCAACGTGCAGCGCCATTACGATCTGTCGGGCGACCTGTACCGCCTCTTCCTCGATGAGGACATGCAGTATTCCTGCGCCTATTTCGAGCAGCCGGACATGACGCTCGACGAGGCACAGGCAGCCAAGAAGCGCCATATCGCCGCCAAGCTCAGGCTGAAAGCGGGCCAGACGGTACTCGACATCGGCTCCGGCTGGGGTGGACTTGGGCTCTATCTCGCCAAGGCGTTCGACGTCGACGTACAGGGCGTGACGCTGTCGACCGAGCAGCACGGCGTCGCCACCGACCGCGCCCATGCGCAAGGCCTGCAAAACCGGGTTCATTTCGACATCAAGGACTATCGCGAACTCAATGAACGTTTCGACCGCATCGTCTCGGTCGGCATGTTCGAGCATGTCGGCGTCAATCATTTCCGCACCTTCTTCGACAAGTCGGCGACGCTGCTGAAGCCGGACGGCGTCATGCTGCTGCATACGATTGGCCGCTCCGGCGTGCCGTGGGCGACCAGCGCCTTCATCCGCAAATACATCTTCCCGGGCGGTTACATCCCGTCGCTCTCCGAAGTGATGCCGGCCATCGAAAAATCGGGGCTCGTCGTCACCGACATCGAGGTTCTACGGCTGCATTATGCCGAGACACTGAAGCATTGGGGCGAGCGCTTCGCCGCCAATCGCGACAAGGCCAAAGCGATTTATGACGAGCGCTTCTGCCGTATGTGGGAGTTCTATCTTGCCGCCTCGGAAGCTGCCTTCCGCTGGCAGGATCTCGTGATCTTCCAGATCCAGATCGCCAAGAAGAACGACACGCTGCCAATGACACGCGACTACATGGCCAGTTGCGAGAAGGCGCTGGAGATGCGCGATCTTGGACGTCGTGAAAAGGCTCCGGCGGCCAAGCCGGCTCGCCGCCGCAAGGTGGCGGATCCGGAGTAGACGGTCGGCGATCGCGCCATTGCCGCTTGCCATCGCCGGCTGGCACGCTGAAAAGGGTCCCGTCAACGCGGGACCTTTTTTCATGACCTACCTCCTCTACGTCGCCGCCGCACTTGCCGAGATCGCCGGCTGCTTTTCGTTCTGGGCGTGGTGGCGGCTGGACAAGTCGCCGCTGTGGTTGGCGCCCGGTCTCGTCTTGCTGGTGCTATTCGCGTGGCTGCTGGCGCTGGTCGACACCAGCGCGGCGGGCCGGGCCTACGCCGCCTATGGCGGCATCTACATTGCCGCCTCGCTGGCCTGGCTGTGGCTGGCGGAAGGCGTGCATCCCGACCGCTGGGACCTTGCCGGTGCCGCGATCTGCATCGTTGGCGCCTCGGTCGTTCTGCTCGCACCCCGGGCTGCGTGAGCGATGGAACTGCCCGTCCCGCTTAGACAAGGCGTCGACCGCCTTCTCGAACAGGTGCCGTTGCCGATGCTTAAGCAAGCGGCAAAGACGCTGTCGGACCGCTACCGCGCAGAGTTGCGCGACGGTCGCCTGCACATGGCCGAAGACATGGCGGTGAAGGCCTATCTGGCAACGCGGCTGCCGGCGACCTATGCGGCCGTTCGCGCCAGCCTCGATGCGGTGGGCGAGTCTCGACCCGACTATGCTCCGAAGACCTTGCTCGATGTCGGCGCCGGCCCTGGCACGGTGCTTTGGGCCACAATCGATCTCTGGCCCGATCTCGAACAGGCGGTGCTACTCGAGGCCGGCGCCGCGGTGCGACGGGTCGGCGAAGTACTTGCCGCGGATGCGATCACGGCCAGGACCGCCTGGCGGACCGGCGACGTCACCGTCGACCTGGTCGATCTGGAGCCGGCCGAGCTGGTGACTTCAGCCTATGTGCTGGATGAGATCGCGCCGGCATCGCTGGCAAAACTCGTCGATCGACTCTGGCAGCTGACCGCCGACACGCTGCTGGTCGTCGAGCCGGGCACGCCGGCCGGCTGGCAGCGCATCCTTGCCGTGCGTCGGCAACTGATCGAGGCGGGGGCGCACGTGCTTGCGCCTTGCCCGCATGAGGCGCCCTGCCCGCTCGTCGCGCCCGACTGGTGCCATTTCGCCCGCCGCGTCGCCCGCTCGCGCCTGCACCGTCTGGCCAAGGATGCCGAGGTGCCGTGGGAGGACGAGAAATTCATCTTTGTCGCCGCTTCCCGCCATCCGGCCGCTCCGCCTCGAGCGCGAGTGATCGCACCGCCGAAGTCGGGCTCCGGCAAGGTCTTGCTGAAGCTTTGCCAACAGGATGGGGGTGCTGCCGAGCGACTGTTCACCAAGCGCGACGGCGAGACATTCAAGGCCGCGCGGCGACTGGACTGGGGTGATGCCTTGCCGGAATGACCGGCAGCTATTTTCCTGTTTTGTTCTCGCCTGAGAACGGCTAGGCTCGCCATCTTGATTCGAGTCAATCGAGATTCTTTCCACCGAAAGATCCTGGCTGTGAATCGCGGGCATCAAAGTTGGTTGGTTGGGGACTGATGCAGATAAGTCATCACCGACTTGTCTCGTTCTGATATCGAGAGACGGGGATCAGGACCGGGGACATCATGGCAGAGGCAGCACGAAAATTCGGCGTGGCGGAAACACCGCTCTATCGCGAGGCGCCGAACAACATCGAGGCCGAGCAGGCACTGCTCGGCGCCATACTGGTCAACAACGATGCCTTCTACCGCGTCTCCGACTTCCTGAAGCCCGGCCATTTCTACGAGCCGCTGCATAGAAAGATCTTCGAGGTCGCGGCCGAGCTCATCCGCATGGGCAAGATCGCGACGCCGATCACGCTGAAGACCTTCCTGCCGGCCGACGAGAAGGTCGGCGACATGACGGTGGCGCAATATGTCGTGCGGTTGGCGGTCGAGGCCGTCACCGTCGTCAACGCCACCGACTATGGCCGCGCCATCTACGACCTGGCGACGCGGCGCGCGCTGATCACTGTCGGCGAGGACATGGTCAACATCGCCTATGACGCGCCGGTCGACATGTCGCCCTCCGACCAGATCGAGGATGCCGAGCGGCGCCTGTTCGAATTGGCCGAAACCGGCCGCTACGATGGCGGCTTCGAGAGCTTCACCGATGCCGTCAAGACGGCCGTCGACATGGCCAATGCGGCTTATATGCGCGACGGGCATTTGTCGGGCGTTGCTACCGGCTTGCGCGACCTCGACCGCCGCATGGGCGGCCTGCAGTCGTCCGACCTGATCATCATTGCCGGCCGCCCCGGCATGGGCAAGACCTCGCTCGCCACCAATATCGCCTTCAACATCGCCGAGGCCTATGTCCCGGCGCAGCAGGCGGACGGCTCGTTCAAGGCGGCCAATGGCGGCGTCGTCGGCTTCTTTTCGCTCGAAATGTCATCCGAACAGCTGGCCACCCGCATTATTTCCGAACAGACGGAAATCCCGTCGTCGAAAATCCGGCGCGGCGAGATCAGCGAGATGGATTTCGAAAAGCTCGTCGCCTGCTCGCAGACCATGCAGAAAATCCCGCTGTTCATCGACCAGACCGGCGGCATTTCCATCGCTCAGCTGTCGGCCCGCGCACGTCGCCTGAAGCGCCAGCGCGGCCTCGACGTCATCGTCATCGACTATATCCAGCTGATGCAGGGATCGAGCGCGAAATCGTCGCAAAACCGCGTCCAGGAAATCACCGAGATCACCACCGGCCTCAAGGCACTAGCCAAGGAGCTGGCGGTGCCGATCATCGCCCTGTCGCAGCTGTCGCGCCAGGTCGAAAGCCGCGACGACAAGCGCCCGCAGCTTTCGGATCTGCGCGAATCGGGCTCCATCGAGCAGGACGCCGACGTAGTGCTGTTCGTCTACCGCGAGGAATATTATCTGAAGAACCGCGAGCCGAAGCCGGGCACCGACGAATACATCAAGTGGGAACATGAGATGAACGAAATGCGCGGCAAGGCCGAAGTCATCGTCGCCAAGCAGCGCCACGGTCCAACGGGATCGGTCAGCCTCGCCTTCCAGGGCGAATTCACCCGCTTCTCGGACCTTGCCGAGGAACATCATTTGCCGGATCGGTTCGAGTAGCTTTTTGACCAACCGTCGCGCTCCGCCACACCCCCCTCTGGCCTGCCGGCCATCTCCCCCGCAAGGGGGGAGATCGGCAGTTTTGCCGCCGGTTCTCCTCTTGCGGCATCGGAGATTGGTGAAAGCATCAATGACAGCCAATCTCCCCCCTTGCGGGGGAGATGTCCGGCAGGACAGAGGGGGGTGCGAAGGATCGCCAGCCCTCGACCATTTGCGAACGGTATCCGCCTGATGGCCAAATCTCGCATTCAGTTCATCTGCCAGAATTGCGGTTCGGTGCATCAGCGCTGGGCCGGCAAATGCGATGCCTGCGGCGAGTGGAACACGCTGGTCGAGGAAGGCACGTCGGGCGGTATCGGCTCTGGCCCGGCCAATACGCGCAACGCCCGCAAGGGCCGCGCGGTGGTGCTGACCAGCCTCTCCGGCGACATCGAGGACGCGCCGCGTATCGTCTCCGGCATCGGCGAGCTCGACCGCGCCACCGGCGGCGGCTTCGTGCGTGGCTCGGCGCTGCTGGTCGGCGGCGATCCCGGCATCGGCAAGTCGACACTGCTCACCCAGGCCGCCGCGGCACTGGCAGCAAAGGGCCACCGCATCGTCTATGTCTCGGGTGAAGAAGCGGTCGCCCAGATCAGGCTGCGCGCCCAGCGGCTCGGCGTCGCCGGCACCTCCGTCGAACTCGCCGCCGAGACCAATGTCGAGGACATCCTCGCCACCATTGCCGACGGCAAGCGGCCGGATCTGGTCATTCTCGATTCGATCCAGACGCTGTGGACCGACATGGCCGATTCGGCACCCGGCACGGTCACCCAGGTGCGTGCCGCCGCCCAAGCGATGATCCGCTATGCGAAATCCACAGGAGCGGCGATCGTTCTGGTCGGCCACGTCACCAAGGAGGGCCAGATCGCCGGACCACGGGTGGTCGAGCACATGGTCGACGCGGTGCTCTATTTCGAGGGCGAAGGCGGCCACCACTACCGCATCCTGCGCACGGTCAAGAACCGCTTCGGGCCAACCGACGAGATCGGCGTGTTCGAAATGTCGGACAAAGGCTTGCGGGAAGTCGCCAACCCGTCCGAGCTTTTCCTCGGTGAACGCCATGCGAAGTCGCCGGGTGCCGCGGTTTTCGCCGGCATGGAAGGCACACGGCCGGTGCTGGTCGAGATCCAGGCGCTGGTGGCGCCGTCGACGCTGGGCACACCGCGCCGCGCCGTCGTCGGCTGGGACGGTGCCCGGCTGTCGATGATCCTGGCGGTTCTGGAAGCCCATTGTGGCGTCCGCTTCGGCACGCACGACGTCTATCTCAACGTTGCCGGCGGCTACCGAATTTCGGAGCCGGCGGCCGACCTGGCGGTGGCGGCGGCACTGGTTTCCTCGCTCACCGGTCTTGCCCTTCCCGCCGATTGCGTCTATTTCGGCGAAATCAGCCTTTCGGGTGCAGTGAGGCCGGTTGCGCATGCGCAGCAGCGCCTCAAGGAAGCCGAAAAGCTGGGTTTCGGAAGCGCGGTTCTGCCCTTGGGCAGCGAGGAACTTGTTGGTGGTAATGGAGCCGGGGGGATCGGAGCCGGCGCTTTCCAGCCCACCGAGCTGGCCGATCTCGTGGCGCGCATAGCCGGCTCACGGCGCAGCCGCGCCGACGAGCAAGAGTGATGCGGCTCGTCGAGCCGTGAAAAAGAGATCGGAGTGGGGCGAAAAACATGCCGATTACGCTGCTTGACGGAATTCTCGTCGGCTTCACCCTGGTCTCGGCGATGCTCGCTATGGTTCGCGGCTTTTCGCGCGAGATCCTGTCGATCATCTCCTGGGCAGCCGCCGCGGCGGCCGCCTTCTTCTTCTACAAGCCGGTGCTGCCTTACATTCAGCCCTATATCGATAACGAAAAGGCCGCCATGGCGGCGGCCGCCGGTATCGTCTTCATTGTCGCGCTGATCGTCGTTTCGGTCATCACCATGAAGCTCGCCGACTGGATCATCGATTCCAGGATCGGCGCGCTTGATCGCACACTTGGCTTCCTCTACGGCGCGGCGCGTGGCATCCTGGTCGTCGCTGTCGCGCTGCTTTTCTTCAATTGGTTGGCCGGCGCCAAAGCTCCAGGCTGGATTGCCAATGCCAAGTCAAAGCCGCTGCTCGAATCGATCGGCGCAAAGCTGGAAAGCCTGCTGCCCGAGGACCCGGAAAACGCCATCCTCAACAAGCTCAACCCGAATCAACCGGCCACCGAGACGCCTCTGGGCCCCGATGCGCCCGCAGCAGAAGCCCCTGCCGCCGGCGACGACGCCACTGCTCCAGCACCCGACGACAGCGACGCGCCGCCGGCCGACAATGCGCCCGCGACGCCGGCACCTGAAAACCCGGCGCCGGCAAACTGATTTCGGCAGACTTGCGAGGCTCAAGACTGCCGATCATGTGCACGACGTGCGTTGCTTTCGATGCGCTATGACCTTATATGGCGACTTTAGCGGAGCTTGAGCCCCAATGGCAGCCTCAGTGGCAGACGCAGACGACGTGCTTTCCGCCGAAGCCGACGACCATTTCCACGACGAATGCGGCGTGTTCGGCATTTTCGGCCGCCAGGACGCCGCAGCCATCGTCACACTCGGCCTCCATGCGTTGCAGCATCGAGGCCAGGAAGCGGCCGGCATCGTTTCTTATGACGGCACCCAATTCCATGTCGAACGCCATGTCGGCCTGATCGGCGACACCTTTACCAAGCAGCGTGTCATCGACAGCCTGCAAGGCAACCGTGCCATCGGCCACACACGCTATGCCACCACCGGCGGCGCCGGCATGCGCAATATCCAGCCTTTCTTCGCCGAACTTGCCGATGGCGGCTTTGCCGTCGCCCACAACGGCAATCTCACCAACGCCATGACCGTGCAGCGCGCGCTGCAGAAGCAAGGCGCCATCTTCTCTTCCACCTCCGATACCGAGACGCTCTTGCATCTGGTAGCCACCAGCAAGGAGCGCGACCTGAATTCGCGCTTCATCGATGCGGTGCGCCAGGTCGAAGGCGCCTTCTCGCTGGTGGCAATGACGTCCAAGAAGATGATCGGCTGCCGCGACCCGCTCGGCATCCGACCGCTGGTGCTCGGCGATCTCGACGGCGCCTGGATCCTCGCCTCCGAGACCTGCGCGCTCGACATTATCGGTGCGCGTTTCGTTCGCGACCTGAAGCCCGGCGAAATGGTCGTCGTCACCAGCAAGGGCATCGAAAGCCTGTTCCCGTTCGAGCCGCAAAAGACCCGCTTCTGCATTTTCGAATATGTCTATTTCGCGCGGCCGGATTCGTCAGTCGAAGGCCGCAACGTCTACGAAGTGCGCAAGCGCATCGGCGCCGAGCTGGCACTGGAAAGTCCGGTCGAGGCCGACATCGTCGTGCCGGTGCCGGATTCGGGTACGCCGGCGGCGATCGGCTTTTCGCAGGCCGCGGGCATTCCGTTCGAGCTCGGCATCATCCGCAATCACTATGTTGGCCGCACCTTCATCCAGCCCGGCGATTCGATCCGCCACATGGGTGTCAAGCTCAAGCACAACGCCAACCGCCGTATGATCGAAGGCAAGCGCGTGGTGCTAGTGGACGATTCGATCGTGCGCGGCACTACCAGCCAGAAGATCGTGCAGATGGTGCGCGATGCCGGCGCCAAGGAAGTACATATGCGCATCGCTTCACCGCCGACGCGCGCGTCCTGCTTTTACGGCGTCGACACACCGGAAAAGTCGAAGCTGCTGGCGTCGCGCATGTCGGTGGAGGAGATGGCCGAGTTCATCCGCGTCGATTCGCTCGGCTTCCTCTCGATCGACGGGCTCTACCGGGCCGTCGGCGAAACCGGCCGCGACAACGAGCAGCCGCAATTCTGCGACGCCTGCTTCACCGGCCAGTATCCGACCCGGCTTGCCGATTTCGAAGGCTCCGACAATGTGCGCACGCTGTCGCTGTTAGCGGCCGGCGGGTCTTAGCAGACGTCGCTTCAATGCTGAAGCTGTTCTGGCTGGATTTTGAAGCAGGACGCCGCCACGGTTTTCCGATGGGCGTCGGCATCACCGCAGAAGACGAAACGGATGCGGTAGATCTCGCCAAAACGCGGTTGTTTGCCAGCGGAAGATTTCCGACCCCCTACAGGATCAAGATCATCCCCGATCTCGACACCCTGGACCCGAACCATGTCAGGCCGAATATCGGCCACTACCTGCGTCGAGGAATCTGGTTTCCAACCGGTTATGATAGTAGCTGGTCTCCGTAACCTTTGATCTCAGAGTGACCTCATGATTTCTGCCCTCGATCTCTCCGGCCGCGTAGCGGTCGTCACCGGCGCCTCGCGCGGCATCGGCTATTTCATCGCCAGGGAGCTTGCCGCCGCCGGTGCGCATGTGATTGCGGTTGCTCGCACCGTCGGCGGGTTGGAAGAACTCGACGACCAGATCAAGGCAGGCGGCGGACAAGCGACGCTCGTCCCGCTCGATCTTGCCGACATGGCGGGGATCGACCGGCTGGGCGGCGCCATCCACGAGCGCTGGGGCAAGCTCGACATACTGGTCGCCAACGCCGCTGTGCTCGGCGTCATCGCCCCGATCGGCCATGTCGAGGCCAAGACCTTCGAGAAGGTGATGACCATCAACGTCACCGCAACATGGCGGCTGATCCGCTCGGTCGACCCGCTGCTCAGGCTTTCCGATGCCGGCCGCGCTATCGTGCTGAGCTCCAGCCTTGCCCACTCCGCACGCGCCTTCTGGGCGCCTTATGCGGCGTCGAAGGCGGCGGTCGAGGCCATGACGCGTTCATGGGCGCATGAGACCGAAAACCTGCCGCTCAGGGTCAATGCCGCCGATCCCGGGGCAACGCGCACCGCGATGCGGGCGCAGGCTGTACCCGGCGAGGATCCTGAAACGCTGCCGCACCCTTCGGAGATCGCCAAGCGTATCGTGCCGCTGGCCAGCCCTACGCTCAAGGAGACCGGGCTGATCTTCCAGGCCAAGCACAACCGCTTTGTCGCTTACCGGCAGCCGGAGTAAGCGGCCTAACATCACGCGGCTGTGATGCCGTGGCTTAACGCCGCGCTTTGGCCCAGCTTTCGCCGCTGGGCCGGAGTTGCTAGGATCGTGCGACTCCCAAAACAAGCAGAGCGAGGAAATACCCATGGCGGCACCGAGCGTAGCGTTAGTCTGGTATCTGGTGATCGCCGGCCCGCAAGGCGGCATGGTCGTGTTGCCCAGCACATTCGACACCCGCGAACAGTGCACCTTCGCCATAACCGAATACCAGAAGCAACCGACGCCGGCCGGCTGGTCGGTGCAGTGCGTGCCGAGCGCCTCGCCCTTCGCCGACGAGGGCGACGCCGAGGAGCCGTCGGCGCAGTAGGACAGCGTGATCTCCCCCCCTTGAGGGGCCCTTGAGGGGGAGATGCCAAGTTTTGGCAAAGAGGGCAGGCCAGAGGGGGTCGCCACGCGTGGAGCGCCGGCCTCCATCTGCTGCAGCGGGCCGAGCCCGGTCGGACCAACCCCCTCTGCCCTGCCGGGCATCTCCCCCTCAAGGGGGGAGATCAGCAGCCCCAGCGTCGTGCGCTTACCGCCAGCTCCGGCTTCTGGCTGATGGTCTGGAACACGACGCAGTAGCGCTCGGTCAGCTTGATCAGCGCATCGACGCGCTCCTGCGGCTCGTCGGTGTCGAGGCCGAATGTCAGCCGGATGGCACGGAAGCCAACCGGCGCATCCTTTGCCACACCAAGCGTGCCGCGAAAGTCGAGATCGCCTTCGGCTTCCACCGTGGCGGCCCCAAGCTTGAATTCCAGCGCCGTCGCTACCGCCTTCAGCGTGACGCCGGCGCAAGCCACCAGCGCCTCCAGCAGCATGTCGCCGGAGCAGAGTTCGAGCCCGGTGCCGCCGGTCGCCGGATGCAGCCCGGCAATGGCGATCGCCGTGCCTGTCTCGACCTTGCAGGCGATCGATTGGTCGTCGATCGAGCCTTTGGCGCGGAGAGTAATCAGCGCGCGCGAGGCGTCGTCGCGATAGGCCTCCTTCAGCGGCGCCTGCATGGCCTTCAATGCGATCGCATCCATTTCGTCGTCTCCTATAGTTGCCTGGCTTCGCTGCTTAACGGCTATGCCGCCTGCCCCAAACGCAAGCGCGCGCTGGCGTAGCGCTTAGCAGGGTCTCGCCCGTATAGCCTGACGATACGGGGGCATCCAACGCTTTCACACCGTCTCTCGCAACACATTCGTAAGGCCGCCGGACAATGGCCGACATCGCCATCCTGGAAACGCGCGAAAGGCTTTCGCCGGCATCCTGTTCACCGGGGCTGCCGGTCTGCTGTTTCGATGCACGACGCCTCGATCAAGCTGACACTATGGTGTCAGGACGGGGCAGAGTAGGCTGGTGAGATGACGGAATTGCTGGACATGCCAGGCACAGTGGAAAGCGCCCGCGAACGTACCCTCGGCATCATCCTGGTCTCGGCATCGGCGGCCGTCTTCGGCCTCACCGGCGTGCTGACCAAATCGATCCATGCCGACCCGCTGACCATTACCTGCTGGCGCGGCTTCGTCGGCTCGATCCTGATCAGCCTCTATGTGCTATGGCGCCGCCAGCGCTCCGGCGGTCGCGACAGCCTGCGGCTCGGCTGGCGAGGCTGGCTGCTGGCGATCGAAGGCGCGCTCGCCAGCATCGCCTTCATCTCGGCGTTCAAGTTCACCTTTGTCGCCAATGTCGCGATCATCTATGCCACGGCTCCGTTCGTCACCGCGCTGCTGGCCCTCCTGTTGGTCCGCGAGCCGTTCCGGCTGCAGACGCTTGCCGCCGCCGCCGTGTCACTATGCGGGGTGGCGATCATGGTCTGGTCCGGCTTCGGCACCGGCCATTTGTTCGGCGACGGGCTGGCGCTGCTGATGACGATCGGCAGCGCGCTCTACATGATCATGGTGCGCGCCTTCCGCGACACGCCGGTGGTGTGGGCGGGTGCGGTGTCGGCATTCCTTCTGTTCGTGCTCGGCTGGTTCGTCGCCGATCCGCTGGCTGTCTCGGCCAGGGACGCTGTGCTTCTAGCCACCTTCGGCTCCTCGTTCGCGCTGGCTTCGATCCTGTGGACGGAGGGCACCCGGCTTATTCCGGCGGCCGAGTCCGGATTGCTGGGTTCAGCTGAAGTGCCATTCGCGATCCTGTTTGCCTTCCTGTTCCTGGCGGAGATCCCGCCGGCAGCCAGCATGGTCGGCGGCGCCATCGTGCTTTGCGCTGTGTTCGCCCACGCCGGCCGCGACTGGCTGATGGCCAGGCAGCGCGCAGCGGATGCATGACCAATCCTCGCCGCGTCCGAGCGCGAGTTGGTGGTCCGATCACGAGAAATCCGTTCCTGAAAATAAATTTTAAAAGTCACGGAACCATCATAGGGCTCAGGCATTATGGCTGCGACGGGCCACCCCAAGTCCCCCCAAACCCCTCGGCCCGTCTTACTCAGAAGCCGACCGCAAGGTCGGCTTTTTCTTTGCTGGCTCAATTGGCCAAGGCCAGGTTGCCGCTGAACAACGCGGCCAGATCCTGCGCCGGCCGGTCGGCATCCTCACGCAAGCGGACGGCGAATTCGGCGACCGGCACCGGCGGCAGATCAAGATCGCGCGGCGCCTCGACGATGCCGGAATGAGCGAAGCGCGCCGTCCTCAACGTCAAGGCGATGCCGGCGTGCACCGCCGTGCGCAGGCCGGCAAGGCTGGCACTGCCGGCAGCAATGCGGTAGCGACGGCCGGCCGCATCGAGTGCACTGGTCGCCGCTTCGCGAAACCCGCAATGGGGATCGAGCAGCGCCAAGGGCAGTTCGTCGTGGCGGGCGGCCAGCCCGTTCTGTGAGCAAAGCCAGATCATTGGTTCCTTGAGCACACCGACTTCGTCCCGTGTCGGCACCTGCCGCATGGCAATGGCCAGATCAAGGGTGCCGGCCTGCAAAGCCTGCGCCAGTTCGGCGGAACGGCCGACGCGCAGTTCGATCCTGACGCGCGGATGGCTGACAGCAAAAGCCCTGAGAAGCTGCGGCAAGCCGCTATCGGCGAAATCCTGCGTGGTGCCGATGGCGACGCGCCCGTCGGCGTGCGCCCCTTTGAGGGCCAGCCACGCCTCGCGGTGCGCGGCAAGGATGCGACGCGCGTGAGCGATCAGATCCTCGCCTGCCGGCGTCAGGCCGCGCCCTCGCCCCTGCGGCACCAGCAGCGGTTCGCCGACAACATCCTCCAGCCGCTGCATCTGCGCGGTCACTGCGGACGGCGAGCGACCGACGATCGACGCGGCCCGCGCCAGGGAACCGCCATCGACGAAAGCGAGGAAAGTCTTGAGGAGGTCGGGATCGAACATCTGCATAATTCGATATTATCAAAGTGTTTATCAAAAACAATTCGATTTTTTTGATCAAAGGACGATGGCATGATTTTCTCGACGGCGAAGAGGCGCCGCTGAAACCGAGGAGAAGAAATATGCCGATCATCAATGTCAGCGTTACCGGCAAGCCCGATGCCGCTTTGTCCGCCGCCATTGCCAAGGAAGTGACCGAACTGACGGCCACGCATCTGCGCAAGGACGCGACGATTACAGCTGTTGCCATTTCCTATCACGACCCCGAGCACTGGTTCGCCGGCGGCAAGTCGCTGGCCGAGCATGGCGCCAACACGGCTTGGCTCGACATCAAGGTTGTCGACGGCACCAACACCAAGCTCGAACTGGAGGCGTATCTGCAGGCAATTTTCGCCGCATTCGGCCGGCTGCTGGGCAAGGTGCATGAGGAAAGCTACGCCCTCGTGCATGAAGTGCCTGCGGCCGCCTATGGCTTTGGCGGCAAGACGCAGGAATTCCGCTTCATCAGCGGAAGGATGAAAGCGGCGTAGCTGCGATAGGCAGCCGAGCCCAATTAAAGATAGGAGAGAAGGAAAAATGGAGCCGCATTGACGTTGATCCAACTTCGGCTAGGTTCTCACCCGAAGCGGCCACTGAAGAGCCGTGACGTGAGATCGTTGGGAGATGCGGCGATGATCCTGACACTGGCGCTGCTTGCGGGTCTTGTCGCGGCCTGTCTGCTGATCGGCGTGGTGGAGAAGTTCCGCCTCGGCCTGCGCTTGAGCCAGGCGCTGCTCTACGTGCCGTTCAAGCTCGCCTACCGGATCAGCGACGAGCGCATCAAGATTGCCCGCAAGTCGGCGGCCCCCGTCATCTACGTCATTTGGCATCAGTCACGCATCGAGCCGGCGCTGATGCTGTCGCTGCTGCCGGAGGACACGCTGCACATCCTCGATCAGGCTTCGGCCGGATCGCCGTGGCTGGAGCCGTGGCGCGAGCTCGGCCGCACCATCGCCTTCAACGCCGAGCATGTCTTCGTCAGCCGCAGATTGGTGCGGGTGCTGAAGGGCAAGGGCCGGCTCGCCGTTTACCTGCCGGATGCAGTCGAGCCCGACGTCAAGTCGTTTCGGTTGTTTCGCGCCATCACCCGTATCGCCATGCAGGCCGACGCCCGCATCGTGCCGGTCTTTGTTGCCGGCGCACGCAGCCTGCCGGCTTCGCTGACGCCGGCAGACAAGGCGCCGCGCCATTGGTTTCCGCAGCTGTCGATCAGCGCGCTGGAGCCGATGACCATCGCCGAGCTGGTGGCGCGGAACCCAGATCAGGCCTCCAACACCAATGCGCTGTTTGACCGCTTCGCCGAGGCCAGGCTTTTCGGCAGCGATCTCGATCGCGGCCTGTTTCTCGCCATGCGCGATGCCGCCGACCGTGTTGGCGCTTCGCACCCAATTATCGAGGACGTCATTGGCGGTGCGCTGAGCTACCGGAAAATGTTCATCGGCGCCAGGGTTTTGGGCCGCCGCTTCGAGGCAATAACAGCGCCGGGCGAAGCGGTTGGGCTGCTCCTGCCCAACGCCAATGGCGTCGTGCTGTCGTTCGTCGGACTTTTGTCGGCTGCGCGGGTGGCAGCGATGATCAACTATACCTCCGGCCCGGCGAGCGTCACCGCCGCCATCCGCACGGCGGTGATCCGGACCGTGGTCTCCTCACGCGCCTTTGTCGAAAAGGCCAACCTCGTCGACATCGTCGAGGCGGTGGAAAAGGGCGGGGCGAAACTGCTGTGGCTGGAGGATGTTCGCGCAAGTGTGACCGTCCTGGACAAGGCCGCAGCCGCGTTGCTGTGGCGCTGGCCGTTGCAGCGCCAGGATGCGGCCAAGCCGGCGGTGATCCTGTTCACCTCCGGCTCGGAAGGCACGCCCAAGGCCGTGGTGCTGTCGCACCGGAACCTTCTTGCCAATGCGATGCAGGCGGAAGCCCGCATCACTATCTCGCCGGCCGACATCCTGCTCAACGTGCTGCCGGTGTTCCACTCGTTCGGGTTGACCGGCGGCACCATCCTGCCGCTGGTCACCGGAGTAAAGCTGTTCCTCTACCCCTCACCGCTCCACTACAAGCTTATTCCGGAGGTGGCGCGCAAGGTCCGGCCGACGGTGATGTTCGGCACCGACACGTTCCTCGCCAACTATGCCCGCACCGCCAAGGACGGCGATTTTTCCAGCCTGCGCTTCGTCGTGGCCGGTGCCGAAGCGGTAAAGCCGGAGACGCGCCGGGTTTATCGCGAACGCTTCCAGGCCGAGATCATCGAAGGTTTTGGCTTGACCGAGGCCGCACCGGTGGTTGCCGTCAACACAGCCATCCACGGCCGCGACGGCACGGTCGGGCGGCTGCTGCCGGCCATGCGCATGAAACTCGAACCGGTCGAAGGCATCAGCGACGCCGGCCGGCTGTGGCTCGACGGGCCGAACCTGATGATGGGCTACATGACTGGCGACCGGCCTGGCGAGCTGCAGCCGCTCGAAGGCTGGCACGACACCGGCGATATCGTTTCGGTCGATCGCGAAGGCTTCATCACCATTCGCGGCCGCGCCAAGCGCTTCGCCAAGATAGCCGGCGAGATGGTATCGCTTGGTGCGGTCGAGATGCTGGTGCAGTCGCTATGGCCGGAAGAGCATCACGCCGTGGTGGCGGTGCCAGACAAGCGGCGCGGCGAGCGCCTCGTTCTCGTCACCACCGCCGACAATGCCGATCCCGACGAATTGCGCGAATTCGGCAAAAAAGCCGGCGCGGCCGAACTGATGGTGCCGAACGACATCGTCAAGGTCGAGGAGATCCCGGTACTGGGCTCCGGCAAGACCGACTATGTCTCGACTAGAAAGCTGGCACTCGAGAGGCTGGGACTGAGCGCAGCCGCCTGAGGTTTGCTGTCGAGAACTCTAGAGGACCACCACCGACAACAGCAGAATGGCGCCGACGGCCATCATCAGCAGGCCCGGCCAGTTCTGCGACAGGCCGAGAAAACGGAGCCCGCGCCGCCGCGGCTCCAAGGTTGGACCTGGTGTTGCGAGATTAGGCGTCGCACTATCCGGCGCGGTGGAGACAGCGGTCGGCTCACTGAGCCGCCCGCGCATGATGACTGCTACCGCCATATAGACAAAGCCGGCGACAGTCAGTAACACGCCAATGAGGATGACAGCCATTTCTCCTCGTTTTCCGATGGTTCTGCCGCCCGATGCGGCAGCTTGCGCGACGCTGACGACGTATCACGAGCAGCCGCTCAAACGAATCTACCGATACAAACGGTCAGGCGCCCAGCAAGTTCCGAAAACGCGGCGATGCCCCCACAGCGCCGCGTCCCCTGCGAGCCGCTCCCTGATCTAAACTGGTGACCCTTTTCGTGCACTGCCAGGCGCAGGAGGAATTGGCACCAAATCTGTCAGCCAATGTCCGAGGACGGCACCTTCTCGCCTTCGCGCTTGGCGCGTCTCGAATAGGCGCGCACGCTGAACGGCAAGAAGAGCAGATAGCCGGCAACCGAGGCCGTCAGCGTGTACCAGGGATAGGTCATCAAAAGCAGGACGTAGAGGACGACTGCGAGGATGATCGGCAGCACCCTGTCGCCTGGTATCCTGACGCTCTTGCCGGAATAGACGGGCAGTCTGCTGACCAGCAGGAACGCCACCAATATTGTAAAGCCGGTGGCAATGAAGGCTGCCAGGCGGCTGGGTTCAAGGCCAAGCCTGAGGAAGAACAGATAGAGCGGCAGCATCACCAGCACCGCACCCGCCGGCGCCGGCACGCCAACGAAATATTCGGTCTGCCACTGCGGACGGTCGAGCTCTTCGTCGAGCACGTTGAAGCGGGCAAGCCTCATCCCACAGGCGATGGTGAACAGCAGCGCCGCGATCCAGCCCGGCGAACCTGCCCTGTCGAGCAGAAAGGCATAGAGCACCAGCGCCGGTGCCACGCCGAAATTGACGATATCGGCCAGCGAATCCATCTGGGCGCCGAATTTGGAAGTCGCCTTCAGCATTCGCGCCAGACGGCCGTCGATACCATCGAGGAAGGCGGCGAGCAGCACCATCACCACCGCCGGCTCGAAGCGGCCCTCGAAGCCGAAGCGGATGCCGGACAGGCCGGCGCAGATGGCGAGCACCGTGACCAGATTGGGCAGCACCATGCGCATCGGGATTTCGCGAATGCGAGGGCCACCGCCGCCATGCGCCTCGAATTTCTTGAACGGCGGCGCCACCGGTCAGGAGACCCGCACGAGCGGCGTTGCGGCAACGCCGCCGAATTCCGCCAGCACCGTCTCACCGCCAACCGCGGTCTGGCCGACGGCGACACGCGGCGTCGCGGTCGAGGGCAGGAATACATCGACGCGCGAGCCAAAGCGGATCAGCCCGAAGCGCTCGCCGGTCCCGATGGCGCCGCCGGGCTCGGCCCAGCAGACGATGCGCCGCGCCACGAGGCCGGCAATCTGCACCGCGGCGACCGTTCCATTGGGGCTTTCGATGACCAGCCCGTTGCGCTCGTTCTCGGTGCTTGCCTTGTCGAGTTCGGCGTTGAGGAATTTTCCTGGCCGATGCTCGATCCTGGAAATGCGGCCACGCACCGGGGAGCGGTTAACGTGGCAGGAAAAGACGTTCATGAACACCGAGATGCGGGTCATTTCACCGCCGCCGAGGCCAAGCTCGCGCGGCGGCACGGCCGGGCCGACCGCCGAGACGATGCCGTCGGCAGGGCTGACAACCAGCCGGTCGTCGATCGGCGTGACACGCTCGGGATCGCGGAAGAAATAGGCGCACCAGGCGGTCAGGATGAGACCGATCCAGAACAGGGTCGAGGAGAAATAGCCCAGAAAGAGCGTCGCCGCGCCGAACGCAGCGATAAAGGGATAACCCTCGCGATGGATCGGAACGAACGCATTCTTGATCGTGTCGACGAGGCTCATGGGATGAGGACAACCTTGGTTCCAAGTCCGGCCTCAATAGCGGAAACACCCCGCGGTCGCAACGCGACAATGGGAGCGCTTGGAGGTGGCGGTCGTCGCCGTCTCAGAACGGCCAAGCGAAATCCACTCAGGCACCCGCTGCCGCCGCTTGGTCGAAATACTCCTCGAGCTCGCGCCGATCGGCCTCCGCCAAGCTCTCTTCGTGGGTGCCGCGTAGCACGCCGCCTTTCAGGGTCGACTGGAGGAGGAATACATGCTCGTCGGCCATAACCACCCAGTTCACAACCGCGCCGCCTTCCCTAGGCACGACCGAGTTCGCAGAGACGACAGCATCGGTCGGATCGAACCCGGCCCTGCGCAGCAAGAGGTCGACAGCGACCGGCGCATGATAGGCTGCGGCCAATTCGAGCACCGTTTCTATTGCCTGCGCTTCAACACGGCCAAGTCTCTTGCCGACGAGGGCGGTGCGTGCGTCGGCAATGACGGTGTCGAGTTCTTCGCCAGAATTATAGATGAACTGGCTATGGCCGCCATTGTTGACCTCAGCCAAATAGTCATCGGCATGACAGGCCTGCATTGCCTTGGGGCTGATTTCGGTGGAACGGTAAAGGCCTTGGGAGACCATGGCTTCGACGAATTCTCTGACGGCTACAATGAGACCGAAAGGATTGTCGGCCGCGTCTTCCACGACTGAGCGCGGCACGATCACCGAAGATGATGGCTTGCCTGGGAATGACTGCTTGGACCGAGCCGGTGAAATGGTCGCTGATCGCTGAAATTTCTTCTTGGCCCAGCGGGAAAATCTTTCGAACACGCCAAACGCCCTTCCTGCTTGCCACAACAGGATTTCTGCGGGCCAACGTGATTCTTGCATTTGACTTTCCCGTCCGCAAGCACCGGCCGGTTATACTTCATTGAAGAAGGATGAGTGGAGGCGCACGGCGCATCGCGCGGTTCCGTGCGGCTACTCAGGTCAAATATAAACGACGCCGTCGCCATCCTCATTGTCGGAACGCAGCACTCTGGCCCGTCCTTGGCAAGACAGCGCCTCTCATCGGCCTTTCAGCCATGACGATTTGCGCAAACCCGGAGGTTCTCGGCCCATGCAGGAATTAGCAGCTAGGCAAGTGCAAGTGGTGATGAACGGCTTGGCCTTCGGCGAGTCGCCGCGCTGGCACGATGGCCGGCTGTGGTTCTGCAACTGGGGCACAGGCCAGATCATCGCCGTTGACGCTCTGGGCAACAGCGAGATCGTGCTCACCGTGCCGGCCACCCTGCCCTACTCCATTGACTGGCTTCCGGACGGGCGCCTGCTTGTCGTCTCCGGCCGCGAAGGGCTGATCCTCAGGCAGGAGGCAGACGGAACATTGGTCACCCATGCCGATCTGAGACAATTATCAAAGGGCCCGTGGAACGAGATCGTCGTCGATGGACGCGGCAACATCTATGTCAATGGCGGTGGGCCTGCTCCGGCTCCCGGCCAGCATTTCGGCCCCGGCACCATCGTGCTGGTTGCACCTGACGGCTCGGTTCAGCAGGTGGCTGAGAACCTCGCCTTCGCCAATGGCATGGCAGTGACGCCTGACAACAAGACGCTGATCGTTGCCGAGTCCCACGCCAACCGGCTGACCGCCTTCGACATCGCTGCCGATGGCCACCTTTCCAACCGCAGGATCTGGGCCAATCTCGGCAACGGTTTTCCCGACGGCATCTGCCTCGATGCCGAAGGTGCGGCCTGGTACGCCGACGTTCCGAACCGGCATTGCGTGCGGGTGCGCGAAGGCGGCGCGATGATCGAAAGCGTCGATGTCGACCGCGGCTGCTTTGCCTGCATGCTCGGCGGCAGCGAGGGAAAAACGCTGTTCATCGTCGCCGCCGAATGGCGCGGCTTCGAACATATGATCAGCGATGCCCGTACCGGCCAAGTGCTCAGCGTCGAGGCTACTGCGCCGGGCGCCGGCTGGCCGTAGAGAGCTTACACCCCGGGAATCCGCTGATAGTTGGCAATATCGGCCTTGACGCCAAGTCGCGCAATGGTCTCCTGAGGATTGAAGCCGATGCGCTCATGCGCAGCCTTGATGATCGGCACGACCTTGTCGACAGCGGCCTGCCCTTCCCATTCGACAATGGTCACGAGGTTGAACTCGCCCGGCCCCGAGAATTGCTCAAGCAGGAAATCCTGGACGAACCCTTGCTGCTGGCGCAGCAATTCATGCGTCATCCGGACCTTGGCAAGAATCTCCTCGCGGGCGTTGGCCGGAACAACAAACTTGTCCACCCGGAATACGCTGCCGCCACTAACTGCCTGATTTATCTCACTCATATCGATTGTCTCCGTTTTCAACGACGCATCTTGCTGCGATCCAAAACGGTCTACGATCTCAACTTAAGTTGAGGTCAAGCACGAATTTTCAGCTCACCTCCGAGGTGCGGCGGCGGACGACGACGCCGAACTCGTCGCTTTCGCGGGCAATGCGCAGCCGCTCCTCGGCCTCGCTTGCCTCGCGCTGGCGGTCCCACATCGATGCATAAAGGCCGCGCTTGGCCATTAAGGCGGCATGGGTGCCGCGCTCGGCGATCTGGCCGTCCTGCAGGACGATGATCTCGTCGGCCGAAATCACTGTAGACAGCCGATGGGCGATGACGAGGGTGGTGCGGCCTTGGCTGACCAGGTCGAGTGCCGCCTGGATCTCCTGCTCGGTGTGGCTGTCCAGCGCCGAGGTCGCCTCGTCGAGCATCAGGATCGGCGGTGCCTTCAAGATGGTGCGGGCAATCGCCACCCGCTGCTTCTCGCCGCCGGACAGTTTCAACCCGCGCTCGCCGACCATTGAGCGATAGCCGTCGGGCAGCCGCTCGATGAACGGTCCGATCTGGGCCAGTTCTGCCGCCTTGCGCACATCCTCCTCGCTGGCGCCGATGCGGCCGTAGCGGATGTTGTAGGCGATGGTGTCGTTAAACAGCACCGTGTCCTGCGGCACCATGCCGATGGCGGCGCGCAAGCTCTCCTGCTTGACGTCGCGAATGTCCTGGCCGTCGATCAGAATCTTGCCGCGCTGAATGTCGTAGAAACGAAACAAAAGCCGCGAAATGGTCGACTTTCCGGCTCCGGAGGGGCCGACGATGGCCACCGTCTTGCCGGCCGGCACCTCGAAGCTGATGCCCTTCAGTATCTTGCGGTTGGGGTCGTAGGAAAAATGCACGTCACGGAACTCGACCTTGCCGGCTTCGACGACCAGTGGCTTGGCGCCCGGCCGATCGACGATCTCGCGCTTGACGTCGAGCAGATCGAACATGTTTTCGATGTCGGTCAGGCCCTGGCGAATTTCGCGGTAGATCATGCCGATGAAATTCAGCGGCACCGAAAGCTGCATGAGCATGGCGTTGACGAAGACGAAATCGCCGACGCTCTGTGTGCCTGCCTTCACCTCGAGCGCCGACAGCACCATGACGACGGTCATGCCGATGCCGAAGATGACGCCTTGGCCGAAGTTCAGCCAGCCAAGCGAGGTCCAGGTCCTGGTCGCCGCCACCTCATAGCGCGCCGTGGAACGGTCGAAGCGCTCGGCCTCCATGGCTTCATTGTTGAAATATTTGACTGTTTCGTAGTTGAGCAGCGAATCGATCGCCTTCGTGCTGGCTTCATTGTCGCTGTCGTTCATCTCGCGGCGGATCGAAATACGCCAATCGCTCGCCCTGACGGTGAACCAGACATAGAGCCAGACCGTGACCGCGATCACCAAGACGTATAGCCAGCCATAGGTGACGGCGAAGATGCCGGCGGTGAGCGCGAATTCGACGATCGTCGGCGCCGTCGCCAGCATGGTGAAGCGGACGATCGTCTCGATGCCCTTGGTGCCGCGCTCGATGACGCGCGACAGTCCGCCGGTGCGCCGTTCGAGGTGGAAGCGCAGCGACAGTTCGTGCATGTGCACGAAGGTGCGGAAGGCGAGCCGGCGCACCGCATGCTGGCCGACCCGTGCAAACAGGGCGTCGCGCAACTGGTTGAAGCCGAGCTGCACCAGCCGCACGGCATTGTAGGCGACGACCAGCATGACCGGCGCCAGCAGGAAGGCCGGCAGCGGCGGCGGCGATTTGCTATCGCCGGCCAGCGCGTCCGTCGCCCATTTGAAGAAATAGGGTCCGGCCACCAGGGTCAGCTTGGCGACAACCAGCAGTACGGTTGCCCACACCACGCGCGCCCTCAGATCGGCGCGGTCGGCCGGCCACATATACGGCCAGAGATTGCGCAACGTTCTGAAGGTCGAGCCGGAATCGGCGGAAACGGTTTTCTCGGCCATTCTTGTTTACCTTTTATATCTTAGCGGCCGGAGCAGCAGGAATCGACCAGCGCGGCTAACGATGCGGAAACATCGGCGAGCGCGGCACGGTCGAGTTCATAGCGCGAGCGCTGGCGGTCAGGCTCGAAGCGGATCAGCCCGGCCTCGACCAGTATCTTCAAATGCTGGGAAACGGTGGACTGCGCCAGGTCGAGATGCTCGACGACCTCGCGGCAGCAGCAGGAACGGCTGGCGGAAAGGTGTTTGAGAATGTCGATCCGCGCTGGATGCGAAAGGGCCGCGAGCTGGACAGCGACGGCGCGGCTATCCGGCGTGCAGTTGGCCGGCGCGTGTTCATCTGCCGCGCGGCGTCGGTCCGTTACGAGGGGGGATTCGGTCATCGTCCATCGGCGATAAACGTTGACTGGCCCTGCCGCAAGCTATCCTGATGGGCAGAACGCTACTCGGTCTTGGCTGGCGCCGTCGTCATTTGGTCACCCATTGCCTTGAGATCGGCGGGCTCGCCTTCCTTCGATTTCTCCGGCACCTTGAACACCTGCCCCGGCCAGATGCGGTTCGGATTGCTGATCTGGTCCTGGTTGGCGAGATAGATGGTCGAGTAGCGCATGCCCTGGCCATAGACCCGCCGCGAAATCCGCCACAGCGTGTCATGGCGGCGGATAATGACTGCGCCATCGGCATGTTCGAGCTTTGGAGCCACCGTCTCGGGAGTTTCGCCCGAAGGCGTTGTGGCGGCCATTTCGGCCGGGGCCTCGGTGGCAGGAGTGGGCGCAGTTGCGGGCGTTTCGGCGGCTGTTGCCGGCGTAGCCGGCGCGGCTTTGGTCGCCGGAGCATTCGGCTCGGCTGGTTTTATCTCGGCAGGCTTTGGCTCGGCGGGCGCGACGGCGGCAACCGCCTCGCCCGGCTCGCGCTCGAACGGCACGGCGGCACGAGCCACCACCGTCACCCCGTCGGCGTCGAGCGCGTCGACATGAATGGTGTAGGTGCCGACCGGAATGTCGCGTGTCGCTTCGACCAGGAAGTGGCGGTCGGGCGAGGTCTTCGCGTCGCCGAGCAGGATATCGTTGGCATAGGCGCGCACCTTGCGGCCGGGATCAGCGACGCCGGCAACGAAAATCTTGTTGCCGTCGATTTCGACGGCTTCGACGACGATCTTGGGCTCCGCCACGGGAGCAGCAGGCGCTGCCGGTGTGGCGGGCGCTGCCGGAGCCGGTGGGGCTTCAATGGCGGCCGGGGCGGCTGGCGCCGGCGCGGCGGCGGCCGGCAGTTCGGTGCCGGTGGCAGGCGGCGAGGCATCAGATTTTGCCTCAGGGGCTGGAACAGTGAGCAGTTCGGACGGCTTGCCCGGCTCCTCGACCATTGCCAGCACTTGGCCGGTGGAATTCTGGGGGATCGAAACGACGGCGGTCTGCGCCGAGGCGATCACGACATTGCCAGCCGTCGAGCGCAGCGTGATCGTGTAGTCGCCGGGCTTCAGCGGATCGTCGAGAATAATGGCAAAGGCGCCGTCGGGACCGGCCACCGTCGAGCCGAGCACAGTCGAACCGTTGAGAATCTCGACCTTGGCGTTGGGCGCCGCATTGCCGGCGACGACGATCGAGCCGTTGCTTTCGACACGCACGATATCGAAGGTCGGCACGATTGCACCTGCTGCGGCCGGGGCGGCGGGCGCTGCCGCATCGGTGGACGCGGCAGGCGCAGGCGGCAGCCGGCCCTCGGTCGCCGGAGCGGCCGGTTTCGAAGCCGGCGGCGTCAGCGCCGCGACCTCCGCAGGCGGGGCGGAATTGAGATACGGGTCGAGTGCGCCCGATACATAGGCGGTTCCCGCCGCGGCGACAGAGCCGCCAGCCGCGAACAAAAACGCCTTCAATGGATTAATTGCCATGTTTCCCTGCCCCTTAGCCACCTAATTTCGGTCTAGCCTGTTTTACCAAAGCCGACAAGAAAAAGCCCGCCCCAGGGCTTGACCATGCCAATAGTCCCTATCACCAATCATAACATGAACACGATTCGATCTGTCTGCGTCTATTGCGGCTCGTCCCCGGGCCGAGATGAGACCTATATCAAGGCCGGACACCTGCTTGGCCGCTCGATCGCCAAGTCCGGCCTGCGTCTGATTTATGGCGGCGGCACTAAAGGGATCATGGGTGCCGTCGCTGAAGGGGCATTAAAGGCCGGCGGCAAGGTAACCGGCATAATTCCACGTTTTCTGATCAACCGGGAGGCGACCGAAACCGCACTTAACCGGCTCGACGAACTCGTCATCACCGACAACATGCACGAGCGCAAACACAGGATGTTCGAGAAATCCGACGCCTTTGTGGCGTTGCCCGGCGGCATCGGCACCGTCGAGGAGATCGTCGAAATCATGACTTGGGCGCAGCTCGGCCATCATCGCAAGCCGATCGTCTTCGGCAACATTGGAGGGTTCTGGAATCCGATGCTGGCGTTGCTTGACCACATGGCAACGGAGGGCTTCATCCACACGGCGCAACGGGTCAAGCCGCTGGTGGTCGAGGACCCGGAAGCAATCGTCGCCGCTATCATGGTGGCGGGCTCCTCCGTAGATGCACCGACGGAGGGCGTGCAGTCGGTGATTGATAAGATGTAGAGTGAATGGTGAATGGTGAAGTACAAGACCTTCCGAACCGGCGCCTGTCTATCCCCTACTGACTATTCACTATTCACTATTCACTATTCACTATTCACTATTCACCCCTGCCCTACCGCCCTCCTTAAGTCGGCAATGACCGCACGCTTGTCCTGACGCCGCCAGGCGAGATGGATCGAGACCGTGCGTTCGAACCACGGCAGATCACGAAACACGATCTGAGGCGGCGCGGCACTCCGCAGGCTGGCCTGCACCGTCGCCAGTCCAAGCCCGGCGCTGACCAAGCCCAATGACGTCAACGGATCGGTCGTCTCATAGGCAATGTCGGGCAGGAAGCCGGCCTTCGCACAGGCGGCGAGAAATTGGCTGCGGTTGGTGTCGTCAGGCTGGCGCACCACCGTGATCCAGGTGCGTCCGTCCAGTTGCTGCGGCAGCATCTCCGCGATATCGGCCAATGGATCGCTTTCCGGCATCGCCAGAACCAGCGGCTCGCGCATGATGAGCATGGCGGCGATGTCGGGATCATCGGCAGAAGGAGGCGTGTAGACGAGGCCCAGATCGAGCGATCGTTCGCGCAGCGCTTCGATCTGCGCGGCGGAACGCTGGCCCTTCAGTTGAAGATGAAATTCGGGCCGGTCGCGGCGAAACTGGCGCAGCATCCGAGCGACAAGCCCGGCATGGACCGCGCCTTCGACATAGCCGATGGCGAGACGGCCGACCGTACCGCTGGCGAGATTGCGGCCGAGCTCCTCCAGCCGTCTTGCATGGGCCAGCAGCGCACGCGCCTCGGCAAGAAAGGCGCGGCCTTCGGGATTGAGATGAACACGCTGCCTCGCCCTCTCGAACAATGCGACGCCCAGTTGCTCCTCCAGCTGCATGATCTGACGGCTGAGCGGCGACTGCGAGATGCGGAGCAATTCGGCGGCACGCCCGACATTGCCGGTTTCGGCCACCGTGATGAAATAGCGGAGCTGGCGCAGGTCGAACATTGTTGCTCCGATGCTAAAGTCCCGTAAGGTCTCAACTTTAGCCTAATCAGTCTTGGACTGTCTGGCCAGTCGAAGCGAATATTTTCGCCATTCCAACGGCCAACATCAGGAGATTCCGATGCAGTTCTTTGCCCTTCTTGCGCGCAACACCGAAAAGTTCACCGACGCCGATTTCGCGCCACTGCTGCCTGGCGAGGCCGAGCAGCGCCGCACGCTCTATGCCGAAGGCGCCGTGCGTCAGGTGTGGAATCGAGGCGACATTCCCGGCAGCGGCATGATGTTCGAGGCCGGCAGCGATGCCGACGTGCGCAACCATCTCGCAACCTTGCCGCTGGTCAAGGCCGGCATGATGGACATTGCCGCCGTCGTGCCGCTGCAGCCCTATCCCGGCTTCGGGCCGAAGCGCTGAGCGATCGTGAAAGAGGCGGCTGCCGGCATTAAGACTGGCCAGCCGCCTTTTCTTCGTTAGGTGGCTCGAGCGGATGCGGCAACGATCTTGCGCGCCGAAGAAAACATCGACCAGGAGTACATCGCCAGCGCCGCCCAGATCAGTCCGAAGGCTATGGCCTGAACGGTGCCGAAGGGTTCGCCGAAAATCAGCACCGCGATCAAAAAGACGATCGTCGGCGCGATATATTGCATGATGCCGATGGTGGAGAGGCGCAGCAGCCGGGCGCCGAACGCAAACAACAGCAGCGGCACGGCGGTGACCGGACCGCAGCCGATCAGCAAGGCGGTGTCGTTCAGCGAGCTGGAGACGAAATGATCCTGTCCTGTGGCGATCAGGAAGATGATGTAACCGAGTGCCGGCACCGACAGCAGCAGCACTTCAAGCAGGAAGCCCTGGCTCGGGCCGATTGGCAGCGTCTTGCGGAAGAAGCCATAGGCGGCAAAGGAAAAGGCCAGCACCAGCGACACCCAGGGCAGCTTGCCGGCGTCGATGGTCAGCACCGCGACCGCGATTGCCGCCAGCACCACCGCCGCGATCTGCAGGCGGTCGAGCCGCTCCCCGAGCAGCAGCGCGCCGACAACGACGCTGACCAGCGGGTTGATGTAGTAGCCGAGCGCCGTCTCGATGGTGCGGTTGACCGCGATCGCCCAGACATAGATGCCCCAGTTGACCGAGATCAGCGCCGCCGTCAGCACCGCCATCGAAATGATGCGCGGCGAACGAACTGCCGCTTTGAAATCGGCAGTGCGGCCGGCCCAGACCAGGACAGCGGCCGCGATTGGCACCGACCAGACGATGCGGTGGGCGATGACTTCGGCCAGCGGCAGATGCGCGACAGCCTTCATGTAGAAGGGCAGCAGCCCCCAAAGCAGGTAGGCCCCGAGCGCCAGCAGGAAGCCGCGACGAGCTTTGGTATCGGCCTCGATTTGAAGTGCTTGGGTAGCCATGGCCCAAGGCTATGCGCCAGCGGCTTGCCCAAAACCATCGCAAATTGCTGATGGATCAATGGAGTCTCGCTGATGGTTCAACGCTACTCCGCCGCCGCCAATCCCGCCATGTCGCGGTTCTTCATCAGCTTGTAGACGATCGAATCCATCAGCGCCTGGAACGAAGCATCGATGATGTTTTCGGAGACGCCGACCGTCCACCAGCGCGCGCCGGTGCCGTCATGCGATTCGATCAGCACGCGGGTGATCGCCTCGGTGCCACCATTGAGGATACGCACCTTGAAGTCGGCCAGCTCGAGATCGGCGATCTCGCTCTGGAATTTGCCGAGATCCTTGCGCAGCGCAATGTCGAGCGCGTTGACCGGGCCATGGCCTTCGGCGACCGACATCTTCTCCTCGCCCTCGACCAGCACTTTCACGATCGCCTCCGAGACCGTCTTCAGCTGGCCGTTGGCATCGAAGCGGCGCTCGACCATGCAGCGGAACGAGGTGACGCGGAAGAATTCCGGCAGGCCGTGCAGCATCTTGCGCGCCAGAAGCTCGAAGCTGGCGTCGGCACCTTCGTAGGCGTAGCCCTCGGCCTCGCGCTCCTTGACCACAGCGATCAGCGCGTCGAGGCGATGGTCATCCCGGGGCATGTCGATGCCTCGCCGCTTCAGCTCGGCGAGGAAATTGGCCTTCCCACCTTGGTCCGAAACCATGACGCGGCGGCGGTTGCCGACAGTCTCTGGCGGCACATGCTCGTAGGTCGCCGGCTCCTTGGCGAGCGCCGAGGCATGGATGCCGGCCTTGGTGGCGAAAGCGGAGGCCCCGACATAGGGCGCCTGCGCTTCGGGCGCGCGGTTCAGCAACTCGTCGAAGGCGCGGGACAGGCGCGATATACCGGTCAACGCCTCTGCCGAAATGCTTGTAGCAAAGCGGCCCGAAAAGGCCGGCTTCAACGCCAATGTCGGCACGATCGAGATCAGGTTGGCGTTGCCGCAGCGCTCGCCGATGCCGTTCAGCGTGCCCTGGATCTGGCGCACGCCGGCCTCGACGGCGGCAAGCGAATTTGCCACCGCCTGACCGGTGTCGTCATGGGCGTGGATGCCGAGATGGTCGCCCGGTATGCCGGCCGCGATCACCTTTTCGACGATGGCGCGCACCTCGGAGGGCTGCGTGCCGCCATTGGTGTCGCACAGCACCACCCAGCGCGCGCCGGCTTCATAAGCCGTCCTGGCGCAGGCCAGCGCATAATCTGAATTGGCCTTGAAGCCGTCGAAGAAATGCTCGCAGTCGACCATCGCCTCCTTGCCGGCAGTGAGCGCCGCCTCGACCGAGGCCTTGATCGCCTCGAGGTTCTCCTCATTGGTGCAGCCGAGCGCGATGCGGACATGGTAGTCCCAACTCTTGGCGACGAAGCAGATGGCGTCCGACTTCGACTGGACCAGCGCGGCAAGGCCGGGATCGTTCGAGATCGACACTCCTGCCCGTTTGGTCATGCCAAAGGCGACGAACTTGGCATCGGCCGTGCGACGCTCGGCAAAGAAGGCGGTGTCGGTTGGATTGGCGCCGGGGTAGCCGCCCTCAACGTAGTCAATGCCGAACTCGTCGAGCAGCTTGGCGATGGCGATCTTGTCCTCCACGGAAAAGTCGATACCCGGCGTCTGCTGACCATCGCGCAGCGTGGTGTCGAACAGATAAAGGCGCTCGCGAGCCATGGTCATTTCCCGGCAAACATGTCCGTCGCGCGGATCAGCCTGTCGAGGATGCCCGGCTCCGAATAGGCGTGGCCGGCGCCTTCGATCAGATGGAAATCCGCTTTCGGCCACGCCTTGTGCAGCGCCCAGGCATAGCGCGCCGGGCACGGCATGTCGTAGCGGCCGTGAACAATGGTACCCGGGATATCCTTAAGCTTCCATGCATCGCGCAGCAGCTGTCCCTCTTCCAGCCAGCCGGCATGGACGAAGTAGTGGTTCTCGATGCGGGCGAAAGCCAGGGCATAATCATCCTGGCCGAAGGGACCGCTGGTTTCCGGTTCCGGCAGCAGCGTGATCGTCTCGCCCTCCCACAGGCTCCAGGCGCGGGCGGCCTCGACCTGCGCCACAGGATCGCTGCCGACCAGCCGTTTGCGGTAGGCGGCCATCATGTCGCCGCGCTCAGCCTCCGGGATCGGCGCCACAAACCGCTCCCACTTGTCGGGGAACATCTCTGACACGCCGAACTGGTAGTACCATTCGAGTTCGGCGCGGGTCAGCGTGTAGATGCCGCGCACGACCAGTTCGCTGACCCGCTCGGGGTGGGTCTCGGCATAGGCCAGCGCCAGCGTCGAACCCCACGAGCCGCCGAACACCAGCCATTTGTCGAAGCCGCACATTTTTCGCAGGCGCTCGATGTCGGCGACCAGGTGCCAGGTGGTGTTGGCTTCAAGCGAGGCATTGGGCGTCGATTTTCCGCAGCCGCGCTGGTCGAACAGGATGACATCGTACAGCTTCGGATCGAACAGCCGCCGGTGCTTTGACGAAATGGTGCCGCCCGGCCCGCCATGCAGGAACACAGCCGGCTTGGCACCGCGGGTGCCTGAGCGCTCCCAATAGACCTGATGGCCATCGCCAACGTCGAGCATGCCGGACTCGAAAGCCTCGATCTCGGCATAGAGGGTACGGAATTCGCTGCTCATAATTTCAGGCCCTGCTGCGGCCAGTTGGCCGTCTCGTGATCGGGATGCTGGAAGGAGATGATGGATTCCTGTCGCGCGTAGAAATCCGGGTCGTCATGGACCGGCGCGTCGAAGATCGTCTCGACCCAGGGCAGCCTGGCGGCGTAGTTGACCTGGATCTGCGGCGCCAGATCGGAACGGTCGTCGAAGGCGCCGATGGCGATCTCCAGCGCGCCGGGCTGGCGGTAGGTCAGCGGTGTGCCGCAGCGGGCGCAGAAGCCGCGATCGATGTTGACCGACGACTGAAAGTAACTCGGCTCCTCGCGCAGCCATTCGACGCCGTCGCTCGGCACCGTCACCAGCGCGCCGAAAAACGAGCCGAACTGTTTCTGGCACATGCGGCAATGGCAAATCGAGGGGCGGCCGAGCGCGCCGTGGATGCGGAAGCGCACGGCGCCGCACTGGCAGCCGCCGGTACGAACGGTTTCGGTCATGATCTTTCCTCCGTCGGCCATTGTTCGGTGTCGTGGTCGGGATGCTGGTAAGAGACGAGGTCGGCGAGATAGGAGGCAGACGAGACGTCGGCCATCGTTTCCTCACCGGGCAATTCGTGAACATGATCCACATAGGGGAGCTTGGCTTCGACACCCCATTGGATCGTCGGCGCGATCTCCTCGGGGTGGTCGAATGCGGCGATGGCGAGCGCCACGCCGTCGGGCGCTTCGAAGGTCAGCGGCGTGCCGCATTCGGCGCAGAAACCGCGCAAAGCCGCGTTGGACGAGCGGAAGCGTTTGGGCTCACCGCGCGTCCAGTCAAGCTTTGCGCCGCGCACCGAGACCAGCGGCAGGTAGAAATTGCCGCTCGCCTTCTGGCACATGCGGCAATGGCAGACGGAAGCATCGCCGAGCGTGCCTTCGACGCGGAAGCGCACCGCGCCGCACTGGCAGCCTCCTGTATACACCGGTCTGTTGTCGAGGCTCATCGCGCACTACTCCGGAGCATGGCAGACCGCCTCGACATTGTTGCCGTCGGGATCGAGGACGAAGGCAGCGTAATAGTTCGGATGGTAGTGCGGGCGCAGGCCAGGCCCGCCATTGTCCTTGCCGCCGGCGGCGATCGCCGCGGCGTGAAAGGCATCGACCTCGGCGCGGCTGCGCGCGGTGAAAGCGACATGCTGATGATCCTTCGGCTTGTCCTTGCCGGCGTGCAGCCAAAACACCGGCCGGTCGCGGCCGTAGCCGCCGACCTTGGCGCCGCCGGTATATTCCTGCGGCACCATGTAGAGCAGCGAGGCGCCGAGCGGCGCCATCGCCCTGTCGTAAAAAGCCTTCGACGCGTCGAAATCTGAAACGGTGATGCCGAGATGATCGATCATCTTTTTACCTCCCAGGTGGTGATGCGTTCGCCGGTGACGGGGTCCTTGCCGTCCTTCAACTGGATGCCTTGCGCCAGCAACTCGTCGCGGATGCGGTCGGCGTCGGCCCAGTTCTTGGCGGCGATCAACGCGAGGCGTTTGGCGATCGCCTTGGCAATGGCGTCTTCATCCACCTTGGCTGTTGCGACATCGAAGCCGAGGAACAACAGCGATGTCTTCAGTGAAGCGGCAGCATCGTTGTCTTCGGCGGCGGCGTTGCCGCTACCAACGGCGAAATCAACAGCATCGCCAGCCAACTGCGTCAGCAACTGGAATGCGGCATAGGTGGCCAGGTCGTCCGACAGCGCTTCGATCACATCCGCCGGCACCGGCTTTGCCGTCGGCGGCGCCAGATCGGCCGCCCGCTTCCATTTACGCAGCGTATTCTCCGCCTCTTCCAGCTTGCGCACCGAAAAGTCGATCGGCTCGCGATAGTGCGTCATCAGCATCGCCAGCCTGAGCACCTCGCCCGGCCATTTGCGGCCGCCAAAGGTCTCCGTCTCCAGCAATTCGGTGATCGAATAGAAATTGCCCAGGCTCTTGGACATCTTCTGACCTTCGACCTGCAGGAAACCGTTGTGCATCCACACCTTGGCCATCGTTTCGGTGCCGTGGGCGCAACGCGACTGCGCGATCTCGTTCTCGTGGTGCGGAAAGATCAGGTCGAGACCACCGCCATGGATGTCGAACACCTCGCCGAGATAGGCGGCCGACATCGCCGAGCACTCGATGTGCCAGCCCGGCCGACCCCTGCCCCACGGGCTGTCCCAGCCCGGCTCCTCGGGCGAAGACAATTTCCAGAGCACGAAATCCTGGGGGTTTTTCTTGTGCGCATCGACGGCGACGCGGGCGCCGGCCTGCTGCTCGTCGAGATTGCGCTTCGACAACTGCCCGTAGTCCGGCATGGAAGCGGTGTCGAACAGGACTTCTCCAGCCGCGACATAGGCATGGCCGCGTTCGATCAAGCGTTGAATCAAGAAGATCATGTCGACCTTGCCGTCGGGCCTAGGCTCGACGAACTCGGTGGCGCGCGGCTCGACCGTCGGCTCCAGGCAACCGAGCGCCGCCACGTCCTTGTGGAACTGACCGGCGGTCTTTTCGGTGACCCGCCTGATCGCTTCGTTCAGCGACAGCTTGCCCGATGCAATCTCGTCGCCGAAATCACGCAGTGCGCGGGCGTTAATCTTGTCGTCGACGTCCGTGATGTTGCGGACGTAAGTGACGTGCGCTTGCCCGTAGAGATGGCGCAGCAAACGGAACAGCGCGTCGAAGACGATCACCGGCCGCGCATTGCCGATATGGGCGAAGTCGTAGACCGTCGGGCCGCAGACGTACATGCGCACGTTGCGCGGATCGATCGGGAAGAAATCCTCCTTGCTCCGCGTTAGCGTATTGTAGAGGCGCAGGCTCTTCGATGCGTCAGACATACGTGCGTTCCCGGTGCGTTACTTTGGCATGATCTTTTGGGATCGTGCTCTGGATGGAGTCGGTTACGCCGAGGCGCAAATCGGGGTCCAGCCTGCTGGCCGGGGCGTTTGTCCAATCTGGGAGGAAGGCGAAAACGTCCAGGACCAGCGCGAGGCTAGCCGATAATGCAAATGCCACAAATGGCGAAAGACGTTCTCATGGCGGGCTTTATCGCCTTGCCCGGTGTTGCCGTCAAGTCGCTACCTTCGCCAAAAATATCGTTGCCTCACAGGAATTGAGCTATTGAAACATTTTATTAAACAGGTCGGCACTGTCATGAAACATTCGCCGGCTAGATCAGCAAGCGTCACGATTTGGTCGGATTCGGCCAGCAAATGCAGACACGAAGACGTTACCAGGGAAGAGAACAATGGCTAAGCAAGAATCCAACCGCGCCAAGCAACCGGCGCTCGCCAGCCACTACCGGGCGATCGGCCCGGCAGCAATCGTCGCAGCTCTTCTGCACACCGCGAAGAAGAAGAAGCCGGCGCAGAAGATCGTTTCGCCGCGCGCTGCCTGAGAATGCCGTCGGGAAGATTGAGGCGCTCACGGCGTACCGTAATAGTAGCTTTTGCTAAAATAAACTCATCTGCCTGTCGTTCGCGCCGGACTTCTGGCGCCTGACCTTCTCGGGCTCAGGCTCGACGACGCCCTTCTCCTGAATCTCCGGCCCGGTATTGGCGACCTTGTTGACGAGGTCGGAAACCGGGACCGCTTCGAAGAAATCGGGCTGGGCGGGTCTCAGCAGATCGGCCACGTCGCGCGGCTCGAGCGTGCGGCAATCCAGCCAGCGCGCGAAATCCTCGGGATGGATCACCACCGGCATGCGGTCGTGGATATGGGCAGTATCGGCATTGGCATGGGCGGTCAGAATGGCGCCGGTGTCCATTTCCGACCCGCCCGGCTCGGCATAGGTCTCAATCAGCCCGGCGAAGGCGACAAGCCGGCCATGCCTTGGCCGCACCCAATAGGGCTGCCCTCTTCTGCCACCCGTTTGGTGCCATTCGTAGAATCCCGAAGCCGGTACCAGGGCGCGGCGATGGCGCATGGCAGCGCGAAACGACGCCTTTTCCGAAGCGCCCTCAGAACGCGCGTTGAACAGCAGCGGGAAGTTACCCGTATCCTTGACCCAGGCCGGGATCAGGCCCCAGCGCACCAGCATCGAGCGGCGGTCGGGCAGGTTCGAGCCCGGCGCCTGCGGCAATCCGGCGAGCGCCATCAGCACCGGCTGCGTCGGCGCGATGTTGTAGCGGGCCGGAAACCCCTCAAGTTCCGCCAGGCCGAGAAAGGCGGCGGTCTGGTCCGGAGTGGCTGTCAAAGCAAAGCGTCCGCACATGAATTCAGCTCTCGAATTGGTGGCATGTGAAAGTGGCCATGGAACCCGCCTTTCGCAACCGCTAAAGCTGTTCGCCGACGGCCGGTCCACAACGGGCTATGCCAATCGAGCGATCCGGAGCCCATGGAAGCACGCAAGATCATTCCGGCAGTCTCGGTCTGCGTCGTGCGCGAGAACACGGTGCTGCTGGTCAAGCGGGCCAGGCCGCCCTCGCAAGGCCTCTATGCCTTTCCCGGCGGCAAGGTCGAAGCCGGCGAGACGCTGGCACAGGCAGCACGGCGCGAATTGCTGGAAGAGACCCGATTGCAGGCGCGCGGCTACCGGCCGCTGCGGGAAATCCACATCGACGGCAGCGGCGACGGGCATCCGGTCGACTACTGGCTGACGGTGTTTGGGGCCAATTATGCCGGCGGCGAGGCGGTTGCCAGCGACGACGCCGAAACCGCGGCTTTCTATACGCTGGCCGAAATGACGGCGATGCCGCTCGCCGATGCAGTGTTTGAAATTGCCGACGATCTACTCGGCCCCAACAAAGACGGCGAGACCTGAGCCAGAGAATCGCCTTGCAGGCGACAAATTGTTTCAGCACAAAGCCTCATGAGCCGCACGTCCTCGTTTCTCGCCGCCTGCCTCGCCGTCAGTGTGAGTTTCGGCGTGCGTCCGGCAATCGCTGCCGAAGCGCCATTCGAGCCTGGGCTGATGCGGCTGGCGGAAGTGCTCGGTTCTCTGCATTTCCTGCGTAATCTGTGTGGCGAGAAAGGCGACCGGTGGCGAGCCGAGATGGAAAAACTGATCGCATCGGAAAATCCGAACCCGGAGCGGCGCGCCCGCTTCATCGCCAGCTTCAACCGCGGCTACCGGTCCTTCGGCGGCACTTATACCCAATGCACCGCCTCGGCGACGGAAGCCATCAGCCGCTACATGAAGGAAGGCGAGACACTGTCTCGCGACATAGCCTCTCGCTACGGAAACTGACGACGGCTGCTGCCGTTCCGGCAAACCGGCATCAAGCGCCGGCGCTGTGGGTGGCGGACGCGTTCGACACTTCTCCGCTTGCCTCGAGTGAGGCCTTGGTGCAAACCTGATGTTGCACTTTTGCAACTATGTTAACGAAACGTTAGCGCGCGAATGTGAAATTAACTCAAACTGAAGGTTTCCGTCCCCTTGGCCGGCCTAATCGGCTAAGTTTGAAACGGATCGGACGCAGGTTTGCTGGATGCGACGGAATTTGTAGAAAACGACCAAAAAAATGTCGCATTACAAATACTTACTGCGCCTGCGTGTAAAAGGGACAACTCAAGCTTGATCCCTATCCAACGGATCACCGCTTGAAAGGGTGGACATCGCAATGGAACATGGCGTCAACGACATCGACGCGCTGGTCAGGGAAGAAAAGCGCCTGACCGCCGTGGAAAGCCACAGCGAAGCCTGGGCAGAAGGATTGTCGGCCGGGATCGAGCCGGAAATCATCGCCGAGGCAGCCCTCGAAACGGCATTCGGCGAAATGCTGCGCACCAACGGCGAGACCTCGGCGCTTGCCCTGCTCGATCGCATGCGTGAAAAGGTGATTGCCGGGGCCTTCGAGCCCGAAAGGCTGCGGCACTGACCCCGGTTCTTTGACGACGGCGCGCCGCCGGACATCGTGTTCGGGCACATGGATGGGCTGGAACCAGGGAGTTGCAGGCGGTGAATTTTTCGATATCAGGCAAGCCGCGCGGCCTGGTCCTCAGCATTTGGCTTACTGCTTCCTGCGCCACGATTCCCCTTGCACTGTTTCTTGCGAGTAGTCCCGCTCACGCCCTCAGCGAGATCAAGCGCGAAGACCTGCCTTCGCCGGTCACACCGCCGCCCGACGGCGACATGTCGCCGCCCGGAAGTACCGTGCCGATGCCCGGCCCGCTCGGCACGACGCCACCTGCAGCCAGCCAGCCGACTCCGTCCGACGAGCCAGAGCAAACCGAGCCGAAAGGGCCAGCGGACGATGGCGGGATGGCCAATCCGCATGTCGATCCGGACGCGCCTGTGCCCGAAGTCGTCTACGACCTTGCCAAGTTGCCAGAACCGGTCAGGCGCATGCACGATCTGATCGTCGAGGCGTGCAAGAGCGGCGACATCGAAAGACTGCGGCCGCTGATCGGCACGGGCGACATGATGACCCAATTGTCGCTGGGCGACATGGAGGGCGACCCGATCGCCTTCCTGAAAGGCCTTTCGGGCGACACGGAAGGCCAGGAAATCCTCGCCATCCTGGAAGAGGTGCTCAATGCCGGCTATGTCCACGTCGATGCAGGCACTCCGCAGGATCTGTACGTCTGGCCGTATTTTTTCGCCCTGCCGCTGGACAAGCTCGATGCCAGGCAGCGGGTCGAGTTGTTCAAGATCGTCACCGCCAGCGACTATGACAACATGAAGCAGTTCGGTGCCTACATCTTCTACCGAGTCGGCATCACGCCGACCGGGCAATGGACGTTCTTCGTCGCCGGGGATTGAGTGGTCTAGCCTGGCCCTTATCGAGGCAGAGAGCCTAGCGCGCCAACGCCTCGGAAAACTCCACCGCCCTGCCTTGGCCTGGCGTGGCAATCTCGCCTTCCCACATCACGCGCCGGCCCCGAACGATAGTGCCGACCGGCCAGCCGGTCACCTGCCTGCCGTCATAAGGCGTCCAGCCGGCCTTGGAACCTTGCTGGGCGTTGGCGATGGTCTCGTGGCGCTTCAGATCGACAATGGTGAAATCGGCATCGTAGCCGGCGGCAATTCGGCCTTTCCTGGCGATGCCGAAGATGCGTTGCGGGCCATGGCTGGTCAGGTCGACAAAGCGCTGCAAGGTGAGCCGGCCGGCGTTGACATGGTCCAGCATGATCGGCACCAGGGTCTGCACGCCGGTCATGCCGGACGGCGACGCCGGATAAGGTTTCGCCTTCTCGGCCAGCGTGTGCGGCGCATGGTCGGAGCCGAGCACGTCGACAACGCCCTGCGCAATGCCCTGCCAAACCCCGTCGCGATGGCGCGTGGCGCGTACCGGCGGGTTCATCTGGATCAGGGTGCCCAACTGCGCATAATCATCGGCGCTCAGCGTCAGATGATGCGGCGTCGCCTCGCAGGTCGCGACATCCTTGTGCTGTTCGAGGAAGCCTATCTCCTCGGCGGTCGAGATGTGCAGCACATGGATCCGGGCGCGGACCTGGCGCGCGATGCGCACAAGGCGCTCCGTGCAGCGCAACGCAGCGATCTCGTCGCGCCACACCGGATGTGAGGACGGATCGCCCGCGGTGCGCTCGCCAAGCCGCTCGCGCAGCCGGAACTCGTCCTCAGAGTGAAAGGCGGCGCGGCGGCGTGTGTTCCTCAGGATCGAGGCAACGCCTTCATCGTCCTCGACGAGCAGGTCGCCGGTGGACGAGCCCATGAACACTTTTATGCCGGCCGCACCCGGCAGCCGCTCGAGATCGCCGGCGTCGTTCGCATTGTCGCGGGTGCCGCCGACCCAGAAGGCAAAGTCGCAATGCATGCGGCCGGTGGCACGCCGCACCTTGTCGGCAAGGGTTGCCTCGCTGGTGGTCAGCGGATTGGTGTTCGGCATCTCGAAGACGGCGGTGACGCCGCCGAGCACCGCTGCCCGCGAGCCTGTCTCCAGATCTTCCTTGTGCTCCAGGCCCGGCTCACGGAAATGCACCTGGCTGTCGACGATGCCCGGCAGGATGTGCAGCCCGCGGCAGTCGATCGTCTCGCCCGCCGACGCCTGGCGAAGGTCGCCGATGGCAGCGATGCGCCCACCATTGATGCCAACGTCGCGAAAACCCTCGCCGTCATGGTTGACCACGATGCCGCCTGTCAGGATGAGATCGTAGATGGGGGCCATGCGGATCCGGTCTCTTGCGGGGGAAGTGCCAGCGGCTTACGTAATGGCCGATAGTTTTGCAAGCTCAGGCTCGTTTTCCCACCATGCCCTTTGCCTCGCTCAGAGATCGCGCACTCGTTTCCGTGTCGGGGCCGGATGCCGAGCACTTTTTGCAGAACATCCTGACCACCGACCTCGACGCGCTCGGTAGCAGCGAAGCAAAGCCCGGCGCGCTGCTGACGCCGCAAGGCAAGATCCTTTTTGACTTCCTGATCTCGCGCGCCGGCGAAAATGCTTTCCGCCTTGAGTGCCGTGCCGAGACCGCTGACGATTTCATGCGCCGGCTGACGCTCTACAAGTTGCGCGCCAAAGTCCAAATTGCCAAGCTGGATCAGCCGGTTGTGACCGTTCTATGGGAAAGCGATTCAACCGCCTCGCAATTTGAAGCAGCGCCGTTTGCGGATGCGCGGTTCGTCGATGCTATCGTCAAGCGCTTCTATGATGGCACCGCAGAAGGAGGCGACCTTGCCGCATGGCAAGCCGTTCGCATTGCCCATGGCATTGCCGAAAGCGGCGCGGACTACCAGCTCGGCGATGCGTTTCCGCATGACGTGCTGCTCGACGAGATCGGCGGCGTCGGCTTCAAGAAGGGCTGCTATGTCGGCCAGGAGGTCGTCTCGCGTATGCAGCATCGCGGCACTGCCAGGCGCCGGGTGTTGATCGTCTCGGCTGAACGCTCCCTGCCCGCCTCGGGCGCAGAGTTGACGGTGGAGGGGCGACCGGTCGGCACGCTTGGCTCGACCGCCGGCACGACAGGCCTTGCCATTACCCGCATCGACCGGGTCAAGGCAGCACTCGACGCCGGCCTGCCGATCCTGGCTGACGACGTCGCCGTGTCGCTCGCCATCCCGTCCTGGGCGAAATTCAGCTTTCCGCACGAAGCCGTCGGCGCGGAGGACGCCTGATGGCGGCCGATCGCGTCGGGGCGCCGCCGCGCGCCTGGCAGCGCATGCTGTCCGGGCGACGGCTCGATCTGCTCGACCCCTCGCCGCTCGACATCGAGATCTCCGATATTGCCCATGGCCTTGCCCGCGTCGCACGCTGGAACGGCCAGACCAGAGGCGACCACGCCTTTTCGGTCGCCCAGCATTCACTGCTGGTCGAAACGCTTGTCGGTGAGCTGATGCCGGATGCCGACGCCGATATGCGGTTGGCGGCGCTGCTGCACGACGCGCCGGAATATGTCATAGGCGACATGATCTCGCCGTTCAAATCCGTGATGGGCGGCAGCTACAGGGATTGCGAGATCAGGCTGCAGCGCGCCATCCATCTGCGCTTTTCACTGCCGGCCGAGCTCGACGCGGGACTGCGCAAGGAGATCAAGCGAGCGGATCAGATCGCCGCTTATTTCGAAGCAACGCTGCTTGCTGGTTTTTCGACGGCAGAGGCGACGGAGTTCTTCGGCAGGCCGCGCGGCTTCAATGCCGAGCGCTTCGACGTGACGCCGCGCTCGGTGACTTGGGCGCAGAATGCCTTTCTCAAACGCTTTGCGGCGATCGAAAAGTCGCGACGCCAGACTGCCGTTCCAGCCGGCTGAAAACGGTAAATTAACCGGCAGGGACAACAGTGCCGTGGTTAACCATGGTCCATAGGCTTGCCTCATGCCCGTTGCCGGTATCAAGGCTGGTTCATCCGTCCGCCGACGGAGGGCCAAAGGCGTTGGTCTGCCGCGACAGATCGACGACGAGCTGCGCGAACAGAACGAGCGTTTTTCGGCAGCGGTCGAGAACATGTCACATGGCCTGTGCATGTTCGATGCCGATGAACGGATGATCATCTGCAACAGGAACTACATCAGCGTCTTTCGCCTCGACGCCGAAGTGGTGCGACCCGGCATCCGGTTTTTCGACATCCTCCAGCACAGCGTGGATATCGGCATCGCCTCGCAAAGCGCTGAGCAACTCTATGCGATCCGCAAGCCCTATATCGACCAGGCAAAACCTTCCACCTATGAGGAATCGCTTGCAGACGGGCGCATCGTCAACATTTCGCACCGGCCGCTGGCGTCAGGTGGTTGGGTCTCGATCTACGAGGACATCACCGAGCAACGGCGCGCCGAGCAGGAGTTGAAGGAGCAGCACCGCCGTTTCGACGCGGCACTTGCCAACATGTCGCAAGGCCTTTTGATGTACGATGCGGACGGCAAGCTGATCGTGCGCAACGAACGTTTCCTGGAACTTTATCATGTCAGGCCGGCCGACTTCCCGCTTGGCATGAGTCACCATGATGCGTTCAAGCGGCTGCTGGAACTGGGCATTTATACAAAGCTCGACCCCGACAGCGAAATCTCGCAAATCGAAGCCTGCCTGCGGGCGGGGAAAACACACGTAACGCATCGCCATCTCGCTGACGGCAGAACACTGCTGGTTGCGCGCCGCCCGATGAGCGGCGGCGGCTGGGTCGCGACGTTCGACGACGTCACCGAGCGCAGGCGTGTGGAAGAGCGCATGACCCATCTTGCGCACCACGACACACTGACCAACCTGCCCAATCGCTCGATGCTTCGCGAACGGCTGGACCAAGCCCTCAGCGAGACGACAGACGGATCGCTGGCGATATTCTCGCTCGACCTCGATCACTTCAAGGCAGTCAATGATAGTTGGGGACACCCCGCCGGCGACTGGCTGCTGAAATGCGTGGCCGAACGGCTGCAACGGTGCCTGCGCAATGAAACGGACGTTGTCTCCCGCTTCGGCGGCGACGAATTCGTCATCATCCAGTTCAATCTCAAAAGCCCGGGCGACGCGGAAAAGCTGGCCAAACGCATCGTCGAGATCATTGGAAAGCCGTTTCGCGACAAAAGACACGACATGCGCGTCGGCATCAGTCTCGGCATCGCGCTGTTTCCGAATGACGGCAAGGACGCCGACACGTTGCTGAAAAACGCGGATATGGCGCTCTATCGGGCAAAGAGCGAAGGGCGCAACCTCTACCGCTTCTTCGAACCAGCCATGGACGCGATGGTGCGGGCACGCCGGGCGTTCGAAATCGATCTCAGGGCAGCGCTGTCGCGCCGCGAATTCGAGCTGGATTTCCAGCCGATCATGAACATCGCCTCCGGCGAAATCGTCGGCGCCGAAGCCTTGATGCGCTGGCGTTCGCCGGTGCGCGGCCTGGTGCGGCCGGACGACTTCATTCCGGCCGCCGAGGAGACTGGGCTGATCGTGCCGCTTGGAGAATGGGCGCTGCGAAAAGCCTGCACGACCGCGGCAGGCTGGGCGCTTTGGCGCATCGCAGTCAATGTCTCCGCCGTGCAGATCAAAAGCGGTACCTTTGCCCGCAGCGTCATTTCGGCACTGGCGTTCTCGGGCGTGCCGGCCAACCGGCTTGAACTGGAAATCACCGAAACGGTGCTGATGGACGAGAGCGATCTGGTGCTCAAGACACTCAGGCAGCTACGCGATCTGGGTGTCCGCATCGCGCTGGACGATTTCGGCACCGGCTATTCCTCGCTGGGCTACCTCAGGCGCTTTCCCGTCGACAAGATCAAGATCGATCGTTCCTTCATCAGCGATATCGACAGCCGCGATACCGCGGCTATCGTGCGCACCATCATCGGGCTTGGCGCACAGCTGGGCATCACCGTCACCGCCGAAGGTGTCGAGACCGAAGCGCAGTTTGAATTCCTGAAAAAGGAGGGCTGCGTCGAGGCCCAGGGCTATTTGATCGGGGTGCCGTCAAAAGCGTCGGACATTAATCGGCTGCTGAAGTCGAGCGCGACGATCAGGCAGTCTGGCTAAGTGCGACAGCCGGGCGAGCCAGTCATCGGCTCAGCCTGGAGATCTGCTATCAATACAATGTCTGGATATATCTCGTCGAAGCGCGCGCGGGTCAGAGATGTCCGCTCAATGCCTCCACCATATCCTTGTTCGTCGCCACGGGAACGATCTCGAATTCGACCAGATCCGCCCATTCGATGACCCACCGCTGCAGGAGCGTGACGTCATCGGCCTCCACCAGCAGGAAGCAGCGGCTCATATCCGCTGCGATCCAGCTGTGGTGCACGAGAAGCGCGTCCGGCTTCAGGCGGCCCTGGTCGCGGAAACGGCGGTAGATCTCCTTACGGTCGCAGCCGCGAAAATCCTCGGTTACGAAGAACAGCATCTTTTCCCCTCAATTCGGATGTCATCGGCCCGGCCGGTCCAACCGCTCCAGGAACCACTGCGTCAGCCGCACCCAGACCTCGTCTTTTTCGCCGGAGTCTTCCCAGCCGTGGTCGAGGTTGGGGTTATCGTTGACCTCGATGACGAAGACGCCGTCCCTGGTTTCTTTGAGGTCGACGCCGTAGAGGCCGTCGCCAATGCAGCGCGCCGCACTGACCGCCGTCTCGACGACGTGGGCCGGCGCTTCCTTCAGGGTGAAGGTCTTGATGCCGCCCTGGTCGGGCTTGCCGTTGGCCTTATGATTGACGATCTGCCAATGTTTCTTGGCCATCAGATAATGGACGGCAAACAAAGGTTGGCCGCCGAGGACACCGACGCGCCAATCATATTCCGTCGGAATGAATTTTTGCGCGATCAGGAGGTCGGAATCCTCCAGCCATTCGGTTGCGAGCGTCTTCAACTCTTCGAAGGTGCCGCATTTCTTGACGCCGCGCGAAAACGAGGAGTCCGGGATCTTCAGCACCAGGGGGAAGCCCAGCGTCTGCGCCGCAACTTCCAGATCCGAGATGCCGGCAATCATCACCGTCGGCGGCACCGGTACCTTGTTGTAGGTCATCAGCTCGTTGAGATAGACCTTGTTGGTGCAGCGGATCATCGACAGCGGATCGTCGATGACCGGCATGCCTTCCTGCTGGGCGCGGCGGGCAAAGCGGTAGGTGTGGTTGGAGATCGAGGTGGTCTCGCGGATGAACAGCGCGTCGTAGTTGGCGAGTTTGGCCAGATCCCGCTTGGTGATCGGCTCGATTTCGACGCCCATCTTTTCGGCGATCTTTGCCCAGTGGCGCAGCGACGAAATCTCCGACGGCGGCAGTTCCTCATGCGGATCGACCAGCGTGGCGAAAGTGTAGCGCGCCGGCGTGCGGCCCTTGGTGTCGCGCCACTCGCGGTTGGTGTAGGTCTCCAGGCACTGGAGAAAGTGCGTTTCCTCGTCCTCGGTCATCCTGGCCAGGGGATGGAAGCCGATCTTGCGGATCGAGGCCCATTCGGCGCTGTCCCTGATGTGGACCTCGAGCGCCGGGGCACGGAACCAGTCGAACAGCAGTTTGGCGAAGCGATCCCATATCCTGGACGGTCCGATGCCGAAGAAGATGCAGACCTTCTGCGGGAAAGCGCCGCCCAGGTCCTTGCGGCACTTGTTGAGTGCGAGTTCGAGTTCCGGCAACGCGTGCTCGTAGAGCTTGCGCTCCGACAGATCGATCATCGTCTCGACAGTCGGGATGACCTTGTGGCCACGCGAACCTGCGAGCAGCGAAGCGTAATAGCCGCGGCTCTGGTAGCCGTAATTGTTCGACAGGTTGATGACCTTCGGCCGCTGACCGCGAAACAGTGCCGGATGGGCAAGGTAGTCGCGATTGGTGATGATCTTGTGCGGCGTCGCCACCTGGTCGAGATCGTTCTGCCGGCCGGTAAGGATGACCCAGGTCATTGGCTGTCGCGCTTTCCGAGAGTGATGGCGGCGCGCAATCCGTCGCGGCCGAATTGCGCCATGTTCATGAAGATGCCGTAAGGCACGGGAATGTTGGCAGCATCGAGGATCGTCTCCTGCCGCTCGTCCTCGACCCAGGGGTCGTGGATCAGGATATGATCGCCATCGTCACCGATGGCCAATACCCAGTGCGGAACCTTCTTGCCGAACATCAGGAAGCCGCTGATCAGGACCAGTACCAGTTTTCCCTCTGCGATCGCGGTGCGAATGTCGTCAAGCCCGAATGAACGGTAATTCACCGGGATGCGGTAAAGTTCCGCGCGGCGGCGAAAGTCGACCTGCGCCAGCTCCATGACCCGGCGCTTGTCCTCGCTGCGCACCGACTGCAGGAACAGCGCGCCGTAGAAGGAGACATAGATCTCAGCAGCAAGCCCGCTCTCATAGCCGGCGACGGCCAGCCCGAACGGTTCGCAGCCGCCCGGCCCCGACATCATGAAAACGGTCGTCGCCTCACGCCACAGCCGGATTTCCATCACCGGGTCCGGCACGAATCCGGGGCCGAAGTAAGCCATCGCCATCATCAGGCAGCATGGTCCGCAGGTGAACTCGCAAGTCTGCTGATAAAACGGCACTTCGGTGGCGACCGGAATGTCGCCGCGCAAGGTCTTTTCGTAGCGCAGCGCCGTGGCGCCATCCTCGTAATAGTCCGGTTCGCGGCCGATCTTGCGGTAGCCGCTCTGCTCGTAGATCTGGATCGCGCGCGGGTTGTCCTCGCGGACTTCCAAACGAAGCATCATGCGGCCGTGCACGAAAGCGGCGGCTTCGGCCTCTTCCAGCAGCAGCCGGCCAACGCCACGGCCGCCGAAAAATGGACCGACGGCGATCGAATAAAGCCGCGCGACGCCGCTGCCCTTGCGAAACAGTACGACTGCATAGCCGGCGACACGGCCATCGCTTTCGCCAACCAGCAGTTCGGCGGTGTCGCGTTCGATCAGTTGGCGAAAGGAACGGCGAGAAATGCGATCGCTCGAGAAAACGGCTTTTTCGATGGCGGCGAGGTCATCGACGTCGGACGCGCGGGCCTTGCGAATCTCGGCAGGCATGCGGGCTCAGAAAACCTCGATTGGGTTGTGGAAACGGCCCTAGTCTAAACATCGGTCACACCAGCCGAAGTACCAGTATTCAGCAAGCGCTATCGCACCTCGATTAGGGCCGAATTGTGACAGTTTTGACGGCAGGCAGGTCCGCGGAAAGGCTTTGAACGACCTTCGTGTTTCGGCATCGGCGCGGCTCCGGAAAAACAAGCGCCTGCTCAGCTTTCCAAGCCCGCCAGAAGCTGGCCATAGGCGCTCTTGGCCACCGCGGCCAGCCGCTCGCGCGGCAGCGAGCCGACGACGGCGCAGCCATAACCCTTGTCCAGCCAGTAGACAGCCGCAGGACCATCTTCCTCCGACCCATAAGTGCCCTTGGCCTTGGCCGCCGATTCGGCGGTGACGAAGAGCGATATGCGCTCCCCTTTGTCGTCCTCGTAAAGCAGCATCGCGGCCTTGCCCTGGCCGGCAGGCAGCAGCCGGCCACCGACCAGTTGGAATCCCTGCGCCGCCAGATCCGGGGCGACGAGCTTCAAACCCACCTGGTTCGACAACCAGCTCTGCAAATGATCCTTGTCGCTTGCCGGCACTTCCACCGCATGCCGCTTTTCGGCGGCATAGATGACATGGGCGGCGATCGCCTCTTCGGCAAGCTGGTCTTCGGCCGTGTTTTCCAGGCCGAGGCGGCCGATGCCGGCAAGGTAGCCGCCAGTGCCGCCAATCACCAGGATGGCGGCAGCGGCGGCCGCAAGCCACCAACGCGAGCGCGACGCCGCCGCTCTGACCACCGGCGCCTCGCCAAGCACCACCTTGCTCAGCCGCACCGGGACGGGTTCGTCCAGCACGCCGTTAAAGGCTGCGCGCAACGCTGCCCGGTCGGCGGCGTAGCGTGCGCTCTTGGCCTTCATCTCGGCATTGGCCTCGAGCCATGCCTCATAGGCCGTCCGCTCGTCGCCCGGCAACTCGCCATCGAGAGCCATGTGGATGTCGCGTTCGGAGAAATCGCGCCGGCTCATTTCTAGACGATCCTTATCGAGCGGCGGCGCGCGGTATCATCCAGCAGCGCGCGCAGTTCCTCACGCCCGCGCGCGATGCGGGACATCAAGGTGCCGGCGGGAACCCCAAGGATGTTGGCGGCTTCGGCATAGGAAAACCCTTCGATGGCGACCATCACAAGTGCCGCGCGCCGGTCAGGGCTGATCGCCTGCAGCGCGTCGACGATCTCGCGCGAGGCGATGCTCTCGACCTGCTCGGCGGGTGCTGCCTGCGCCTCGCTTGCCTCGAGCGGCAGCATCGCCGCCTCGCCGCGCCGGTTCACCTTGCGCATCTGGTCGATGAACAAATGGTGCATGATCGTAAACAGCCACCTCCTGGGGCTTTCTCCTGTCTGCCAATTGTCGAGCCGCACAAGCGCCCGCTCGAGACAGTCCTGGACGAGATCGTCGGCGGAATCGCGGTCGCGCAACAGCGAGCGTGCATAGCGGCGCAGACGCGGTATTTCTCCAAGGATTGCTGCCTTCTTTTCGTCCATGACCGCTGGTTCTGGGGCCCCTGTCCGTGGTGATTGAACGCGCCTTTGCAGCGCGGCGCAAGCGGCCAGCGCGAAGCGGTCCGCCGCCCCGGTCACCCAAGCAACTGAATAACGCCGCCCAAGGCAGGTTTATTCCCGGCTTGCATCCGATTGTCAAAACGCCGGTTACGCCAGATCCGTCTGAAGAAAATCGTCGCCCTTGTAGAGCAACGGAAGATCTAGGGCCTTTGCGCAGGCGTAGGCGAAGCAATCGCCAAAATTGAGATCGGCCGGATGACCGACCGCCTTGCCGTAGCGGATGCTCGCGTCGATAGCGCGCGCGCCGATGTCCTCGTCGATAGGTACATTGCGGGCACTGATTTCGACAATGAACGAATCGACTAGATCGCGCGCCACGGCCAGCAATTCGGGCGTCGGCTTTTTGGAAACGGCGTTTATGCGTCCAAGGGTAAGTGTCGCCTCGAGCCGAACAAGCGCGGAAATATGCAGCGGACTGCCGGCACCAGAGATTCGCTTGAGCAATTCCGCCCAACCCGGTTCCTTGGCGAGAATGGCGACGATGACCGACGCATCGACGAACATCAATCTTCCCACATCTCGTCGGTGAACGCCTTCATGTCGAAGTTGGGATCGGGCGGCCCCAACGCAGCATACCTGGCCTGTAGCGCCGCAATTCTGTCGCGCAGGGGCTTGCGGGCGCGGTTGCGCTCGAGCTCGTGCAAAAGCGCGGTCCGCACTGCTTCCGTCTTGCTCGGGGCGTTGGTCTCACGCTGCAGTTTTGCGGCCAGCGCATCCACCTCGTCGTCGCGGATATAGAGAGGCAACTGAATATCTCCTTTGGAATATTCATATATTCCATCTTGAATATTCATGCAACTTGACCTCACGTCCCTTTCGCTGCTCTTGTCAGCAGACGCTGATAGAACAAGCCGATGCCGATGAGCACCGCGCCGAGGCCGATGAAGGACAGCGCCCGCAACACGCCTTCCAGTTCGGACATGTCGAAGATGAAGACTTTGAGCACGGCGACCGAGATCAGCGCCGCCGACGCTATGCGCAGCACCTGCGACTTCAGCCAGACACCGGCGGTGAGCAGCACCACGCCGATGACCAGCCACAGTGCCGAATAAGTATAAGTCTCGAGCTGGCCGAGACCGCTCCAAAGCCCGATGAACTCGCCCTTGAACAGGCGCCTGACCGACAGCGTGGCATAGGCAAAAGCGAGCACCGCCGCCACCACCGCCAGCATCGCCGCATACCATTGCGGCCGCTTGTCACGGGCATAGAGTGCCAGTGCGCCTGCCGCAACCGCCGGCAAGAGGTAGGCGAGGAACAGAAGGTTGAACACCGGAATGCTGCCGGTCGATTCATCCGTCAGCAACGGGTTCAGCGCCAGAAAATGCTGGAGGACGATGAAAGCGACCGAGACCACGCCCGCTGCAATCGAGCCGTAGCGCAGCACCGAACTTGGCGAGCGCATGTCTATGGCGACCAGGATGGCACCCGCACCGATGGCGATCAGCGTGTAGATCGCCTGTTCGGCAAGCGTCGCAGCAGCCGTATCGATGACGCCGCCATGCATGACATGGCGCACCAGCATGGCGACGGTGAGCAGGCAAAACAGCGCGGCGCCGGCCTCCATGGCGAGGCGCGGCCGGCCATTGGTGGTGCGGGCGAGTTGCCAGGCGGCAAAGCCGAAGGCGAGCGCCGGCACGCCATATCCAAGCAGCAGCCAGTTGAACACCGGCGTCTTCGACAGGAACTCGGCACCGACGATGGTCGGGTCGAAGGCGACGCGGCCGAGCACTGCAATCACCGCACCAACCGAAATCCAGCCAAGCACCGGATAGCTACGCCAGCGCGTTGCCAGCGCCGGCACGACGGCGGCTGCTCCGAGCAAGATGGTTGTCCAGCCCGAACCAAAGGCCATGTGCAGCATTAGCAGGCCGGCAACCGCCGCCCCGCCGAGCGCGAAGGAGACGGCAGCGCCGCCGGTTAGCGGCGGCGCTTCGCCGCGCGCTATCCACTCGCCGCCGGCGACGAAGACTCCGACCAAAACGGCTGCGACCGCCGCATAAGCAAGGTCACGGTCGAGATTGCCGAAGGTAGACCAGAGCGCCAGCAGGATGACCAGTGGCGCGACAGCGCTCCAGGCCGCCCATGCGGCGGCGCGCAGCCAGCCAGGGGCCGCAAAACGGCGCGCCGCCCAAAAGCCGGCGCCGATGAAGACCAGGCCCAGCGCGATGCCGATCCTGAGCATCAAGGCATCGGACGCCACAACCGGCACGCCATCGACACCGAGAGCGCCGCCCGAAGAATCGACGGCGACCGTGGTCGGCGGAATGATGCCGAGATAGACCAGCACCGTCGCCAGCCCGGCGGCGTGCAGCAGTGCCAGCGCCCGCGGCCGATAGAGCGCCACCGCCACCAGGGCTGCGACAAGGGCTGCGCCCTGCAAGGCATCGCCGGCGGCGGCAAAGACCGGATCGACGAACAGGGCCAGCGCTGAAAGAGCGACGAAGAAGCCCGGCGCGATCGACGGCCAATCGAAGCCGCTGCCGGCGACCGCTTCGCCGCGACGGCCGAGCCAGACGAAGGCGAGCACGGCCAGTGTCACCACGTCGATAAAGAGGATGACGGAAAGCTTCGCCCCCGGCGCGTCGGTCATGTAGAAGATGGTCCAGATGCCCGTGGCGACGAAGGCTGCGGCCATCAAAAGCCTCCAGTCGCGGATGCGGGCGATGACGCCGGTGGCGGCGAGCACGATCGCCAGATAGCCAAACAGCGCCCACGGGTTGGGCGCCTGCGAGGCGACCAGCAGCGGCGTCACCATGGCACCGAGCAGGCCGACGCCGGCCAGCGCCTGACCGTGGACCAGGCTTGCCGCGATCGTCGCCACGCCGATGGCGCCGAGCAGCGTGAAAGCGAGAGTCGGGCCGATGAAGCCGTAAATGCTGTACGCGGCGTAGACGGTACCGAACAGGATGAAGGCGCCGGCCGCCGTCAGGATCGCCGGGATATAGGCACCGGCGGCACCTTGCACCGGCACCCTGAAGCCGGTGCGCCGGATGAACTCGCCGCCGGCGACCAGCACCAGCCCGAGTGCCGCCGCCATGGCAAGCCGCACGCGTGGCCCGAAAATGCCGGCCTCGATGGTGTAGCGGATCAGGAACAGGCCGCCCAGCGCCAGCGCGATGCCGCCAACCCATACCGCCCAGCGGGTACCGAGCGCCGTTTCGACGTCGGATTGGCGGGCGGCTTTCGCCGCTGCCGCCGGTTGCGCCGACTCCGGTGCGGACGGCGCCGTCGTATCGGCATCGGCCTCTGTGGCTGACACGACCGCTGCGGTCCCTGGCGATGCGGCCATGTCGGCTGCGGCCGCCGGCGGGATTGCGCCGTCCGCCAGTTTGCTGTCGTTTGCAGCCGGTTCCTTGGCTTGCGGCGGCAGCACAGGCGCGCCTGAAAGCACAAGGCTGCGCAAGGCGCCAAGCTCGCGCTCGATCAGGCCGATGCGGCTCTGCTGGCGTGAAATGATGACGAACAGCGCGATGATGGCGACGAGGCCAATCAGGCTTTCAAACATGGCGGTTCCCCCAAACCAGGCCAGTTGTCACTGACATTCAATGTTCAGTGACATTCAAATGCGGCGGCCAAACGGCCGGTCCATTCAACGTGCCGCCAGATTGGCCGCCGGAAAGATCGAGCATGTTTCGGTGCCGAAAGCCAGCAGCTTGCCATTCGCGTCCTTCAGCGCCGCTTCCGAAACCGCCAGCGTGCGGCCCTTGTGCACCACTTTGCCCTCGCACACCACCTCGCCCGTCCTTGGCGTGATCGGCCGCGTCAAATTCACTTGAACTCGGCCGTGGCATAGGCCTCGCCCACCTGCGGAATGGTGCCAAGGCCGAGCGGCGAAACGTTGCCTGGATCAGGTTCAACTTCGCTCATCTGGTGGTTTCCCCGGTGGCGGCTTCCCCGGCGCTTGCCTTGCCGGATTCAAGGCCGGGTGGATGATGCCTGCGCAAGGCAGCGAGAAACCCGGCGCGGGCGCCGGGAGGCTCGATGCCGCGCGGCTCGTAGACATGGCGGGTCAAAAAGAAGCCGGTCAGCCGGAAGGCGTCCTCGATCGCCGCCGGATCGGCGCGCAGCCCGGAGCCGCGCTGCAGGAAGGCAGGCAGCGCCAGCATCTTGTCGCGCCACGGCGCGCCCGCCGCCCGCGACACGGCGCGGCCGGATTTCGGCGAGACATAGGCAAGATCCTGCCTCGTGCCGGTCGCCGCACACTGGCTGAGATCGAGGCCGAAGCCGAGTTCGTCGAGGACCAGCAGCTCGAAGCGGGCCACCAGCTCGCCGGCGGCATCGGCATCGCCGAGATGAGCGATCATCACCGCAAGCGTCTCGTAAAGGCCGCCATGGGCGTCGCGCTCAGGCAGAAGACGCAAATGCGCGGCCATCGTCTGCAGGCCGTAGACGGCAACGGCGCTGTCCATCAGCCGGGCGGCGTTCATCTCGATGGCCTCGACCTGGAAGGTGCCGAGATGCTCGTCGAGCCGCGCCCGCCACAACAGGTCGACGCGATTGCCGGGCTGCAAGACAGGCTGCTGTTTGCGCGAACGGCCGCCGCGCACGAGACCGAGATGGCGGCCATGCGCACGTGTCATCACCTCGAGAATGGCGCTGGTTTCGCCATGCTTGCGGGTGCCGAGAATGATTCCCTCGTCTCGCCATTCCATGACGAGAGCTTGTCACCGGTTGGATGGCGAAATCAAGATGAGCGACCTATCCGCTGCAAACCGAAACGGCCCGTAGCGTATCGCTACGGGCCGTCCTTGCGAGATCGTCGTTTGATCAGAACGAGCGCTGGAAGCGGAGGATGCCGCCGATGCTGTTTTCCTTGTCGGCATTGGTGAAATTCGTGACGGAATCTTCACCAAGATGCAAGTAGTCGACTTCGGCTGTGATCTTGAGACCTTTTGACCTGCCACGGGTAATTTCCTCCATCTGAGATTAGAGTCCGGCCTCGATTGAAGGACGGACTGATGAAGAGAAAGCGGTTTACGGAAGAGCAGATCATCG